>NZ_JH976535.1:614839-1214839 GCF_000183545.2 Thermaerobacter subterraneus DSM 13965
TTGGCGCCGCATGGCTCGCGGGTTGGCAAGGTGGTTTTATCCGGGAACGATGAGGCGCGGTAGCGGCGATCAGCAAGGCTCAAGGCCGCGACGAGAGGGGAGGTGTCCGGCGGTGTCGTGCGGGCGTCTGCCGCGGCGGGTGCGGGCAAGGGACCCAGCATCCTGCCGGAGTCCGCAATGAGCGCGTACAGTGCTCGTCTTGGAGAAGTTTCCGGTAGTAGCCTGTGGGAAGCGACCAAGCCATGACGCGGGAGGGGAGCAAAGTGCGTCAGTGGCGCACGATGGTGGTAACACTCGTGGCCGCTCTCATACTGGCGGGCTGCGGCCAGCAGCCGGCACAGCCCGCGGCCGAAAGGCAGGCACAGCAAGGAAACCAGCAAGCTGGGACCACCAGTGAGCAAGCCGTTGAGATCTTCAGCTGGTGGACGGGAGCCGGCGAAGAAGCAGGCTTGCTGGCGTTGATCGACTTGTTCAAGAAGCAGAACCCCGGCATCGACGTCATCAACGCCGCCGTTGCGGGAGGGGCGGGCACCAATGCGAAGGCGGTCCTCGCAAGCCGGATGCAGGCGGGCAATCCGCCCGATACCTTCCAAGTTCACGCCGGGCGCGAGTTGCTGGACACATGGGTTGCCGCCGGCAAGATGGAACCACTGAACTTCCTGTATGACGAGGAAGGGTGGCGGGACAAGTTCCCGAAGGATCTCATCGATATGTTGAGCAAGGACGGCCAGATCTATTCCGTGCCCGTCAATATCCATCGTGGCAACGTTCTCTGGTACAACGCAAAGGTCTTCGATCAGCACGGCTTGAAACCGCCCAAGACGTTCGATGAGTTCTTCCAGGTGGCCGATGCGTTGAAGTCGAAGGGCGTCACGCCCCTCGCCCTCGGCGACAAGGAGCCGTGGACACTGTTGCATCTCTGGGAGGACATCCTACTGGGTGTTGCCGGCCCGGAGGGCTACAAGGCGCTGTTCACGGGGTCAAAGCCGTGGAACGGTCCTGAAGTTCGGCAGTCCCTGGAGATCCTGGGCCGCATGCTGCAGTACGTCAACGTGGATCACGCCGCCAGGAACTGGCAGGACGCCGCGAAATTGGTGGCGGATGGCCAGGCAGCGATGAACGTGATGGGGGACTGGGTCAAGGGGTATTACACCGTCGACCTCAAGTTGAAGCCTGAAGAAGACTTCGGATGGGCCCCCACACCCAATACGGAAGGCAGCTTTATGGTGGTCTCCGACACCTTCGGCTTGCCGGTTGGTATCAAACACCGCGACGCGACCATTAAGTGGTTGAAGCTTCTGGGTTCCGTGGAAGGGCAAGACACCTTTAACCCGCTGAAAGGGTCGATTCCTGCTCGTCTCGACGCGGACCCCAGCAAGTATGACGCTTATGGGAAGTCAACCATGGAGGACTTCAAGACCAACGAGCTAGTTCCCAGCCTGGCTCATGGCAGCGCCGCACCTCCTGCTTTCGTGGAGCAGGCGACTCAGGTGATCCGTGTCTTCGCAACGACAGGAGACGTCGATACCGCCTTGCAGGGGCTCGCATCCGCGGCCAAGCAGTACCTGGATCAGTAACGTGCCTGGGTAGGTTCAGTAGGGCCGATGTCGGCACAGTCCGATGCGGGGGTGGGGCCGGGGCGTGATCTTGCCCCGGCCCCGGGCCCCGTTGGGGGTCGATCGTCTTGAAGTCCAGCCTTCATGCTGATCGGGTTTTGCCTATTGTGTTACTCTTGCCGTCTCTTCTCGCGGTTGGCGTTTTCGTCTACGGCTTCATCGGCTGGACGGGCTACGTATCCCTATCACGCTGGAATACTTTCGTCCGTGACCTGTCCTTTATAGGCCTGGAGAATTACAGGGCGCTCTTCGAGGACTTCCGATTCCGGGCTGATATTCGCAATACCATTGTGTTCACGGTCATTTTCACCGCTGCTTGCCTGGTGGTCGGTTTGGTCCTCGCTCTCTTGTTAGACCAGCGCCCGCGCGGTGAGGCCTTCTTCCGAAACCTGTTTCTATTCCCTATGTCACTGTCCTTTGTGGTCACCGGGGTTGTGTGGCAATGGTTGCTAAACCCGACTACTGGTATAAACCTCTTGATCAAAAAGATAGGTATCTCGGCGGTTCCGCTGTGGTATGTAGATACTCGCGTGCTGCCAGGTTTATGGTCTTGGGGGCAAGTGCCGTTGGGCGTACCTCTCGCCATGATTGCCGTCGTCCTGGCGGCCGTCTGGCAGATGTCCGGGTTTGCCATGGCCATCTTCCTTGCCGCCCTCCAGGGTATCCCCGATGAAGTCCGTGAGGCGGGCCAGATCGATGGGGCTACCGGGTGGCGACTTTACCGGCACATCGTCCTACCGTTGCTGTGGCCGGCAGCCGTCACCGTGACCATCGTTCTCGGTCACGTGTCCTTGAAGGTGTTCGACTTGATCTACGCGATGACGGGGTCCGGCGCCGCCTATGTCACGGACATGCCAAGCGTATACATGTTCGAAACGACATTCCGCGGCAACCGGTTTGCTCAAGGCGCGGCGATTTCCATGATCATGCTCCTACTGACGATGGCGATCTTCATCCCGTACCTGATATGGCGGGAGCGGCGGGGTGAAATGAGTGGCTAGGCGCGTATTGATGTACATTGGCCTGGTCTTGTTTTCCTTGGTTACCCTAACTCCCGTGTGCGTTATGATCTTGACCTCGCTGAAGACGGCGGCGGAAGCATCGCTCGACCAGATGTGGAATCTACCGCATAATCCGAATTTGGACAGCTTTCGTATAGCGTATGCAAAGCTTGGCCCTCACTTCCTTAATACCTTCAAAGTGGTTGTGCCGGCAACCGTGGTCTCGGTCCTGATAGGGTCGATCAACGGATACGTCTTGGCGAGGTGGAGGTTTCGTGGTGCACAGGCGTTGTTTACCATCTTGCTTGTCGGAATGTTTATCCCATACCAAAGTGTTCTTATTCCGCTAATTACGACACTTCAGGCGATGGGCTTGTACAACACACTGACCGGTCTGGTCATCGTACATGTCGTCTACGGTATACCGATAACGACCCTTATATTTCGAAATTTTTATGCTAGCATACCCAACGAGATTACGGAGGCTGCCTTGCTGGACGGTGCAGGTGTGTTGCGGCAATACCGGCACATCATCGTGCCCTTGTCAGCACCGGCTGCGGTGGTGGTTGCGATTTGGCAGTTTACATCCGCGTGGAACGATTTTCTATTTGCAGTGGCTATCACGGGGCCGGACCGGCAGCCCGTGATGGTCGCGTTACAGAACCTCTCCGGAAGTCAGATCGTCCAGTGGAATGTTCAGATGGCGGCTGCATTTCTTGCCGCCCTACCCACCTTGCTCGTGTACGTTCTTCTGGGTCGGTACTTCGTAAGGGGTTTGCTGGCGGGAGCCCTCAAAGGATGAGATGGAGGCGACCCTGGTACTTGAGACATGGGCGGCCCTCTTGTGGGCGTGTCGTTCGGGTCTGAGCGTCGGCAGACGCGATCCGGAGGGTGGGGAGTCTCATGCCCCTGGTGGATGCGCGCGAGGTCTTGCGGCGGGCAGCGGCGGAGGGATACGCCGTGCCCGGCCTGAACTTCCACAGTCTCGATATGGTCCCGGCCTTGCTGGAGGTGGCGGAGGCCGAGCGGTCACCCCTGATCCTCCAGGCCTCGGCGGGGACGATCGCCTTCCTCGGCTTCGACGCCATCGAGGCGGTCGTGCGGGCATCGGCCCGCCGGTGCCGGGTGCCTGTGGTCCTGCACCTCGACCACGCACGCGATTACAAGCTCGTGCTCGGGGCATTGCGTCACGGGTTCACCTCCGTGATGGCGGACGGTTCTTCGCTCCCCTTCGAGGACAACGTGTCCTTTACGGCCAAGGTGGCCGAGGCCGCCCACGCTGCCGGGGTGGCGGTCGAAGGGGAATTGGGATACGTGCCGCGGGCGGGGGATCCGGCAAACACAGGTGTGGCCGGTGCGCCGGAGGGGTATGAGTTCACTCTTCCCGAGCAGGCGGAGGAGTTCGTGGCGCGCACTGGCGTGGACAGCCTGGCGGTCGCGGTCGGCACCGTGCACGGGGTCTACCGGGAGGCACCGCGACTCGATCTCGAGCGGTTGGCGGCCATTCGCGCCCGGGTGCCGGTACCCCTGGTCTTGCACGGGGGCTCGGGTCTGACGGCCGAGATGTTGCAAGCCGCCATCGCGTGGGGGGTGGCCAAGGTCAACTTCGCGACCGAGCTCAAGCACGCATGGGCTGGCGCACTGCGGGCCGCTCTGTCGGGCAACCATGAGACGGATCCGCGCAGGCTGCTCGCGCCGGCGCTCAAGGCGCTGCAGGACGAGGCAGCGCGGAAGATTCGCCTCTGCGGGTCCCAGGGGCGGGCGTGAACGAATGCCACCGGGAGGCAGGTGCGAGTCGTGCCGGTGAACCGGTGCGCAGGGGGCGGGGGGCGAGTGCTGGCGATCTGCCTGAACCCCGCCCTCGACATCACCTACGAGGTCGATCTCCTCCGCCGCGGCACCACGCATCGCGTGCGCCGGGTGCACATGCGGGCCGGCGGCAAGGCGGTCAATGTCGCCCGGGTCTTACAGGGGCTGGGCGCGCCCGTGGCGGTGGCCGGTTTTGCCGCGGGCGCCACGGGCCAACGTCTGGCCGAAGAGCTTGCGCAAGCGGGGTTGGAAACCCGCTGGGTCTGGGTGGAAGGGGAGACCCGGCGCTGCCTCGCCGTCTTCGAGCAGGATGTCGCCCAGTCGACCGAGTTCAACGAGCCCGGGCCCGAGATCTCCCCGGGAGCATGGGAGGAATTCGTGCGCTCGTTTGCGGAGTGGGTGCGGCGGGACGAGTTCGCGGCCGTCGTCTTGTCGGGAAGCCTTCCGCCGGGTTTGCCTGGAGACGCCTACGCATGCCTGATCCGTCTGGCCCGTTCGGCCGGCCTGCGCACCGTCCTGGATACCAGTGGCGAGGCCTTGCGGCACGGGCTCGTTGCGGCTCCCGACATGATCAAGCCCAACCTGCGTGAACTGGAAGAGCTCATGGCGGGTGAACTTGGTAAAGGTGAAGCACTCATGGCCCGGACCGGCAGGGGCGCCGTCGTCCCCGGCAGATGGCGGCGCCGTGCCGCCAGTTCCGAACCGCGGGTACAGCCCGAGGGTAGGCCGCCGTTACCGCCCGAGCCTAGGCCCCTGAACGG
Source organism: Thermaerobacter subterraneus DSM 13965 (assembly GCF_000183545.2). Classification (NCBI taxonomy): domain Bacteria; kingdom Bacillati; phylum Bacillota; class Clostridia; order Eubacteriales; family Clostridiales Family XVII. Incertae Sedis; genus Thermaerobacter; species Thermaerobacter subterraneus. Next base: position 620,027 of record NZ_JH976535.1, read on the forward strand.
CGAGGGAACACCCGCTGCGCCCCCCAGCGCCCCGCCGGCCCCTTGCGACCGCGCCGCCGACCAACCCTTACCCTCCGTGGAGGAGATCCTGGGAGACGCCGGTGGGGTCGGCGGAGCATCGCCCCGGCTGCAAGAGGTCAGGAGAGCCGCGGAGGCCCTGCAGCGTGCGGGGCCGGCCGCGGCGGTGATCTCCATGGGGGCCGGCGGCGTGGTGGCCGCGACGCCCGCTGGGACATGGTGGGCGCAGGGACCGGTGGTGCGCGGGAACCCGGTGGGCGCTGGGGACGCGCTGGTGGCTGGGCTCGTGGACGGCGCGCTCCGTGGCTGGGCGTGGCCGGAATGCCTCGCCCATGCCGTGGCCGTCGCAGCGGCCACCGTGACGTCGCCGGTGGCCGGCCGGTTCGAGGCCGATGCCTACGCCTCCCTGCGCCCGCAGGTTCGGGTGGTGGCCCTTTCGCCGAGAGCGTAGCACCCTCCCGCTGATCTTCCGGGTGAGGTGCCGCACCCTCAGGCAAGGGCCGATTGGCGAACAATGAAAGAGGCCCTTGCCGGTGGGGGGTCGCAACGACTCGCCGCGATCCAGGAGTGAACGCCTACGACCGTGGACAGAAGTGCAAGTCACGACCAGGAAGAGGACGAGGAGGAACACCCATGCCCGCACCCGCCCCTCCAAATCAGCCATCCCCACCCCGCACCGCGGCCGGGGTCTTCCTCGGGGCCGCGTTCCTCATGGCGACCTCCGCCATCGGTCCCGGGTTCCTCACCCAGACCGCGGTCTTCACCGAGCAGTTCAGGGCCAACTTCGCCTTCGTGATCCTCGCGTCGGTGATCCTCGACATCGGCGCCCAGCTCAACGTGTGGCGCATCATCACGGTGTCGGGGTTGCGCGGGCAGGACCTGGCGAACAAGGTGCTGCCGGGGCTGGGCTACTTCATCGCGCTCATCGTGGCCCTCGGTGGGCTGGCCTTCAATGTGGGCAACGTCGGCGGCGCGGCGCTGGGGCTCAACGTCCTCTTTGGCCTCGACGTGAAGTGGGGAGCCATCGCCTCGGCGCTCATCGCCTTCTACGTCTTCCTGTCCAAGGAGATGGGCCGGGCGATGGACAACTTCGCCAAGATCCTCGGGGTCGTCATGCTGGTTCTGACCCTCTATGTAGCCGTCGTCACCAAGCCGCCGCTGGGCGAAGCGCTCCTGCGCGCGGTCGCACCTACGCACGTTCCGTTCCTCCCCATCCTCACGCTCTTGGGGGGGACGGTGGGCGGGTACATCACCTTCGCCGGAGCGCACCGGATGCTGGATGCGGGCATCCGCGGTCCTGAGCACCTGCAGGAGGTCACGCGGAGTTCGGTCACGGGGATCTTGACGGCCTCCCTCATGCGCGTGCTCCTCTTCCTCGCCGTGTTCGGTGTCGTTGCGGCCGGGGCCAGGCTCGACCCCCAGAATCCGCCGGCTTCCGCGTTCCAGATCGGCGCCGGCATGCTGGGTTACAAGATCTTTGGTGTGGTCCTCTGGGCCGCGGCCGTCACCTCCGTGGTCGGGGCGTCGTATACGTCGGTCTCGTTCTTGCGGACGCTGCACCCGTCCATCGAGAGGCACCACGCCAAGTGGATCATCGGCTTCATCGCCGCGTCGACGCTGCTCTTCGTCACCGTGGAGAGGCCGGTGGCGCTGCTCATCCTGGCCGGATCCCTCAACGGCCTGATCCTCCCGATCACCCTGGGCACCGTGCTCCTGGCGTGCCGCCGCAGGGACATCGCGGGCGACTACCGGCATCCGGCCTGGATGACCGCCTTCGGGATCATCGTGGTGGCGTTGGCGGTGTACGCGGGCATCCAGTCCCTCCAGGGCATGGCTGCCCTCTGGCGGCGGTGACGCTTGCCCAGTTGGTAGGGTGACACTCGAGCTCCTTGGGCGACGCAGGGACGGTACGGATGCGTGAGGGCTGCCCACTTGGTGACGTGACACCCCGGTCGTCGTGGCCGCACTTGCGGGATCCGCCGCCGGTGGGATCATGGTAGTAGCCGATGTTCGCAGGCTCCCCGTCATCGCCTGTGGGCCGCGACCAGCGCCCTTCCGCTTCGGTATTGGGTGGGCGACGGCATCAGCCTCCCAGCCTCCGGCGGGGTGGGATGGTTGCAGTTCCGATCGCGGCGGGCGGTGACGGCCGCCATGCCAGCATGGTCGAACCAGAACCATGGAACCGATGGGGGAGCGTCCATGGACCAGCCAGCCGGGTTCCAGGCACCCCGGTTCGACCCGAACCCGTCCAGCCAGCCTGACCGAGCCGGCGGGTCGGGGGATTCCGTTCGCCAGTCCGGACCATCCGGTCGCCGAGAAGTCGAGCCCGCCGTGCACCAACACGAAGTCGAGGGATTCGACCGCCCCGTCCGCTTCCTGCCCGCCGGGGACCGGGCGCTCGTGGTCGAATTCGGCAACGAGATCTCGCCCGCCATCCACGCCCGTGTGCGAGCGTTGACGCAAGCCTTGCAGGTTCGTCCGATCCCGGGGGTCATGGAGGTGGTTCCGACCTACCGCTCGGTCCTGGTGTACTTCGATCCGATGCAGGTGGCGCCCGCGGCGCTGGAGCAGGGGCTGCTGGATCTCGTCCGCAACCGGGAGGCGTTGCAGCTCCCAGCGCCCACCGTGACCGTGATCCCCGTCTGCTACGGGGGCGAATTCGGCCCCGACCTTCCCTTCGTCTGCGAGCACACGGGGCTTTCCGCGGACGAGGTGATCCGCATCCACACCGGCCGGGACTACCTGATCTACATGTTGGGCTTCACGCCGGGCTTCCCCTATTTGGGCGGGATGGACGAGCGGATCGCCGCGCCGCGCCTGGAATCGCCGCGCACGAAGATCCCTGCGGGGTCCGTGGGCATCGCCGGCAAGCAGACCGGGGTCTACCCCGTCGAGAGCCCAGGCGGCTGGCGGATCATCGGGCAGACGCCGATCAAGCTCTACGACCCCTACCGGCAACCGCCGGTGCTCCTGGCCCCGGGCAACTACGTCCGCTTCAAAGCGGTGACACGGGAGGAGTACGAGGCCATTGCCGCCCAGGTGGCGACCGGCACCTATCGCGTGGAGGTCATGCCCAGGGTTGCCGAACATTGAGCCCCGACCCATCGGCGAGTCCCGTCCCATCGCCGTGTCCCGGCCCATCGGAGGCGGCACAGCGTGGAGGCCCGGCGGCGGTCAGGGCGGTTGGGCGGCGGGAGGGTCGAGAAAGTTGGGCGGCGGCAGGGGCGAGAAACCGGACCCGGGTGGAGGTGGGCATCGCGGATGGCGGAGGTCTTCGAGGTCGTCGCACCGGGACTGCTCACCACGGTGCAGGACCGGGGCCGGCACGGCTACCAGGCCTTCGGCGTGCCCGTGGCGGGGGCGGTGGACGAGTACGCCCTCCGCGTCGCCAACCTCCTGGTCGGCAACGACGAGAACGCGGCGGGCCTCGAGATCACCCTGCTCGGCCCGACCCTCCGGGTGCTGGCCCCGACGGTCATCGCCGTCACGGGCGCCGACCTGGGGGCGACGCGGAACGGCCAGCCGCTCCCGCTCTGGGAGGCGGTGGCGGTGGAACCGGGCGACGAGATCCGCTTCCGCGGCGTGAAGCAGGGGTGCCGGGCCTACCTGGCCGTGGCGGGCGGCATCGACGTGCCGCCGGTCATGGGGAGCCGCTCGACCTATCTGCGGGGCGGGATCGGCGGGATCGGCGGTCGAGCCCTCAAGGCCGGGGATGTCCTCAAGGCGGGGGGCCTCTTCCGTGCGGACGAACCGGCGACGACCCGCCGGCCACGGGCGGCCGTCCGTGGCCGGTCGGGGGACGCCGGTGGTTCGGATGCGTCGCCGGGGGAGGTCGCCCGCCAGATCGCCGGCCGGCGCGTCCCGGACGAGTTCGTCCCCCGTTATGGAAGCCCCATCACCCTGCGGGTGGTGCTCGGGCCGCAAGACGACCACTTCACGCCGGCCGGGGTCGCGACGTTCTTGAGCGCCGAGTACGTGGTCACGGTGGAGGCGGACCGCATGGGCTGTCGCCTCGACGGGCCGACGATCGAACATGCCGGGCCGGCGGACATCATCTCCGACGGGATTCCGCTCGGCGCGGTGCAGGTGCCGGGACACGGGCGGCCCATCGTGATGCTGGCCGACCGCCAGACGACGGGTGGCTACCCGAAGATCGCCACGGTGATCAGCGTCGACATCCCGCGCATCGCCCAGGCCAAGCCGGGGGACAGGGTACGGTTCGCGGCGGTGAGCCGCGACGAGGCGGTCCGGCTCTACCGGGAGCGGGAGGAGGGGCTGCGGCGCCTGGCGCAGCGCCTCGCGTGAGGTGGCCGCGTTCTTGAGTGGCCGTGTCAGCGCCGGTTGCGCCTTCAGCGGCCCTTGCTTCTGATTCGTTCGTCTCCGACTTCGCCAGGGCACGTTTTCCGGGGCCACGGCTTACCGAGGGGGAGGGACGGACATGGTACCGCGGGTCGACCTCAATGCGGACCTTGGCGAGAGCTTCGGCGTCTACCGGCTGGGGTTGGATGCCGAGGTCTTGCGCCACGTCACCTCGGCCAACATCGCCTGCGGGTTTCACGCCGGCGACCCCATGGTGATGGCCCGGACCGTCGCGATGGCGGCGGAGAACGGCGTGGGCATCGGGGCGCATCCGGGGCATCCCGACCTGCAGGGGTTCGGTCGCCGCAGCATGGAGCTCACGCCGGAAGAGGTGAAGAACCTCGTCATCTACCAGGTCGGGGCGCTCACCGCCTTCGCCCGCGCCGCGGGTCGCCCGCTGCAACACGTCAAGGCCCACGGTGCGCTGTACAACATGGCGGCGAGGGACCTCCGGCTCGCCCGGGCCATCGCCGAGGGCGTCAAGGCCGCGGCACCGGACTCCATCTTGCTCGCCCTGGCCGGTTCGGCCATGGTCAGGGCGGCCGAGGAGGTCGGGTTGAAGGTGGCCCAGGAGGTCTTCGCTGACCGTGCCTACAATGCCGATGGCACGCTGGTTCCCCGTTCGCGACCGGATGCGATGATCCACGATCCGGAGATCGCCATCCCCCGCGCCGTGCGGATGGTGACCGAGGGCAAGGTCACGGCGATCACGGGGGAGGAGGTCCCCATCCGGGCGGACAGCATCTGCGTACACGGAGACAACCCCGAGGCGATCGCCTTCGTCGCCCGGATCCGGCGGGCGCTCGAAGAGGCGGGCGTGGAGGTCGTGCCGCTGGCGCAGGTGGTCGGCGGGTGAAGGCGGATCGACATACCAGCATGACGGTGGTGGCCACGGGTGAGGCACGAGCGCAGGGTGTCCTGGCCGAGGAGGGGGCGGATCAGGAGTGGACGTTCGCCATCTGTCCCTGCCCGAACTGCGAGAGGTCATCCGCCGCGGGCAGTACACGGGGCCGACCCCGGGCCTGGCGCCCGGCTACGCGCAGGCCAACGTGGTGATCCTACCCCAGAAATACGCCTTCGACTTTCTGCTCTTTTGCTTTCGCAATCCCAAACCGTGTCCGCTGCTCGACGTGACAGACGTCGGCTCACCGGTTCCGCGCATGGTGGCACCGGAGGCCGACCTGCGAACCGACGTTCCCCGCTATCGCATCTGGGAGAACGGGGTATTGAAGGCCGAGGTGACGGACATCCGCGACTACTGGCGGGACGATCTCGTCGGATTCCTTCTCGGTTGCAGCTTCACGTTCGAGGCGGCTCTGCTCGAAGCCGGCATCCCCGTCCGTCACATCGAAGAAGGATGCAATGTCCCCATGTTCGTCACGAACCGTCCGTGTACGCCGGCAGGTGTCTTTCACGGGCCGATGGTGGTGAGCATGCGCCCCATCCCCCAGGAGCAGGTGGTGCGGGCGGTGCAGGTGACGTCACGTTTCCCGGCAGTCCACGGGGCACCGGTTCACATCGGGGACCCAGAGGCGCTGGGGATCCGTGACCTGGCGAAGCCCGACTTCGGGGACCCGGTGACGATCAGGCCGGGGGAGGTCCCCGTCTTCTGGGCATGCGGGGTCACCCCCCAGGCCGTGGCGATGAGCGCCAAGCCGGAGTTCATGATCACCCATGCGCCAGGACACATGTTCATCACGGATCCCAAGGACGAGGAGCTGGCCGTGCTCTAGGGGTCGACGGCGACCGCAGCCTTGAGCCGAGCACAGGAGGCCCCACCCGGCTCGGGTGGGGCCTCCCATGCGCTGCATCGACCGACCGCGTACCCGCTCCGCAGGCGACGTGCTGCTCGCGGCTCCCCCTCGCGCCTCAGCGCGATCTGCCTCACCGCTTCAGGTACTCGTCGAGCCGCCGCAGGAACTCGCGCATGAAGCCCGGAAGATCCGGCCAGGCGTGGGCGGAAACCAGGTTCCCGTCGACGTGGAGCGGCTCGGTCACATAGGTGGCGCCCAGCGACTCGACGTCCGGCCGGCAGGCCGTGTAGGCCGTGAGCTGCCGCCCCTTGAGGTGGTCCCGCACCCGCGAGAAGATCAGCGCCGCGTGGCAGATGGCGCCCACGGGCTTGTTGGCCTCGAAGAAGTGGCCGACGATGCGCGGGATGTGCTCGTTGAGCCGGATGTACTCCGGCGCCCGGCCGCCGGGCAGGATCAAGCCGTCGTACTCCTCCGGCTTGACGTCGGCGAAGGCCAGGTCCGCCTCGAGCTTGTAGCCCTGCTTCTCGGTGAAGGTCTCCCAACCTGGCTCGAAGTCGTGGACGACGGTCCGCAGCGTCTTCTTAGTGGGGGCTGCCACCTGGACCTCGTGGCCGGCTTCCTTCAACCGGTACAGCGGATAGTACACTTCCAGGGCTTCGACGGCATCGCCGGTGAGGATCAACACCTTGGCCACGATGGATCCCCCTTTCTCGATCGTCTCCGACCGCGTCGCCCCGGTCGCGTCGCGGCGGGGCCGGACGGCGCACCCAGGCCGCGACGCCGGGGCCCAGCCCCAACTCTAGCCCAGACCACCACCCGGCCGACCACCCGCCGTCCGTCCCGCACGAGGTCGACCGGTTGCGCCCCGCAACGAAGCGTGGTGGAACAAGCAAGATAGAACGAGGGCCGGCGCCTCCTGCCGCGAAACGTTCTTCCGGACGGAATTCGGCCAGCCATACGCCGAAGAGGGGGCTTGGAGGGATGGAGGCGATGGACGGGCAACGCTCCGATCGTCGACGGCCGACCGCAGAACCCGGTGAACCCGCGAAGACCGTGCCGCCAGACGACGTCACGGCGGAATCGAGAACTACAAGATCCACGGACCCGGCGCCCAGCGGGCGCCGCTGGGAGACCGCCACGCTGGGAGGCGGCTGCTTCTGGTGCCTCGAGCCCATCTTCGCGGAGCTCGAGGGGGTCGTCCGGGTCGAACCCGGCTACGCCGGCGGCCACGTGCCGAACCCCACGTACGAGCAGGTCTGCACGGGTGCGACGGGCCATGCCGAGGTCGTCCAGATCACCTTCGATCCGGAGGTGATCAGCTACCGCGATCTGCTCTTCGCGATCCACGACCCGACCACGCCCAACCGCCAGGGGCATGACGTCTGCCCCAGTACCGGTCCATCATCCTGTACCACTCGCCGGAGTAGAAGGCGGTGGCGGAGGCGACGATCCGCGAACTCGAGGCCAGCGGTCGCTGGAAGGATCCCATCGTCACGGAGGTCGTGCCGTTCACGGCGTTCTACCCGGCCGAGGAGTATCACCGCCGGTTCTATTGGAAGAACCCGGATTACCCGTACTGCCGGGTGGTCATCGACCCCAAGGTGCGCAAGTTCCGCCAGCGGTTCGCCGGACGGTTGAAGCCGGTGACCTCGTGATCCCACCACGTCCGCGACGGGCTGAGCGGCGGCGGCACGATGGAATGTATGACGCGGTTCTTCTGAGCGAGCCGGTTCGTCTAACGCGGTCCGGGCATCAGCCGGGGGGCGACCGGCCGCCGGACGCCAGGGGGCCCCTGTCAAGATGCCGTGGGAGGCGCCTGGGCGAACCGCTCGGGTCGCAACGCCTCCAGCCAGTGGGCCGGGATGACGGCCTCCCCGCTCCCGGGGAGCGCGGAACGGCCGGAGGCCTTGCCGGCGCAGAGCACCGCGACGATCCGGGCCGTCAGGGGCGCCAGCAGGATCCCGTTGCGGTAGTGACCCGCCGCGACCAGGGCGTTGACGAACCCCGGCGCCCGGCCGATGATCGGCCGCTTGTCCGGCGTCCCCGGCCGCAGCCCCGCCCGGGCCTCCAGCCACCGGGCCCCGGCCAGCTCCGGCAGGAGGCGTTGCGCCGCCGTCGCAAGCCGGCCGACGGCCCCCAGGGTGATGCCCGTGTCATAGCCCGCTTCCGGTTCCTCCGTGGCGCCGATCAACAGACGCCCGTCGCGTCGGGGCACGAGGTATACGCTCCCACCGAACACCGGCACCTGCCCGCGGACGAACGCAGCCACAGGTGCCGGCGGCTCCACCGCCAGGATCTGCCCCTTGACCGGCACCACCGGCAGGGAAAAGCCGGCCTGGGCAGCCAGGGTGGCGTTGTAGACCCCACCCGCCAGGACGAACCAGCTGGCGCGGATCTCGCCGGCCGTGGTCAGGGCGGCCACCAGGCGGCGGCCGCCCGGGGCCGGTTCGTCCCGCCAGCCGTGGACGCGGGTGCCGGGGAGCAGGGTCACGCCCGAGGCGGCCAAGGCGGCTGCGAGGGCGCGGACGGTCGCCACCGGGTCCACGTGGCCCCCTTCGGGGAAGAACAGGGCGCCGCAGGCCCCGGGGAAGACGGCCAGGTGGGCCGGGAGGTCCTCGCGGGCAAGCCACACCGGATCGCGAAAGCCCCCATCCGACAGTTCGACGCCGCAGCCGGCGTCCGAGAGCTCGACGCCGCTCCCCGCACGATGCGGTGCGGGGTCGGCGGGGGCCAGCCCCGTCTGCTCGGCGCGGCGGATCGCGGGACCTGAAGCCCCCGTCCCCGGAGCCCCTGCACCGGGTCCCGGGGTTCCGGCTCCCTGCGAGGAGGGGTCCGGTCGGTCCGGCGGTGGAACCGCCCGTTCCGAGGCCCGGGCCGCCAGTTCGTCCGCCTCCCCGGGGTCCGTGGCCAGGACGGCGATCCCGCGTCCCACGTAGCCGGTCGTCAGGCCGGAGACGCGCTCCACCGCCTTGGCGAAGGACGGCCACAGCCGGTGGCTGTGCAGACCGAGTTCCCGCAGCAGCGGGTCGGCGTGGGCCTCGTGCCCGGGCGCCAGCATCCCTGCAGCGACGGTCGAGGCGCCGCTGCCAGGGCGATCGGCCTCGACGACGACCACCCGCGCGCCGTGCCTGGCCAGCTCGAAGGCCGCGGCCAGGCCGACGACCCCGGCGCCGGCGATCGCCACGTCATACGGGCCAGACCCGCCGTGGTCGGTGATGGGCGATGGGGTGGGCGATGCAGTCCCGCTGGGCATGGGTGATCGCTCCTCGGCGCCTTACCCGCTCCCACCCGGGGCGGCGATGCCTTGCAGCTGCGGCACTCCTCGCACCGGGCTCGAGGCGCTGGCTTCCCGCTGCGGCGGCATGCGGCCGGCCAGGAAGGCCTGCCGCCCGGCGATGACACCCCACCGGAAGGCCTCGGCCATGAGCGGCGGGTTCTTCGCCCGGGCGATGGCCGTGTTGACCAGCACGGCACTGGCCCCCATCTCCATGGCGATGGCCGCATCCGACGGGACGCCCAGCCCGGCGTCGACGATCACCGGCACCGAGACCCGCTCGATCACGCGCTGGATGCCGACCCAGTCCTGCATCCCCTGCCCCGTGCCGATGGGCGCCGCCAGGGGCATCACCGCGGCGGCCCCGGCGTCCTCCAGCCGCAGACAGGTCACCAGATCGGCGGTGCAGTACGGCAGGACGACGAATCCATCCCGCACCAGCCGGCGCGTCGCCTCCAGCGTGCCTTGCAGGTCGGGCAGCAACGTGCGGGGATCGCCGATGACCTCGAGCTTGATCCAGTTGGTGCCCAGTGCCTCCCGCGCCAGGTGGGCGATGCCGATGGCCTGCTCCGCCGTCGTCGCCCCGGCGGTGTTGGGCAGCAGGTGGTAGCGGCTGCGGTCGATGTGGGCGAGGATGTCGCCGCCGGCCGGGTCGTCCGGGTCGATCAGCCGCATGGCGACGGTGACCATCTCCGTGCCCGAGCGCTCCAGGGCGGCGACCATGGTGGCGGGATCGGCGTACTTGCCGGTGCCGAGGAAGAGCCGGGACCGGAAGGTGCGCCCGGCGATGACCAGGGGATCCGTGGCGGACGAACCGGCCTGCGGCCCGTCCGAGGGTGCGGGCGCCTCCGGCGCTGCGGGCTCCGGGCCCGGGCTCGTCGGCCGGCGGTGCAGCGGTCCATCCGCAGGTACCGGCCCTTGCGGGCCTGCGGGCGCGTCGGGGGCCGGGGCGCCCCCGGCCATGGCCTTGACCACCTGCACCCGGTGGGTCTCCCGCAAGACGAACTCGGCCCACTGGCGCCTCGGGACGACCCGGCCGTCGACGGCCACCGCGACGGGGGCATCGGCGGAGTAGCCCATCTGGGCCAGCAGGTCGACCAACGTGGGGCCGTCGCCCGCAGGACGACCGGACACGGCCACCGGCTTCCCGTTGACCAGCACCGTCACCGTCGGCACATCGGAGACGGCCATCATCCTCGTCCTCCTTCCCGGAGTCGCAGCGGGGTCTCCTGGTCCGAGATCGCAATGCACCGAGGTCTGGGGAATGGGTGGCGCGGCCGGTGGGCCGAGGCTTCCATACGCTCCCGCAGCCGCGCCGCGGCCGCCGCCGGGTCGGGGTCGCCCTGGATGGCGGAGATCACGGCGATGCCCGCGACCCCGGTGGCGAGCACCGCCTCGACGTTGTCCGGCGTGATGCCGCCGATGGCCAACACGGGGACGGGGACGGCATCCACCACGCGCGCCAGTTCATCCAGACCCGCCGGCTGCTGGCCGGGGTGGGAACGGGTGGGGTACACCGAGCCGAAGGTGACGTAATCGGCTCCCTGCTGCACCGCCTCCTGGGCTTCCGCAAGCGAATGCACGGAGGCGCCGAGCAGCATGGGGACGGGCAGGATGCGCCGGGCGGCAGCCACCGGCAGGCTCTTCCGGGCCAGGTGGACCCCGTCACACCCGGCTGCCACCGCCACATCCATGCGGTCGTTGATGAGCAGGCCGGCGCCCGCGGCCCGGCAAACCGGCGCCAGCCTCTGGGCCAGGTGGAACAAGTCCAGAGCGGCGGCCGTCTTGTCGCGCAACTGGACCCATTGCACCCCACCCGCCACCGCTGCCTGGACGACGGCGACGAGGTCGGGCGCGGCCTTGCGATCCGTTACCAGATGCAGAACGCCCCCGGCCACCGGGATTCTCCTCTCCCATCCGACAGCCCGGAAAGCAACGCCCGACCCCATCGTGCCGGGGGCCGGGCGGTGACCTACTCCGTCAGCCGCAAGCGTCGGCTCCACAATCGAACTGCGAATTGATGCGCGGCTTCGTTTTGCATTGTACCACTCTGGCTGGTATGGGGATCACCCTCACTGGGGCTTACGTCCCAGGTATCGGGGTGTCCGTCCCCTAAACCGGGCAAAGTCCATCACTGGGAACGACCATTCCGCTTCCCGCGCCGCTTCCCTGGCTTCGGCGTCGGCTCGGGCTTGCTGCTCCAGCCGGGCCTTGGCCGCCTGAATCGCCTTCAGCCGCTTTTCCGCTGTGGCCAACTCGGGCGGCAGTCGCCAGCCGCGGAAGATGGACCTGGCCCTTCCGTGAAAGGGGCGGGAATGGTTGCCCTATAGTCTCTCAAACCATCGCTTGATCCGGAGCGCCATCAAGCGGCGACGCTCAGCCAGGAACGAATCATAATCCGGTACATCGCCCTCCAGCACGGCCAGGGGGATGCAATTTTCCTCAAGATTCGTCCTCAGTGTCTCGGGATCTGTGATGCCACCGTACTTCTTGGGGCCGCCGTTGACCTGGTTCGACAACTCCTTGAAGTAGATGTGGGGCGGGGTATCGCCGATGGCAATATTAATCTCACTCTGGGCGATGACGAAGTTGGCGATCTGGTTGTAGCGGCCCCGGCTCAGCCCGAGCTGCTGCAGGTACTTCCTCGGGAAGATGTGATGATGATCACCATGATTGAGGAGAAGATCCCGAACCGTGATGTTGGTGGAAAGAAATCCCCTGTCCCCGAGGCAAACTTGCGCCGCCTTAGAGCCTGTTTCACTGACCCTGACGAGATCAGAACTGGGGGAACGTACCGGGTCGATTCGGCCATGTCCCGTGGGCTGACGGTCAGGACGGGGTAGGCCGGGGGCCCGGTCGTTACCCTTCTACGCCAAGCCCGCCTCCGTACATCCAAAGGGCAAGGTGGCGGATCGCTCCCTGACCCTCCGCCAGAGCTTCAGCAAGTTGTGGGTCAAGCAAAGTAGCTTCCACTCGCTGTCACACGCCGCCAGACCCCGACGGAGGAACCGGTCGGCGCCTCGCACGGTCTTGATCTGCCCGAACACCGGCTTCACGGTCTGGCTGCGCTTGGCGTAGATCGCCTGTCCTCGCCGGGTCCGCAGCTTGCGTTCCATCCGCTCCCGCAGGCTCAGCCCCTTGGGGATGCGGCCTCGCGGAGGGGGTGTGTCCTTCCAGGCTTGGCGCTGCTTCCACTCTTTACTCGTCGCCAGGAACAGTTCCGGCCCATCCGCCGGTGCCTGCTTCACGTTCGCCTCGCTCCAGTACCCCGCGTCGGCGACGACGGCCCGGATGGGCTTGTCCACGCCCGCTGCCCGCAGGTTGGCTTGCGCCTGCTGGAGCATCGGGTGGAGTTGGCCCACGTCGTTGGCGTCCTGCGTCACCGCCGCGGCCACGATGAGTTGGTCCTCCGTGACCACCGCCTGGGCGTTGTACCCTTGCACAAAGCCCTGCCGGGTCTTCATGATCCGGCTGTCCGGATCCGTGATGTTGGCCTTGGCTGCCGGATCCACCGAGGCATCCGGCGCCTTCGGCTTCCGCCCCCGCCGCTTCTTGCCGGTCGCCTGCTCCTGGGCTTTCCGCTCCTCGATGCGGGCCTGCTGCCGGGCCGCTTCCCGGGCCGCCTCGTCCTCCAGCCGCCGCTTGCATGCCTTCAGCCGCTCCAGCCGGCTCGCACGGTGGCGCAGCTCCTCCGGCAACGCGTCCCCACGACGCCCGGAGCCGTACCGCTCATCTTCTTCCCGGTCCGTGGCCTCCGCTTCCCGGAGCATCTTCTCCACTTCCTGGCGAATCGCATCGTAGGTGCGGTTGGCCGCCAGCGAGGCGTTGGCCTTGACTTTCGTCCCGTCCAGTGCCACCACGCCGACCTTCCCCAGCCCCGCCTCACGGCACAGCCGCAGCACCTGGGTGAACAGCGCGGCCAGCTCCCGTGCATGGCGCTGGCGGAAGCGGGCGATGGTCACGTGATCCGGCTTCTGGTTGGCGGTGATCACCCGGAAGGCCACGTCCTCGAGGCACAACCGCTCGATCCGCCGGCTCGACCGCTCGCCGACGCAGTAGGCGTACAGCAGGAGCGTCACCATCAGGGTTGGGTCGTCACTCTCTCCGCCCCAACCGTCGGCGCGGTACTTCTCGTAAAAGGCCCGCAGGTCCATCTGCTCGACGGCGTCGATCAGAAACCAGGCCAGATGATCCTCAGGCAGCCAGTCGCGAAGGCTCGGTGGGAGCAGGTACAGTTGGTCACGGTTCACCGGGCGGAAGTTGTAGGCCATAGGAACACCTCAGGCGATGGCGAATTCCAACCGATGCCTTCACTTAACCTCCCGGGGCTGCAGTCCTGCGGAAATACCTGGGTTCGTGAAACAGGCTCATGTCAGCCGAAAAATACTGCCCGATCGCCTGGCTGATGCAGCGTTATTCACACGGGCTGCTAGGCCGTGGGCGCCGCCCAGGGCAGGAGGGGCAGGAAGCGCCCGCAAGCGAGCGGCGCCTACACGAGCAACGTTCACAAAGCCTTAGCGAAGCCTCGAAGTGCCTTTAACCTGAGCGGACGCTCGCCGCGCTACCCTGAAACAGGACGGGGAACGGGGAAGACCCCCGGTCGCGGCAGGCTCCCCCACGGCTCTCCCCGGCGACCGGCGAAAGGAGCGGCGAGTGGCATGGCGCATAGCCGGGTCGAACAAGAACAACCCGCACTGCAGGCCTTGGCCCGAGGTAGGCGGCAGGCCGCGGGCAACATGGCGCTGGTGAACGTGGCCACCATCGCCCAGATCACGGCGAGGAACCGCAGGACGACCGCGAGGGCTGAAGGGCGTCGAACCAGGCCCCCGTCCCCGCTGGCCACCGCGCGGGGGGATGGCGACAAGGTCCGGCTGGTGATCTTCGACCTGGACGGCACCCTGTATGACGACCTTCTCTATACCACCGCTTACGCCCGTGCCCTGGCCGCACGCCTGCCCGTGCAGAAGCGAAGCCCCTTCCTGAGGGACGCCTTTCCGCTGGCCCCGCTCAACCGCCGCCTCCGGCTGGGCATGATTTTCGATCGCGAAACCGACACCCTGCTGGGGCACCCGTTGCTGGCACTGGGCAGCGCCTTCTCCTGGGACGGCGCGGTGCGCCGGCCGTGGCAACCCGCCCGGCCCGGCGGGCACGTGGGCGCGGGGGACCGCTACCTAACCCTCGGCGACGCCTGGACCCTGATCACCGCCGCCGCCCTGCGCGGTGGCCTGACCATGGAGGACTGTGTGGCGGCCATGGCCGAGACGCGGTCACGGGTCACCCTGCCACCGCCCGAGTCCTATCACCGGCACGTCTTCTTTGGCCGGGGGGAAGAGCCCGTTCGTGTCCTGGTCACCAACGCGGGCCGTGAGCACGCGGAAAACATGCTGCGGCACCTGGGGCTGGAGCAAGCCTTCACCTATCGCTTCAGTGAAGCGGAGAAACCGCGGGGTTGGCGCCGGATCATCCCCCTGCTGGAGCGGCAGACGGGAATCCCGCGCAGCGCCATGGTGGCCATCGGCGACAACCTGCTCAATGACATCCTGCCCGTCCTGGAGATGGGGGTGCGGACGCTCTTGATCGACCGGTACGGATTGTTCACCCGCTTCCGGGGGCCGGGCTGGAGATGCGCCCGCTCCCTGGAGGGAGCGCTGGCGAGCCTGTCCACCCGTTCCCCCGTGAGGTCGTTGATGAGGGCTCGTTCCCGCGAGCGGGGTTGACCGGTGACGCGGCCAGGCAACCAGGTTGAGAACCGGTGCGAAGGGGGTTGCGCGCATGCGGCGCATGAAGAGGTGGATCCGTGCCGGCGTGCGCCGGGTGGGCCGGCTGCCGGCATGGTTGCTGCCGGTGGTCTTGGTGCTCTTGCTGGTCTCTCCCGCCGTCACCTCGGCGGAGGGCGCGGGGAGCCGCACCGTGCGCCTGCAGCTGCTGGCCATCAACGACTTCCACGGGGCGCTGCAGTCCCGTACCCTGGGCGGGCGGCCCATCGGCGGCGCCGCGGTGCTGGCGGCCTACTGGGACCGCTGGGAGGAGGAGGCCAAGAAGGACGGGTTCACCACCCTGCGGGTGGGGGTCGGCGACCTGGTGGGGGCCAGCCCGCCGGTCTCGGCCCTGCTCCAGGACGAACCGACCATCGAGGCCCTGAACCGAATGCACCTCCTGGTCAGCGCCGTCGGCAACCACGAGTTCGATGAGGGGGTGGCGGAGCTCAGGCGGCTGCAGGAGGGCGGCTGCCACCCCGTCACGGGTTGCTTTGAAGGAGCCAAGTTCCAGTACCTGACCGCCAACGTGGTCGACGCCAAGACGGGGGAGCCCCTCTTCCCGCCCTACGCCATCGTGCGGGTGCGGGGCATTCCGGTGGGCTTCATCGGCGTCACGTTGAAGGAGACGCCCACCATCGTGACCCCGACGGGCGTGGCGGGCGTGCGCTTCCTGGATGAGGCGGAGAGCGTCAACCGCTACGTGGCCGAGCTGAAGCGGCAGCGCGTCGAGACCATCATCGTGCTGCTGCACCAGGGCGGCGATGGCGACCGCCGCGGCGGGCCCATCTCAGGCGCCATCGTGCCCATCGTCGAGGCCATGGACGATGAGGTGGACGTGGTCCTTTCGGGCCACACCCACCGGGGCTACTGGGGCATCATCGACGGCAAGCTGGTCACCCAGGCCTATTCCAGCGGCACTGCCTTCGCCGATGTCGATCTGGTGCTGGATGGGGCCACGGGCGACGTGATCGACAAGCGAGCACGGATCGTCGATACCTACGCCGACGTGCCGCCGGGCACCGAGCCCGACAAGCAGATCGCCCGCCTGGTCGCCCGGGCGAAGGAGCAGGTGGAGCCCATCATCAACCGGGTCGTGGGCACCGCCGCCGACGACATCACCCGCCAGCAGACGCCGGCGGGCGAGTCGGAACTGGGCAACCTGATTGCCGACGCCCAGCGCTGGGCCATGGGCACCCAGGTGGCCTTCATGAACCCGGGTGGCATCCGGGCCGACATCGCCGCCGGTGAGGTGACCTGGGGCGAGCTCTACGAGGTCCAGCCCTTCGGCAACGACCTGGTGAAGATGACCCTGACCGGCGCCCAGATCGAGCGGCTGCTCGAGCAGCAGTGGCTCAACCAGCCCTATCCCCGCATCTTGCAGGTGTCGGGCCTGGACTACAGCTGGGATCCCCGCAGGCCGGTGGGCGACCGGGTGGACCCGGCGGACATCCGCATCGGCGGGCAGCCCCTGGATCTGAACGCCCGCTACACCATCACGGCCAACAGCTTCCTCGCCGCCGGGGGCGACAACTTCAGCGTGTTCACCGAGGGCCAGGACCGGGTGGTGGGGCCGGTGGACATCGACGCCCTGGTGCGCTACGTCGAGCAGCTGCCCCAGCCCTTCAACGCCCGGGTGGAGGGCCGGATCACCTTGCACTAGGGGGTTCCCGGCGCCGCCTGCCCCCGCTACACTGGGTACACGAGAGCGGCTTTTCTCCGGCAGGGGGCCCAACACTGCGAACGTGGATCGGAAGGTCAAGGGAAGAAGCAGGCACGTCGTGACATCGGGCCGGCGGACTACCGCCGGCCCGCAGAATTTGCGCGGAGGCTGGTCGGACACCCCATGGAACGAGGGCTGCCGGCTTTGCATCAGGCGCTGGAGCGCCAGCGGCCGCTGACCTGTGCCCACCGGGGCGGGCGAGCCCGGGCCCCGGAGAACACCCTCTCCGCCTTCCGGCAGGCGGTGGCGGCCGGCGTGGACATGGTCGAGCTCGACGTGCAGCTGACGGCCGACGGCGAAGTGGTGGTCCTCCACGACGCCGAGCTGGGACGAACCACCAACGGCACCGGGCGGGTTCGCGACCGGCGGTGGGATGAACTGAGCCGGCTCGACGCCGGCGCCTGGTTTGGCGCCCGCTACCGGGGTGAGCGGGTGCCCACCCTGGCGGAGGTTCTGGACTGGGCTCGGGGACGGGTCTACCTGCAAATCGAGCTCAAGCCCTACGGCGCGGACGCCACCCTGCTCTGCGAGCGGGTGGTGGAGCTGGTTCGCCAGCGTGACATGCAGGACCAGGTGATGCTGCTCTCCTTCGACCATCACGTGCTGCGCTGGTGCAAGGAGATGGCGCCCGACATCCTCACGGGCGCCATCTGCCAGGCCCGGCTGATCGATCCCGTGGGCGTGGTGCGGTCGGCCGGCGCCGATGTCCTCTGCGTCGATGCCGAGCACCTGGCGCCCCGGGAGGTGGACTTGCTGCACCGGGCCCGGATCGCCGTGCACAGCTTCGGCTCCAACCCGGGCACCCTGCGGGAGCTGGCGGGGTGGGGCGTGGACATCGTCCAATCCGATGATCCCCTGGCCCTGAGCGAACTGGTGGCGACCCGCCGCTAAGGGCGGCGCCGGCCGTGCGGAGGAACCCGCCCGCGCCCGGGGGCGTGCGGGTGGCGTCCCGGGCGCAGGCGGGTCCCCTCCGGCTCCCATCGGCTTTGCCGCCCAATACAACATGTAGTATGATCCCCTCGGACAAACTTCCATATCTGGCACGTGGCCACGTGGCCCTCGGCTCCCTTGGTGCCTTGGCCGCTGGGCCACAGCGCGGTGCCTGTCCGACAGGGCAGGGCGTGGCTGCCGCCATGCGAGGGATCGCCCACCTCACGGGGGTCCCTCGGCAGCCCGCTGGGGGAAGTCCGGTGCAAGTCCGGCGCTGTCCCGCAACGGTAACCGGCCCCGCCGGCCGGAAGCCCGAGTACCCACATCGCGCTTCCGTACCGCCCCCGCGGAGGGGTGAGGGCGGGCCGAGCGTGTCTCCGCGTTCTTCCGGGGCCGCCTGTTGCATCCGGGCGCCCGCGGGCGGCAGGGGAACGCGGCCCGGGTTCGGTTCCTCTCCTCCTCCGTGCCGGCCACCGGCCGGGGGCGGAACCGCCAGAGGAGAGGGGAGGAACCCCGTGGACGCCATCCTCCGCGAGCTCACCGCAGGCCTGCCTGACGCGGATCGCCTGCAGCACGTCCTCCGCCAGGACCTGTCCTGGATCGTACCGCCCGCCGGTCCGAGCGCCCCACCGGCCGGCAACGGGGCGGCTGCTGCGCTGGCCGATGCGGCCGCCGATGCCGCCGGTGCCGCTGATGCTGCTGCTTCCGCCGGTACAGCCGGCGCTGCGAGCGCCACGGGTGCCGCGGGCACCGGCGATTTCCTTGAGGAACTCCTCGTCCAGGCGGCCACCCAGAACCTGCACCGCGATCCCGAGTTCGAGCGGGTGGCGGTGCGGGCCCGGCTACGCCAGCTGTACCGGCAGGTGCTGGGCGAGCCGGTGCCGGGCCCAGAGCGGTACCGGGCGGCCTTCCCCGCCTACATCCGGCGCGGGGTGGCCTGCGGCGCCCTGGACGAGCGCTTGCTCGCTTTCGACCTGGACGAGCTGGCCGGTGCCCTGCGCCCCGAGCGGGACGAGTCGCTGCCCTTCATCGGCCTGGTCACCCTGGCCGATCGCTACCTGGTGCGGGAGCCCGAGAGCCGCAGGCTGCTGGAGACGCCCCAGTACCTCTTCATGCGGGTCGCCATGGGCCTGGCCCTGGCGGAGGAACCGGCCCGGCGCGTGCACTGGGCCCTGCGCTTCTACGAGTTCATGTCCACCTTCCGCTACCTGCCCAGCACGCCGACCCTGTTCAACGCCGGCACTCCCCACCACCAGCTCTCTTCTTGCTATCTGGCCGACGTCCACGACTCCATGGACCACATCCTGGAGGCGGCCGGCGACTTCGGCCGGCTGGCCAAGTACGCGGGCGGCATCGGGGCCTCGGTGACGCGGCTGCGGGCGGCGGGATCGCCAGTGCGGGGGATCAACGGCGAGTCGTCGGGCGTCATCCCGTTCATCCACTACTACGACGCCCTGATCAAGGCGGTGAACCAGGGCGGCCGCCGGCGGGGGACGCTGGCGGTGTACCTCGAGCCCTGGCACCTGGAGATCGAGGCCTTCCTCGACCTCAAACGCAACAGCGGCGACCCCTACCTGCGGGCCCACAGCGTCAACACCGCCCTCTGGATCCCCGACGAGTTCCTGCGCCGGGTGGAGGCGGGCGAGCCCTGGTACCTGTTCGACCCGGCCTATGTGCCGGAGCTGCCCGAGCGCTTCGGCGCGGCTTTCCGTGACGCCTACGCCGCCCGCATCCGCCAGGCCGAGGCCGGGGAGCTGCCCGCCCGGGCCTGGAAGCGGGTGGACGCCCGGCAGCTCTTCCGGGAGATCCTGGCCACCCTGCAGGAGACGAGCCACCCCTGGCTGGTCTTCAAGGACGCGGGCAACGTGCGCTCCCTGCTGCCGGGGGTGATCCACTCCAGCAACCTTTGCACGGAGATCTTCCTCCCCACCACCGCCGACGAGGTCGCCGTCTGCAACCTGGCCAGCGTCAACCTGGCCCGGCACCTGGGGCCGGCGGGCATCGACTGGGAGGCCCTGGCCGCCACGGTGGCGGTCGCCATGCGGGGTCTGGACAACGTGATCGACCTCAACCTGTATCCCATCGAGAAGGCGCGGCGCTCCAACTTGCGCCACCGGCCCGTGGGGCTCGGGGTGATGGGCTTCGCCGAGGCGGTCAACCGCCTGGGGCTGGGTTACGCCGACCCCGAGGCGGCCGATCTGGCCGACCGGGTGCTGGAGTTCATCAGCTACCATGCCATCCTGGCCTCCCACCGGCTGGCCGGGGAGCGGGGCAGCTTCCCCTCCTTCGCCGAGAGCGGCTGGGCCCGGGGCAAGGTGCCGCTGGATACCCTGGCCGATCTGGAGGAGGAACGCGGCCGGCCCGTGACCGTGGATCGCAGCGCCCGGCTGGACTGGGAGGGGGTCCGGGCCCGCGTCCGGCAGGGCATGCGCAACGGCGCCGTGCTGGCGGTGGCGCCCACCGCTACCATCAGCCTGATCGCCGGCACCACTCCCAGCCTCGACCCGCCCTACTCCAACGTCTTCTCGCGGCAGACCCTCTCGGGCAAGTTCCTGGAGGTCAACCGGGTGCTGGTGGAGGAACTGCGGCAGCGGGGGCTGTGGGAGCAGGTGCGGGACCGCATCGTGGAGGAACGCGGCGACCTCCAGCCCATCGCCGAGCTGCCCGCCGACATCCGGCACCGCTACCCCACCGCCTACCAGGTACCGCCCGAGGCCTACCTGGAGATTGCGGCCCGGGCCCAGAAGTGGGTCGACATGGGCATCAGCCGTAACCTGTTCCTGGCCGATCGGGACCTGGGGGCCATGGAGCGGGTCTACCGGGAGGCGTGGCGGCGCGGGCTGAAGTCGACCTACTACCTGTTCATGGCGCCGCGGATGTACGCCGAGCCGTCGACGGTGCGGGTGAACAAGGCCCGCCGCAAGCTGCGCTGGAACCTGGACGAACCGGCTCCGGCCGGTTCGTCCGCCGGGGCACGGCCGTCCGGGGCCGTCCCGGCAGCCGGTGCTCGGGCGGCCGGCTCGCAGCCTTCCCGGGCGGTGTGGAACGGCGGCGCGGGGCTGGCCGCGCTCCTGAACCCCGAAGGGGAGGGTGGGGCGCCCAGCGGCACGGTGCTGCCCGGTGCCTTGCAGCCGCCGGCAGGCGCACATCCGAAAGGCCCGGCGACGCCGGCCGGGGCCGGGCGGGACGGAGGCGGAGCAGGGTTGCCGGTGGGATCCGGTGGCGACCGTGCCGGCACCTCCGAGGCGCCGGCCGCATGCCGGGTTCGTCCCGACGACCCGGACCTGATCTGTGAAGCGTGCCAGTGACCCGGCCAGGAACCGGGAAGCGGGCCAGGGCCTGCGGGCCGCGCCGGTCCGGCCCACCGCGCCCCGCCCCGCCCCGACTTCGGACGGCCGGGGACGGGGCACCCATCCCGGTGGATGATGCGGCCCAAGCCAATGCACTCCAACCAGTGCCAGCCAAGAAGGAGGCGATTCCTGTGGCACCCGCTACGCACCAGCCCGGCGACCGCCTGCTGGGCGGCGACCCCCTGGAGCCCATCCAGCTCTTCCCGCTGCGGTATCCCTGGGCCTACGCCCACGCCCAGCAGGGCAAGCGCAACACCTGGTTCCCCGAGGAGATCCCCCTGGCCGACGACGTGCGCGACTGGGAGCTGCGCCTGACGGACGACGAGCGGCGGGCGGTCGAGCTGCTGCTCGGCTTCTTCAACCCAATGGAGTCCCTGGTCACCCACAACCTGGTGATGTCCATCTACCCGCTGCTGACGCCGCCCGAGATTCGCCTCTACCTGGCGCGGCAGATCTGGGAAGAGGCCAACCACACCATGGCTTTCGAGTACGTGCTCAAGACCCTGCCCGTCGACCGGGAGCGGGTCTTCGCCGCCCACCGAAACGTGCCGGCCATCCGCGCCAAGGAGGCGTTCCAGCAGGAGCTCACCCGGCAGCTGCTGGTCCGGCCCGACGTCTCGACCCTGGAGGGGCGGCAGGCGTTTCTGCGCAACCTGATCGGCTACTACATCGTCCTGGAGGGCGTGTTCTTCTACGGAGGGTTCCTGTTCGCCTACACCTTCCGGCGTCGCAACCTGCTCAAGGGCCTGGCGACCCTGGTCGATTGGGTGCTCAAGGACGAGAGCCTGCACCTGTCCTTCGGGATCCACCTGATCACCGCGCTCTTGGAAGAGCACCCCGAGCTGATGACGCCGGCCTTCGCCCGGGAAGTCAAGGGGCTGATCCTGCGGGCGGTGGAGCTGGAGCGGGATTACAACCGCGCTCTGCTGCCGCGGCCCATCCTGGGCGTCAGCGCCGACTATCTCAACGCCTACGTCGAGTACGTGACCGACAGGCGCCTGGACGAACTCGGCCTGGGCCCCCACTTCGGCACGCCCAACCCGGCCAAGTGGATGGCCACCGAGGTGGACGTGCCGGAGATCGTCAACTTCTTCGAGGCGCGCAACATCCACTACGAGGTGGCGGCGGACCGGAACCGGTGAGGGATCAGGCGCTGGACGGTGAGGTAGCGGTTTCAGATCTGTTGCCCAGGTGCCGGCGGCGTGGCCTACTCCCGTGCCGGCACCTTTTCGACCACGAATTCCTGGTATGGGCCGGTGACGATGAAGCGGACAGGAACGCGCTGGCCGTTCTTGTACCGGTTCAAGTCGATCTCGATGTCGTGGAACGTCCCATCCTGCGGCACGATGACGACGTCGATGGAATCCGGATGGAGATGGATGCGGGTGATGTACGCCCCCAGGGTGGTGACCCGGGTGGCGACAACGCGGAGGTGACGCTCGTCCCTCGGCGGAGTCAGAGCGGGGTCGATGTGAATCGCCGGTGGGGTGGCGTGTTCCAGAGGACTGCCGTCGAGGCTGATGGGCAAGATACCGAGCTCCTTGAGCCCGCTCGCCCAATCCAAAAGTCCCTGGGAGACGAAGGCGATGATCCCCTTGTTGGCCTGCAAGAAGGCCTCGACCGAGATCAGGTCGGCCCCGGCGGGGGACGAGGCTCCCCCGCCGGCCGGTTCTGGCGATGCGGGTCCGGGTTCCTCCAGGGACGTCGGGCCGGCGTCGCCAGCTTGGCCCTGGTTCGGGCCGGTGGCCGCGGCAGAAGCCGGCGGGCGTTCCGTGGTCGCCGATTGCGCGCAACCGGCCGCTGTGAAGAGGAGGAAGGCGAGCACCGACCACGAAATCAGCCGCGAAATCAGCCGCACGGTGCGGTTCGGCATGTGACGCACCCCACTCGAGGGCCCAGTTCCCGTGGCCCACCGGCTCCGGCCGAAGCCACGGCCATCCACGAGATGCCCGAGATGCCGGCCCCAGCCATGGGTGTTACGCAAGGAGCGTGACCATGTCTTGCGGCGGTGCGGATGTGGTGGTCTTGGGGTAACGGTTCTGCGACGGCTACCCTGGTCCTCTCGCCACAACCCGTGATTTTGGTGTCGCGTGTTACCCGAAACATTTAGGAACACTTAGGAGCCGGCGGTGCCGGTCGACCCAGCCGAGATTGAAACCAGCTTCCCGCTTCGCGTGATCGACCGTACGTGGAGGTGGCACCGTGCCTGACACACCGACCGCGACCGCGGGGCCACGGATCACCGTGGCGCTACTTCCCACCTTACACCGGCTACACCTGGAGCCGGCCTTTGCCCATTACGACTTCACGGTGATCCGTCGCATCATCCTTGCGTTCGGGCCGGATGCCATCTGTGGCGAGGTGCGGCCCATCGACTGGCAACGGACCGCGGGCGGCACGCGCCCCGGTTACTGCGGGCCTGTGGAGTACCGGCAGCTCATCTTGCCCCTGTGCCGTGAGAGGGGAATCCCTTTTCACCCCGTCGATGATTACCCCGACGAACCGGACGCCGGTTCGGGCGAACGAGCCGGCCCGGCGGACCCTGGTGATCCGAAGCCGGAGCCGCGGCCGGTGGGCGGCGGGGGCATGCCCTTGGCCTCTGTGGCCGGCCCGCCGGTGCCGGCGGCCTGGCAGACCGCCGCGGAGGCGACGTGGCAGGACGTGACCCAAACCTTTCTCCAGTGGATCGGGCGCCGCGAGCTGGGGCTGCGGGCCATCTTTGATCAGGGGGTGATGGACCTTATCCGGGCCAAGCACCGGCTACAACTCCAGCTGGACGCCACGGAAGAGATTCGTACCTGGTCAGTGCGGAACCTCCGCATGGCGGCAAACATCCTGGACGCTTGCGCTTCCGTGCTTCGTGCCGGCACCCATGCCGGCACCCGCCACCTGCGGCGGCGGGTGCTGGTGACCGTCGGGTTGGAGCACGTGCCTGTCCTATGGGATCTCCTGCAAGCCGGTGGCGCCGTGGACCTCTGGCCGGTGGACTGGCCGCTCCACCTGGTCCAAGACCGGCTGGAGCGGCCGCACCGGAATCAGTGAAACACGGCGACCAGGGCCGCCCACCAACGCCTGAGGGCCGTGAGCAAAGCCGCCCACCACCCGCCGGGCCGGACGGGGGCGCCGCCGGCACCGGCGTCCCGTTCTGCCCCGCCGTCCGCCACGGTAGCGGCCGGCGAGGGAGCCGGAGTCACGGCCGGGCCGCCCTCGGCACCCAGGAGCTGCACGGGCTCGGCCTCCACCACGACGATGGCTTCCGCCCCGGGGAGATGCCGAACGGCGGCCTGCGCTTGTTCCAGGTCGCTGGCGACGCCCAGGCGGACCCGGTTGGTCCGCACGTCGACCCCGCTCCAGACCACCTGGACTCCCTGCTCCTGCAGCCGGGGCATGGCCTGGGTCAGCGTCCCCTGGATCCGCTCGAGTTCAGCCAGGGTGTATCGGCCCTCGACGAACCGCAGCGGCTTGCCGCCCAGGCGCTGGCGAAGGGCCTCCTCGCCGCCGGCCCCCAGGGGTCGGGTGACCACCACAACAACGGTGAACTGGCCATTGCCGGCATCCTGCAGGTAGAGGCCGCCGAACCGGTCGGCGAACCGCTGGCGCAAGTACGCCTCAGCCGCCTGCACGTCGTCGGGGGCCACCAAGTGGGATACGGGCTCGTCGGGGGAACCGGCCCGCTGCGGGGAGGCCTGCTCGGGCGACTTGCCCTGATCCGCTCCACCGGTGGACGCATGGGCGAGGCCGCTGGGCAGTCCCAACAACACCGCCGCCAACACCATCAGCCAGCCCAGGAGCCACCCAGCCTTACGGCACCTTACGGCCGGCCGGCCAGCGATCCGGGCAACAGGGCGGCTGTAACCCGGTCCCACGGTGCACAAAACGGCTGCTCCCTCTGGGATGCGGGCGGGCCGGCGCCTGGTGTGGCGTCCGCTGCGGCCGGCGACCTTGACCCCCGAGGTGCGTTGTTCAGGTAGCAAAAGCAGGCCCGACTCGGGCAGTTGCAACAGGATCACCCCCGGGCTTGTGCTGGACGGTGCACGCAGGGCCCAGGAGCCACCGGCCGGCGGGCGCCGGGCGGTGGCCCTGGCCGCCTCCCTGCCAACCTTGCCGGGTGCACCGTCGCCCCTTGGACGCCGCCCCGACCCGCCCGGTTCCCCGCCGGCGACCCGGCAGGAGGTCGGCCCTCCCGTCGGGTACGAATGAGAGGGACGCAGCAGGAACGGCAAGGGGACCGTGAGGGGTGACACGCCCGGCATGTACAGGGAAATCCAACCCCTCGGCCGGACCCCCACCAGATCAAAAGGGGTGGCGTCATGGAGAACCAGGAGTATCGCCCCGGTCTTGAGGGCGTGATCGCCGCCGAGACCCGCATCTCCTACCTGGACGTGGAGAACGAGGAGATCGTGGTCCGCGGTTACAACCTGCTCGACCTCATCACCCAGAAGACCTACGTGGACGTGCTGGGCCTGCTGATCCACGAGCGGCTGCCCGGCGACCAAGAGCGCCAGGAGCTGGAGCGGCAGCTCCTGGCCGCCGAGGTTCCCCAGGCCGTGTGGGAGATCCTCGCCAAGTTGCCGGCGTCGATGCACGCCATGGACCGGCTGCGCACCGCCGTCTCGGCCCTGGCCGGGTTCGACCCCGAGGCGGACTCGCCGGACCCCGAGGCGGAGCGGGCCAAGGGCGTGCGGCTGGTGGGCCAGGTCTCGACCATCGTCGCCAACCTGACCCGGATCGCCCGGGGCGGGGAGCCGGTCCTTCCCGACCCCCAGCTGGGCTTCGCCGAGAACTTCGTGTACATGATCACGGGCCGGCGGCCGGACCCGGCCGGCGCCCGGGCCTTCGACCAGGCCCTGATCGCCTACAGCGAGCACGAGATGCCCAATTCGACCTTTACGGCCCGGATCATCGCCTCGACCCTGTCCGACGTGTACGGCGCCCTGACCGGGGCGGTGGCGTCCTTGAAGGGTCCCCTGCACGGCGGGGCCAATGAGGCCGTGGCCCACATGATGCTGGAAGCGGGGGACGTGGAGGGCCTCGACCGGCTGATCCGCGAGAAGCTGGCCCGCAAGGAGCGCATCATGGGCTTCGGGCACCGGGTCTACATGCGCAAGTTCGACCCGCGGGCCTGGATCCTCAAGCAGACCCTGGCCCGGCTGGTGGACGAACGCGGCGACGAGGAAGGGCGCCGCTGGGTGGCCATGTGCCAGCGGGGCGAGGACATCATGCGGGAGGAGAAGGGCCTCTATCCGAACCTGGACTACTACGCCGCGCCGATCTACTACGTGCTCGGCATCCCCATCGAGCTGTACACGCCCATCTTCTTCGCCGCGCGGACGGCGGGCCTGGTGGCCCACGTGGTGGAGCAGCACGCGGAGAACCGGCTCTTCCGGCCGCGGGTACGCTATCTGGGGCCGCGGGGGCTCAAGGCCTGAGCGGTCGTGGCCATTCCGCGGCGGACCGCCATGGCGGCGCCTGTGGCGGCGATGCGCCATGGGTGCCCCGGGCATGGCGACGGCCGTGAAGGCGATGGCGAGAGCCGCCAAGGCGATACCGGCGACGGTTGAATGCCGTGGCGATGGCAGCTGAATCCCGCGGCGATCATCGCAGGGGAGGTCGCAGGACGGCACCATGGCAAGCCACGACGCAAGCGCCCCGGCCGGCGGGGCCACGAAACCCCAGGAACCGGACCGGGTCCTGGTGGAGATCGCCGACTATGTGCTGAACCAGGCCATCGACAGCGAGCTGGCCTACCGCACCGCCCGCTGGGTGCTGATGGACTCCCTGGCGGCGGCCTTCTACGCCCTGGCCTATCCCGAGTGCACCAAGCTGCTGGGCCCCACGGTGCCGGGCACCATCGTGCCCCATGGGGTCAAGGTGCCGGGCACGCCCTACGTGCTGGATCCCGTGGAGGGCGCCTTCAACATCACCGCCCTGATCCGCTGGCTGGACTACAACGACACCTTCCTGGCCAAGGAGTGGGGGCACCCGTCGGACAACCTGGGCGCCATCCTGGCGGTGGCGGATCACGTCAGCCGGGTGCGGCGCAGCCGCGGCGAGGCGCCCTACACCGTCCGCGACGTGCTGACCATGGCCATCAAGGCCCACGAGATCCAGGGCGTGCTCTCGCTGGAGAACAGCCTCAACCGCTTCGGCTTCGACCACGTGCACTTCGTCAAGGTGGCGTCGGCGGCGGTGGCCACCGCCCTGTGGGGCGGCGGGCGCGACGAGGTGGTCAACGCCCTCTCCAACGCCTGGATCGACGGGGCCGCCCTGCGCACCTACCGCCACTTCCCCAACACGGGCTCCCGCAAGTCCTGGGCGGCAGCCGATGCGGTGAGCCGGGCCGTGCGGCTGGCGCTCTTCGCCGTCAAGGGCGAGATGGGCTACCCCACCGCCCTGAGCGCCCCCCGCTGGGGCTTCGAAGACGTGGTCTTCCGGGGCGAGAAGGTGGTCCTGGCGCGGCCCCTGGGGTCCTACGTGATGGAGAACGTGCTCTTCAAGATCGCCTACCCGGCCGAGTTCCACGGGCAGACGGCGGTGGAGGCGGGCCTGCGCCTGCACCCCCAGGTCAAGGACCGGCTGGACGAGATCGAGCGCATCGTCATCGAGACCCAGGAATCGGCCGTCCGCATCATCGACAAGAAGGGCCCGCTGACGAACCCGGCCGACCGCGACCACTCCCTGCAGTACATGACCGCCGTGGCCCTGATCTACGGCGAGCTGACCTACCAGCACTACGAGGAGCCCATCGCCTCCGACCCCCGCATCGACGCCCTGCGGGAGAAGATGGTGGTGGTGGAGAACGAGCGGTACAGCCGCGACTACCTGGACCCCGAGAAGCGGTCCATCGCCAACGCCGTGCAGGTGTTCTTCCGCGACGGTACCGCCACCGAAAAGGTGGAGGTGGAGTACCCCCTGGGCCACCGGCGCCGGCGGGACGAAGCCCTGCCGCGGCTGCACGAGAAGGTGCGGGGCGCCTTGCGGGAGGTCTTCCCGGCCAAGCGGGCGGAGCGGCTGTTCCACCTGCTGGCCGAAGACCCCGCCCTGCCGGAGATGCCCGTGGACCGCTTCATGGACGAGCTGCACCGGCCCTGAAGGCCCGGGAGGCCGGCGCCTGTGGCACCTTTGGCGCCTTGGGCGCCGTTCGGGGACGGCGGATTCCCCGGCCCTCCGGCGCAAGGTGGGCCGGCCAGGGACGGCTACGGCCCGTCCGGGACGAACCGACCCGCCCGGGCGGGCCGGTCCGTCCCGTGAGCCCGGGAGGTTGTGAGGAGGGATTCCCATGGCCTGGTTGCTGCAGAAGGAAACGCCCCAGCCCGAGCTGGCCGAGCGTTTCCGCCAGCTGGTGCGGAAGGGGCCGGTTGTGCTGCCGGGCGCCCACGATGCCATGGCCGCGCTCCTGGCCCGGCGCGCCGGGTTCGAGGCGGTCTACCTGTCCGGGGCCGCCTATACCGCCAGCCGCGGCCTGCCCGACCTGGGCCTGGTCACCAGCCAGGAGGTGGCCGACCGGGCCCGGGACATCGTCCGCGCCGCGGACCTGCCGCTGATCGTGGACATCGACACGGGCTTCGGCGGGGTGCTGAACGTAGCCCGCACGGGCCGGGAGATGGTGGAGGCGCGGGTGGCGGGGGTCCAGATCGAAGACCAGGAGATGCCCAAGAAGTGCGGCCACCTGAGCGGCAAGAGCCTGGTCACGGCCGACGAGATGGTGCAGAAGATCCGGGCCCTCAAGGAGACGGCGCCGTCCCTTTACGTCATCGCCCGCACCGACGCCCACGGGGTGGAGGGGCTGGAAGCCGCCATCGCCCGGGCCCGGCGCTACGTGGAGGCCGGGGCCGATGCCATCTTCCCCGAGGCCCTGACCACCGAGGAGGAATTCCGCGCCGTGCGGGAGGCGCTGCCCGGCGTGCCGCTCCTGGCCAACCTGACGGAGTTCGGCAAGACTCCGTATTACAGCGCGGCGGATCTGGCGGCGTGGGGCTACGACATCATTCTCTTCCCGGTCTCTTCCCTGCGGGTGGCGGCGCGGGCCGTGGAGCGGCTGTACCGGCACCTGCGGCAGGCCGGTTCGACCCGCGAGCTCCTGGGTGAGATGCAGGACCGGGCCGGGCTCTACGAGACCATCCGCTACTTCGGCTACGAGGAGCTGGACAAGACCATCGCCCGGTCGAGCCTGCCGCCGCTGGCCCGGCAACGGGAGGGCGACGCCTGAACCTGGCGCCGGTGGAACCCGGCGCACCCCGGGGACCCGGCGGCCCCAGCCCGGCGCACCCCGGGGCCCGCCGGCCCCATAGCAGGCCGATCCCTTCAGCTGTCGAACAGCACGATCCCGTCCCGGGTCATCCGCTCCAGCACGGCGGCGACGGCCTGCGCCTCGGAGACGCTGTAGACATGGGGCTCGAGGGCCCGCAGCGGGATGGCCCGCCGTACCCGCTGGAAGGCGTCGGCCACCGGAGGGGCGTGGTAGACCACCAGCAAGTCGATGTCGCTGCGGGCCGTAAACCGCCCCCGGGCATAGGACCCGAAGAGGACCACCCGCTGGAGCGGCAGTTGCTGCGCCAGCCGGGGAAGGCTGTCCCTGATGCGCTGTACGACCTCCTCAAGGCTCAGAGACGGAAAGGTAACGCGCACAGAATTCCAGGATGACCCGTGCATGATCCAGCATCCTCCTGGCTTCGGAAGCCGTGTAGAGTCGCCTCGGCGCTCCAACAGGATGAGCATCAGGGTACCGGGTGGGAATATGCGCCTTATCGAGCTCGAGGGCCCGATCCCGAAGGTCGTCGGGTACGGCAACCTGCTCCGCCAGCGCCTCGAGGAGGGCATAGACCGAATGTCCCCAGGCCTCGCCCCCGAATCGCTGGCAGACAGCCTTTACGGCCTTCTCGGCAGCCTGTTGGGCTGAGAAGCAGGCCCAGTTATAAAAGCCGCGTTCCAGGTCGCTTTCCGCATGGGCAAGGTCTCCAAGAGCCTCGTCCCACCAGTCCTGGCTCCGGTCCAAACTTCTCACCTCGTTGCGGCGGCTACTCTCATGATGCCACGGCCCCCGCTCCTTGGGCACTCCGCTTTACACTGCGGTTCGCCCGGCTCTGACGTGGGCGGCATGGGGCCCGCCCATGTCCAACCGGGGAATTCCAGAGATGGATGGTGCGGCCGGATAAATGGCTTCATATGCCGTAACTTGACATCGATCACAAGCCAGGGCTATATTCCAATTGCTTGTTAGCACTCGTTGCTGCAGCCTGCTAATAGCAGGCGGCCCCGGTACGGCGCCATGCGGGGCAACCTTCGCCATCCTTCCAGCACTGTTCACGTTCAGAAAAGCGACCAGCACAAACGGGTGAGGAACAGGCGGGTAAGACCGCGGTGACGGCGCTTGTGGTGCGGCGGGGCGGCGGCACTGCGGGAAGGCGATGCCCCTGCCAGGGGCGCCTCCGGGCTCCCCGGGAGGAGGTGCCGCCATGAGGGGGCGGAACCGCCCCAGACCGGCCGCGTGCCCGGGCGGTCAAGCCGGGGTGAGGCGGTGGGACTGGGGCCTGGCCCTTACCCTGCGGGATGCCGCTCCCCCGCGAGCCGTCAGCAGGAGTCCGCGGCGAGCGACGAGCAAGGGGAGGTGACCGTCCTGTGCGTGCTGGCTGGTGGAACCGTTGTCTGGAACGCCGGAGCGGTAGCGAGCGGAGGCCTGGCTTAGAGGGTGGCCCGCGGCGTCAGGGGCGCCAGGACCGCAACCGGTCGGGTGCCCGGCTGCTGGCGGCCCTGCTGGCCCTCAGCCTGGTGCTGCTGGCCGGATGCGGCAGCGGGGGAAGCTCTCCGGGCGCGGCGGGCGGCGGTACGGGCGAGGCCGGTTCGTCCGGAGAGCAGGGCATCCAGACCGTCACCCTGCGCGCCATGACCATCGGCAAGCCCACCGAGCACTGGCGGTTTGACAACCTCAGGGAAGCCGTGGACCGGCTGAACGAGAAGCTGGAGCAGGAGGGCGCCAGCGTTCGCGTCCAGCTGGAAGGCACCCACGAGGACCGGCCCTGGGACGAGTACAAGCAGCGCTTCATCCTGGCGGCCGAGGCCGGGAAGGCGCCGGACATCATCCTCAGCGGCCACGAGGACGTGGCGCCGTGGGCCGCGGCCGGGCACATCATCCCGCTGGACGAGTACGTCAAGGATAGCCCGGTGTACCAGGACGTGTTCCCGACGCTGTGGGAGTCGGTGACCCTGGACGGGAAGATCTGGGGCATCCCGCAGGATACCGAGGCGCGGCCCCTCTACTTCTGGAAGTCGCATCTGAAGCAGCTGGGCTGGTCCGACGAGCAGATCGCCCGGTTGCCGGAACAGATCGAGAAGGGCGAGTTTACCCTGGATGACCTGCTCACCGTGGCCCGGCAGCTTCAGGACCGGGGCATCGTGCCGGCGGGGCAGGGCTTCTGGACGCGGCCGCAGCCGGGTGTGGACTTCTACATGTTCTACCTGGCCTACGGCGGCCAGATGCAGGATCCCGCCACGGGCAAGCTGGTGCTGGACAAGGCGGCGCTCCTGAAGGAATACCGGTTCTTCGCCCGGGCGCGGGAGCTGGGCGTGCTCAAGCCGTCGCTGCTGGGGACCGACTGGTCCATCTGGCACCGGACGGTGACCGGCAAGCAGGTGGGCTTCTGGGTCGGCGGCTCCTGGCAGGTGGCCGAATGGCAGGACCAGTACGGCCTGAGCGACGCCGACGTCCAGGATCTGGGCTACGCGCTGCTGCCGGCGGGCGAGCAGGGCAAGCCGGGGGTCACCCTCTCGCACCCGCTGGTGTACATGGTGACGAAGTACTCGCAGCACCCCGAGCTGGCGGCGCGGCTGATCCTCGAGGCGACGAATCCCGAGTTCAACACGCGCCACGCGGTGGAGAGCAACCACCTGGCGATCATGAAGTCGCAGCTGGACCAGCCGGCGTACCAGGAGAACCGGCTGCTGGGTGACCTCGCGTACATGGTCGAGCACGCCGGGTTCGTCCCGCTGCACGAGCAGTTCGGCAACTACGACCAGGCCATCTACCGCGGCCTGTCGGCGGTGGTGGCCGGGCAGATGACGCCCGAACAGGCCGTCGACACGGTGGTCCGGCAGCTGCAGTCGCAGCTCCGGGACGAGGTGATCATCCGGTGAGCCGGGCGGCCGAGGTCCTCGCGGCCGCCCGGCCGGCGGCGCCGTGGCGGCTGGGGGCAGGGTTCCTCCTGCCCTTCGCCCTGGTGGTGGCCGTGTTCTTCCTGGTCCCGGCGGTGCTGACGGTGATCCTCAGCCTGACCGACCTCAGCGTCGCCACGGGCCTGGAGGGCTTCCGCTGGGTCGGCCTGGCGAACTACCGGCGCATCCTCACCGACCCGGTGGCGGGCCTGGTGCTGCGCAACACGCTGCTGTATGTGGGCGCCACCCTGACGCTGTTCAACGTGGGGCTTGCCCTGGTGCTGGCGCTGGCCACGGCCTTCCTGCCCCGGCGCTGGGGCGGGTTCTTCCGGGCGGTGTGGCTGCTGCCCAGGATCACGCCGTCGGTGGTGTACGTCCTCATGTGGAAGTACTTCGCGGCGGAGCCGCCCTACGGCGTGATCAACCAGGTGCTGGGCGCGCTGGGCCTGCCGGCGGGCGGCAACTGGCTCTACGAGCACCCATGGCCCGTTGTCATCGCCATCAACGGCTTCGTCGGGGCGTCCATGGGGATGATCATCTTCAGCGCCGCCATCCAGGCCATCCCGCGGGAACAGCTGGTCGCGGCCCAGGTGGACGGCGCGGGCACCTGGGCGCTGGTGCGGCGGGTGGTGCTGCCCCAGCTGCGGTGGCCGGCGCTGTTCGTCGCCGCGTACCAGACCCTGTCGCTGCTGGCGTCCTACGAGTACATCCTGCTGGCCACCGACGGCGGGCCGGGCTTCTACACCACCGAGGTCTGGGCCCTCTACGCCTTCCACACGGCGCTGTCCAATTACTTCGGCAACGCCCAGTACGGCCTGGGTGCCGCCCTGGCCACGGTGCTGGTGGTCATCGGGCTGGTGGCGTCGGTGCTCTACCTGCGCTTCTTCAACTTCCGCCAGTTGACCCAGCCGCCGCGGATCGAGGTGAGCTGAACCCGGCGGGTGCGCCTCGGCCAAGAGGCGTGGGGAACGCGCAAGAGGCGTGGGGAGCGCGGCGCAGCCCCTGGGCAGCCCCTGGGCGTCGTGGCGGTTGGAGCGCGAGGGGCTCAAGGTGTCCAGGTGAACGGATCGCGGCACCGGTCGCGGGAAGGGAGGTGGCGGCGTGCTCGGCAGCCTGAGCGAGACCCAGCGCCCGGCGCGCTGGGCGTGGCTTCTGCTGGTGCCGGTGACGGCGCCGGTGCTGCTGCTCTACGCGTGGCTGCTGGTGGCGTCCTGGAGCGATGGGATGGAAGGGTTCCGGCCGCTGGGGTGGACCTGGGAGAACTGGTCGTTCCTTTGGCAGCCCGACCCCTTCGGCCCGTCCATGGTGCAGCTGACCATCAACACGCTGCTTTTTGCCCTTCTGGTGGCCCTGGGCGAGGTCCTGCTGGCCAGCACGGCCGCCTACGCCCTGTCGCGCCTGGCCGTGCCGGGCCGGCGGCTGTGGCTGGCCATGCTGATCGTGCTCCACGCCTTCCCGGGGATCACCCTGCTGGTGGCGCTGTTCCTCTTGCTCCGGCAACTGGGCCTGTATGACACCCTGGCGGGCGTGGTGCTGGCCAAGATCGCCCTGGAGCTGCCGTTCCACGTGTGGGTGCTCAAGGGCTTCTACGACCAGGTGTCCTGGGACCACGAGATGGCGGCCCTGCTGGACGGGGCCAGCCGCCTGGCCGCCTGGTGGCGGGTGGTGCTGCCCATCATCCGCCCCGGCCTGATGGCATCGGCGGTCTTTGCTTTCCTGTCCGGGTGGAGCGAGTTCCTGCTGCCCTACGTGCTGGCGCCCGGCGCCGGTGTGCAGACGCTGCCGGTGTACCTGGGGGCGCTGCTCTCCCAGGCCGACGTGGCCCGCTACGGCACCGTGACCGCCGTCGCCGTGTTCTACATGATCCCGGTGATGCTGGTCTACCTGTTCCTCCAGCGCTACCTGATGGTGCTGTACACGGGGGGTGTAAAGCGGTGAGGATCCGGCTGGAAGGGGTCACCAAGCGCTTCGGCACCGTAACGGCCGTCGACCGCCTGACCCTGGAACTGGAACCCGGCCGGCTGGTGGCGCTGCTGGGGCCGTCCGGGTGCGGCAAGTCGACCACCCTGTACATGCTGGCCGGCGTGCTGCGGCCTACGGAGGGTGACATCTTCTTCGACGGCGTGCGGGTCAACGACGTGCCGCCCCAGCGGCGCAACGTGGGCATGGTCTTCCAGAGCTACGCCCTCTACCCACACATGACGGTGTTCGAGAACATCGCCTTCCCCTTGCGGATGCAGCGGCTTCCCGAGCCGGAGATCCGCCGCCGGGTCCACGAGATGGCCGAGCTGGTGCAGGTGGGCAGCCTCCTGGACCGGCGGCCGGAGCAGCTCTCCGGCGGCCAGCAGCAGCGGGTGGCCCTGGCCCGGGCGCTGGTCAAGCGGCCGGCCCTGCTCCTGCTGGATGAACCCCTCTCCAACCTGGATGCCCAGCTCCGGCAGGCCATGCGCGCCGAGATCCGGCGGATCCAGCGGGAACTGGGTGTGACGGCGGTGCTGGTCACCCATGACCAGACCGAGGCGATGAGCATCGCCGACTGGGTGGTGCTGATGAACGGGGGCCGCTGCGTCGCCCAGGGCACCCCCTACGACCTCTACCAGACGCCGCCCAACCGCTTTACCGCCTCCTTCATCGGCCACCCGCCCATGAACTGGGTGCAGGGGCGGGTCAGCGGGTCGCGGCTGCAGGTGGACGGCCTGCCCGTGTACCTGCCGCTGCCGGCGACGGCACGGGAAGGCGAGGTGGCCATCGGCATCCGCCCGCAGCACGTGCAGCTGGTGGCGCCCGGTCGCGGGCACCTGGACGGCCGGGTGACCATGATCGAGCTGCTGGGCCACGAGAAGCTGGTGACGGTGGAAGCCGGCCGCGTCCCCGGCGGGGTGGCCCCTTCCGGTCCTGCCGGCCCCACGGCCGGGACCGGCTTGAGGCTGCAGGCCCTGGTGCCCGCCGACGCCGCCGTGGTCGAGGGGGAGGCGGTGGGCGTCCGGCTGCCGGTGTCGCGCCTTCACCTGTTCCGGCTCTCCGACGGCAACCGCCTGGCCCTGCCGGGTGCAGCGCGCCGGCCGCTGGCTGGAGCGCTGGCGACCGCAGCGGGCGACGCCGTGGGGGACGAACCGGCCGGGGAGAGCGCGGGGACGGCCGGGTGAGGCGGAGGGAGGCCCCGGGTTCCTACACCCGTGGCCGGGCCGTCAACGTTCGACGGTTGCGACGATGAGGTGCCGGCCGGATTCCGTGTCGCCGGTCGCCACGTGGGCGTCCTCGGAGGACCTCTCCTAGAGCCGGTGCGCCAACTTGCCGCACACCGACGGGGCGATGCGCCGCTAATCGCTCCAGACGTGCCACCCTCGATTCCTCACGGGTAGAGGGACGGGGGGTTCCAGCGCTTCCATGCGGACGGGCGTCACCTGCTCCGTCCAGACGCGCCAGCGCGGGGTCTGTTGGGGATCGGAGAACCGATCCCGGCGTTTGATGGGCCCATCCTCGCCTGTCGTGGCTATGCTATGCTCTTCTCACAGTGGTTTGGGAGGCGGTACCATGCACCGCGAAACGGCAGCGTCCAAAGACGCCGACATGCCCCCTACGACCCCCGACACGTCGTGGTTGATCCTCCAGCGCTTGGACGATGTCCGCCGGGAACAGGACCGCCTGTACAACTACATTGAGCAACGGGCTGACCGCATCGAACAGCGCATCGACCGCCTCGAACAGCGCTTGGACCGCCTAACGGGATGGTTCATTGCCGGCCTGATCGCCGTGCTGGGCGCACTGGCAGGTGTCGCCGTGGCCGGGCGGCTTTGAAACGGCGACCCGGCGGCACAAGATTCGCCTACGGCTGATAAGAGATGACGATGGAATGGTAGGCAGCTACGAGCCCTCGATCACGGCCCCTGCGCGGGTGCCAGCTCCTCCATGGGGACCCAGCGGACGCCCGGTGCCTCCAGGCGCTCCAGGGCCCGCCGGTAAGCCCGCTCCAGCAGGGGCACATCGGCCTGGGGCACCTGGTACCGGGCCGGATCGCCGGCCGCCTCCCGGGCCGGCAGGGGGCGCCAGAGCCAGCGCCCGTCCACCCTCCCCTTGTGGATGTAAAGGGGCACGTAACGGATTCCCGTGACCCCTGCCCGGCCGGTGAGGGGGTCGCGGGCCAGGTCGAGCCAGAACAGGGCGGAGGTCATGCGGTCTTCCCCGATCTGCCCGGCCAGGAAGTTGCCCTGGGAGAACAGCACCGCCTTATAAAGGCAGGGACGGCCTCCGGTGGACCCGGTGTACCCGGCAGGCTGCCCGGACCCGGATCCGGGCCTGGTGCAGGAACGGTCTGGCCCGGCAGCGGCGGCCCCTGCGCCGGGGGCACCGGCTGCAGGGGCGCCGGCCGCAGGGGCGCCGGCCACAGGGGCGCCACCCGCGGAACCGGGTTGATCCTCCTCCCCGGGCTCACCGGGCCCCCGCCCCGGCCCCTCCCGCCTCGGCTCCGGTGGTCCTGAGGCACCCGGTGGCGGCGCTTCCGCTGCCGCCTCGTCCCCCGCCCGCTTCATCGGGCGCAGCTCGGCCCGCTGCAGCACGTGGGGATGGTGGCCCAGCACGATGTCGGCGCCTGCCGCCAGGACCTGATCGACCATGTCCTCCTGCTGTCTGTTGGGCTCGGTCTCGTACTCGTTGCCGAAATGCAGGGAGACCGACACCAGGTCGGCGCCCGCCCGCCGCGCCCGAGCGATGTCCGCCGCGATCTGCCGGGGATCGATCAGATTGACCA
This sequence comes from Thermaerobacter subterraneus DSM 13965, assembly GCF_000183545.2. Lineage (NCBI taxonomy): Bacteria > Bacillati > Bacillota > Clostridia > Eubacteriales > Clostridiales Family XVII. Incertae Sedis > Thermaerobacter > Thermaerobacter subterraneus. The sequence goes on from NZ_JH976535.1 coordinate 657,086, forward strand.
GATAGGGCGCCGGCAGGGGGATGCCGTTGGTGCCGTAGGTGTAGGCCAGGAAGGCGATGCGGATGCCGCCCGCCTCGGCGATGGCGATGCGGTCCCGTTCCTCCGGGGTGCGGGCGGTGCCGGCATGGATGAAGCCGAACCGCTCCAGGTTGGCATAGGTGCGCTCCACCCCCCGCCGGCCACGGTCCAGGGTGTGGTTGTTGGCATTGGTCAGGACGTCGAAGCCAGCCTGGCGCAGGGCCGCCAGCAGTTCCGGGGGCGAGTTGAACCGGGGATACCCCGTGTAGCCTCCCAGGTCGGCGCCCGTGACGGGCTGTTCCAGGTTGCCCACCGCCAGGTCCGCGGCCCGCAAGGCCGGCGCCACAGCCGCCAGGGCCGGCCCGAAATCGTAGGTCCCGTCCCCTTGCCGGGCCGCCGCCAGCAGGGTGTTGTGGATCAGCACGTCCCCCACGCTGGCCAGGCTGGCCCGCTGCCAGTGGAGGCCGGCCGGCCCGTCTCCGGGGCCGGGTTCGTCCTCCTCGCCGGGAAGAACCCGGCCGGCGCCGGTGCTACCCCGGGGGCCGGCGGCATGGCCGGCAGGATCCGTGGCGGAAGGATTCCCCCACGGCGCCAGGCCTGCCCATTCGGCCAGGGGACCGCACCCGCTGCCCAACACCAGCAGGGCCGCCGCGAAGAGGACGGCCAGACGCCTCATGGGGGTCCGCACCCGCCGTCGTGCCACGTCCACCCTCCTTGCCGGTCGCCGGGCCGGGGGGGACAGGCCGCCCCGGAAGGCCGGATCGCCTGCCCCTTCCATGACGGAGCCAGCCGTGCGGATCGCGCAGTGGGGATCCGGTAGTGTCGATCCGGCCGTACGGATCCGGCAGCGCAGATCCGGTGCTGCGCATCCGGCAGCGCGGATCCGGCGGTGCCGCAGCCGGCACTACGACTCCGGCCGGTGCCCGGAGCCCCCCTGCGTCGGACGCCGGCGCCTTCGGGCCACCTGCCTCAAGCGGGGCTGTTCTTCAGCGCGGTGCGGCGCTCTTCCTCCCGGTTCTTCAAGGAAAGGGCCGCCAGGATGCCCAGGGCGGCCAGGACGCCGAGGACCACGTACGCCTGCTCGTATCCCGCCACGTCGCCGGCGTGGGAGGCCACGATGGCGCCCATGGCGGCGCTGCCCACGATCTGGCCCATGTTGCTGGCCACGGTGAGCAGGGACTGGGCGGCCGCCCGGTGGCCGGCCCCGGCTTCGTTGAGGACCACATACCGCAGGGGCGCGCCCGTCAGGCTGGCCAGGCCGAGGCCCACCACGACGCCGTCCGCCACGAAGAGGCCCATGCTGCGGGTGACCGCGGGGATCAGCAAGAGCCCGGCGGCCAGCACGGCCGTTCCGGCGGTGAGGACCACCCGGGAGCCCGCCTGGTCCAGCAGGCGGCCCACCAGCGGCGCCCCTACGGCACTGGCCAGCACCGCCGGCCCGAGCAGGTACGCGGCGGTGGACGGTTCGACCCCGAAGGCGGCCACGGCCAGGGAGGGGACGAAGACCAGCCCCGCCTGGAGCAGACCGCTCAGGCCGGAAAGGGCGTTGGCCACCGCCAGCTGGCGGTTGGCCAGCAGCCCAGGGTCGATCAGCGGCGCGGGCGAAGCGGCCTCGACCCGCTGGAAGGCCACCAGCAGCACCAGCCCGGCCGCCAGCAGGGGCCAGACCTGGGCCGAGGCCAGGCTGGCCAGCACCGCCTGGCTGTCGATGCGGTTGATGGCCAGGGCCAGGGCCACCAGGCCCGACCCCAGCAGGACCATGCCGGGGAAGTCGAAGGCTGTGCGAGCCGCCGGCCGCGGCGCCGGCAGGACCCGCCGGCTCCAGGCCAGCACCAGGGCGGCCAGGGGCACGTTGATCAGAAACAGCCACTGCCAGCCGAAGGGCAGCAGCACGCCGCCGATCACGGGCCCCAGCAGGAAGGCGAGGCCGAACATGGCGCCCGTCATGCCCAGGGCACGGCCGCGGCGCTCCGGCGGGAAGGTCTCGCCGATGGTGGCGCTGGCCACCGGGAAGATGCCGCCCGAGGCGAGACCCTGGATCGCCCGCCCGGCCAGGAGGACGGGGAAGGAGGGCGCGGCGGCCACCACCACCGAACCCAGGCCGAAGAGCGCCACATCCAGCATGTAGACCGGCCGGCGTCCCCGCAGGTCGGAGAGCCGGGCCATCAGCGGATTCCCCACCAGATTGCACAGCACGTAGATGGTGAAGACCCAGCTGAGCTGCCGCTCGCTGACGGCGAAGTCCCGGCCGATGGCGCTCAGGGCCGGGCCGACGATGGCGATGTCCAGCGCCCCCAGGAACACGCCGAGCAGCAGGACGCCCAGGACGCGCTGTCCCTGGGGATCGGCGACGCCTTCGCGGCCGGCGGCACCGGCCCGGCCGGCGGCACCGGCGGGAGTCGAGGGCCGGACGGGCGTGGAGGAGCCGCGGGCAGTGCCGGGACCCGCCGGCTGGGTGGGTCCGGTCGGAGCCTTCGGCTGGCCGCCGCTACCGGATTGGGCCCCATGACCGGGCTCTGGCAGGCCGCCCCCGGCGGCGTTCGGCCGGGACGAACCGGCGCCCGAGGCCGCACCGGCGCTTCGCCGGCCGCTTGGCTGGCGGTGGGACACGGCAGGTCAACTCCTGTCGTCGGGCTGGCTTGCCCGGCCCCCCTTTCGACCGTGGCCGCCGCCGGCTGGGCCGAGGCCGGTCGGGCCGCGGCCGGCGGGACCACGCGGCCGGGCAAGCAGACGGGCAAGCACTACAAAGGGAGTGTAGCACGACGGGCCGGAGCCGGTGCCGTGCCGTAGAAAAGGGGACGGCGTCATGCACCTGCGGTGCACTCACCGGTCCCACCGCTGCACGAAGGCGGCTGCCGCTCCGCCCGGGTCGGCCGCCCGGGCGATGGCCGAGGCGACGGCGACCCCGGCCAGGCCGGCCCCGCGCAGGGCCGGGAGGTCATCCAGGGTGATGCCGCCGATGGCCACCACGGGCAGGCGGGTGGCGGCCACCACCGCCTTCAACCCCTTCAGGCCGATGACGCGGGCATCGTCCTTGGTGGAGGTGGAACGGAGCGCCCCGGCGCCCACGTAGTCCGCCCCGGCGGCCTCGGCCGCCCGCGCCTCCTCGGGGCTCCGGACGGAAACGCCCAGCAGGCCTTCGGGCCAGAGCCGGCGCACCACCTCCGCCGGCAGGTCGTCCTGTCCCACGTGCAGGCCGTCGGCACCCACCGCCAGCCCCAGGTCCAGCCGGTCGTTGACCACCAGCAGGGCGCCGTAGCGGGCCGTGATCCGGCGGGCGGCCTCGGCCAGTTCGTAGGCCACCCGGTCGGCCGCCGCCTTGGCCCGGAACTGCACCGCCCGGACCCCGGCCGCCAGCACCGGCTCCAGCAGAGGGGCCGGGTCGGCGGTGCCCACAAGGCCCAGGTCGTAGATGAAGTAGACCTTGAGCAGGCCGGTTGCGGGGCGGGCGGGATCCGCACCCCCGGCAGGGATGCCCGCGGGCAACGGGAGGCGGGCGCCGCCCCGGCCGGACCCGTCCTTACCGTTCCTTGAACCCTCCGTCATGGGATCACCTCCCGCCGTCTCCGCGCGGTTCACCGTTCCCGGGATCCGTGTGGCGGCCCCGGGAGAATGGAAAGCCCTTCGGCATCCCCTGTGCCCCCCGCCCCCAGCCGGTACAGCTCGTCCAGGAAGGCCGCCTGGAACGAGCCCGGCCCCGAGGTGCGCTCCGCCGCCCGCTGGGCGGCCAGGCCGTAGACGGCCATGGCCAGGGTGGCATCCTTGAGGGGTGCGACCGAGCCCGCCAGGAACACCGCCACCGCGGTGGTCGCCCCGCACCCGCCGCCGGTCACCGCCGCCAGCCAGGGGTGGCCGTTGGCCACCCGCCAGGCCTGGAGGCCGTCGGTGACCAGGTCCACCGGTCCGCTGGCCACCACCACGCAGCGGTAGCGCCGGGCCAGCGCCTGGGCCGCCTCCAGCACCTCCCCTTCCTCCACCGCGCCGCTGTCCACGCCCCGGGTGCGGCCGGTGCCCGCCCCGGCCAGGGCCAGGATCTCGCCGCCGTTGCCGCGCACGGCGGTAGCGCCGCCGGCCAGCAGGTCCAGGGCCAGCCGGGTGCGCAAGGGGGTGAAACCGGCCCCCACGGGGTCGACCACCACGGCGCGCCCGTGGCGGAGGGCCTCCGCCTGCGCCGCCTTGAAGACGGCTTCATCCCCTGCCCGCAGGCTGCCGATGTTCAGGACCAGGGCCTCCGCCGCCGCAGCAATGGCGGGGAACTCCTCCGGTTCCGGCGCCATCAAGGGGGATGCCCCCAGCGCCAGGGTGATGTTGGCCGTCCAGTTCATCACCACGTAGTTGGTCAGGTGGTGGACCAGCGGTCGCCGGTGGCGGATCCGGGCCAGGACCCGGGCGGCTTCCGCCGCCCAGCTCGCGGGCGCCGGGCCGGTGGAGGAGTTGGAGGCTTCCGGAGCCGGCGGCTGGGGAGCGCCCATGTTCGTCACGGGGATCCCTCCTCTGGAATGCCTGTGGAACGCCTGATCGTCCTGCCAGGCCAGGGCGAGACGCGCGTCCAGGGGCCGGGCGGAGCCGGCTCATGCCGGCCCGGCGCGGGTCCGGGCGAACCGCCGGGTTCATGGCGAACCGGGCAGCGCCCCGGTCATGCCGGCCCACGGCGGGCCAGGGTGGGCCACGAGCCCCGGGCGGGGCGGAACCTTGTCACGTCGCCCGGCTCCGGTCCGGGGCGAGCGACGGATCCGGGGCCCCGGTGGTACCGGTGCATGCCGGCCTGCCGCGGGTCGGGGGGTGCCACGACGCACGGCCCCGGTGGCGGCCCGGTCCGCGCGTTCCCCGCGGGGGCGATTGCCGCCCCTCTGAAGGCGCGGGGTCACCTGCGGGACGAGGGCGGGCTCTGGCTGGACCCCGGGCCCGGGCCGGGAACCGGCCCCCCGTCGCCCTCCGGGGCCGGGGCGGGGAGCCAGCGCAGCAGCAGGCCGCCCACCAGGGCGCCCAGCAGGCTGCTGACGGTAAAAGGCACCACGTAGAAGAACCAGGCCGCCTCGGCCTGGCCCAGCAGCCACCGGGCCACGGGGAAGGCGGCCAGGCCGCCCAAGAGGCCCGTGCCCACCACCTCCCCCGCCATGGCCGCGGCGGGGCGCCGGGCGGCCCGGTAGGCGAGCCCGGCCAGGGCGGCGCCGAAGAGGCTTCCCGGGAAGGCCAGCAGGGTGCCCAGCCCCAGCAGGTTGCGCAGCAGGCTGATGAGCAAGGCCACGGTCACGGCGCCCGCGGGGCCGAACCAGGCGGCGGCCAGCACGTTGACGGCATGCTGCACCGGCGTGGCGGTGGCCACTCCGACGGGGACCCGGATCATGCCCGCCAGGACGGTGCCCAGGGCGATCAGCATCGCGGCCCGGACCAGCCGCCGGGTGCGGTGGGGGGGCGCGCCGGGCTGAGGTGCCGTCATCCCTCTTCACCTCCGTCGAGCTGCCGGCCCTCAGGGCCCGCGGCCCCGGATGCGGCCTGGTCCACGGGCGCGCCGTTCGGCGCGCCGCCCTCCCCGGCCGCCGCTCCCAACGGGTCACCCAACGGGTCATCGGGCGCAGCCTCCCAGGGGTAAAAGGAGCAGGTCGGGCCGTGGCCGCGCCCGATGGCGGGGGCATGGCGGATGGCCCCGGTGATGTAGATCTTGGCGGCTCGCAGGGCGTCCAGCACCCCGTACCCCCTGGCCAGGTAGGCGGTGATGGCGGCGGAGAAGGTGCAGCCCGTCCCGTGGGTCGAGCGGGTGGCGATGCGGGGCGCCCGCAAGAGGTGCCAGTCGCGGCCGTCGTAGACCACGTCCACGGCGTCGGCCGAATCTTCCGCCACGTGGCCGCCCTTGACCACCACCCAGGTCGGCCCCAGCCCGTGGAGGACCTGGGCCGCCCGGCGGGCGTCGTCCAGCGTCCGGATGGGGACGCCGGCCAGTTCCTCCGCCTCGTGGCGGTTCGGCGTGATCACCGTCGCCAGGGGCAGGAGCAGCCGCCGCACCGCTTCCCGGGCCGGTTCGTCCAGGAGGGGGGCCCCGCTCTTGGCGATCATCACCGGGTCGACCACCAGGGGGAAGGGACCCAGCCGGTCCCGCCAGTGGCCGATGCGCTCCGCCACGGCCTCCACGATGGCGGTGGTGCCCAGCATGCCCGTCTTGGCGGCGTCGGTGCCGATGTCGTCCAGCACGGCATCGATCTGGGCGGCCACCATCCCGGGGGGCACCAGGTGGACGTCCCGCACTCCCTCGGTGTTCTGAGCCGTCAGGGCGGTGATGGCCGATGTACCGAAGACCCGGAGGGCGTTGAAGGTCTTGAGGTCCGCCTGGATTCCGGCGCCGCCGCCGCTGTCGGAACCGGCGATGGTCATGGCGCGGGGCGGCGGCACCTGGGGCGGGGTGCCCGGGTGGGGCGCATCCGGGCGCCCATCCGGGCGGGGAGCCCCCGGACGGGGCTCGCCGGGCCGGGGCTCGGCAGGGGTGGGCATGGCGGATCGCTCCCTTCCCACAGGTGGTACGGGCTGGCGGGGCTGCCGCGGCAGGGCAAGGTGCGGCCGGCAACGAAAAGGGCCGCGGGACGAACGCGGCCCAGGCGCCAGGAAGCGATCCAGAGGCTTCGTTGGAGCGGGACCGCACCGTTCCCTCCGGTGGCATTACCCACGTCAGGTTCGAGGGGTTCGAGCCGGGTGGCTCGTCTCAGCCGGCGTGGCGCCAGCACCCCCACGGTGCTACCATCTCCAGTATCCGGTCCGCACGAGAACAGGTCAACGGGTGGGCGAAACGGGGGAACCAGCTTGCGCGAGCGATTGAAGCCCGTGGTCCGGGCGATGGCCCTGGGACTGTTTGTAGTGATCGCCGCCCTGTGGCAGCGCCGCACGGGCGGGTCGGTGGCCGGGCTGCTGGGGTTCACCGCGGCGCTGGCCGGCGCCGTCCTGCTGGGCGCCCTGGGGTTTGCGCGGCTCATGGGCGTGCTGGAAAGCGGCCGGCGCGGTGATGCCGCCCGCGGTGGGGCCGCCCGCGGCGACACCGGCAGCGGTGGCCGCGGCGGGGCCGGCGGCACGACCGGAGCGGCCGGCCGCCTTGTGGCCGCCACCAGCAGGGGTCCGGCGGGTCGACCGCGCCGGCCCGGGGCCCGTGCCGGGGAAACCGCCGGAGCGGGCCCCGCCCAGGGGCGAGGCCGGCCGTGACCGCGGTCCTGGTGGCCCTGGCCGCCGGCATGGCCGCGGGGCTGAGCGGCCTGGGTGGCCTGCTGCCGGCAGCCTGGTGGGATGCGGCATCCCGGTGGACGCTGCGGGCGCTGCTCTTTCTCATGGGCCTGCGGCTGGGCCTGGATCCCCAGGTAGGGTCCGGTTTGGCCCGGCTGGGCGCACGGGCTGCCGCCTTTGCCGTGGCCACGGCGGGCGGGGCGCTGCTGGCGGGACTGCTGGGCTCGGCCCTGGGGGCCGCATGGCGTGCTCGTACGGCCTTTCGGCAGGGCGCCCCCAGCGCCAGGCGCCGGCGCGCCCCCGGCACCTGGTGCCGGCGTATCCGCATGGCCTGGTGGCAGGGTACCCCCATCACCCGGCGGCTTGGATCCAGGGCCGCGGGCGGGGCCGGCGAGGTGACGGGACGAACCCGCCAGGGCCCGATCACGCTCTCGGGCGGGACGGCAGGACCCCACCTTCTCCCTTCGGATCCCGTCCCCCGGGGAAGCCTCGGCCCGGAGACCCCGAGGATCCGGCCGGACCCGGCCCGCCACGATCCCGCCGCGGGGGACCCGGCCACGGCCGCCGGGGGCCCTGGCCGGTCCGGCGAAGCCCTGCGCCTCAGCGCCGCAGCCGTCCTGGCGGTGGCCGGCGGCTGGCTGGCGGGGGCCGTGTTCGTCCACTGGCTGGGCGGCCTGCCGGGAGGCAGCGTGGGGGCGGCGGTGGCCGGAGAAGCGGCGGCCATGGCCGGCGGGCTGGAGGCGCCGGAGGCGCCGGTGGAGGCGCCGGTGGCGCCGGTGGAGGCGCCGGTGGAGGCGCCGGCGAGCGGCGGGACGGGAGGGGTGGCCGGCGGGCCGGAAGGATCGGCCCCCCTGGTGGCCGCTGCCGGGCGGCTGGCCGCCGCCGGCTCCGGGTACGCCTTGCTCCTCCTCATGGCCCTTTACGGGTACGAGTTCGGCCGGCAGTGGCCGGCCACCCGGGAGAGCCTCCGGGCCGTCCGGGGCAAGGCCCTCCTGTTGCCCTTGCTGGGTGCGGCGGGGAGCCTGGCCGGGGGCTGGCTGGCGGGGCGGCTGACCGGCGAGCCGCCTGCCCTGGCCCTGGCGGTGGCGGCCGCCTTCGGCTGGTACAGCATGGCCGGGGTGCTGGTGGCCCAGCTCTGGGGACCGGCCGCCGGTGCCCTGGCCTTCCTGGCCAACGTGATGCGGGAGCTTTTGACGGTGGTGGCGGTGCCCTTCCTGGCGCGCCTGGCGGGCCGGCGGTCCTGGCTGGCCGTCCTGCCGGGAGGCGCCACCACCATGGACACCACCCTGCCCGTCATCGCCGCGGCGGCGCGGGATGCGGGCACCACGGCCCTGGCCTTCGTCCACGGCCTCATCCTCACCTTGCTGGCCCCTGCCCTGATCAGCTGGCTGGCGAGCCTTTGACCGTTTCCCCCCTCCTTGACACCTGGCCGGGGCATGCGACATACGCCTATCGGGGAACCCCAAACGGGGGGGGTTGAACCATTACCATGGCGCTGGATGTCGTTCCGCTGCTGCAGGGGCTGTCGTTTTCCCTGTCCGGCGAGCCGCTGCCTCCTTGGGTCGGCGAGATCCGCTCCCACTCCGCCCGGGTCGAACCCGGCGACCTGTTCGTGGCCATTCCCGGGCGCCGGCACGACGGTGCCGCCTTTGCCGGCGAGGCGCTGCGCCGGGGGGCCCGGGTGGTGGTGGCCCAGCAGCCCCCGGGGCAGCCGCTGCCTCCCGGGGTCAGCTGGCTTCAGGTTCCCTGTGCCCGCTCGGCCCTCTCCCGCCTGGCGGCCAACCGCTACGGTCACCCGTCCCGCCGGCTGGTGGTGGTGGGTGTCACCGGGACCACCGGCAAGACGACCACCACCCTTCTCCTCCACCACCTGCTGAGCGCCACAGGGATCCCGGCCGGCCTCATCGGGTCGCTGGAGGTGCGCGCCGGTGGGCACTGCTGGCCGGGCAACCTGACCACCCCGGACCCGCTGGACCTCCACCGGTACCTCAGGGTGATGGCCGATGCCGGTTGCCGGGTGGCGGTGATGGAGGTCTCGTCCCAGGGTGCCGACCAGCGGCGGGTGGATGACGTGGCCTTCGACCTGGGCGTGGTGACGAACCTGGCTCCCCTGGAACATCTGGAGTACCACCCCACCTACGAGGACTACGCGGCCGCCAAGGGCCGTTTCGTCGCCATGATCCCGCCCGGCGGCGGCGTGCTGATGCACGAGGGCGAGGCCGCCCTGCGCCTCGGCCCCTATGCCCGGGCGCCGGTGGTCCTGTTCGGGCGCGGCCCCGCCTGCCACCTGCGGCTGGCGGCCGAGCAGGTGGCTGCGCCCGCCGCGGCGCTCTCCGCCCGGGTGGGCCCCGATCTCTGGACGAACCGGTTGCATCTGGAACTGCCGCCGGCCTGGCCGCCGGGGCCCGCCCTGCGGCTGGGCCGGGATCGTCCCGAAGGGAATGGGCACTTCAGGGCCGTGCCGGCTGCCGGGGCGCCCCCGGCTGCCGGCGCTCGGGTGGCCCCCGAGGGACCCCGGCCGGGCCGGCCGGGCGTCTGGCTGGAGACTCAGCTCCTGGGCCCCCACCATGCCCTCAACGTGGTGGCGGCCGTGGGAGCCGCCCTGTGGCTGGGCCTGGATCCGGGCACGGTCGCCCGCGCCCTGCCGGGTTTTGCCGCACCCCGGCGCCGCACCCAGGTGCTGATGCGCCGCCCCTTCACCGTCATCGACGATACCGCCGGGCGGCCCGACAGCCTGGCCGCCTGCTTCGCCGTGGCCGCCCGGATCCCCCACCGGCGGGCGGTGGTGGTCTATGCCGTGCGGGGAGGGCGGGGTGCGGCCATCAACTATGCCAACGGCCTCCAACTGGCCTGCGAGGCCCGCCGCCTCGGGGCAGCGGTGCTGGTGACCGCCAGCGCGGGGGATACCACGGCCCGGGATATGGTGCGGCCCGCGGAGTGGGAGGCGTGCCTGGCCGGGCTCGAGACGGGCGGGCTCAAGCCCCCCCAGGTCGGCACCTTCACCCGGCTGGGGGATGCGGTGGCGGCGGCGGTCTCCTTGCTGGGGGAAGGCGATCTCCTGCTCCTGCTGGGGGCCCAGGGCATGGATGCGGGCGCGCTGTACCTGCAGCGGATTCTGGCCCGGCCGGTTCTTCCCGTGCGGCCGGCCTTGTCCGTGCGGCATCCGGCGCCCCTGGAGCGGGCGGGCCCCACGGTCTCGGCCGGCCCCACGGCCCCGGCCGGTCCCGGGCTCTCACCGGAGGGACTGCCGGCGGCCGCGGGCAGGGCCGGCCGGGCGGAGGAACTGCCCGAAGGGGCCGTCTTCCCCGGGGGCGCCCTGTGATCCCTGAGCGGCCGGCCAGCAGGGGCGGCGACGGGCACCCGGCTGCGGGTCCTGGCGGGTCGTGGCCGGCCGGCCGGGCCGGCCGCCTGGGTGCCGGATGGGGTGGGCGTTGTCTCCGCCCGGGCGCTCCTGTGCTATGATTAATCGCTAGCCGGCCATCGCCGGGCGAGCCCGCCATCGTGGCCGGCCCGTCAGAGCAAGCGAGGCGACTGCCATGGAGCGCAATCACCGGCCCGGCCCCGGCGGGCCGTCCGATCCCCAGGAAGAGAAGGGCCCGGCTCCCGGCGGCACCGGACCCGGCAGCGCCGGACCTGGTTCCGGACCCGGCGCCGGACCCGGAGGTGCCCGGCCCGGCCATCCTGCCCCGGCCCGGCCACCGGCCCGCTCGGGCGGTACCGGCCGGGCGCCGGAACCGCCCGGCACGCCGGCAGCGGCCGGCCCGTCCGGCTCGCCCGGGGCCCCGGAGGGCGATCGGCGAGCCGCTCGCCCGCGCCCCTTGCGCCAGGGCTACTCCCGGCCGCGGCGAGACCACCCGTACGACACCCGGGTCCTGGACGACCTGGCCCGGGTCTTCATGGAAACCACCCTGCGCGAAGACGGCACCGTGATCTGCCCCGACCGGCGGGAGGCCCTGGCCCTGGCCGAGCAGGTGCTGGACATCCTGTACTATTCCGGCTTCTACAACGCAGCCGACGTAGCCGGGCTGCGCTTCCACCTCTACCCCCGGCTGGAGGCGGACGGCCAGCCCGACCTGATCTACGCCAACACCTGGATGGACGGGCGGTGGATGGAGATCGCGGTGGTGGAGGTGCCCCGGCCCAACGCCCGGCCTCCCGAAGAGGAAGGCCCGCACCCGGTACGCGGCCTGGCCCGGCCTTTGCCGGCGGGCGAACCCGGCCGCAACGGGCTCACCCACCCGGGCCGGCCGGGCGCCCGCCGCCCGGAGGGTTAGGCCGGGCCCGGGGCAGGGAGCCTCTTGCGCCGGGCGCCGGCCATGGAGCCCCGAGGAACGGCGATGGTAGCCCAGGCCGCGGGGCTGTGTCCCGCCGGGCCACCTCTTGCAAGGGGGACCGCTGCCCGGACTCCGCCTCCCCGGTGGAGAAGCTGCCGCCGGGCCTGAACTGCCGCCCGAGGAAGGGGCGCCGCTCTGTACCCTGGTTTTGCATTTATGCAAAAATGTTGTTGGCTAACAACTAGCAGGGTGTGGCTGCGCCGGTTTGTCCGGATCGCGCCGGGCTGAACCGGCCCGGTCCCCCAGGGGGGACGGAACATGGCTGGTGAGAGCGAGGCCGCCGTGGCCGTGCGCAACCTCTATGTGGCGTACGACCACCGGCCCGTCCTGCGGGGCGTGCGGCTGGCGGTGCCGGCGGGCTTGCTGGTCGCCTTGGTGGGGCCGAACGGGGCCGGCAAGTCGACCTTGTTCAAGGCGATTTTGGGGCTGGTGCGGCCCGCCGCCGGCACGGTGCGGGTCTTCGGCCAGCCGGTGGAGCGCCAGCGGCGCCGCATCGCCTACGTGCCCCAGCGGGAGCTGATCGACTGGGATTTCCCGGCCACCGTGTCCGACGTGGTGATGATGGGGCGCGTGCCCCGCCTGGGCTGGTTGCGGCGCCCGGGGCCGGAGGACCGCCGCCGGGTGGCGGAGGCCCTGGAGGAGGTCGGCATGGCGGCCTACGCCCGGCGCCCCCTGGCGGCCCTTTCGGGCGGCCAGCAGCAGCGGGTCTTTATCGCCCGGGCCCTGGCCCAGGATGCCGACCTGATCCTGCTGGACGAACCCTATGCCGGTGTGGATGCCGCCACCCAGGAGGTGGTGCGGCGGCTTCTGGGCCGGCTGCGGGACGCGGGCAAGACCATCCTGGTGGTCGACCACGATCTTTCGGGAATCGGCCACTACGACCGGGTGGCGCTGATCAACGGCCGGGTCATCGCCTTCGGCCCGCCGGCGGAGGTCATGACGGCCGAGCGGCTGCGGGAGACCTACGGCGGCCGGCTGACCTACCTGGACCGGGTGGTCCTGCCGGTACCGGGAGGGGTGCGGGCATGACGGGCGATCCGGGATGGCTCGACATCCTGGCGGAGCCGCTGCGCTATCCCTTCATGGTCCGGGCCCTGGCCGCCGGGGTGCTGGTGGCCGTGGCCGGAGCGGTGACGGGCAGCTTCCTCCTGGTGCGCCGCTGGTCGCTGCTGGGCGATGCCATCTCCCACGCCGTGCTGCCGGGCGTGGCCGTCGCCTACCTGCTGGGCTGGCCTTACTTTACCGGCGCCCTGGCCAGCGCCCTGCTCACGGCGGCCGGCATCGGCTTTCTCGAGCGGAACACCCGCCTCAAGTCCGACGCCGCCACGGGCCTGCTCTTCCTCGGCGCCTTCGCCCTGGGGCTGGCCATCCTCAGCCGCGCCCGCAGCAGCGTGGATGTGTTCCACATCCTGTTCGGCAACGTCCTGGGCGTCTCCCGCGCCGACCTGGTGCTCATGGCCGTGGTGGCGGCGGTGGCGGCCGGACTGGTGGCGCTCCTCTTCAAGGAGCTGCAGTTGTGGGCGTTCGATCCCGTCACCGCGGAGGTGGCGGGACTGCCCGTCCGTGCCCTCCACTACCTGATGATGGTGCTGGTGTCGGCGACCCTGGTGGCGGCGCTACAGGCCGTCGGGGTGGTGCTGGCCCTGGCCATGCTGGTGACCCCGCCGGCCACCGCCTACCTGCTGGTGCGCCGCTTCCCGGCCCTGATCGGCCTGGCCGTGGTGCTGGGCACGGTGGCGGCGGTGACCGGCCTCTACCTGTCCTTCTACCTGGACGTGGCCTCGGGACCCGCCATGGTGCTGGTGGCCATGGCGGGTTTCGTGGTGGCCCTGGTGCTGGCTCCCGAGCAGGGGCTCCTGGCCCGGCTCCTGCAGCGGCGCCGGACCGCCCGGCTGGTGGCCGCCGAGGACGTTCTCAAGGCCCTGCACGAGCTGGGGGTGGAAGGCGGCGAGGCGGTCGCCCGGGGGGCAGGACCCGCGGCAGGACCCGCTGCAGCCGCGGCCGCGTCCCCGCGGGGCGTGCCGCTGGACGTTCTGGCCGGTTGGACCGGCTTGACCCGCCGGGAGGTACGGGCGGCCCTGGCCCGGCTGGTGGCCCGGGGCCTGGCGGCCTGGGATCCGGAACCCGAGGCCGGGGACCCCGGACCCCAGGCACCGCAGCCGGCCGGTGACGGCGCAGGCGGCGGCCCGCAGCCTGCGGGGGCCGGCTTCCGGGAGCGCCGTGGGCCCCGGGCGCAAGGACCGGCCCTGGGTGCGCGCCTCACCGCAGCCGGGGTGCGGGAAGCCCGCCGGCTGATCCGGACCCACCGGCTGTGGGAGCGGTACCTGACCGACGTGGCCGGCATGGCCTGGGAAGACGTTCACCAGGTGGCCCACGAGCTCGAGCACGCCACTCCGCCCCACCTGGCGGAAGAGATGGCCGAAGCTCTGGGCCATCCCGCCCGCGACCCCCACGGCGCACCCATTCCCACCCCCGCCGGCGACGTGCCGGCGGAGCCCGGCCCGCCGCCGGTGGCCCTGGACCAGTTGCCGGCAGGGACCCGGGCGGTGGTCGCCCGGGTCGACGACGAGGACCCGGACCTCCTCGGCCGGCTGCGCCGGGCGGGACTGGTGCCGGGCACCCGCCTGGAGGTGCTCGGCCGCGCCCGGGACGGTCTCTGGGTGCGCCGCGAAGAAGCCTCCCAGGTTCGGGTTCCGGGGCCACCGGCGGAGGAACCGGCCGGGCGCCGGGGCCCACGGCCAGAGCCGGCCGCACCGGTGGCTGCGGAGCAAGGGGCGGGGCGGAGCGAAGCGCCGGGGGAGGCTTCCGGCCCCGACGGGCAGTGGCTGGACGCCGCCGCCGCGGCAGCCCTGCGGGTTCATCCCCTGGAACCGGACGGGACCCTGACGCGGCCCGGCCCGCGTGAGGAGGAGCCGGCATGAGGCGTTCCCAACCCCTACCGGCCGCGATCCTGGTGGTGGTGCTGGTGCTCCTCCTGAGCGCCGGCTCGGTGCTGGCGGCCGGCCGGTACTGGTGGCGCCAGCTGATGGGCCCCGGCGACCCGCGGCCCCTGGTGGTGGCCAGCACCACCATCCTGGCCGACCTGGCGGCCCGCATCGGCGGCCCGCGGGTGCGGGTCCATAGCCTGCTGGCCCCGGGCCAGGATCCCCACAGCTACGAGCCCTTGCCGCGGGACGCCCTGGCCCTGGCCCGGGCCCGGGTGGTGCTGCTCAACGGCCACGGGATCGACCTGTGGGCCGAGCGGCTGCTGGAGGGGATGCCCCAGGCTCCCGCCACCGGCTCGGCGCCAGGGACGGCTACAGGCTCCGGCCTGCCGCCCGCCCCGCCCGGCCTTGACGGGCCTGCACCGGCGACCCGGCTTCCGGACCCAGAGGGACCCCCGGACCCGGTGGCGCCCGGCTCCGCGTCGGCCTGGCCCGGTGCCCCGCGGGCGGCATCCCCGGACCCGGTGGCCCCTGCCCCGCCGACGGGCGGCCCTCTGGTGGTGCGGGTGGCGGAAACCCTTCCCCCCGCCGTCCTGCTGCCCTGGCCGGGCGATCCGGCGAAGGTCGATCCGCACCTCTGGATGGATCCCGTGCTGGTCATGGGCTACGTGGACGCCATTGGCGCGGCCCTGAGCGCTGCCGATCCGGCGGGGGCCGGGTTCTACCGGCAGCGAGCGGCCTCCCTCCAGGAAGAGCTGAGGGCGCTGGATGCCTGGATCGCCCGCCAAGTGGCCGCCGTCCCGCCGGATCGCCGCCTGCTGGTGACCACCCACGACGCCTACCGCTACTTCGGTCGCCGCTACGGCGTCCGGGTCGTGGACAGCGTGTGGGGCATAAGCACCGAGGAAGAACCGGCGGCCGCCGAGCTGGCCCGCCTGCTGGGGCACCTGCGGCGTTACGGCGTGCCGGCCTTCGTGGAGTCGACCATCAATCCCAAGCTCATGGAGGAACTGGCCGCCCAGGCGGGCGTGCCCATCGGCGGCCAGCTCTACGCCGACTCTGTGGGCCCTCCGGGCAGCGGGGCCGAAACCTACCTGGACATGATGCGCCACAACGTGCGGGTCATCACCGGGGCGCTGCGGGAGGCGCCGCGGCCTCAGGACCCTTCCGGCCCTCCGCCCCGTTGAGCCGGGGCCGGGCGGGCTGCACGCCGCGGCGGACGAAGGGGTTGCGCACCGGGGCGCCGAGGCCGCCCCAGCCCCGGTGAGGGCGAACCGGGTAGGGCGTGGCCGGGTCTTCCCCCGGCGCGTCCTTCCGGGTACCATGGAACTGGTAACTTATGCCTGCCGGGGTTCCCGGCAGGGGCGGCGTCCCATGCGGGAGGAGGGGAAAGGTGCGGCAGGGGTGGCGCCGGCTGGCGGCCGGCGTGGCCGTGGCGGTGGTGGCGGCGGGTGTGGTGGCCTGGTCCCTGACGCCGGCAGGAAGCCAGTGGTGGCAGGCCACCCTGGAGGGGCTGGGACGACCCGAAGCCCCCGATCCCCAGCAACTGGAGCAGGTCGGCCGCCACCTGGCGGCGTCGACGGGCGAGGAACTGGAGCGGGCGAAGGGCAACGTGCACGGGGTCCACGAGCGGATGAACCAGATCGCCGGCTGGGGGCACCTGGCGGCGCTGCGGGACGCCCACAGCCCCGCGTGGAACGACGTCCAGCAGGTGCTGGAAAGCGCGAGCCTGCAGCTCTTGCGGGACGTGGCAGCGCGGTTGCAACCGCCCACCGCCGGCCAGGACCTCCAGGCCTTCATCCTGGCGCTGGAGGAGGGCTACCGCCGGCGGGACCCCGGCCGGGTCCGCACGGCCCACCGGATCATCCACGACCTGGACTACTTCGTGTTCAACCACCAGACGGTGCCCGGGGGCAGCCGGGACTACTGGGGGGCCACCCTGACGCTGGAAGGGGACGGCTCCCTGGCGGCCGAGGTGCTGGGAGCTGCCGCCGGGGAGTCGGGCCGGGAAGCGGGCCAGGGAACGGGGGCCGGGGAGTAGGGGGTTGGGGAGCAGGGGGCCGGCGCGGCGGAGGGGACCGGGTCCCGGTGGGCACCGGCAGGCGGCAAGGCCCTTCGGCCGGTCCCGGCCCCGTGCACCCAGGGACGACCCCGGCGGGCGAGGTTCCCCTCCGCGGTGGCCGGTGCTCCTCTCCGTGGCGCGTGGCACCTGCTTCAGCGGTGGGCGCCACCCGCCCCAGCGACAGGCGGTATCCGCAACCGGCGCCGGGCGGCACGCGCTGCCGCGCCGGAGTCCCCGCTTCACCGGCAGGGGTGCCCTCTTCAGCGGCGGGCCGCACCCGCCACCCCCGCCCG
Organism: Thermaerobacter subterraneus DSM 13965; assembly: GCF_000183545.2. Taxonomy (NCBI): domain Bacteria; kingdom Bacillati; phylum Bacillota; class Clostridia; order Eubacteriales; family Clostridiales Family XVII. Incertae Sedis; genus Thermaerobacter; species Thermaerobacter subterraneus. The sequence goes on from NZ_JH976535.1 coordinate 673,920, forward strand.
CTTGCGCTCCAGCACCCGGCGGGCCGCGGCGGCGATGGCCTCCGGGGTCAGCCCGTACTTGCGCATCAGCTCCTCCGGGGCGCCCGATTCGGCATAGGTGTCCTGCAGGGCGACGAACTCCGCCGGCACCGGCACCGTCTCCGCCAGGGCCATGGCGATGGCGCTGCCCAGGCCGCCGGCCTTGAGGTGCTCTTCCGCCACCACCAGGGCGCCTGTCTCTTCCGCTGCCGCCCGCACGGCGTCCCGGTCCAGCGGCTTGACAGAGGCAAAGTCCAGCACCCGGGCTTCGATGCCCTCCGCGGCCAGCTGCTCGGCCGCGGCCAGGGCCGCCGCCACCATCAGCCCGTTGGCGGCGATGGTCAGGTCGCCGCCGTCCCGCACCCGGATGGCCCGCCCGATGGCGAAGTCGCAGGGGCGGGTGTCGTAGACCAGGGGAGCCTTGGGCCGGCCCACCCGGATGTACACCGGGCCCGGGTGCGCCACGGCCGCTTCCACCGCCCGGCGGGTGGCGTGCTCGTCCGCGGGCACCAGCACCACGAAGCCGGGTAGCGCCTGGGCCAGGGCCACGTCCTCCACGGCCATCTGGGACACGCCGTCTTCGCCGATGCTGATGCCGCCGTGGCTGCCGACGAACTTCACGTTGAGGCCCGCGTAGTTCACGCCGATGCGCATCTGGTCGAAGGCCTTGCACATTAGAAAGGCCGCAAAGCTGGCACAGACGGGAACCTTTCCGCACGACGCCAGCCCCGCCGCCAGGCCGACCATGTTGGCCTCAGCGATGCCGGCGTTGAAGAACCGCTCGGGAAACTCCTGGGCGAAGTAACGGGTGTAGGTCGACTTGGACAGGTCGCCGTCCAGCACCACCAGCTCGGGATGCCGGCGGCCCAGCTCCACCAGTGCCTCGCCGAAGGCCTGGCGGGTTGGCTTGCCTGTGGGAAGCCCGAACATGGCAGGATCCTCCTCGCGCTCGTCAGCGGGGCGCGGGCTCGCGCTCGTCAGCGGGCTCGCGCCGTCAACGGGCCGCGGCCGGTTCGTCCCCCAGCTCCGCCAGAGCCTTTTCGGTCTCCTCAGGGGTCGGCGCCCGGCCGTGGAACTCGTTGTTGTTCTCCATGAAGGACACGCCCTTACCCTTGACGGTGTGGGCGATGATCATCACCGGGCGCCCGGTGCCGGCCCGGGCTCGCTCCAGCGCCGGCACCACCTGGCCGAGGTCGTGGCCGTCGATCTCCTCCACGTCCCAGCCGAAGGCGCGCCACTTGTCGGCCAGCGGCTCCACGCGCACGATGGCGTCCACCGCGTCGTCCAGCTGGTAGCGGTTGTAGTCGAGGATGGCGATCAGGTTGTCCAGGCGGTGATGGGCCGCGAACATGGCCGCCTCCCAGACCTGGCCCTCCTGGATCTCCCCGTCGCCCAGGAGCACGAACACGCGGTAGTCCTTGCCGTCCAGCTTGCCCGCCAGGGCCATTCCCGCGGCGATGGAGAGGCCCTGGCCCAGGGAACCGGTCGAGGCCTCGATCCCCGGGCAGTCCCGCCGGGAAGGGTGTCCCTGCAGCGGGCTGTCCAGCTGGCGCAGCCGCTCCAGCCAGGCCTCGGGGAAATAGCCCGCCTCCGCCAGGGCGGCGTACACGATGGGCACGCCGTGCCCCTTGCTCAGGACGAACCGGTCCCGATCGTCCCAGCTGGGGCGGGCCGGGTCATGGCGCATCACATGGAAGTACAGCGCGGTGACGATCTCCGCAGCGGACAAGGAGCCGCCCGGGTGACCCGAGCCCGCCCGGGCGATCATGCGGATGACGTGGCGGCGCAGCTGGCGCGCCCGTTCTTCCAGCGACGCCAGCGTCTCTGCCGGAACGGTCGGTGCAGGCACGTGCATCGCCTCCTGCGGCCGCGCGCCGCGGAGCGCCGGCCGGTACGGGAATCTACGGTGGATGCCGCAAACTTCCCCTACAACCTTCCCCTAGGATACACGAACGGGACCGCCCGTGAGGCGATGCGGTATCCTTAAGGTTGAGCCTGGGGTTGGGCCGGTTACCTCCGCTGGAGCCGGTTCGGCCCCCGGCAGCGGGAGGTGATCCCATGGCGAAGGTGACGGAAGAACAGGTCCGCGAGGCTCTGACCGACGTCATCGATCCGGAGATCGGGCTCAACGTGGTCGACCTGGGCCTGGTCTACCGGTGCGAGGTGGACGACGACGGCGTGGTCGAGGTCGACATGACCCTGACGGCCATCGGCTGCCCCCTGGGCGACCAGATCGTCAGCCAGGCCAAGCAGGCCATCGAGCGGCTGGAGGGCGTGAAGGAAGCCCGGGTCCGGCTGGTCTGGAGCCCGCCCTGGCGGCCCGAGATGATGTCGGAGCGGGCGCGGATGCTGCTGGGGTTCTGATCCCGCCCCGGCGGCCCGCACCTTCGGGGCGGGGTGCGCCGCGGGGAGCGGGAGACCCGTCGTGCCATGGCCCCGGGGGAGAACGGGGGTCGTCCTGGGGGTCCTGGTGCCTCGCGGGGCGGGGGGACCGGGCAAGGCGGTGCGGCACCAGCGCGGGATGTGCCAGGCTGGTGGCTATACGCGAGGCGGAGGCGAGGGATCGACTTGGGCGATCGGCCTTTGGACCGGCCTGCGTCCGGGGAGGCCGGGCGCGTGGTGCGTTCCCCCCTGCGGGTCCGTTTCGCGGAGACGGACGCGCAGGGGGTGGTCTATTACGGGAACTACTTCGTCTACTTCGAGGTCGGGCGGGTCGACCTGCTGCGGGAGGCGCTGCAGGAGGCGCAAGGGGCCGGGTTGCAGGGAGCGACGGCCCAGGGAGCGGGGAGCGCCAGCGAGTCGGAAGGCGGGCAGGAAGCGGCGGTGGAGCCCGGCGGCGGCGTCCACGCCCTGATGGTGGTCCACGCCGAGTGCGATTACCGGGCCTCCGCCCGGTTCGACGACCGGCTGGAGGTGGAGACCTGGATCGAAGCCCTGGGCCGGACCAGCCTCACCTTCGGCCACCGGGTGGTGCGGCTGCCTGGCCGGGAGGAGCTGGTGCGCGGCCGGGTGGTGGCCGTCCACGTGGGGCGCGAGGGTCGTCCCGAACCCCTTCCTGCATCCTGGCGGCAAGCGCTGGAGCGGTACATGCCCCCTGCGCCCGACCCCGGCCAGCCCGCCCGGGCTCTGGCGGAGGCGGGCCCTTATCTTACCAGCCGCAAGGTCAGCGGATAGCGGTAGGCCTCGCCCTTGCTGGCCCGGACGGCGGCCACGATCACCAGCACGAGCCACCCCAGGGACACGGCCGCCGCCAGCAAAGCCAGCAGCACGAAGAGGAGGAAGGTGAGGGCCCGCGGGCCCGGGCCGCCCATGGGGCCCACCAGGATGTCGGCCATGCCCATGGGCACCAGGGCTAGAATGCCCAGGGCAATCAGGGCGATGAAGTACAGGGTGACGCTGAGCTGAAAGTTGACGGCTTCCTTGCCCTGCTGGTCGACAAAGGGGTCGTCGTTCCGCTTGACCAGCCAGACCACCAGCGGGCCCAGCAGGTTGCCTAGGGGAATCCAGATGCCGGCCAGGGCCGCCAGGTGGCAGGCCACCGCCCAGCTCCGGGATTCACTGCCTCCGTTGACCATGGGCCCCCCTCCTCCTCTCCCCCTGTGCACCAGGAGCCTGCCCGGGCGCCTGCACGGGTACCCTCGTGATCCGGCCTGCCGGCCCACGGGCGGGTCCCCACACCGGATGCTGTGAACGCATGGGCCGGCATCCGCACGACCGCCGGGCAGGCCGGCCCAACCGCTCCCGCCAGGGCCGCCGTGCCGGCCGCCGGGCAGGCCGGTGGGCAGGCCGGTGGGCCGGGGCCAGGCTCTGGGGCGAGCCCTGGGGCGGGTTCCCAGTCTTGGCCGGGGGCCTACGAATCGCCGCCCGCCCGGGCATGCTGGATGTACCGTTCCATCTGCTCGGCCGTCATAGGCCCGATGTGCCGCGCCCGCACCACCCCATCCGGGTCGATGAAGTAGCTGGTCGGCAGGTAGACGATGCGGTATTGCCGCCCCACCCGGCTGCCCTCGTCGTAGACGAAGATCCAGTCGTACCCGTTCTCTTCCACGTAGGCCTTGATCTCCTGCGGGCTGGCCCGGTCACTGGTGGTGACACCCAGCACTACCACGTCGCCGGGCATCCGGTCGACCAGCTTGCGGATTTCCGGCATCTCCTGCCGGCACGGGTAGCACCAGCTGGCCCAGAAATTGAGGAAGACCACCTTTCCCCGAAAATTCGACAGGCTGACCGGCCGGCCCTCCAGGTCCCGCAGGGTGAAGTCGGGGGCCGGGGTGCCGGGGGCTACCACAGGCTCTTCGGGGGGAGCCGGTACCTGCCCGGACGAACCCGGCGGGTTCTGCCCGGCTCCCGGGGTGCCGGCGCCCGGAGCGCCCGCGCCCGGGGTGCCGGGCGGCGATGCCTGCCCACTGGGCGGGCTTCCGCCCGGGCCCGGCGCGGCCGGTTCGTCCCGGTTCAGGACGGCGATACCGGCGGCCAGACCCGCCACAACGAGCAACAACCCGGCGACGAGCGCGATACGGCGGCGGCTGTCCATGGTGGTCCCCCTTTGCCCCGGCGTGCAGGCGCGGGAGCTGCCCGAGCGGCCGGTTCGTCCCCGCCGGACCTGCGGCCGGTGCGCCGGTACCGGCGCGGCCGGGGCGCCATGCGGGTGGCGGCACCCGTGTTCTGGCTCCGGTCCCCGTGGTCCGGCACGGGTCCCCGCACCCTCGGCCGGTCCCCCGCACCCGGTTCCGGTCCCAGTATATCGCCGGGGTCTGCCCCATCTGTATCCGGAGGGGAATCGGGGGATCATCCGGTGGAGATCGGGTGCGGCCCCTGGGCGGCGGTGGCCGGGGGCAAGGGGGCATGGAAGCCCAGACCGGTGCCAGGACCGGGACCCTGGGGGTGCGGTGCAGGGAAGGTGAGGGAAAGGAGCAGGTCCCGCGCGGCCGACCGGCCCTTCCGATCCCCCATCCGCCGGCATGTGCCAGGACGCCCATCCGCCGGCATGTTAGGATGGGAATACGAAGGTCGCGGCGGTCGCGGCAGGATCCGTTGCGGGATGAACGCAGCGGGTTGCAGGCCGGCGGGTTTCAGGCCCCGGCATGAAGGGCTGAGGGACCGGCCCGAAGGGATCGCATGAAGGCTGGGCATGAAGGCGCCGGCACCCAGGCACCCGGTATGACGGTAGCCGGCACCAAGGCGCCGGCATGACGGTACCGGTATGGTCGTGACGGCCCACCTCCACGGCGGTGACGGCCCGCCCCGGTACCGGCCGTCCGGGAGGTACCCGGCGAAGGGAGGCACCCCTTATGGCGAGCAGCGGCCGCCGGCCCAATCGGCTGATCCACCAGGCTTCACCCTACCTGCAGCAGCACGCCTACAACCCCGTCGACTGGTACCCCTGGGGGCCGGAGGCGCTGGAGCGGGCGCGGCGGGAAGACCGGCCCATCCTGCTCAGCATCGGCTACGCGGCCTGCCACTGGTGCCACGTGATGGAGCGGGAATGCTTCGAAGACCCGGCCATCGCGGCCCGGATGAACGCCGGGTTCGTCAACGTGAAGGTCGACCGGGAGGAGCGGCCGGACCTTGACCAGGTCTACCAGACGGCGGCGCAGATCCTGGGTTCCGGGGGCGGCTGGCCGCTGACGGTGTTCCTGACGCCGGACCTCAAGCCCTTCTTCGCCGGCACCTACTTCCCGCCGGAAGACCGCCACGGCCTGCCGGGGTTCCCCAAGGTGCTGGAGGCGGTGCTGGACGCTTACCGCCACCGCCGGGACGAAGTGGAGCGGGTGGCCGGCCAGGTGGCGGAGGTGCTGCGCCGTTCGGTGAGCGGTGCCGGCCTGCTGGACCGGGGGACGGCCGAGCCGGCCCGCCGTCCCGGGGGTCCGGGACCGGAGGGGACCGCCGCCGGTGACGCCGGTGACGCCGGGGAGGCCGGCGGGGTTCCGGCCCCGGGGCCCGGCGAGGCCTCCGGGCAAGGGGAAGAGGCCTGGGAGGCGGGCGTGGCCCCTGGGCGCGGCGGGGCCGGGACTCGGGCGCCCGGGGCGGGCGGCGTGGCCTTGGGTCTGGCGCCTGAGGGTGCTGCAGGCCGGGAGGCGGCACGGCGGTGGCTGGAGCAGGCCGCCGCCCGCATCGCCCGCAGCTACGACCCGCAGTACGGTGGCTTCGGCCGGGCCCCCAAGTTCCCCCATGCCACGGCGGTGGCGGTGCTGCTGCGGGCCGGCGCCGGGAGCGGCTTGAACCAACCCGGCGGATCCGGGACGGGGACCGGACGGCATACTGAGGAGGGAACCGGGGACAGCCGGGCGCCGGCGGCCGAGGCGGGTGCAGCCGGGGCGGGCCGAGAGGCTGGCTCCGGCGCGAGCCCGGCGGCCGCCCCGGCAGCCCGGGATCCGGCCGGGGGAGGCCAAGGGCCAGGCCCGGGCTCCCGGCGCTACCTCGACATGGCCCTGCACACCCTGCAGGCCATGGCCCTGGGGGGCCTGTTCGACCACCTGGCGGGCGGGTTCCACCGTTACGCCACGGACCGGGCGTGGCTGATCCCCCACTTCGAGAAGATGCTCTACGACCAGGCCCAGCTGGTCCCCCTGTACCTCGACGCCTACCGGATCACGGGGGATCCCTTCTACGCCGGGGTGGCGCGGCGCACCCTGGATTTCGTCCGCGAGGAGATGACGGCCCCCGAGGGCGGGTTCATCAGCACCCTGGATGCCGACAGCGACGGCCGCGAGGGAGCCTACTACGTCTGGACGCCCGCCCAGCTCCGGGAGGCCCTGGAGGGTTCAGCCGCGTCCGGGACCCGTAGGGGGCCCGCCGGAGGGGAGCCTGCCAGGAGCACCCTCGCCGCCACGGGGCTCGCGAACAGCCCCACGGGACCGGTGGAACCCGCCGAGGCGGCGCCCGCCGCTGCCGCCTCGGTCGACGTCGCCCTGGCGGCCCGCTGGTTCGGCGTGACCGAGGAGGGCAACTTCGAGGACGGCACCACGGTGCTCTACCGGGCGGTGGCCGACGAGGAACGCCCGGCCCTGGCCCGCAGCCTGGGCCTGGATCCTGCCGAGCTGGACCGCCGGCTGGAGTCCATCCGCCGGCGGCTGCTGGAAGCCCGGCGCCGCCGTACCCCGCCGGCCCGGGACGACAAGATCCTGGCCGGTTGGAACGGCCTGATGATCGCCGCCTTCGCCCAGGCCGCACCGGTGCTGGACGAACCCGGCTACGCGGAGGCGGCCCGCCGGGCGGCCGAGTTCGTCCTGGGGGCCCTGCGCCGGCCCGACGGGCGGCTGCTCCACGCCTACCGGGGCCGGGCCCTGGAGGTGCCCGGGTTCCTGCAGGATTACGCCTTCCTCATCGAAGGGCTTCTGGCGCTGCACGCCGCCGGCGGCGCCCCCCGCTGGCTGGACGAGGCGGACCGGCTGGCGGGGGTCATGATCGAGACCTTCTGGGACGAGGACAGCGGCCTCTTCTACGACGCGCCCCTGGAGGCCGAGACCCCCCTGGCCCGGCCCGTGGAGCTCTTCGACCAGGCGGTGCCGGCCGGCCCTGCCGCAGCGGCCGGGGTCCTGGCGCGGCTGGCGGTGATCACCGGTGACGAGCGCTACCGCCGCGTGGCCGGCCGGTTTCTCGACCGGGTAAGGGCCCTGGCGGCGGAGCAGCCCCTGGCCATGGCCCGTACGGTGTGGGTCGAGGCCGACCGGCTGGAGGGGTATACGGAGGTGACCCTGGTGGGTGATCCTGACGCCCCCGTGCTGGCGGAGTGGCGCCGGCGGCTGGCCGGGTTCTACCTGCCGGGGCTCCTCTTGACGGTCCGGCCGCCCGGTGCCGGCACCGAGCGCCGGGCGGTGTGGCAAGGCCGTGACCCGGTGGGCGGGCGCCCCGTGGCCTACGTCTGCCGCAACTTCACCTGCTCCCTGCCCCTCTTGGACTGGGAGGGGCTGCGGCGGGAGCTGGGGGCTGGCTAAAAAGACGGGATCCGCCGGTCATCGTCCAGAACAATACCTGGCAATACCCAGCCTCCAAAGGATGACAACGCCTGCAACAATGGTGGCCACGATAGCGGCGTATTCGCCTATTAAAAGCCAGCTTCCCCTTCCCACAATCATTCGGGCAGGTATACTGCTCAGTGACGCGGAGGCAAGAAATGCTCCAACCAAAAGATGTGGCGGTCCCCCATAGACATCCGAAGGGTAACGCCCTGCCTGCATGAATCCAATGGCAAGAGGCATCAACTGATCGGCCTTCCTGGCCCAAAAGCCAATCAACGCAAACAGCACAACCACAGCGGTCAAAACTATAATGCTAAGGCAGAATGACACAACAAACATTACCAAACTGTACCACGGGCTGGGCGCCCCGATCCGGAGCCAGCAATATGCTACGACACCCAGGCCCAACGCTATGTCGACGACGCGTACGACCTCCAAACCATGAACGATCAAATATACAAGGGCGCCTACCGGCTTAAGCAAATATTGGTCGAACTCGTCGCGTTGAAGAATAGCGGGCAACTGAACGATACTCGAGCGCAGGGCAAAGAAAAACCACCCAAACAAGGCATAGAACACGCCATAGATAACCATGGCCTCGTCCAACGTCCATCCCGCGACATAATGTCGGTCGATGAAGATAATGCGAACCAATGCTGCACCCCAAATGAGCCAAAAAACACTCATGACAACCTCAACCAAGACTTCGGATGGCACATCCATACTACGTGACAATCCAATTCTAATCGCGTGCGCGATCACTTTCACGGCTCACTACACCTCCCGCATCATTGCAAGCCCTAACCTACAAGGCGTAATTCCCGCTAGCTTCCTTCATCCTGCCCACCGATTCAGGGCCCAGCGTGAAACCCATGTCTGGACAACCGCCATGATGACCGCGACGCCAAACTGCACGACCAAGGCTAGCGGTAGTGCTGCCGAAGGTGTCGAGCCCGATATGATTTGGATCGGGAGCCCAATTGCCCACCAATGCGGTGAAAAAAGGGCAGCTGATTGAAGAAAATCCGGAAAAAAGATAACTGGCGCAAACTCGCCCGAAAATAGGACACGCAACCCGTCGACGACGGTATAGATATGCGTAACCCGCCGCACCACAAAACCAAGTATTGCTATTGTATACCCCAGTAGGTGCAGAATCACAAGACCAACAACGCACGTCCATACATATATGACCGCCTCGACTAGGGCCTGCGATGACGGGCCGCGCATCCACACCAACGTCAACAACAATAGAATGAATAGAGGAGCCTTAAATACCTTATGAGCCACGTTGGACGTAAAGTAGTGAATAAGAGGAGACACGGGCTTAATCATCTGTGGATCAAACCGCTCTGCCTCAATCTCGGGTGCCATCGCCCAAACTATCCATTCCTCCACGAATTGCCTTGTTAAAATGACGCTTACGTAGTAAGTTGCCAGTTGCTGGTGTGGAACTGAAACAACTTGACTCCAAACAAGAAAGTAGATCACGGGTGAAAGAAAGTCGCTTAAGAGCCAGAACACGACCGACTCGCGAAACGCCCATTGGAGACGTAAAAAGACAGACACAGACGTTCGGGAATAACAAATCCAATACTTTAACACTTTTAGCCTCCCCAATTCTACGCGGTGGCAAGCCACCATCCCTGTCACGTTTCGGTGGGTGTCCCCAGCGGTGAATATGCTGTCAAGCCACCGGTGCGCGGGCGTGAGTAACGTGACGCAGCACCTGAACCCAGGGTTTATCCGCCTGTGGCCCGGTGAGCGCCGGGATCCGGGCACGTAACCAGCGGGTTGGGTCCTCCTCAAGCTGGCCAATCACTCGCTGGACGGCCTGGCGTGTCCCCCGCCGTACGGAGGGCGATACCTGCAAGAGCCGGCCGCTAAGGACCGCGCGGCATTGAGGATCAAAACGCTCGCTCAAGAGCCGCGCCAGGTGGTCGGCGCCTCGATCACTCCAACGCGCACCATGCCGTTTCATCCGTCGCGCAAGGACGTGAAAGACTTCCGCTTCGATCGTCCCCAGCCGCGGAGCTTCCCCAGAAGCCACAATCCCGTCCCAGTTCTCCCGCAAGTAGCCCCGTAGCCGCAACAAGCGTTGCCGAGCCGGACCGCGCCGCCCCCGTAGCGCCTGGCGAAGCGCCGACTCCACGCCCGCCCAATCCCCCGCCTTGATGGCCCGGCAAACCCGGCCGTAAACCTCCTCGGAGGGCGATAACGCCTCCCGGAACGCTCGCCGCCGATGGAACGGAGCCAGCCGGTAACACGCGCGGGGGAAATACTGCAGCCCCTGCTTGACCCAATGCGCCCCATCGCCTCCGAGGTAACAGGCCTGCTCCGCTTGCTCCCGGCCCCGTAGATAGACCTCGTCCGCTTCGGCATGCAGCTGCGCGCTCCGGCGCCCGCCTTCAGGAACCTGACCCCCCACGAACACGGACCGGCGCAACCGCTCCGCCGCCTCCTCCAGCCGGCGCCCCGCCCGCTGCGCCGCCCGCCACACCGTCATCGCCCGCGCCGGCGCCTGCCCCGCCGTCAGCTCCCCCAGCACCGCCGCCGCCCGGTGATACGGCATCTCCGTGGCCTGCCGCCGGATTCCAAGCCCAGGGCTTCATCCAGCAAGAACACACCCTGACCCGTCGCCCGGTCCCGGTAGTCGCGTCGCTTCACCCGTAACTCGCCCAGCGGTGTGTCCAGGACCCGCTCTCGCATCAGCCGCTCATCGATGCCCGCCAACACCAACTCCAAGACACGAAGCGTGACCTGGCCCGTGAGCCGTTGCACGGCTTCCTCCAGTTCCCCAAACGACTGTTCCTGGGTGATGAGCTCCGCCAGTTCCTCCAACGTCTGAAGGAAAAGTTCCCGCACAGCGTGTATGCTGATCATGAGGCCTCACCCTCCGACTACCGCTGGGGAAGCCGTCCCGATCCAGGGACAGCCTCCGGGGGAGGCCTCTTCGACTTGCCTCGACCCTCACCTACCGAAGTGTTACATGGACCAAGCCACAGCGGCCAACAGGGCAGCATCACGTCATAATTGTTTGTATAACTTACTCACAACATCGGCTACCGAGGGTCTCTCAATGCTTAATTCCTTGATGCGAGCGACCGTTAAGAGATGACCAACAACTTCGGGAACCTGATGCTTTTGGACCCGGATGATGCATCTGTCCTTTTCATCGTATTCCACTGCATGTCCGCGGATCACGCGTGGAAGGTTCGGGATCTCCCCGTCAAAGCGGAATCGAATCACCGTTGAATCATCAATCCATTCCAGCAAAGAGCTGAACTTTCCATCAAACACAACTTTACCCTTGGATAGGACAACTACCCTGTCCGCAATGGTTATGTCTTCAACGGCATGGCTTGTAATCAGCAAGGCTGCCGAGGTTTCCCTTGCATACCGGACAAATGCATCACGTACAATCCTCTGGGCGTAGACGTCGATCCCCTGAGTTGGTTCATCTAATAACAACGCTTTGGGTTCGTGAAGCAACTGCATTACCAATTCACAGCGCATACGTTGACCGAGAGATAGCTCCCGAACACGCCTGTCCAAAATGCTGGCATCTAATTGGAGAAGGTCTGAATACAAAGCGAGGCGCCGTTTAAAGGCTTGCCGGTCGATATCATACATTGCAGCATGCAGTTCATATGAGTCCAGCGGTCGAAGGTCCCATATTAACTGACTGCAGTGGGCCATGACAAAACCAATTTTTTTGAGTAGCGTCCTCTCGCGTTTATGCGGAACGTGACCGAGCACGTTGACCGCACCGGAATCCGGGGCCAGAATCCCCGCAATTAGCCGTAGTGTCGTCGTCTTCCCAGCTCCGTTTGGCCCTAGCAAGATGACAATCTCTCCTGGATTTACATTAAATGTAACATTATCAAGGGCAGTGACTCGAAGGTGGCGGCCGAGAATATGGTAGCGCACCCATTCGCGTGGGGACGTCGGAACCTTGCGAGAACGAAATGATTTCGAAACAGAGTTTAGGCGTATCAACACCTTGACACCACCCAATTTGGTTAGCGGTTACTAACTGGATAACCAATCGCGATTACCGCAATAATCGACTCTGTCTCACTGTCGAGGCCAAGATAGTAATTCAGCGCGTGCTCTTTGTATCCTCCAATGGGGCAGGTTCCTAGCCCAAAAGATACCGCGGCCAAGTGTATCAATTGACTTACATGACCGACTTCAAGGATAGCGAAACGGTATCCATTTTCACCATACTTTATCGTCGAGCGCCAAAATATACTTCCGATTGCGATAAGAACTGGTGCTTTCTGCGCCCAGTCCAATCCAAGTGCTCGCCCCTTTATGGTGGTCCGCAATGTGGTACCCCTGCATCCGGAGAAGCACCAACCATGTCCTACGGCTTCATACCACAGGAAATCATCCCAATTCCGCAGCCCTGATTCCCGGCACCACAGAAGAAGGGCCGGGAGCGGATGGGCAAGCCAATCCCTTCCCGGCACGTCGGGGCGGACGTATTTCCTGGATGCTCGTCCAGGCTCCACTCTCAGGCTTGCATAAGGTTGTCGCTAGTTTCCATGAACCCCCCGTTACTGCAATGGCTGCACGAACCCGTGCAACCATTGCCACTGTTACTGCATGCGCCAATAGGGACTTGAACTCCCTCAATCATGTCCAACCGACGTGCGTGCTTATTAGGGAACTCAAGGGCGACCCGTTCGATCCGTATATCCATCCTCTTCACCTCACTCCACCATTCTACCGCCCCGACCCACTGCCTATATATGCCAGACATCGATTATCAACGCCCGTTAAGGATGTCCATGTATGGTTTACTGGGAATATATTAAGTGTTTCGCTTAATTACGCGATATATCGCAAAAATGCTCGGAATAGCAACGAGAGGAGTGTACATTAGCTGTGTAAATTACGAAAGAAGCTGAGATAATCGCAGGTCGACAATGTTCGCCATGTCTATTGCAGGTTGAGACACGTTCCGGAAGGACAATGCTTTCGAAACGCTCCGGTGCGCCATTTGCGGCGAGTCGGTCTGGTGGCCGCGCGTCTTACCGAACACACCCCCGCCGACGAGAGGGCGGAAGCTGCAGGCGTACTTCCGCCACACTTACTGCGGAGGCATGGACTTCACCGTTGCGCGTAGGGCCTCGGCGCAGGCAAGGCCGACACCGAGTGCTTATGCCTTAGCATGGCGCCGCCCTAACGCCGGCTAAGCAGCGGATCCCACACTTGCCAGAGGGGGCAGTTCCACACAGGCTGTAGCACGGGGAGGAGGGAGGGGGGCTAAGGAGGACCTCTTCCGGCCCTGACGAGACATAGCGGTAACTGGAGCGTACAATCTGTGTGGACTTTAAGCCACGAAGAGGTCGTCGCAGCTAGGCGTTAAGGGCCGCCATTCTGGCGGCCGTTACTATCGCTGGTCCCGCGCCAGAGCCAGCAGTTCCGCCAGCGATTTCGGCTCCGGCCACGGCACCCGCACCCCCTGCAGGCGGGGCGCCCGCCAGCGGAAGCCCCGGGCCTGGACCAGCACCCAGAAGGACTCGCCCAGTCCTTCCGGGGCGTACAGGGCGTAGACCCGCTGCAGCGCCTGGTCGGCCTCCAGATCCCCCTGCCAGGCCCGCCGGGCCAGGGGCAGGGCCTCCTCTTCCTCAATGCCAAGGTTCAGGAGGAAGGCCCCCTGGGGCAGCAGCCCCAGATCCCGCAGCCCCAGCCGCCGGCCCAACCGCTGCAGGTAGGTGAAGTCCAGGTCGGCGGTGATGTCCTGCTCGCCAGGCCGGGCGAAAGGGTCGTCCAGCAGTCGCTGGCGGTAGTAGCCACGGACGGTGCCCCGGGGGCGCTGGGGGCTGTAGACCACCTCCGCCGGGCCGCCGTAGTCGATGGTGATGACGAAAGCCCGCCGGGCCAGGACGCCCGCAATGGCCCGCAGCATGTCCCCCGCCCCCACGTTGACGTCGACGATCTGGCCCGGCTGCGGCTCGATCCCCTCTTCCCGCAGGATGGCCACGGCCCTGGGCTCGCTGACCGGCCCTTCCACCTGGACGAACCGGCCGCCCTGCACCGTGACGTACAGCTCCCGCCACTCGAAAGGCTGCCGGTGATCACCACTGCGTTCCGGTCCCCACCGGTCCGGCGCCTGGTCGCTTCCGGCACCGGACCCGAACGGTGAGCTGCCGTTGGCACCACCGTTGCCGCCGCTGGAGGCCGCTGGGCCGCCGGTGGCGCCCGCCGCGGCTTGGCGGCCGGCTGGGAGCACGGTATCTGCAGGCGAAGAGGCGGCCGGGGCAGCCTGCCTCGCCGGCCTGCGCACCAGGCGGTGGACGGGAAAGGCGCTCATCAGCTCGTTCATCAGCACCACGTGGACCGGGCCGGCCTGTTCGACCCGGGGGACCCAGCGGACCGGCGCCTCGGGCCAGGCCGCGGTGATGAGATCCCTCTGCCGCTCCTGCAGCGGGCTGCTCTCGTCGACGATCACGTACTCCAAGTGGCCGGGGCCGTAGCCGTCGGACCGGGCCGCCAGCAGCAGGTCGCGGGCCAGGTGGCCGCCTCCGGCACCGATCTCCAGGATGCGGGCGGGGCGGGCCGGCAGGCCCCGCCGGGGCGAAAAGCCAAGGATGTGGAGCATCTCCCGGACCTGGCGCCAGATGGTGCGGCCGAAGGCCGGGTGGAAGGAGGGGGCGGTGAGGAAGTCCCCTTCCCGGCCGATGAGCGGGCGGCCCTGGGCGTAATAGCCGTGTTCCGGGTGGTGCAGGGCCAGGTCCATGTAGCGGGCGAAGGGAATCGCCCCCTGGCGCCGGATCTCGTTTAGCAGCAGCCGGATCAATGCGGGGTTGCCCTGCACCTTGGAGTCCTCCTTCCCTGGCCCGGGCTGAGCCGGCGGGGAGCAACCCGCCGCCCAGGGCTGCCGGTCAACGACCGGCGGCGTACCGTTCGCGGAAAACCCGCCGCCAGCAACCGCCGGGCGACGACCGCCGGCGGCCCGTTGCGGATAACCCGCCGCCAACGACCACCGGGCAACGACCGCCGGCAGCCTGCTACGGGCAACCCGCTGCGCGCGCCCGTTGCGATGCCACACCTGTGTCGAACCCGTTGCGGCGAGGCTGCACCGCACCATCCGGTTCTCGTGCGCACCGTTGCCATGCCCACGACGGTGCCGAACCCATTGGGCCGCCCACGATGGCGCCGTTGGGGGTGATGCGGGCGGCCTGTTGCCACAATCCTTGCAGTCAACACTATCAACCGGTTATACCGCTGCGAGCCCTGCGGGCCGATGCCGACATGGCAAGGAGTCCCGGGCCAGCCCACGAAACCATTGCCATGATACCCGATCTCCGGTCCCGCACCGGCCCTGGATCGGCAGCCCGGAGGGGTGAAAGCGTTGCGGACGCGCTTTACCGAGCGTTTTGGAGTGGAGTTGCCCATCGTCCAGGGAGGACTGGCCTATCTGGCCCGCAGCGAGCTCTGCGCCGCCGTCTCCGCAGCAGGGGGCCTGGGCCAGCTTACCGCCGCCACCATGGAATCGCCCGAGGTGTTGCGCCAGGAGATCCGGCGCGTCCGGGAGCGGACCGACCGGCCCTTTGGCGTCAACTTCGCCATCGGACACCGGGATCTGTCGGAGTTCGTCCGGGTCACCATTGAGGAACAGGTTCCCGTCATCAGCGTGACGGGCGGCAACCCGGAACCCCTGTTCAAGGCCTTCGAGGGCCACCCCGTGCTCAAGATGGTGCTGGTGGCCGGTGTCCGGCAGGCCCAGAAGGCCGAGGCTCTTGGCGCCGACGCCGTGATCGCCGTGGGGGTCGAGGGGGGCGGCCACATCGGCCGGGACGACATCGGCACCCTGGTGCTGGTGCGGCGGGTGGTGGAGAGCGTCCAGATCCCCGTGCTGGCCAGCGGCGGGATCGTCGACGGCCGGGGGCTGGCGGCGGCCCTGGTGCTGGGGGCCGACGGCATCGAGATGGGAACCCGCTTCGTGGCCACGGTGGAGTGCCCGGCCCATCCCGCCTACAAACAGGCGCTGGTGGAGGCGCGGGAGACCGACACGGTGGTTATCGAGCGCAGCCTGGGCCGGCCGGGCCGGGTGCTGCGGGGTCCATGGCCGGAGCGAATTCTCGAAGCCGAGGCCCGGGGGGCCGGGCTCGACGAGCTCTTGCCCCTGATCTCCGGCAAGGCCAACACCCGGGCAGCCCTGGAGGGCAAGCTGGACGAGGGCTTCGTCTGGGCGGGCCAGGGGGTGGGCCTGATCCGCGACATCCCCACGGTGGCCGAGCTGCTGCGGCGCATGGTGGACGAGGCCGCTGCGGCCTTGCGGGAGGCCGGGGAGCGGCTGCAGGCGCCGGCAGGGGGAGTCGCCAGCCGCCTCGCCCGCCAGGAACCGGGTGCGGGTTCCCCAGGGGCGTGAAGGTGGGGCCCGCAGGGACGAAGGTGCGGAAGGTCGCCTGCCTCGGGGGCGTTCACGCCCTGGAGCCGGGTGGGGGAGCTTGGTGCTCTTCCCCGCTTTGGGTCCTGGTGGCCCATGGCCGCCCTGCCATGGCCCATGGGCCCATGAGCGGGGCCATGGCCTCCTACGCCCGGGTGCGCTGCGCTGGGTAGCGCGGTCGGCCCCGTGCGCAGGGCGGTCGCCAAGCGGTTGCCGGTTCCTCCCCTGCCACCACCCTCAGCGCCTGCTACCAACGGAAGCGGGCCGCAACCCGTCGCAGGCGCGGCCCGGGAGGTGCCTGGGACGACCTTGAGACAACGGCTCTTGATGCCGCTTACGGTGATGCTCGCCCTCGTCCAGTGGGCGGCCTTGGGCCTCGTCGTGAGGCTGCAGCTGGCCATCGCCTTCGTCCTGCTCAAGCCCCTCCTGATCCGCGACCGCGTCGGGTGGGGCTACCTCGCCCTCGCGCTGGCTCTCGTCGTGCTGGACGTCGCCCTTTACTTGCGCCTGCCGGGCGAGCTCACCGATTCCCGGAAGCTAGCCCGGCGGCTCCTGCGGCTGCCCGATTGATCCCGGGCGGGTTCCGCGTCGCTGGGCCGACGCCTCGCGCACGGCCGGCGGACCGGTGCGCGGGAACCCGGGCCCGCCTCGCCTTGCCATGCCGGTCGCCGGCATGGAGGAATGCCGTCCAAATGTTCACATAGCCTTCGCCCGCCCTCCGCGGCCGTAACGGTCACGGCGTGGTTGTCCTGGGCGCCACGCCGCCACGACGGCGGTTGCGGCGATCTGCGGTGCGCGTCGCAGGCCGTTCCGCAGACGGCCCCGGTGATTGCGGAGGAGCGGTGTCGGACGCAGGGGCGGCGGGCGGAGAGAGCTGCGTGCCATCCGTCAAGCCGGCGAACACGGGCAGTGGGGCGGGCACGGAGTGCGCGCGGTTCCCTGTTCCGGCCCCGGCCAACCGCTCGAGCCCGTGGCCGAGCACCGGGTATACCTGCTGCCGCACCGGGTCGATCAGGGCCGTCGGCCGCTCGTAGACCCGGGGCGTCGTGCACACCAGCCACAGGGCGCGCCAGTGCGGCATCTCGTGGTAGCGATCCGGCCACAGGGTCTTGCACCACTGCTTGACCAGCGGCGCGTACTTGCTGCTGAGGCCGGGGAACACGTGGTGCTCCGTGTGGTGCGAGAAGTTGAAGTGCAGGACGTCGACCCACCTTGGGACCGTGACCGAAAGGCTGTTGGCCAGGGGATCGTTGACCGGCGTCAGCGGGCTCAGCAGGTGATTGGTCACGATGTAGCTCATGACGGTGAAGTTGGCGACCAGCAGCGGCACCAGGTAGGCGAACACCCAGTCACCGAACCCCATCCAGGCGCCCAGGGCGACCCAGCTCGCCACCGGCAGGAGGAACTGGGCCACCACCACCGGCCGCTCCCGGCGGGGCATCTCGGGCAGGAAGCGCCGCAACATCTGGACGGAGTGGAGCGAGAACCACACGCTCAGGGAGAGCAGCGTCAGCACCGCCCGCACCGGCGGCGCGATGCGGTAGACGTACTGCAGGGCCGGGCGGGCGTGGAACTCCTCCAGGGTGTGCATGGCGTCGGGGTCCTCGCCGTGCTCCTGGGTATGGCCGTGATGCTCGACGTTGTGCCAGCGCCGCCAGAGCCGCGGGCCGATGGCGAAGGGCCAGAGGCAGATCTGGCCGGCCAGGTTGCGCAGCCAGGGCGTGCGCACCACGCTGCCGTGCAGCACCTCGTGGCCGAACAGGCCTAGGCTCGCGAAAGCCTGGCCGATGACCACCGCCAGGGCGAGATCAATGCCCCAGTGCAGGTCGAACCGGGCGACCGCGACGATGCCCGCCACCGCGACGGCCAGCAGCGGGAGCAACCAGAGGATCCGCCACGGCTCGGGCTGGAAGATGTGCCGGGGCAAGACCCGCTTCAAGGTACGCGTGTACTCGCCCAGGGGTTGGAGGGTTGGTTCGGGCGAAGTCGCGGCCGTTGCGTCGGGTGCGAGAGGATCTCCGTCGTCGGGGTGGGATCCGGCAGAGGACGGGATGCCCTCGGGGGATCGGTAGGGGCGGCGCCGTGGTTCCGGCGTCGTCAGCATGTCTCGGCGTCCTTTCGTCTGCAGCGCAGGCCTGGCGGGCTCGACTCCCGGCGTGCTTCCCGCACCGCGTCTCCCTCGCTCCGAGCCGGCCTGACCAATGTAGGTGGCCGGTGCGAGTTCCCCCATCATATGCGTTATCCGGTCCGCTGTCGAGGCAGCGATGGTGATTGGACTGCAGCGAGCCGCTACCGCCAAACCGTCGGGGACCGGTGGTCCGTTGCGGGACAACCACGGCGAGGCCTCAGCCAGCGGGCGCCAATGAGCCCACGACCAGGTCATGCGGACACCATCGCACGAACCTCGGCTGAGTCCACGCTGAGTCCACCGTATTGACCAAGCGGTCAAAGTGGTGCTATCGTCGAGGCGCACCGGATTGACCGTACGGTCAAACAGGCCGCAGGAGTCCGGCCCCACGTGCCCCAGAACCGTGGCCCAACCCGCCGGTGCAGGGAGGGTTTCCCATGCCCGCCGCCATCGCCATCCGCGGGCTGACCAAGTACTACGGCAGGACGCGCGGCGTCGAGGACCTGGACCTGCAGGTGGAAGAGGGCGAGATCTTCGGCTTCATCGGCCCCAACGGCGCCGGGAAGACGACCACCATCCGCACGCTGCTCGGGCTGGTTCGTCCCACGTCAGGCAGCGTGAGGGTGTTCGGGCGGCCGGTGCCGCCGGGCGGCGGCGCCTGGCTGGCCGAGGTGGGCTACCTGCCCAGCGAGGTCGCCTACTACCCCGACATGACGGGCCAGGAGCTGCTGGACTACGCCGCCGGGTTCTACCCGAGGGTCGACCGGCGGTGGGTGGCCCGGCTGGTGGAGCGCCTGCAGCTCGATCTCTCCCGCCCCGTCCGCACCTACTCCCTGGGCAACCGCAAGAAGCTGGGCATCGTCCAGGCCCTCCTGCACCGGCCGCGGCTGCTCATCCTGGACGAACCCTCCAGTGGCCTGGACCCGCTGATCCGGGCGGAGCTGTTCGAGATCCTGCGCGAGGTGAACGCGGCCGGTACGACCATCTTCTTCTCCACCCACGTCCTCGACGAGGTCGACCGGCTCTGCCACCGGGTGGCGATGATCCGCGACGGGCGCCTGCTGCAAGTGGCGCCCGTCGACGATCTGCCCGGGCGGCACATGAAGATCGTGACCCTGCGCCTGGCAGGGGGTGCGCCGCTGCCGGAGGCGCTGCTGGCCCGCTTGGGCGACCCGCGGCCCGAGCCGGTGCCCGGCAAGCCCGGCACGTACCGCCTGGTGGTTCGGGCGCCGGTGCAGGAGCTGGTGGCTGCCCTGGCCCCGCTGCAGCTTGAAGATCTGACCATCGGCGAACCCGGCATCGAGGACGTGTTCCTCACCCTGTACCGGGTCCCGGGAGAGTCGGGAGGCCAACCGTAAGGGGGCGCCATGATAGCGCGCCGTGAGCGGGCGCTGGGAGGGGCGCTGCGATGGGGTGGCAGCCTGCTCGCAGCACGGGCTTTTTGTGCGGGATTTCGGGCGGGATCCTTGGCGGGACCCTGGACGGGACCCAAAGTGGGAGGGCAGGGGCGATGAACGTCCGAGACGGGCTGCGCCTCGCAATCCACATGACGCGTATGGAACTGCGGCTGGCACGCGGGGGATTGCTGATCTGGACCACCGTGCTGGTTGGCGTGGTGGCCCTCTACCTGGGACTGTTCGATTCCATCCAGGACCCGGCGATGGTGGAAGCGCTCAAGGCCATGCCCGAGAGCCTGCTGAAGGCGTTCAGCTTCACCCCGGCGATGATCGCCGACGTCAACAGCTACTACGGCGTGTACATCATGGGCTACCTGGTGCTGCTGGCCACCATCTACGGCCTGATGCAGGCGGGCGGCAGCGTCGCCCGGGAGCCCGACCTCGGGGCGGTGGAGTTCCTCTACACGCGTCCCGTGACCCGCCGCCAGGTGGCGGTCGCCAAGATCGCCGCCTTCGTCGTGGGCGTGGTGATCCTGTGGGTGGCGATCTTTACCGTCAGCACGCTGGTGGGCTGGGCGGTGGCGGGCGACGCCTACGACCTCGGACGCCAGCGGTGGACGCACCTGGCGGGTCTGGCCGCCACGCTGGCCGGTGGCGGCGTCGGATTCCTCCTGGGGCCCTTCTTCCCCCGGGCCCAGACGGCCATCTCCGCCGGCGTCGGCGTCGGACTGGCCTCCTTCGTCCTCCACGCCCTGAGCCAGGTGGCGGACCGGCTGCACCCCATCGGGTACCTCAGCCTGCAGCGCCACGCCGCCCTCGACCGGGCGGCGGCGGGCGACCCCGACGCGGCGGGCCTGCTCGTCCTGGTGGCGGTCTTCCTGGCGGGCACGCTGGCCGGTACGATGATCCTCGAGCGGAAGGACTTCGCGTGATCGAGGGGGATGGAGGCGAGCCATGGCCGACGACGGGACGCCCAGCAGCGGCACCCCCGCGGGCGACCACCGCGCGGGGCCTGATGGTTTCGGAAGCAGGGGCCGCCGGGGTACGGCGGCCCCATCTGCCCAAGGGGGCGCGGGGGGCGCCGGCCCGAGGGGCGCTAGCCCGAGGAGGACGGCCGATGGCAGCCCCCGCGAGCGCATCCTCGACGCGGCGGTGGCCGAGTTCGCGGACCGGGGCTACCTGCGCGCCTCCCTCAGCCGCATCGCCCGTCGCGCCGGCGTGGCCAAGAGCCTGGTGCTCTACTACTTCGGCAGCAAAGACGACCTCTACCGGGCGGCCGTGGACCGCGCGCTCCAGCCCATCGAAGCCGCCCTCGAGGAGGCGGCGCCCGACCTTCCCCGGGATCTGTTCGAGCGGCTCCGCCGGCTGGGCGCGATCAAGCTCCAGGTGTACCGGGACCGCCCGGACGCCTACCGGCTGATCGTAAGATCGATGGTCGACCCCGCCGTGTCCGCCGAGTTCCGCCAGCGGCTGGCCGAGGCGGCGGCCCGTAGTCAGGACCTGCTCTACCACGACGTCGACACGGGACGCCTGCGGCCGGGGGTGACGGTGCAAGAGGCAGTCGAGCTGCTCATGCTGCTCGGCGACGGCCTCATGCCGCGCATCTTCGCCGCCATCCGCCAGCGTCCCGACCTCGGCTACGCGGATCTGGACCGATGGGTCGCGAAGTGGGAACGCTATCTCGAGCTGGTCCGCGACGGTCTCTACCAGCCCTAGACCGGCCGCTCGGCGCGCGACCCGATCGCGACCCGACGCGCACCCTGGGCATACGCCGCTTTCCGCGAAGGACCCCCATCCCCGCCGCGTGACGTCCCCCGCCCTGCTGCGTTCTTCCCCGATGGAGGCGCCTCTCCGAGCCACGGTTGGGAAAGCGGGTGTCGCGATGGCCGAAGGAGCGAACGCCGGGTCGCCGTCCCCCGCCGGCGAGGACGCGATCCGGCGGTGGTATGACGCGACGTGGCCCTGGCTCTACCGGTTCGTCTGTGCCCGGGTCCAGAACCGCGAGGAGGCCGAGGACGTGACCCAGGAGACCGTGCTGCGCGTGCTCGGGGGCGGCCGGGCCGCGGGCCCCGGCGGCTCCGGTGCCCACGGTGATACCGATACCGCGTTCGGTGCCCCCGCGCCCGGTTCCGGCGCTCAGGGAGCCACGCCGGCGGAGGCGACGCGGAGCGGGTTCCCGCCGCCCGACGCCCTGGTCCGCACCATCGCCCTCAATCTGATCCGCGACCGTTGGCGGCGGCAGCGGCGGGACGGGGCGGCCGTACCCCTCGAGGAGGCCCTGCTGCAAGGCCGGGTCCCAAGCCGCGGCGGCGGGACCGCGGACGTGGATACGGCGGCCGTGGTCGATCGCCTCTGGCTGGAGGAGCGGCTGCGGCGGCTGCCGCCCGCATATCGCGAGGTGCTGCACTGGCGCATCGTCGTGGGGCTGTCGAGGGCCGAGACCGCCCGCCAGATGCGGCGCAGCGAGGCCGCCGTACGCGGTCTGCAGTTCCGGGCTCTCAAGGCGTTGCGGGACCTTTTGCGGGAGGTGGACCGCTGATGGGAGGGAAGGGCCCGATGGCCTCCTGGCGCGACTGGAACCGGCGTCGGTTGCGGGCCCTCCGCGAGGAGCGGCTGGACCGGATGATCGACGCCCTGAACGAGGAGCGGCGTCCCCCGGCGCCCGCGGAGCCCGAGGAGGCGGAGCTGCTGGCGGTGGCCCGCATGCTCAAGAGCCTCCGCGGTGTGCCGGAGCCGGCGGAGGGGTGGAGGCCGCGGGTCGTCGCCGGGTGGCCGGGTTCGTCCGCAGGAGGACGTCCGGAAGCGGCCGGCAGCGCCGGCCACGCCTGGGACGCCCGGCAACGGGATCACGCCCGTGTCCGACGGCGGGAGGCCGGTGGGACGCGCAGCCACCGGCGGCGGGTGGGGATAGCCGCGGCGGCCCTGGTAGCCGGGATCGCGCTGGCGACGGTGCTGGCCCCCTGGCCCGGGACAGCCGGTCTCGGCGGGTGGCTCGGGGCGCAGCTGGGGCTCGGACCAGCGGCGGAGACCGACGTGGTCCATGCCATGGAGCGGGCCATCGCACAGCTCCAAAGCTACCACGGGGTCCTTGAGAAGCGCGCGACCAACGCCGGCGGGGAGACGTGGCTGGTGCGGCGGATCGAGATCTGGGTCGACGGCGACCGCTACGTGACGCGCGACGACACGGGCGTGGTCACGGTGCACGACGGCCGGCGCAAGTGGCAGGTTCGTCCCGCCGATCGGGTGGTGGCGCTGCTGCCCCCGCTGCCCGACGTGCGGCCCTTCGACCTGGAGGACGAGGCGCGCGCCGCCCTACGCTACCCCCACCGGGTGGTGGGCCGCGAGCAGGTTGCGGGGCGCGAGGCGATCCGGCTGCGCATCGAACCGCCGGGCGGGCTGCCCTACGACCTCTGGGTCGACGCCGAGGCCCACCTGCCCCTGCGCCTGCGGACGGCGATGCAGAACGGCCTCCAGACCGAGACCACCTTCGTCCGGTTCGAGGCCAACGCGCCCGTCGACCCGTCCCGGTTCCGTTTCGAGGTGCCGGCGGGCTACCGCGTGGAGGAGGAGAACCCCGGGCAGCTGGTGGACACGCCCGCGGAGGCGGCGGCCATCGCCGGCTTCACGCCGCTGCTGCCGGACGAGGCGCCCCGTCGGATCCTGGCGGCTCGGGACCGGGTGGTCCTGGACTACGGTGAGACGGTGATCGTGGAAGAACCGGCCCAGGGCCCGTTCGAGCCCCAGCCGAACGCCGCCCTCGGCTCCGCCGGCCAGGACGGCGTGCTCGAGGTCTTCGGCGAGCGGCTGCGCTGGCGCCAGCAGGCACTCGAGATCACCGTCGAGGGGCCGCGGCGGGTGGAACTGGCCCGCGCCCTGGCGCCGGACCTGCGGCTGCCCGATCCCGGCGGGCAGCCGTCCGGCAGTGGGTCCGCCAGTGGCAACTTCGACCCCCAGGTCGAGGTCTCCGTCGACATGGAGGTCGAGCGCAACTCCCAGCAACAGGTCGACGGCGGCCATTTTCCGTGGATGCTGGATCCCGTGCAGGTGGCGGGGGCCTTCCTGCTGGGCCAGTTCGGCGAGCAGATGGGCGATCCCGCGGCCCTGGTGGATGAGCACATCCGCGTCGTGCACAACGACGGCCGGCGGGCCATTGTCGAGGTCGGGGTGGGTCCGGTGGCGCGGGTGTACCTGGAGCGGCTGGTCCGCCCGGACGAGTCGGGGATCTGGACGGTGGTGGGTTACGATCCGCGCGGGTCGTAAGGAAGCGGACAAGAGGAACGGACGAGGCGGGACAAAAAGGGCCGAGACGAGTCAAGGCTAAGGCGGCACAACCGGCACGCCGGCCTTGCAAGTCAGGGTGGCTGCGGCGCGACCGGGACGCTCGAGCGCGGGCGGCCGGATTCCGGCGGGGCCGGAATCCGGCCGCCCGCGCCGCTTTCGTTGCCCCACTGGAGAATGCGGGCAACGTCGTCTCCCTGCCGGAGCAGGTAGCCGTGCGCGTTGCCCGCCGGACACAGCGGAGGTATGATCTGGATGAGGCATGCTGGCAGCCGGGAGGGGGTGAGGCCGGTGCCGCTGGAGGCGTTGGACACTCTGCTGCTTGGCGCCCTGCTGGGGATTCCCGGCTGGGTGCTGACCATCGGGTGCGGGCTGGCGGCGCTGGTTACCCGTCGGGCAGGGTGGGTCTATGCGGCAGCGCTGTTCGCCATCGGACCCCTTGTCTACTTTGCCGCCACGCCGCGCTTTCAGTACGTGGCACCGGTGGGCATCGTGCTGGCCATCGTGGCGGTGCTGGTGCTCCGCAGGAAAGGGGACGTGCGGGCCGCCGCGGCCCTGGCGACGGTACCGCTGGTCGCTATCCTGGCGTGGATGCTGGTTTCGGCCGTGATCACGGGCCAGATCTAGGCCGATAAGGGTCGACCAGTGCGACGTCATCTACGGATCCGGTCGTAGCCCGGTCCGTAAGCGCGAAAGCAGAGGGTAGTACGGGACGCGGTAACGGACCGAGTGCCGACGGTGTTTGCACCACAGACCCTCGGCGTGGTGCGGTCCGGACCACGGGGGCAGGAACATCGCGGGGGCAGGCAACATCATGGGCATCGAGATTCGCCGGGCGATGCCGGCCGATGCGGCCGGCATCGCCCGGGTGCAGGTGGCCACGTGGCGCAGCACCTACCGGGGGGTGATCCCCGACGCGTACCTGGATGCCATGGAGGAGGAACCCCGGGCCCGGTGGTGGCAGGACGTCATCGCCCGCGACGCGGGAGATGCCGGTTCGTCCTTCGTGGTGGTGGCGGTGGATGGGGTAACCCTTGGCGGCGATGCTGGGGCCGCCGACGGGGGCGGCTCGGGCCGGGAGGCCGGTAGTGGTGCCTCCGGCGACGAATTCCGGGCGGGCAGGACGGGTGCGCACCAAGTAGGGGTCCCGCTGGATGTGGAGCGCCGGCCGGTGGCGAAGCACCCGGCGGGAGCGGCCCGGACCTTGGCGCGGAAGGGAGACGACCCGGTGGCAACGGCGGAGCGGGTGGTGGGCTTCGCCGCCGCGGGCCCGGAGCGGTCGGGGGACCCCGAGTTCCGCGGGGAGCTGGGCGCCATCTACGTGCTCGAGGAGTACCAGGGGCGCGGCGTAGGCCGGCGGCTGGTGGCGGCGGCCGTCCGGGAACTGCTGGCCCGCGGTCATCGGTCGATGCTGGTGTGGGTGCTGGCCCAAAACCCTTACCGGCGTTTCTACGAGACCCTGGGTGGCACTCGCGTCCGTACCCGGACCATTGCGATCGGCGGGGTGGACCTGGAGGAGTGGGGGTACGGATGGGCGAACCTCGAGGGGTTGTTGCGAAGGCTGGAGGGACAGGGCTCCTGAGGAGGTCGGCGCAGCCACTGGGGTGAGACCTTACGCCATGATGGGCCGTGGTCCGACGGCGGAAATGGGTGGGATCGGATTCACCCGACCACTGGCAAACGGGCAAGCAGCAGCGAGCCGTAGAAGACAAGGGGCGTTGTACGGATCACGAACGAAGGCGGTGGGGGATGGATGTCTGTATCGTATGCCGCGCCGGGCGGACCGCTCTTGTGGGTGACCCTTTGGCTCGCGGTGGCCGTCCTTGGGCTGGTCGCGGCCGCCCGGCTTTCGGCCGGTGGGAACCGCGGCGGCCGGGGCGTCCTGTGGTGGGTGGTGGCGACGCCCCTGGCGCTTGTCGCCGCGGCCGTCGTCCTTGTCCTGGTGAACGCCGTCATCGCGGTGCTGACGATGTCGTGACGCGATGAGGCCCAGGAGGGCATTGGTGCGTCGGACCACGAGCTGGGGCGAATCGAGGTCGAATAAGGCCTGCCCCTTGGCCATGCGAGCCGGTGGCCGCCGGTTCGTGGGCCGCTGGATCGACCGGGACGTCCTGAGCCCGGACGGGGTGCGGTCGCGGGCTGGCGGAGCCTGAGCCCGTCATCGGACCTGGCCAGGGTGTGCCCCGCCGTAGTACGCGTCCTTCAGCGCTGATGGATCCCAGGAGATGAGCCCCCATGCTCGGTCCCGGTGACCCTGCCCCCGACTTCACCGCCGTCGACGATGCAGGCCGCTCGGTTCGCCTCTCGGACTTCCGCGGAAGGCCCGTCGTCTTGTACTTCTATCCCAAGGACTACACACCCGGCTGCACGGCGGAAGCCTGCCACTTCCGGGACCGCCATGCCGACCTGGAAGCCCTGGGGGCCGTGGTGCTGGGCGTCAGTCCGGACCCGCCCCAAACCCACCAGGGCTTCCGCCAGCGGCACCGCCTGCCGTTCCGCCTCCTTGCGGACCCCGACCGGAGCCTGGCCGCCGCGTACGGGGTGCGGCGGGACCTACCCGTCATCGGCCGGTTCGTCCCCCTGGTGGACCGGGTGACCTTCGTGATCGGGCCCGACGGGCGGATCCTTGGGGTGCTTCGGGGGATCCCGCCCAACCGTCATGCGGAGAAGGCGCTCGAGCTGCTTCAAGGCGAGTTGCAGGTTCCAACGAAACGCGGATGAGACTGCGACCCCCACTCCCGCGACGTCGCCCCCAGTCTGCCGTTCCACTCATCTCACTGCTTACTTACTTTCTTTGACTTACTTATTCGACTACGTGTCGGTCGGAATGGGGGAGGAAAGGGGCGACCGCTTTGAAGATTGTTCGGGTTGAACGGGCGAAGATCACTCGTTACCGCGATGGCATCCTAAAGGTCTATCGGGAGGCATTCTCTGCCCCGCCCTATTGTGAAGGACCGGAGCACTTCGAGCGGTTCAACACCTCACTGGCTTCGCACCTGGAACGCCCGGGGTTTCACTGCTATGTTGCTTTGGAACCCGACGGTGACAAGGTAGTGGGGTTCGCCTACGGGTACAGTGGACTCCCCGGTGGCTGGTGGTGGGACACAGTAGCTTGCGCCCTGGACAAGGAGAGCGTCGTACGCTGGTTGGAAGGCTGCTTCGAGTTTGTCGAGTTGGCCGTCATGCCGGCATACCAGAGGAAAGGAATCGGGACACTGCTGCACAACGCCCTTCTCGACGGCATCCCGCACCGAAAGGCGGTACTCTCCACCCTGGATGCGGATACCCCCGCCCGTCGATTGTACGAGCGCATGAACTGGACAACTTTGCTGAAGGACTTCCGCTTCCCGAGCGGAACCACTCCGTACGTGATCATGGCTCGGGATCTGACAGCGCGGAATGATGGGTGAGGCTGCCCATGAGGAGAGCACTGCTCGGCCTCGGGAGGGGCGGGCTTGAACCGGTCACGGTCGGTGCGACATCGGTTTGATGTCGGTTTCGCCGGGGCTTGGGTGACGAACTTCCTCCCGTCCAATCTCGTGATGGGGGCAAGGTGGCGGTCACCGTCACAGGTCAGGCCTTGCCCGGCAGCCTAGCTACTGACTCCGCGGTCCGATCGGGTGCGAACCCGGACGGCCGCCAGCGCCGTGACGGCATGGACCACCGCCAGGATCCCGAACAGGACTCCCAGCCCCCACCGCTCCCCTGCATAGCCCAACACGGGGAAGGAGGTCAGCGACAACGCCGCCCAGAGCGTGTTGGCGGCGGACAGCACCGTGCCCCGAAGGTGGGCGGGTGCCGCCTCCAGTAACCGCGCGTTGAAGGTCACCTGGCTGGCTCCACCCGCCAGGCGGTGCAGCACGAGGCCCCCCACGGCCAACGCCAGAGCTGGGTTCAAGAGCGCCAATCCGCCGTCCGGTTCTGCGGGGCCCGTGACGACGCGATGCGCACCGACGCTCGGCACCGCAGCCAGGGCCCGCAGCAGGGCCCCGGCTGCCAAAAGCCACGGAATCAGGACGAACACGGCCCGCCGCGGCCCGCGCCACGCCCCGGCCAGCCGGGCCCCGGCCATGGTGACCAGCGAGGCACCGGCCAGAAGGGTCGAGACGGCACCCGGACTGGCGCCGAGGGCCAGGAGCAAGGGCTGGGTATATTCGGTGGCCGCGGCCGATCCCGCCCAGGTCAGGGCGACCACGACAACCAGGGCCAAGGTTTGCCAATGCCGGCTCGCGACGGTCCATGTGGACCGGGCCAGGGACCATCGCGATGCGAGCGATGCCAGCAAGTCGCCGCGCCTCACCCCGGCCCCGCCCGCCCCGTGGAGAACGGGACCGGAACCCCCACCCGTGCGGGGGAGTCCTGCCGCCACGATCATCCCCGTCGCCGCCACCGCCGCTTCCAGGGCGTAGAGCCATTGGAAGGACCGACCGGCGACCAGGCCGCCGACCCATCCGGCCAGCAGCGTGCCCGTGGCAGTCAGGGTGACGTAGGTGGCCAGCAGCCGGTCGAAGGCGGCAACCTCGCGCGGATGGCCGTCAGGGCCGGTTCTTCCGGGCGGGGATGGCGACTCGGCCGGGTCCCGGTTTTGAGCCGCCTCGGCCGCCGCCCCAGCCACCTTCTCGGCCACCTCCCGGAAATAGGCCAGGTTCGTCCCGGAAGGAAGGGTCCGCGCCAGGCCCGTCAGGGCTGCCGACGCCAGCACGACCCCCAGGTTCACCGGATAGAGCAAGAGCAGGGCGGCTGTCGCCTTGCAGGCCATCCCGGCCACCAGGAAGGTGCGGCGTCCCAGGCGGTCGGCCAGGTACCCCGACGGCACCTCGGTGGTGAAAATGGTCGCCTGGTAGACCACGTACACCAGGGATACCTGCGCCAGGGAGAACCCGTGGCCCAGCAGGTAGAGCATCCACACGAACTGGTCGAACTGCACGGCTTCCAAGAGCCCGTAGACGTAGAATCGGTAAAGGGGGAGCCGGTGCCGGTCCGGGCGGATGCGGAAGAACCGGCGCCGGTGGGGGCCCTTGGCAGTGACCTGCCCCGGATGGTAGGGCTCCACGTCCATCGACCGCTTCCCCTTCGAATCACGAACCGGCCGAATGCGAATCTACGCACCACCCGAATACGAACAACGCCGAACGTCAAACAACATTGGAATTGGCCGCAGACCTGCGGGAACCTGCCGCGCCATCGCCCGGTACTGGGTGCCACGAAGTGATTGCTTCCAAGGAACGGACATGGCAAGCCTCCTCGATAACGTGGAGGGTTGGCTCCGAGGGTTGGCTCCGGCGGCGATTGCAGGCGTGCAGGTTTCCGGGCCTGCCCATCTCTGGACGCCGCCCGCCGGCCTGCCGATCACTTCCGGTAGATCCGGTCGCTGCAGGCGGTCCTGTTCCCGTGGCGAACCGGTTCTCCGTGGCAGTTCATACCACAGGGTGCAAGGAGGAGCCGTCGTGTCGCCGGATGCCGAACCCCGCCAACCCACCCTCTTCGCCACCGGATACGGAACGGTCTCGGTCACGCCCGACGTGGCGGTGTTGCGGTTCTACGTCTACAGGACGCATCCCACGAACCACATGGCTGCCTACCGGGCGGCGGTCGATGCCGCGCAGCAGGTCATCGCCGCCCTGCGGGAAGAGGGACTCGCCGACGACGCCCTGCGGACCGTGGACATCGAAACCAACACCCGTCACCACACCGATCGCCAAGGTCGCCGGCACCTGATCGAACACGAGGTCCGGTACGTCCTGGAAGCCCGAGTGCGGGACTTCGAGCTGGCGGGCAAGCTGGTCGGGCGGGCTCTGGCTGCGGGGGCCAGCGAGGCGACCTTGTGGGGGTTTGAGATTTCCGACGTGCGGGAACTGGAGCTGCAGGCCGTTGAACATGCCGTCCGGCACGCGCGGGAGCGGGCTGAGGCGGCCGCCCGGGCGGCGGGAGTCCGGGTCGGTCCACCACTCCGGATGAACTTGCGCCTGAGTGGCCGCGCGTCCCGCTATGACTACCGCGATTCTTTCGTGGTGTACTCGGCAGGACCCGCAGAGGAACCTGCCGCTCCCATCAGCCCCGGCCAGCGGGAGATCGGCGCCGAGGTCGAGGTGACCTTCGCCCTCGAGCCGAGCGGCTGAATTCAGAAGAACCGCAGGAACAGGGGTTTCCGCTCCCCGTCGGCCCGGGCTTCCGCAGCAACCATGGCGATACATTCGCGCAGCTGCTGGATCTCGTCCAGGCTGCGCCTGATTATGTGGAGGGGATACACCCAGCCCTCGACGGCTGTACGGATCAGCCGCGACTGCAGCCCATTCGGGTAAACGGAGAGGGACTGCTGCCACCGCGCAAGCGCACCGGCAGTGCACAAGGGAAGCGCATGAAAGACGGCATCTGCGACGACCAAGCGCTCATGGTCCAAGACATCCCCGCGCAACGTCTCCGCCACGAGTTGACTCTGGGTCTGGATGCCTTGCCACGCAGCCGCAACCCACACACCGTGAAACCCGAACGTGACCGACACCGACCCGTCAGCGATTGGAGTATCGTCGACGTAGACATCGGAAACCCCATCAAGACGGCGGAGCTAAGTCAACTGCCCGGCAAGCCACGCAGGCCGCTCGTGGAACGCATCCGGAATCGTGTCGGTCCAAAAGTTGATCTCGAGATCTGAGCGCGCGCCGGCGACGCCGCGGGACGTCGAGCCCGTGGCGGCGATCTCCTGCGCCAGCTCCGCCGGGCATTGCGCCGCAAGGTCACGAGCCAAACGGTAACGGATCCGGCTTGCCTGAGTTGCCTGGGGTGGAAGCTGCCTCACCGCCAGTCACTTCCCTACCAGCTCGTTCATCAGGCGACGGTAACTCTCGTAACGTCCCGGGGCCACCTCGCCACGGCTGACGGCCTCCTTAACCGCACAATCCGGCTCATGGGTGTGACTGCAGTCCCGGTACCTGCACGCCGTGGCGAAAGGCAAGAAGTCGGGGAAATATAACCGCAATGAATCCGGGTCGATGTCCCACAGCCCCAGCGAGCGAATCCCCGGCGTATCGATGATGAAGGTGTCGTGATCCAACCGGTACATCAATGAACTGGTAGTCGTGTGCCTGCCCCGGCCCGTGCGGGTCAGCTCGCCCACGCGTTGGATGCTTTCACGAAGCAAGGCATTGAAGATGCTGGACTTGCCGACGCCGCTCTTTCCCGTGAGCACCGAACACCTGCCGCGCAGGTGTTGCTTCAGCCTCTCCATGCCGGCCCCGGTGAGCGCCGATACGTAGACCACGGGGATGTCCATGTCGGTGTACAGGCTCAAATCCGGACGGGTAGTCACCAGATCGATCTTGTTAACGCAGATGAGGGGGCGGATGCCACCATACTGGCACATGATGAGGTACCGGTCGATCAGCCGCGGATGAAAGGGCGGCGCGGCAGCTGAGGCGACGATCACGGCCACGTCCACGTTCGCGGCCAGGACGTGTTCCTCTTTGCTGAAGGCCGAGCGGCGTGTGGCATCCCCCCGCATCCGGACCAGTTTGCTCTTGCGGGGCAGCACCTCGAGTATGACGGCATGGTTCCCCTCGACAACAAACCGAACCCGGTCGCCGACCACGAGCGGCACGCGGGTCAGGTTCGCGTAGCACCGCTCACCCGCCATCACAACACGGATGTCGCTGCGCACCTCGCAAACAACGCCTATCGACGCATCATCTGAAACCGCCAACGGCGCATCATCTCCACCTGGCTCCGGCGTACCCCCCTCCTCTCGTTCCAGGCGCGCTCGGTACTTCGCTGAGCGCCTCTCCCTCGCTCTCAGCGCCCGGCGGTTCTTCCACTTCCGGTCGAACCAGTTCTCCCGCGCTCTCCGCAACAGCCTGTCCCTCCTGCCCCTGCCTCCGCCTTGCCGCAGCGCCCGGTCCGGAGGTCTTTCTAGTTAGACCACGTACACCAGGGATACCTGCGTCAGGGTGAACCCACGGCCCAGGAGGTAGAGCATCTACACGAGCTGGTCGAACTGCACCGCTTCCAAGAGCCCGTAGACGTAGAACCGGTAAAGGGGAAGGCGGTGCCGGTCCGGGGGGATGCGGAAGAACCGGCGCCGGAGGGGGGCTCCTGGCGGTGACCTGCCTCGGCTTGCATGGCTTCACGCCCATCGACCGCTTCCCCATCGAATTGCGAACCCGCCTCGGGACGCCGCCCGCCGGCCTACCGATCCCTTTCTTGAGCCGGTCGATTGGAGCCGCTCGCTACAGGCGGTCCTGTTCCCGGGTGACGGCACCGGCGAAACCGGATTAGAAGAACCGTCGGACCACGGCTCCGATACACAGGTCGAAGTCCCCCATGGGACAGGCCAGGATCGCATGAACCTCTTCGGGCGAGATCGTGTCGTACAGGTGCACCGCGCGATTGCGGAAGCGGACCATCCGGTGGAAGGTGGACCGGTGCTCCGCGGGGAGGCGCCCGGCCTCCACCGGCGGGTCGAAGGCTTCGCGGTACGACTTGGGAACGCCAAGCCCCAGGCGGGCCACCACGTGGTTGGCCACGTCGATCATCGCCTCGATGGAGGTCTGTAGCATGTGGACGGCCGCGCCCTCGGCGATCTTGTCGTCGCGCAAGGCAGCGGGTCCGCGCCGGGCGAGGGCCTCGAGGTGCACCAGGTTCCTCCGAATGAACTCGAGCTTGTCCCGTACCTTCTCCCGGTCGATGACGCCCATCGGTGCGGCCGGGGACCCGCCGTTTATGGCCGGCCGATCCTCCGGCACCCGCTCGGGGCCATCCCGACGCGGTCCTGCCATCGGCCAGCCGGGTTCGTCCGTGGGTGTGGGGCCGCCGGGATCCGGACCTTCTCCCTTGGCCCTGCCCGGATCCTGGGACCCGCCAGAAGAATGGGAGGGCGGCACCCCGTACATCGGCGCGTAGGCCTCCTTCAGCGCCCGGTCGTAGTCCAACGCCAGGCGCCGGTAGTCGGGGTCGAAGTCGCCGTAAAGCTTGCAGACGCGTTCCCGGAAGTCTGCCAGGGCCACGGGATCCGCGACGTAGAGCAGCCCGCCGTTGGTGAGGCCGCGGAACTGAAAGGGCAGCGGCGTCCGATTGAGGACGGTGACGGACACGTCTTCGAGGCCCAAAGCGTCTTCCACGGCGCCCTGGAGGTTCGCGAGTTCCCGGAGGTCCGGAAGCCGCTCCGCCCGGTAGACCACGGCCAGGTCCACGTCGCTCAGAGGCGTCTGGTGCGGGGTGCCGTAACTGCCGTGGAGGAATGCGGCCACCAGGCCGTCGAACCGGGCGAAGACGCCCGGAAGGCGGTAGAGCCGCTCGTCGACGCGGACGAACTCGCCGGTCACCCGCAGCTTACGGACCACGGCTCCGAACCTCCCGTATCAGTACGATGTTACCACCGGCGAAGGCCCACCGGCCGGTGGAGTGGCCCGCCAGGGAAGGAAGGACGAGGGAAATTCTTCAATAACGGGGTGGAGTGCCGGTAGGTCTTGCCGTCACCCTACGCGAAATCCTCCGGCGGCGGCCCGCGCCCGGTCGAACCGGCACGGCGCCGTGCGAAATTGGCGAAATAGGGATCAGGGCCTATGCCTTTGCACCGCGTGGGGTGGATCGGCCTTGGCGCCATGGGGAGTCGCATGGCGCGCAACTCGATCAAAGCGGGTTTTGAGGTGGACGTGTGGAACCGGACACCGGCCCGGGCGGAGGAACTCGGCCGGGCGCCGGTTCGTCTGGGTCGACATGAGCACCATCGGGCCGCAGGCCGCCCGCCAGTTCGCGGCCGAAGCCCGGGAACGGGGCGTCGCGTTCGTGGACGCGCCGGTCAGTGGCAGCCTGGGGGCGGCAGAAGAGGCGCAGCTGGTGATCCTGGCCGGCGGCGACCCGGCCGTGGTGCGCGACCTCGAGCCGCTCTTTACCGTCCTGGGCCGCAAGACCATCTACTTCGGCGAGGCCGGTCAGGGCCAGGTGGCCAAGATGCGGTCAACCTCGTGCTGGCGGGGCTGCTGCAGGTGGCGGCCGAGGGCCTGGTCCTGGCCGAGCGCCTGGGGGTCGACCGGCAGGCGTTCCTCGACTTGCTCGAATCCGGGCCGGCCGCGGCGCCCCTGCTCAAGATGAAGCTGCCCTCGTGGCGCAACGGGGACTTCCCGCCCCAGTTCCAGCTGGCCCTGATGCACAAGGACCTCGGCCTGGCCTTGGCGGCCGCTCACGAGGCACGGGTGCCGCTGCCCGCCACCGCCCAGGTGGCCCAGACCTACGCCGCCGCCACGGCCGGGGGGCTGGGGCATCTCGACTTTAGCGCGATCCTGCGCGAGGTGGAGCGGCGGGGGGGGGGGCCGGGAGGCGAATCCGGGGAGCGGGCCGGAGGCGGCTTGAAGGTCTCCGTTCCCGTGGGCGCCTGGGGCGCCCTGTGCTGCGGCTGACGGGTGCCACGATCTCTGGTGACGGGTGTCGCAACCGTGGTGAACTTGATTCGACCTTCCACCACGTTCTGGGGGATCTCTACCGCTCCCCATGCGCTGTCTGCCGCTGCGAAGACGAGAAGGAGCAAACCAGCGTGGAACAGCGGAACGGGACGCCCTCCCTGTGGATGCTCTACCTGAGCGCCGTGTACGTCGGGGTGTTTGGTTTCCTCATCCTCCTGCTCGGCGATGCCAAGACGCCCTCGTGGTCCGAACTGCTCGCGCTGGGGGATGCGCGGCAGGTGTGGGGCCTGGGAACGATCCTGGGCCTCCTCGCCGTGGCGATGCAAATCGGCATCGCCGTGTTCCTCCCCGAACGGTTGTGGGCCGACGACGGTACCAACGCCTTCTTCACCCGGCTCAGCTACGCCCACATCGTCCTGCTGATGGCCTTGACGGCCCTCGGCGAGGAGCTCTTCTTCCGGGCAACGATCCAATCCCTGCTCCTTCGCTGGATCCCCTCCGTGGCCGTAGGCCTAGCGGTGGCAGCGGCCGTCTTCGCCGTGGCCCACGTGCGGTATGTGACGCGGCCCGTGCTGCTGGCGGGGGCGTGGGGGATCGGGCTCCTCCTGGGTTGGGGATATTGGTTCACTGGCAGCATCTGGACCGCGGTGTGGGCGCACTTCCTGGTCAACGTCACCATGACCGTGCTGGGGAAGCACGGGTGGTTCCTGCCGGGGTGGAGATCGTCGAAGGGGGAGCGCCGGCGGCTCCGACGGCCCGGACCGTAGTGACGCCTCCTTGGCTGCAGGCCTGGCTGCCAGGTCCGTCATCTTGCTCCCGACCGCCGTAAGCCGGCCGAGCCTTGGGCCGTGCAGTGGCCGTCGCGAGGCCGCGGCTGGCCCGTCGGCAAGCGGAGGCATTGCGCGAGTCGAGTCAAAGCGCGAAAATAAATACGCATAAAATGATGAATAAGCGCATACGATGAAAGGAGGTCGAACATGGCAGGGGGTACGGCCGCCATGGCTTCCAAGCCGCCGTTTACACGGGACCAGATCGTTTCGGCCACCGAAGTGGCGCGCCACTGGCGTTCGCGCGTGGAACCCAAGCTTCGCGAGTTTCCCTATGTCCTCGTATTTTCCGGATCCGATCCCCGGACCACGATCCTGCCCTATGACCAGTTCGAGGTGTTGTGGCAGAAGGCCGAAAAGGCCGCCGAACTCGAGTTGGAGCTGGAAGTTCTGGCACGGGTGCTCCACGCGGCAGTCTCCGGGGAGCAGATGATCCCGTTGGCGGACGTGATGAAGGAGTTCGGGATCACCCCGGACGAGCTGGCGGGGGACGTGGACATGGACGATGAGTGAAGTCCTACCACCCAACGTGTGGTTTTTCCCCGACGCCAGGACCGACTTGGGCCGCTTAGACCGGTCGCAGCGAGTCCTCGTCCTCCGGGCCATTGTGAAGATCGCGCGGGCACCGGATCGGGTGGGGAAGCCGCTGGGGCATCTTGCTGGCCTCAATCTGGAAGGTTTTCGGAGTGTGTACGTGGACCGTAAGAGGATTCGTATCGTATGGAAGGTTACCGAAACCGGCGTCGTGCAGGTTGCGGTCATTGCGGCGGTCGCAGAACGCCAAGGATTGGTGGTGTATCGGACGGCGGCCCAGCGTCGGGAAGCCATTGGTGCGTGGATTCAAAAGCGCATTGAGAGTTCGGGATGAGTGGGCATCGGGGCGGGGCCGTCGGCTGTTAATCTGCAACAGGCCCCATGCCCCCTTGGATGGGGGGCATGCCATTGGTAGAGCCAGCCTGGAGTTGCGGGGGGGGCATAAATCATGGTCGTCGGCTGGCGAAAATGGTGCCATATCTCTCTCGTCATGGTTGCATTTCTCCTGTTCACCGGCTGCGCAAGCGAACCGTCAACGACCATCACCATGGTGGTCCGCCGCCTCCCCGATAGCGATATCGTGGACATGACGAAGGGTGAGCTTCCACCTCTAGCCGACGCCGTGGTTGCGGTCCGGGAACTGGGCCTCGAGAAGGTCACCGACGCCAACGGACAGGTGATGTTTGTTCTCCCGCTGGGTCGGACACCTGGATACGCTCGGGATGAGGCCGTCTACACTTTCGATGTGTGGGTCCCCACGCCTCCGTTTCACACCGTGGTGCGGCGACGAATCACCCCCGATGAGCCGAGGTTCGAGATCCACTACAATCCCAAACGTAATGTGACCATTCAATGAGGTTGAGGGTCCCCCAAGGTCGCCGGGATACGTAAGGAGCTGATTTGCCGTGCCGCCGCTGGAATGGCTGTACACGCATAGGGTGGAACTTCTCTACCTAGTTGCCGTCGGCGTCGTGTTGGCGTTGTTGACGTTCGGCCGAAGATCCGGCTGGCTGACGGTGGCCGCGGTGTGTTTAGCCAGCCTAGGTGCGATTGCCGTCTGGAATGAAGTGTTGGAGGTGCCGCCGATCGAGCGGTTGTCCGACGATACCCTGGTCGCCGCTATGAAGGTGCTCTACTTCCTTGGCGTCGGAGGCGCGGCTGTAGCCCTGGAGGTTGGTGTACGAAGGAAAAACGGGAATCGGTGAACCGGTGGACGTGGGCGGTGTGGGCCGGCCGTTGCCGTGAGGTCGTTCGCTCCCCCGGGGCGCCTGCGCCCGCTCCCGAGGCCCGTCGGGGTGCCCGGAAGAACCTGCGCATTGCAGAGCGGCAGGGGGCCCAGCCGGTCGACCGGCCGGGCCCCCTGCCGCTCGCTACCAGTCGATCTTGGTCGTCACATTGCTTCGGCCTTCACGTCTGGGGCCTACCTTCCCGACGGGGGTGTGCGACTACCCCACCCGCGGCCCCGCGGCCTTGATCTCCTCCGAGACGCCCTCGAAGCGACGGAAGTTCTCCACGAAGCGGGCAGCCAGTTCCCGGGCCTGGCGGTCGTAGGCCTCGGGGTCGGCCCAGGTCCCCCGCGGATCCAGCACCTCGGACGGCACGCCCGGGCAGGCCACCGGCACGGCGAGCCCGAAGACCGGGTCGACCCGGTGCTCCACGCCGTCCAGCTCGCCCCGCAGGGCGGCGCGGATCATCGCCCGCGTGTAGGGCAGCTTCATCCGGCTGCCGACGCCGTAGGGCCCGCCGGTCCAGCCCGTGTTGACCAGGTACACCCGCGTCCCGTGCTGCCGCAGCCTCTCGCCCAGCATGCGGGCGTACTCCACCGGCCGCCGCGGCAGGAACGGCTCGCCGAAGCAGGTCGAGAAGGTCGCCTCGGGCGAGGTCACGCCCCGCTCGGTGCCCGCCAGCTTGCTGGTGTAACCGGACAGGAAATAGTACATGGCCTGCTCCGGCGTCAGCCGGGCGATGGGCGGCAGCACGCCGAAGGCGTCGGCACTGAGGAAGAACACGGTCCGCGCGTGGCCCGCCACACCCGGGATCACCGCGCCGTCGATGAACTCGACCGGATAGGCGGCCCGCGTATTCTCGGTCAGATCCGCCCGGTCGTAGAGGGGCTGCCGCGTCTGCGGGTCCAGGATCACGTTCTCCAGCACCGCGCCGAAGCGGATGGCGTTCCAGATCTGGGGCTCGTACTCGCGGGAGAGGTTGATGCACTTGGCGTAGCAGCCGCCCTCGAAGTTGAAGATCCCCCGCTCCGACCAGCCGTGCTCGTCGTCGCCGATCAGGCGCCGCTCCGGGTCGGCCGACAGCGTGGTCTTGCCCGTCCCCGACAGGCCGAAGAACAGGGCCACGTCGCCGTCGGGACCCACGTTGGCGGAGCAGTGCATGGGCAGCACGCCCCGCTCGGGCAAGAGGTAGTTGAGCACGCTGAAGATCGACTTCTTGATCTCGCCCGCGTACTCCGTACCCCCGATCAGCACCGTGCGGCGCTCGAAGCTGACCAGGATGAAGGTCTCCGAGCGCGTCCCGTCGGTGCGCGGGTCGGCGTGGAAGGTCGGGGCGTAGAGCACGGTGAAGTCGGGCTCGAACCCGCGCAGCTCCTCCGGCTCGGGGCGGAGGAACAGCTGCCGGGCGAACAGGCTGTGCCAGGCGTACTCCGTCACCACCCGGACCCGCAGCCGGTAGGCGGGGTCGGCCCCGGCAAATCCGTCGAAGATGAAGTGATTGCGCTGGCGCAGGTACTGCTGGACCCGCTCGTAGAGCCGGTCGAACCGGTCCCGCGGGAAGGGCTGGTTCACCGGACCCCACCCGATGTGCGGGTGCACCGACGGTTCGTCCACGATGAACTTGTCCCTGGGTGAGCGGCCGGTGTACTTGCCGGTGGTGACCACCAGTGCGCCCGTGTCGCTCAGCTGGCCCTCCCCGCGCGCCAGGGCCAGTTCGACCAGCTGGGCGGCGGGCAGGTTGCGGTGCACCACCGGCGCCACCTTGCGGCTGGCGTGGGGTGCGGGTTCGTAATCGTCCCGGAAACGTGCGTCCATGGCGGGCTCTTACCCCCAGTGCGGCCGGGCGTCGCGGCCCTGCAGGTACCCCTGGGAATGGCGGCCGGCGTTGCCGGCGCGCCGCCCGGCCCCTGCTGGCCGGTGCAGCCCCTCGAAAGCCTTGTACCACGACCCCGTGGTGTGGCCACAAGCCAGCCCCGCCCGCGGCCCGAGGTCAGGTGCGGACGGGTACGGGCGGGCAGGCAAGATAACCTGCGCCGGGCTGGCCGTGTTGCAGGTTCCATTTCAGCATATTTGGGCGCCGGCGGCAACGGCGAACGGGCACGCATCCTGGCGGCAGGCCGGGGGCCGGTTGCGGCATGAAGCAAGCCGGGCCGGTTCGGCCACCCGCGGTGCACCGCAGCCCCTCCGCTTTGGGGTATCGTCACCCTTGGGGCCCGGTTGCCTGGGGTCCTGTTGCCGCCGGGTCCTGTTGCCGCCGGGTCCGTTGTAATGTTGTCATTCGGTCCGTTGAAGAGGTTGCAGGCGAAGGGTCTGGAAGGAGGAGGGCGCGCCCGTGGCGACGGCCGTGTTCGAACGCTACCGCACCATCATCGACGACTGGGAAGCCTTCCAGGCCGCCCTGGCCCGGCCCCAGCCGGCCACCCTCAGGGTGAACCGCCTCAAGGCGGATCCCGGCGCCCTGCGCACCCGTCTGGAAGAACGCGGCTTCCGCCTCGAGCCCTACGACTGGTATCCGGACCTCTGGCGGGTGGTGGAGGAACCGTTCCCGCCCGCCCTGACCCTGGAGCACTGGCTGGGCTGGTTCTACCTCCAGGAGGCGGCGGCGGCCGTGCCCGTCCTGGCCCTGGACCCCCGGCCGGGGGAGGTGGTGCTGGATCTCAGCGCCGCCCCGGGCGGCAAGTCGACCCAGATGGCCGAGCGCATGGGCGGCCGGGGCATGGTGGTGGCCAACGACCCCGACCCGCGCCGCCTGGCGGCGCTGGCCCACAACCTCCAGCGCCTGGGGATCACCATGGCCGTGGTGACCCGGGCCGACGGCCGCCAGTTCCCCGGCGGGGTGGCCTTCGACCGGGTGCTGGTCGACGCGCCCTGCTCGGCGGAAGGCAACGCCCGGCGCAGCGCCCGGGCCCGGGAGGGGGCCGGCCGGCACCAGCGACGGCGGCTGCCGGCCGTCCAGGAGGCCCTGCTCCGGCGGGGCCTGGCGCTGGCCCGGCCGGGCGGCGTGGTGGTGTATTCCACCTGCACCTTCGCGCCGGAGGAGAACGAGGCCGTGGTCGACCGGATCCTGCGGGAGGCGGAGGGGGCCGTGCGGCTGGAGCCCCTGCCGCCGGGCCTGCCCGGAACGGCCGGGGTGACCGCCTGGGAGGGGCGGCGTTTCCGGCCGGAAGTGGAGCTCTGCCGGCGGCTCTACCCGCACCACCTGGACTCGGGCGGCATGTTCGTGGCCCGGCTGCGGAAGGAAGGTCCCGTCCCGTGGGAAGAACCCGGCGGCCCCGGGGCCGTCCCGCCAGGCGGGGCCGGCCCCGGTGGCGGCCCGGACGGGGTGGGGTGGCAGGCTGCCGACGCCGGCCTGCGGGAGCAGGTGGTGGCCTGGTTCCGGCAGGAGTTCGGTCTGGACGAGGCGGTGCTGGCCGGCCTTTACGCCTATTCCAGCGAGGGGCAGGGGATCTGGCTGGCGTCGCTGCCCCGCATTCCGGGCTGGGAGGAGCGGTGGTCGGTGGGGCTCCGGCTGGTCCGGGCCCACGGAGCCACCTGGAAGCCCACCAGCTTTGGCCTGGTGCAGTGGGGTTCAGCGGCCACGCGGAATGTGGTCGACCTGGAGAAGGAGGCCTTGCGGGCGCTGCTGGAAGGCCGGCAGGTGACGCCGCCGCCCGGGGCGCCGCTGGAGAGGCGGGGTTGGGTCGTCCTGCGTTACCGGGGCTACGCCGTAGGGTGCGGGTTCTGGGACGGCGAGCGCCTGCGTTCCGCGCTGCCCCAGGAACGGGCGGGGGAACTGCGCAGCATTCTGGCCCGCTAAG
Source organism: Thermaerobacter subterraneus DSM 13965 (assembly GCF_000183545.2). Lineage (NCBI taxonomy): Bacteria > Bacillati > Bacillota > Clostridia > Eubacteriales > Clostridiales Family XVII. Incertae Sedis > Thermaerobacter > Thermaerobacter subterraneus. Next base: position 714,881 of record NZ_JH976535.1, read on the forward strand.
AATGCCGGGGTGGCGGGCGATACCGGTGCCGCCCGCGCTACGGGCTCAGCGCCAGCGCCGTGGACTCAGCGCCCGTACCGCGGGCTCAGCGCCCGCCCGTTCCACCGGCGACCCAGCGCCAGGCCACCGCAGTGCCGGCCAGCGCCAGGGCCAGGGACACCAGCGGCACGCTCCCGAGCCCTGCGGCGTCGGCCACCAGCCCGCCCAGGGCCCCTCCCACCGAGGCGGCCAGGGCCGCGCTGCCCTCGTAGACCCCCACACCCTCGCCCCGCCGCTCCGGGGGGATGGTCCGGCTGATGATGCCGGTGGCGCCGGTCGCGGTCAAAGGGTAAAGCGGCAGGGCAAAAGCCGCCACCGTGGCCAGCGGGGTGCGGAAGGCGGCGATCAGGCCGTACATCACCACATACCCGAGAATGCCCAGGGTGAAGACCCGCTGTGGTCCCCAGCGGTCGGCCAGCCGCCCCACCGGCGCCATGATCAGGATGCCCAGGGTGCTGGCGATCCCCAGGGCCCATCCCACCTGGCCGCTGCTTCCGTGCAGGTATTCGGTGAGATACGGCCCGAAGACGGCAAAGAACGCCTCGTTGCCCGCGGCGGTGAAGAGCACCGCCACGGCGATGGCCACCACCGCGGGGTAGCGCCACACCGGCCGCGCCGGGGCCGCCGGCGAGGGGAGCGGAGCCGGCAGCGGGGAGGGCGTGACGGTGCCGGCGCCCCTCAGCGGCCGGGAAGGCCGGCGCAGGTCAACCGGGGACGATCCCGGCCCTTCCGGCCCGGCCTCGCCCCAGGCCAAGGCCGGGGGCGACGCCGGGCCGCTGCCGCCGGTGACCGGCGCCACCGCCGGGGCCCGGGAGGCCAGCCCGCTGACCACGGCCGCGGCCGCCAGGGCCATCCCGGCGGCCAGCCAGAAGGACAGCTCGATGCCTGCCATGCCGGCCCGGTCGACCAGCCAGCCGCTGCCGAAGCTGCCGGCTGCCCAGCCCACGGACCGGGCCCGGTAGAGAGCCGCTGCGGCCTCGCCGGGCCGGTCGGGATGGCGCAGGGTCAGCCAGGCGACGGACAGGGGCATCACGGCGGCCAGAAAGGCGGTGGTGGTGACCAGGAGCGTAATGAACCCCGCCGACGACGGCACCAAGGGCAGCAGAGACAGGGCCAGGGCGGCGCCCGCCAGTCCCAGGGCGACCAGCCGTGCGGGCCGGCCCGTCAGGTCCCCCCAGCGCCCCCAGCGCCCGGCCATCAAGAAGGTCGCCAGAGAGGCCAGGGCGAGACCCGCGGCCGGTACCGAGAGGCGCGGTTCCCCCAGGGCCTGGCGCATGAACACCGGCGCGTAGGCGTAGACCGCCACGCCCCCCATCCCCTCCACCGCTGCGGCCAACAGGAAGGGAAGGGGGGTGCCGGAGATCCAGGACCCAGCTGGTCTACGGGCTTGGGAACGGCGAGCCGGAACGGGCATGGGGGACGGGAACCCACCCTTCCACATGCAAACAAACCCACATGCAAACGGATGTTCGTGATTCTAGCCCACTGGCGAGAACCGGTCAAGAGGGGATCGGCCGGGCGAGTCCCCATCGTCAACTATAACGACAACGGTTCGGGGACGATGGACGGTTCGGGCAACCTGGTTTGTTTCTCCTCGGGCGCTTGCCGGGCGCTTGCCCGTCCGCTCCGACCGGTGCGCCTTCCCTCCAACAACCTGGCCGAACTTGGGGGTCCGCTCCGATTTCCCCGTGCACCGTCGCCCTTGCCAGCCCGCCCTTTCGTGCGGCGGCGTCAAGGCCCGGCAGAGGGATCCACGTGCCGGCGCACCCGCTCGGCCAGGCGGGCCCGGGAGCGCTGGCGGGCGGCCTGAAGGCGGGCCAGGCCGGCATCCTGCACCGGGGCGGGGGCAGGCGATTGTTGATCGGGCTGGGCACCCTGAGCACCTGAAGCTCCCGCGGCGCCAGGCCTTTCCAGGACCCCTTCACCCTGCCAGCCTGGCTGGGCTGCGGGGCCCGATGGGGTGGGTGCGGCGACCGGCCGGGCCGGCGGGGCCGGTTCGTCCGGGGCAGGGGTGGAAAGGGCGATGGGTTCGAAGGCCGAGTCTCCCGGCGGCTCGCCTGCCGTGCCGGCGGCGGGGTGACCTGCCTGGCTGCTGGCCGCGCCCGGCGGGCCTGCCCCAAGCTGGCGCGGGTCACGCGCCATGCGCTGGGCCGGTGGGGCCTCTTGCTGCACCCGCTCGGCCGCCCGCTGGGCTGACCGGACCTCCTCCTGGGCCAGCTGGCCCGGCCGCTGGGCTCGCTGGACCCGCTGGGCCCTCCGGTCCGGCCACAGCAGGGTCGCCAGGGCGGCCGGGAGTCTCCTGAAGCTTCCCCAGGTCCAGCCCAGGCGCCGGGCGGCCACGTCAGCCGGTAGCAGCGCGGCGGCGGCCAGGAGCAGGTACGGCCACAAGAACCAGCGGCCCGGCGGCGCCGGGACGCCCTGGGGGTCCAGCGCGCTGCGGGGATCCCATGCCTCCAGCCGCACCGCCCGGCCCCCGGTGAGGGCGGCCAGGGTCTCCATCAAGACGGGGTCGCTTCCGGTCTGGAGGAACTCCGCCGGGTAGGGTACCGCCACGACGGTGCGCAGGGTGCCGGTTCCTCCCCCCGCCGGTTCCACCACCACCGGGTGGACACCGGGCTCCGGCGCAGGAAGCACGGCCTCCGAGCGGCCCGCCGCGACGGGGATCAGCAGCGCCTCCGCGTCCCCGAGGCGGACCTTGCCGCTCAAGGGCGGCGAGCCCTCCACCGTGACCGTCACCGTGCCGGCCGGCGTGGCCCGGGCCCCAACCTGCCAGGGGATGTTGCCGCCCGCCGCTCCCTCCAGCAGCCAGTCGGCGATGTTGGCCCACAGGCGGGCGAAGGGGCCCGTTCCCTCCGGTGCGGCGCCGCCGGTCCAGGCGGCGATGCCGGGTCCTGCCGTGGGTGCCGTCCAGGCCACCGCCCGGCCGAGACCGTAGAACCAGGCGGCCAGCACGGGATCGCCGTCCTCGCCGGCCAGGAGCACCTCGGCCCGGTCCCGGGGTGCGGTGAGCACATAGCCCCCCAGGGGCGGTAGCAAGGCTCCCTCCCCGGGCGGCGCCTGCGGCCCGCCGCCGGCTACCCCGGATGCCCCAGGACCTGCAGCCGCCCCCGGACCTCCCGGCGCCCCCGCCCCCGGACCGCCTTGCGACCCCGGATCCCCTGGAGCCGCAACCGGCGAGGGCACCACTCCCTGCAGGATGGCGCCGGGGCCGCCCGGTGCCGGCGCCGCGGTGACCACCGGGCGGAAGGGTTCGTCGCGGATGAAACGGCGGGCGGCCAGGGCGGTGTCGCGGGCCAGCAGGGTGGGCAACTGGCCGGGATCGGCAGCCTCGTACAGCGCCCCGCCCCCTTCCCGCGCCAGCTGGGCCAGGGTGTTCCGGTCCGCGTCCGGGCCGATGGCCACGGCCGAAAGGGTGACGCCCTGGCGGCGGAAGGCGCGGGCCAGGCCGGTCACGTCGAAGGGCTCCGAGACGCCGTCGGTCAGGGCGATGACGTGGCGCACGTCGGCCTTGACGCCCTCCATCAAGGGGAGGGCCGCTGCCAGGCCGCTGCCCAGGCTGGTCCCGCCCTGTGCCGCGGCGGGGAAGGCGCGGTCGACCTCGCCAGGGTTGCGGACCGGCTCCAGGGGCCGGGTGACGTAGGCCTGGCTGTCGAAGAGGACCACCGCCAGGCGGTCGGCCGGCGTCAGCAGCTGGGCCACCCGGCGGGCCGCCTCGACGGCCATCTGCAGCTTCAGCCCCGCCATGCTTCCCGAGCGGTCGATCACCAGGGTCAGGGCCACCGTGGGCAGGTTCTTCCGGTTCCGCAGGTCGCTGTGGACGGGCAGGGCTCGCTCCACAGGGGTGCCGGTGTAGCCCCCGGGGCCGAAGGTGTCGGGCATCCCCGCCATCACCAGGCCCCCGCCCAGGTCCCGGACGAACCGCTCCAGGTCGGCCATGGCGGCCTCGCCCAGCTGGGGGGCGGGCACGTTGTCGAGGATGACCGCCCCGTAGCGCTCCCACCCCGCCAGGTCCGCCGGCCGCTGGGCCGGCCGGCGGCTTTCCACCGGGATTCCCTGGGCGGCCAGCAAGCGGGCCAGGGGCGGGTCGGGATGGGGACTCAAGACCAGCACGGGGCGAGCGCCTTCCACCTGGAGGACGGCATCGAAGGCATCGTTGGCCGGCTCGGTGCTGGTGGAGGGCGGCACCGCCTCGATCACCGCCCGCAGCGCCAGGGGGCCCGGCCGCTCCGGGGTGACCGTCAGGACGAACCGGTTTTCCCCTGGGGCCAGCTGGACGGGACGGCTGGCGGCGACCCGGTCGCCGGCCATAAGGTGCAGCCGGGCCGGTCCGGCCTGGTGGGCCCGAACGGTGACCTCAACGGCCGCGGGCCGTCCCGGCCTGGCGGCGGCCGGGACGTCGAGCCCGGTGACGGCCAGGTCCGGCCGGGGGTCCGGGTTCACCACCACCGTGTCCAGGACGGCGCCGGCCGCCGCCAGGGCCCGGGCTTCGGCCACCGCGTCGCCCCGGGTCTGCTGCCCGTCGGAGATCAGCACCACCCGCCGCCGGTGATCGGAGGGCAGGCTGGCGGCCGCCAGCCGCAGGGCGGCGGCCAGGTCGGTGGCCGCCCGCTGGGCCGGGGCCGTCCAGGTCAGGGGAGGCTGGGGCACCGGGCCGGGGGAGCGCTCGACGGCCGGCACCCCACCGGCGGAAATCACTGCCACCTGCACGGGCTCGCCCCCAAGGTCCGCGCCGGGGTCGGAGGTGAGGAGGCGGTCGATGGTCCGGGTCACCTGATCCAGGACCGGTTCCATGCTGGCCGAGCGGTCGACCACCACGGCTACGGCCAGGCCGCGGGAGGGCAAGGGCAGGGACGGGCCGGCCAGGGCCAGGATGAGGCAGGCCATGGCCAGCGAGCGCAGCAGCCGGCCGGGGCGCGGCGCCTGGAGCCGGAGGAGCGGCCCTCCAGCGGGGCGGGAGGCGGTGGCCCGCCTCTGCCGCCGGGGCCCGGCCGGCCCCAGGGCCGGACGGCGCCAACGCAGCAGGACCCAGCGGGGCCGTTGCGGGGCCGAACGGGGCCACCACGACAGGGCCCGGCCCGGCCATTGCAGGACCCGGCCGGGCCACTGCAGCGACGGACCGGGCCAGCCCAGGGCCACGGCCAGGGGCCACACGAGAAGCACCAGGATCCAGGGATGGTCAAAGCTCATGCCGCACCACCCACGTCCCGGCGGCCAGGCCCGCCAGGGCCAGCCAGGCCGCCCACCGCCAGGCCGGGTGACCGGCCAGGGGGCCGGGGGAGGACAGTGTACCCGGGCCGGGTGGGCCGTCCCCGGCCGCCGGGGCGGCCGCCCGGGTATCGCTTTCCTGCCGTCCGGCCGCGGCTTCCGTCCCCCGGCCCGGCTGGGGTGGGGGGACGTGGCCCGTGCCTACCAGGGGTCCTTCGGCCACCGCCAGCGACTCCCCGGGGTCGGGCTGGACCCAGAGGGCCGCCTCCACCGTCTCCTCCGCCGCTTGTCCGCCGCCGGAACCGCCGGTGGGGGGCACGACCGGGCGGGCGGTGATGCGGTAGAGGCCGGGTTCGTCCAGCACGGATCCCGGCAGGACGGGCCGGCCGGAAGGGGACAGCACGGTCACCGCCGTGAGCCAGGGCGAGGGGGCCAGGGCCAGCACCTGGCCGGCCCGCTGGCGGGGCGGGGCGCCTAGCCCGCCCGGCGCCAGGTCGGACACCAGGGCCTGGACCAGAAGCGGCCACGCCGGCCGGAGCAGCAGCGTCCCCTGGTAGGGATCGAAGCCCAGAACGGCCCGGCCGCCCCGGCCGGGGCCGGGGGGACGGTAGGTGGCGATGGGCCGGCCGTCGCCCAGGAGCAGCGGGACCTCGCCGGGTTCCCGCTGGCCCCGGGCCGGCTCGAGGGCCTGGGCGGAGAGGAGGGTCACCCCCTCCAGCGGCACCAGGCCAAGGAGCCGGGCGGCGTCGCCCCCCGGGGCCACCGCCAGCGAGCGGGGCTGGAAGGAGGGGCCCGGCGGGTCGATCCAGATCACCGGCAAGCTTGCGGGAAGACCGGGCGGCAGCGGCAGGCCCACCACCACCAGCAGATCCAGCCCGGCCACGGCCTCGAGGGGAAGGGCCGCAGCGGCTTCCGGGCCGAGCGCGGCACCTGCTGCGGCCCCGGGTTTGCTTCCTTCCGTACCCGCCGCCGGTCGGCCCTCGGTGGGCACGGGTTGCCCCGCGCCTCCGTTTCCGCCTGCACCCGCCGGGCCGCCCTCGGGGGGAACAGGTTGGCGCGCGGCGGAGCCTTCGCCGGAGTAAGCGGGTTCGCCCCCGGCCGGCCGTGGCCCGGAAGGAGGGGGGCCTTCCCCGGTTCCGCCGGTTGTGCCCGTGCCCGGGGGGACGAGCCGGACCACCTGGGCGCCCGGTCGCAGCGCCAGCGCCCGGTGGATCAGGGCCGCCTCACCCTGCGCCAGAAGGCCGATGCGCACGGTGGGCGACGCTTCGGGGATCGCCCAGGCAACGTCGTCGGTGGGGTAGGCATCGCCGGGAACCAGGGCCACCCGGTAAAAGGGGGCGCCACCGGGGACGGAGATGGTCACCTGCAGGGGCCGGCCGGGCTGCAAGGTCACTGTTCGCGGCGGGACGTTGCCGGACGAACCGGCGGCGACGGCATGCTCTCCGGAGCCGGTGGACGCTGCCCGGCCGGTCCGGCTGGCGCCGGGCCCGTCCGGCACGCTTCCGCTGGCGCCTGGCGAGCCCGGGCTGCTCCCGGTGTGGCCTGGTGCAGCCGAGCCACCGGCGCCACCGCCTTGCGGGCCCGCGGTACCTTGGCGAGGACCGGGCGAGTCCGGGCTGTCCCCGCCGGCGCCTGGCGAGGCCGGGTCGCGGGGGGCCGGTTCGACCACCACCGTGACGGTGGCGGGCTTGCGGCCGTAGTGGACCAGGGTGACGGTGAGCTCGGTGTTGCCGCCAGGGTCCCGGGACGCCAGGCCATTCCCGAGGGCGTTCCCGAGGCCGTTTCCCACGCCGTTCCGGAGGCCGTCCCCCACGTCGCTCCCGAAGTCGTTCCCCGGGCCCGTCCCCTGGCGCGGCCCGGGTAGGTGTACCGCCAGGATGGCCGTGTTCTCCACCGGCTCGCCGGTCACCACCACCTCCAGGGGATGCAGGGACGCCGGGGGAGGCGATGCCAGCTGCCGGGCCAGGGCGGGGTCGGTGCCATCGGTGACGACCCGCACGGGGCTGCCGGGAGGCAGGGCCCCCGCTGCCCCGTAGGCCAGGGCCAGGACCGTTCCCCAGTCCGTGGTGCCTCCCGCCGGGCCCGAGGGGGAGGCGGCCAGCCGGTCCAGGGCGGAGCCGATGTCCGCCGCCGTCGCCCCCGGCTCGGCCAGCCAGCCGGGTACCGGGCCGGCCCAGAGCAACGCGCCCCGAAACCCCGGGCCAGTGCGGCGGAGATCGTCGTGGAGGAGGGCGATGGCCTCCTGCCATCGCCCTTCGACGCCCATGCTGGCCGTGGCATCGAGGACCCAGACCACCCCGGGGGCCGCCGCCGTGCCGCCCGGCAGGGCGGGCCGCGCCAGCGCCAGGGCCAGGGCCAGGGCGCCCAGAAGCTCAAGCCAGAGGGAGAGGCGGGACCGCAGCCGCTGCCAGGGCCGGCGGGCCACCTGATCCCGCACCACCTGCTGCCAGAGCAGGGTGGAAGGCACCGGCCGGATCCGGGGCCGGCGGCGCAGCATGTAAAGCAGCACGATGAGGCCAGCTCCCAGAAGGGCCAGCAAGGGCCCGAGCCAGCCCCAGCCTGTGGTGAGAAAGATGCTGCCGGCCGCGCCCGGCACCGTTCACCGACCTCCCGTTGCTGTGCCCGTTGCCGTGCCCGCTCCGCTTGCCGTGCCCGATCCTCGCCCCGGCCTCCATTGCTCCCAGGCGTCCCGGGAGCACGCCGGCCCTTCTGACCGGCCGCACCCTCAACCCAGGAGCCCCGCCGGAACCAGGTGCCCGGCGATCAGGGTGCGGGCGGGGGCCGGAGCCGGCACCGCCACGTAGAGCACCTGCTGGGCGTGGCATGCCCGGCGCCAGCCTTCCGCCCACCGGGCAACGGCCTGGCGGTAGCGGGCCAGCAGGCTGCCGTCCACGGTGACCTCGACGGTGGTGCCCGTTTCCGCGTCCACCAGGGTCCATTCCCCCGGCGGCGGGACGCGGTCGTCCAGGTCCAGCAGGTGGATCACGGCGCCCTGCCCTGCCGCGGCCAGCAGGGCGGCCACCTGGCGGAAGTAAGCCGGGCTGTCGATACCGCCGGGGTCCAGCAGGTCGCTGATCAGGATGGCCAGGCCACCGCGCCGCGGCGGGCCCCAGGCCGGCCCCGCCCGGGCTCCAGCACGGGCCTGCTCTCCCCCGGGCCCTGAATGCCAGCGTTGCAGGGCGGCCCGCAGGGCCGTGGGCACCGGCGGGCCGCCGCCGGCCGCCCGGGCTGCCGCGGGCTCCCCGGGCACCTCCTGCCCCTTTCCTGCGTGCGTGCCCGCCCGATCCCCAGCCGGCTGCCCGACCTGGAGGACCCCGGCCGCCCGCTGCCCGGCCATCCGGCCGGCTGCCGCCGCCAGGGCCACCGCCAGCCGGTGGCGGGCGGGCCTCCCCCGCCCACCGCCCAGGGCCAGGGCCCGGGGGCCTTCCAGCAGCACCACCTCCAGGCGGTCGCCGTGGTGCAGGGTGCAGTACCCCAGCGCCGCGGCCAGCTCAAGGGCCGTGTCTCCCTTGTCGCCTGCCACCATGGAGGCGGACCCGTCGATCAGCAGGGTGACGGTCCGCTCCCTCTCGGCCTGGTACTCCCGGACGTAGGGCCGGTCCAGCCGGGCCAGGGCCTGCCAGTCCAGGGTGCGGGGATCGTCCCCCGGCACGTACTCGCGGAAGCCGGCGTACTCAAGGGAGCGTCCCTTGGACCGGGCGCGGTACCGCCCCGACCATGCCTGGGGAGCGGCGGCCCGGCCCAGCAGCTGGAGCCGCTCCAGCAGGGGCACCAGCGGGCGCTCAAGCCAGCGGTCCAGGTTGGGCGCGGTCATGGTCACCGTCTCCCCGATCGCCCGCGACGGGCGGGCGGGATGAAGCCACCAGGCGGTGGGCTGGCGTCCGGCTCCCGGCAGGGGCCCGTTCGTCCCCCGCCGGTTCCGCCGGCCGGTCTCCGGGGATGGGAAGATCCAGCCGGGCTGCCAGCTCGGCCAGCACCTGTTCGGCGCCGGTGCCTTCGGCCTCCGCCTCGAAGGTCAGGATCAGGCGGTGCCGCAGGGCGGGGAAGAGGACGGCACCCAGGTCGGCATAGGCCACGTTGAGCCGTCCGTCCATCAAGGCGCGGGCCCGGGCGCCCAGCAGCAAGGCCTGCAACCCCCGGGGGCTCGCACCATAGCGGACGAACCGGCGCACGGCGGGGGGAGCCTCCGGGTGCTGGGGATGGGTCATGGCCACCAGCCGGGCGGCCCGCTCCAGCACCTCCCCGGTGACCGGCACCTGGCGGGTGAGGTCGATCCAGGCCTGCACCGCGGCGGCGCCTTCGGCTACCGTTTCCGGTGCGGGCGGCTCCGGACCCGTGGTGAGCCGCCCGATGGCGGCCAGGGTGGCTTCGGAAGGATACGGCACCAGCACCTTGAACAGGAACCGGTCCAGCTGGGCCTCGGGCAGGGGAAAGGTCCCCTCCATCTCCAGGGGGTTCTGGGTGGCCAGAACGAAGAAGGGACGGGGCAGCGGCCGGGTGCTTCCGCCGGTGGTGACCTGGCCTTCGGCCATGGCTTCCAGGAGGGCACTTTGGGTCTTGGGGGTCGCCCGGTTGATCTCGTCCGCCAGCACCAGGTGGGCCCAGATGGGGCCGGGCTCCCACCGCCAGCCCCGGCGCCCGCCCGGCTGCTCCTCCAGGATGTGGGTGCCCAGCAGGTCGGCGGGCATCAGGTCCGGGGTGAACTGGATCCGGGAGAACTGAAGGCCCAGCACCCGCCCCAGGGCCCGCACCAGGGCGGTCTTGCCCAGGCCGGGCACGCCTTCCAGCAGCACGTGGCCGCCGGCCAGAAGGGCCCAGAGCACCTGGCGGACGACGTCGTCCTGGCCCAGGATGACCCGTTCCAGCTCCGTACGGACCCGCTCCAGCTGTTCGGCCACCTGGTCCAGGCGCCGGGCCAGGACATCGGGATCGTCCAGGCCGGGCGTTCCCTGCCCCGGCGGGTTGAAGCCGCTGCCGCGGTCCTCGCGATCCGTCACCCGTTCCGCCCCCTGTCTGGACGTTGCGCCGCCGGTTTCGTCCCGCTTCCGCTGCGGGCTGCGTCAACCCTGGGGCACGGGCCGGACGGGGCCCTCGGCCTGGCCGCCTGCCTGCCGGCCGTCCCGGCCCCGCCCGCGGTCACGGCCCGTGTGCCCCCCGCCCACCCGGCCGCCCGGCCCCCGCCCGGTTACGGGCCCGCCGGGGTCACGGGCCGGGCAGGCTGTCCGTGCCCGTGCCGCCGAAATAGGCCTGCACGAGCCACTGAAGCTCCGGCGAGAGACCCTGAATGCTGCTCCTGCCCAGGTCCAGGGCAGCCTGGCTGGCCCACTGGCGCTGCAGCTGGCCCGCGGGCAGGGTCTGGCCCGGCTGGATGGTGATGGGTTCGTCCGCCCAGCCGGGAAGGGTGAGGGAGCCCGGCACCTGGGCGCCCGGAAGTCTCTGGACGGTGCCGCCGGGCAGGGTGGATGCCAGCCCGCCGGCCAGGGGCGAGCCGGTGGTGCCCCGGCCCCACCCTGCACCGCCGGCTCCCTGGGCCGCGCCACCGCCGCCCGGGCTGCCTCCGGCAGCGGCTCCGGTGTTGCCGGATCCACCTCCGGCGCCCGCACCGGACCCGCCGCCGGGTCCACCGCCAGGCCCACTCCCAGGCGCCCTGCCCGATCCGCCTCCACTGCCCGCACCGGACCCGGGGCTCGACCCCGGTGCCGTTCCCGGTGGAGTCCCCGGCTCGAAGACGGGGGGGCTCCCGGACGCCAGCCCGCTTCCTCCCCCGGCGGGGCTTCCCGCGCCGCCCGGGCCGCTGCCCTGCCCCGGCAGGAAGGGGACGGCTCCGGGGCTCCCGAGCCCCCGGGCGAGGCCGGCCAGGGCCACGTGCCGGGCCAGGACCTCCAATCCCCCGGCCAGCGTGGAGAGCTGGCTGGCCAGTGCCTGCAGCGCGGCGGCCGTCTCCTGGGCAGCGCCTCCCGGGACGCCCGCCGTGCCTGCCGCCCCCGGCGTTGGTGTCCCCCCGGGCCCCGGCGTCGCCGGGAGCCGGGTTTCCGGCGTGGCCGCCGCGGCGGCCCGGGCCAGGTCGGCTGCCCGCTGGGCGGTTGCAGCCGCCCGGGCCAGGGCCGCAGGATCCAGGCTGGCTCGAGCCTCCTGCAGCTGCCGGGCCAGGGTGTCCAGGGCTCCCGACAGGGCACTTACGGGCGATGCTGCGGAACCTTCCCCCGTGCTCCCGGAGCTCGTCCCGGCCGGTCGGCTGCCGCGGGATCCGCCGGCGGCCGCCTGCTCCCGGGAACCTCCGGGCTGGCGGCCGGGCGGGCCGCCGGGATCGGGCCCCTGCGGTTCCGGCCGGCCGGGACTGGCGCCCGAGGGGGAGGGGGCGCCATCCGCGTCCTCCTCGCCGCTGGCCTGCGGCCGGTCCTCCGGCGGGCGGGTCCCGGCGCCCGCGGGGGCCGGGGTGCCGGGTTCCTCCCCCCGCGGGTTCACGGTGGCGGGAAGGCTTTCCTCAAGGGCCTTGACCTGCCTTTCCAGGCGGGCCAGCTCGGCCCGCCACTGGGCCCGCTGGGCGCGGGCCGGGGCCAGGGGGTGAGGGGCCAGCCAGAGGGCAGCGTCCGCAGCCAGCGCCAGCAGGGCCACCGCCGCCCATCGCCGCCAGCGCCGGGGGGCGACGGGCAGGTGCCGAGGGTCGGCTTGTCGCAGGGCATCCAGGGCCCGCCGGCGCTGCAGAAGGGTCATGGCGGCCGGCACCAGGGGATCGGGGTGCAGGGCCGTCAGGGCCTGCTCCCCCAGGTTGGTTGCGGCATCCGCCGCCCGGGCGGCTTCGGTCCAGCCCGGTGCGGTGATCCAGGCCCGCACGGCCGCGGCGGCCAGGGTGAGGGCGGCCACGGCGAGGGCGGTGGTGCGGCCCACCGGGTCGACGAGCCAGCGGTCCGTCACCAGCGCCGGCAGCGCCAGCCCGGCAGCCAGGACCAGGCCGGCCAGGCCGTGGGCCAGGACGTGCCGGCGCCGCAGCCGTCTCCGCCAGGGCGCCAGGGCAGAGCGGATCTGGGCACCCGCCCCCTCCCCGGCCGTCTCGCTGGGCAGCCCCTGGGGCTGCTCCCGGATGGTGCCCGCCACGCCGGGGACGGGGCGGGTCCCGTGCGAACCCGACCCGCACAAGCCCCGCCGGTGCCCGCTGCGGTCGCCCCGCTGCGAGCCGCCCCCTGCCTGCCGGTCCTCTTCCGGGCGGATGTTGGCTGCCGCTCCGGGTCCGGTGCGGCGGCGGAACCTCATGGCGCCATGCTCCCTTGCAGGGGGGTGATCCTTCACCGGCCCGACCCCCTCCCCTTGACTCGGCTTCCCTTCCCTCGCCTTGCCTGCCCCTTCCTCCCCCTTCCTTCCCTTCCCGCGGCCTCAGCCTTCCGCCCGGCGGCGGTTCAGCAAGAGGGTTGCGGCCGCCGTCAGGACGAAGGTCACGAGCAGCGCAATGGCGACATAAAGCCAGAAGTAGCCATCGGCCCCCAGGTAGGCCGCCACCCGAGCGGCTACCGTCAGGCGGTTCTGCGCCGGTGTCAGGGGGGCCACCGGCGACGGGGAGGGCGGCACGGCGATGCTGCCGGCAATCCAGTTCCAGGCTTCGAGCAAGGGCGAGCGCATGGCGTAGAGCAGCGCCAGCACCGGGCTGGCCACCTCCACGGCCAGCGGGCCCACGGGCTGGGGCGGCAGCGGGCCGTAGGGCGGCCCCTGGCGCAGGGCGTTGAGCAGGGTGCGGCTGATCAGGGTCAGGATGACCCAGCCCGAGGCCGTGGCGTACGTGGCGATGACCGCCGGGATGGTCCGGCGGAACAGGGTGGAGAAGAACAGGCCCAGGGCGGCCCAGGCCAGGCCGCTGGCGGCGAACACCGCGCCGACCTTCAGCAGCGTGCCGGGATCCACCGCATTGAACCGGAACAAGGGCAGGAAGACGGGAAAGGAGGCCACCACCAGCCAGAGGGAGAGGGCGACGGCGGCCACCAGCTTGCCGGTCATGATGCGCCACGCGGGCAGCCGGGTCGTCAGGAGCACGTCCAGGGTCTGCCGCTCCCGCTCGCCGCTGATGGCGCCGGCGCCCGAAGCCCCGGCCACGGCGCCGGTGAGCACCAGTTCCGCCAGCATCATCGCCTGGAAGAGCAGCCAGCTGACCTCATAGGGGCTGGCGTGGAGCCTGCTGGCCCGGTTGATGCCCGACAGCACCACGCCCAGGACGAACACGGCCGCCACCACGGCCACGTAGGCCACCAGGAGGACCACCGTCCGGCTGCGGCGCATCCGGGCCCGGAACTCCAGCTCGATGATGGGGTTCAGCGGGGTGGGTGCCAGGAGACCGCCCAGTTTCTGGCGCAGCGCCTCTCGCCAGGCCGCTTCCTTGACTCGCCAGGCCGCCTCCTTAGCGGGCACTGCCGCCACCTCCCCTTCCACGCCGTCGCCAAGGCCGCCAGCTCCGCGCCCCTGAGGCCACGGGTCCCAGGGGTTCCGCCCGCCTGCCGGCCCCCTCCCCGCCGCCGGCCTCCCCGCCGCCGGCTTCCCCCCGCCCGCCCCCCGGCCGGCCGGCTTCATCCTGACCGCCAGGGCCGGTGGGCCCGGCAGAGCCGCCCGCCAGGGTTTCGACGGCATGGAGGAAGGCCTCTTCCAGGCTGCCGCCCAGCTCGGCCAGGTGGCTGACCATCAGACCCGCCTCCACCAGCCGGGCGTTGGCGGTGGCCAGGGTGGCCGGTCCGCCGGCGAAGTCCAGCACGCCCTCGACCCGCGAGGCCCCTGCAGCGGCGGGCTCCATCTCCACCCTGGTCACCGCCGGCAGGCTGGCCAGGACTTGGCGGGCCCGGGCCGCCACGGCCTCGGGGTCGTCCTGGGGCGGAACCAGCAGGTGGAACCGGGCCGACCGCCGCCGCACGGCGGCCAGCACCTGGTCCATGGTGCCCGAGACCAGCAGCCGGCCCCGGTGGAGGATGCCGATGTGGGTGCAGAAGTCGGCTAGCTCGCTCAGGATGTGGGAGCTGACCACCAGAGTCTTGCCCATGGCCGCCAGCTCCTTCATGAGCTCGCGGAACTCGATGCGGGCGGCCGGGTCCAGGCCGCTGGCCGGTTCGTCCAGGAGAAGGACCTGGGGGTCGTGGATCAGGGCGCGGGCCAGGCCCAGGCGCTGCTTCATGCCCCGGGACAGGCCGTTGACGGGCTCGCCTGCCTTGCCCGCCAGGTCGACCAGCTCCAGCAGGGCATCGCGGCGGCGCCGGGCCGCCGGACCCCGCAGGCCGTAACAGGCGGCGTAGAAATCCAGGTACTCCGTGACGGTGAGGTCGTCGTACACCCCGAAGAAGTCCGGCATGTAGCCGATGACGCCCGCCAGCTCGCTGCGCCGGCGGGTCACGTCGACCCCGCACACCCGGGCCTCGCCGCCCGAAGGGTCGAGCAGGCCCGCCAGGATGCGGAGGCAGGTGGTCTTGCCGGCGCCGTTGGGACCGATGAACCCGTAGATCGCCCCCTGGGGCACCACCATGTCGATGCCCACCAGGGCCTCGACCCGACCGTACAGCCGGCGCAGGCGGCGGGTGACGATGGCGGGCTCCCCCCGGCCATCCCTCCCCCCGGGCTCGCCGCCACCGGCTTCATGGCCGCGGGGCCCGCTGCGATCGGACTCGCCACCGCCGGCGGCTGCATGACCGCCGAGCGCCGGCCCGGCGGGCTCGGCCTTGGCGTCCTGCGGACCGTGCCGCCGCGGCGCTTCCTGGGTGCTCACGGGCTCACCTCCAGCGAGAGGACCGGCCGGCCCAGGACCATCTCCTCACCCTGCGGGCCGGACAAGCGAACCAGCAGGCGGCCCCCGGGCGGGAGGAAGCGGCGCAGGGCTTCACCCTCGACCACCACCTGATCGCCGGTCACCGTGACACCGCTGGCCACCCAGGATGGGGCGTCGGGGGCCAGGCCACCCTGAAAGGCCTTGACTGGTACCCACCGGCCGGCGCTGAAGTCGTAAACGTCCACGGCCACCTGCGCCGAAGCCGGCGGGGCGGAGAACCTGCCACGGTACTGCAGCTCGATCGCCAGCCGGCGGGCAGCCGCGGTGACGGCCGCCGGTGGCCGCCACTCCATCACCGCCTCGCCCGAGCGCAGGCGTACGGTGTCGGGATCCGGCACGAAGACCTCGCTGGCCCGCAGCGACCGCGTCATGGCCGGCCAGATGGCGTTGCTGGCGGTGAAGGCCGGCAGCGGTCTTTCGGTGGCCGGGCCGGTGGCGGCTCCTCCGGGTCCACCCGCCTGGGGAGCGGCTGGTGCTTCGGTGTCCAGGCCGGGTGCGGTGACCGGTGCCAGGAGCAGCGTGTAGCCGTTGGGATCCCACTGGGAGGGCGGGATGGCCTCGGATCCCCCCGTCCCGGATCCCCCCGCCCCGGGGGACGAGGGCGGCACCGCACCCCCGGTGCGACCGGCCACCACAGGAGTCCCCTGGATACCCGCCACCAGCACGGCGTCACCAGCGACGGCAGGCAACAGCGATTCCAGGGCCTGTTCAAGGCGGGCCCGCTGGCGCAGGGTGGCGATGTCCGCCCCCGAAGCCGGCCCCGGCGCGGCCAACCCGGCCCCCGGCACGCCGCTGCTCAGGCTGCCCGGCACCAGGCTGCTCGAGGGGGTGGACGGCCGGTCGAAGACCCGGACGTCCTGCACCGCCTGCTCGCCCGGGTTCAGGTCGCCGAAGCGCGCCACCACCCGGCCCCCCTGCAACAGCAGGACTCCCGAAAGCCGTACGCCAAGGCCGTTGGTGACCTCCACGCGCCAGCGGCCGCCTCCGGCGGGGAACCACCGGGCTACCAGCCCTCCCGCCGGGCGTCCGGCGTCGAGCTGCAGATCCAGGTGGGCTGCCACGGGGATCACCCGTCCGGCCGAGGCGGGCCACGTCACCTCCAGTCCCCGGGGGGTGACCTCCGCCTCGAGGGTGCGGTTGTCCGCCGGCCGGTCGAAGGGGCCAAACCCCATGCCGGCATCCGGTGCGGTGACCAGGGTCCCGTTGCGTAAGACCAGCTGGGCCCTGCCGCCGGGGCGGTAGGCGGAGACCATCCCCGCCCAGACCCCCCGGGTGCCCGTTTCGTCCAGGAGGAGGAACCCGGCCCCGGTATGGGGGACCCCGCGGCCCGCCAGGCTACCGCTGGCGTACGACGCCCCGATGACCAGGAGGGCCAGGGCGGGGACCACCACCCAGGCCCAGGGGCGGCGTCGCTTCCGCCCCAGCCACCGGAAGGTGAGGGGACCGATGAGAAGGAGGTAGGCGACCACCCCGCCGACCAGCACCGCCGTGGAGGGGAACTGCAATCCCGGAAGATCCTGGGCGCCGCTGCGCCAGAGCTCCACCACCTGCCAGGGGGCCTGGTGGGATCCGAGGGCGCGCAGCAGCGCCTGCACCAGGAACCGGTACCCGCCGGCGTCCAGCGTGGTGGGCATGTCGACCGGCGCCGGCACCCCCGAGGCCCCCGGCGTCATCATCCCCATGCCCACCTGGGCCGCGACGGACGTGGCCAGCCGGGTGGAGGGCGGGCTCAGGTCGCCTCCCAGCCAGCCGGCCAGGGCGTTCGGGGTCCCCGGCCAGCTGAGCCAGGGCTCGGCGTCGAGCCGGGTCGACCAGGCATAGACCCGGCCAAAGCCTACCCGGGCGACGGATCCCAAGGGGGTCGAACCGGCGCCGGCGGCCTCGCCGGCCTCCCCGGCTCCGGCGGCTTCGCCGGTGCCGCCGGCCTCGGCGACAGGGGCCGTCCCTGAGGGCCGGAGCCGGGCGGCCACCACCGGCGTGCCGGCCGGCGGGGCCGGGGTTTCGGGGTCGATGGACCGGGCCCACATGGCCGCCTCATCGAGGGGGCCGGTGGTGGTGCTCCCCGTCACCTCCCAGGGGAAGGCCTTGGGGCCCAGCAGCTCCGCCAGGGCGGTGGCGTCGGGTCCTGTGCCCACCAGCAGCGTTCCGCCCAGCTGGACCCAGGTGACCAGGGCGCTCCGCTGTTGCCCGTCCAGCCGGCGCAGGGCCGCGGCACCCTCGACCACCACCAGGTCGAAATTGGCCCAGCCCACCGTGGTGCGGGGGCTCAGCTGCGGATCGAGGCGCTCCACGCTGGCCGAGCCGCCGCGGGGCACAGGAAGGGCCGCCAGATAGGGGATGTCGCGCTCGGCCAGGAGGGCGATGAGCACGTCGGCGGGCCGCCCGCGACCCACGGGCAGGGGGGCGAAGGCCACCACCTGGCCGCGTTCGTCCCGCAGCCGGACGTCAAGGCCCATCGTGGGGGTCTCCCGGGGGCCGGTGGCCACGGGCACGATCACCGTGCGGGTCGCTCCGGCGGGAACCTCTACAGGCTGGCGCCAGCGGACGGCATCCACGAAGGCCTGGCCCCGGCCCGGTGGGGTGATGACGGGCGGTGCAGGCGAACCGAAGGAAGGGTCGAAGACCACCCCCGCGATCTCCAGGGTGCCCCGGAAGGTGCCCGGACCCGGGTGGGTGATGGAGACCTGGGCGGGCACCCACGGGCCGCCCACCGGTTGCCGGCCGTAACCGGCGGCCACCTCCAGCCGCGGTTTGTCACCGGTCGAGGCGGGACCCCCGGGAGTGGCCGCCTCAACCAGGGGTGGCCAGGCACCGGAGGCTGCCGGCGCAAGGGCCAAGGCGACGCTCGCAAGCAGCGTGGTCAGTACCGCCAACAGGATCGCCAGGACGGCCTCGATCCGTCCCCTGCGCGGGAGGGGACCGGCGTGCTGGTCCCGCTGGTTCAACTTGGTCAATCCCAGGTCCATCGCCCCCTCCGAGGCCGTTCCCCCTGCCGGTGGCCGGCACCGGTGGCCGGCCGGCCGCTGGCGCAGGCGGCCCGCCGCCTCCCTCTGCCGTTCGCCTTCCAGGGCTCCAAATCCTGTAATAACCCAGGGCGATTTCTCGCTCCTGGCGCCGCGCAAGGCACGGCGAGGGATGCACGGCGCCTGCCAGGAAGGATACGGCTGCGGGACAGCTGCGCGTGATCCGCTGCGTCCGCCCTCATGCATGATAGACGGAGGGCGCCCCGCACCCGTTCCCGGCTCCGCAGCGGCTGCCCACCGGCTCCCACCGGCTGCTCACCGGTTCCCGGCTTCATGCGGGCGCGGAGGCAACCCCGCCTGGGCCGCCGGCTGCGCCGGCTAAGCCGGCTAAGCTTCGTAGACCCGCTCGCCGTCCAGGTACGTGGCCAGCACCCGCACCGCGTCGAGCTCCGCGGCGGTGTCCGGTCCGGCCGCCAGCACGTCCCGATCCAGGACCACGAAATCCGCCGCAAAGCCGGCTTTGAGCTGGCCGGTGCCAGGGATCCGGGTGACCCGGGCCGCCTCCCGGGTATACAGGGTCAGGGCCACATCCAGGGGGATCGCCTCGTCCGGACCCAGCACCATCCCGTGGGATGCACGCCGGGTGACGGCCATCTTGAGGTTGGCGAAGGGGCTGGCCGGGTCGGCCCAGGAGGTGGCCGGGGCGTCCGATGACATGGCCACCTGCACCCCGGCTGCAAGCATGGACCGGAGGGCGTAGGCCCGCGACGCCCGTTCCGGGCCCAGGTTGCTCAGGTAGCTTTCGACCTCCGCGAACAGGAAGATGGGCTGGGGGACGAAGGCGATGCCCGCCCGGGCCGCTACCGCCATGGCTGCGGGGGAAGCCAGGGTGGCGTGCTCCAGGCGGATGGAGGGGCCGCCGTCCAGCCAGCCCGGGCCGTCCGGCCGGCCCGGCAGGCGGGCCAGGGTGTTCACCACCAGGTCGATGGCCCGGTTGCCCATGGCATGGACGGCCAGCTGCACCCCGAGCCGGCGGGCCGCGGCTGCCGCTTCCAGAAGCTCGGCCGCGGAGGTCATGGACAGGCCGGAATCCTCGGGGGAGGGGGCGCCCGAAGCGCTGAAGGGCGGGTCGACCCACGCGGTGCGGCCGGAGATGCTCCCGTCGGCAAAGACCTTGATGCCACCGGCAGCCACCGGCTGGCCGGGCCCCGGCAGCGCCTCCGGCCGGAGGGCGGAGGCAGGCTCATCGCGGAGGTGCTCCCACAGGTAGTAGAGCACCACCCGCTGCCGCAAGCCGCGGGCGTGGGCGTCCTGGTAAAGGGCCAGGTCGTCCACCGGCCGGCGCCGGGCCATCATGTCGGTGATCCCGGTGATGCCCCGGGCGAAGAGGAAGGGACTGAGGTCGGCCAGCATCTGGGCCCACGCCGCGGGGGGCGGGGTGGGGATGCGCTCCAGGACCAGGTACCGGGCCGACTCCCGCAGGATGCCGGTGGGCTCGCCGTGTTCGTCCCGGTCGATCCGGCCACCCGGCGGGTCCGGCGTCTCGCGGGTGATCCCCGCCAGCTCCAGGGCCTTGCTGTTCACCGCCACCACGTGGTAGCAGATGCGGGTCAAGACCACGGGGACATCGGAGGCCCCCCGGTCCAGATCCCGGCGGGTGGGGGCCCGGCCCTCGGCCAGCTTGCCCTCGTCGTAGCCCCAGCCCAGGATCCAGGGCAGGGGACCGGACGAACCGGCGTGGCCGGATCCGGGCGCGGGCCGCCCGGCCTCCCGGCCGAGCTGCTGCCGCCTTCGCCGCACGGCCTCGATGATGTCGCCGACCGAACGGGCGGCCGGAGGCAGGCAGGCAATCTGCTGGGCGGTTTCGGCAAGGAACAGGGGATGCATGTGGGCATCGATGATGCCCGGGATCACCCGGCGACCCTGCAGGTCGACCCGTTCCACGCCGGTGCCGGGGTTGGCGTCCGTTTGCCGGCCGATCCAGAGGATCCGGCCGTTGGCCACGACCATGGCGTCGGCCTCGGGCTGGTCCGGGTCGGCGGTGAAGATGCGCCCGTTGTAGAAGTAGCGGGCGGGCTGGGCTGGGCTGGCGGCCTTATGAGACGGAACGGGGCCGGATGGCCCTGGGCTCGAGGGCGGGTTCATGACCAACCTCCTTGGTTGACCGTTCAGGCGCACAGGCGCAGGGCAGGTGCTCCCGATCGGAGGAGCCCCGGCCTGGGGAAGAGCCTTCGACACCGGAGCGGTGAATTCCTGAAGCGGTGGGGGCCACCGCTGGCGGTGAAACTAGCACAGCCGGGCCAGGTCCGGGGAACCTCCTAAGATTCGCAAACCCAGACCTCCGGCTTTCCCGCCATGCCGCCGCCACCCGGTGGCCGGAGAAAGGAATTTCCATGGGGACGTGGAAAGGAGCGGAAGCGCAACCGGCGACGCATTCGATGGTGTCCCGGGGGCTTCACGGGCCACCGGGCAGGGCCACCGGCTGACCGCGAGGGAGACGCAGAGTGCAGCAACAATCCTACGCCTATGGCCTGAATCACTGGGACGTGAATCCAGACCTGCGGCAGGTCCTGGCCTGCAACTGGCCCGAATACACCAGCCACCAGGCCGATTCGCCGCGGTTCGGGGAGCTGCCGGGCCGCGACGTCCGCGAGGTCGCCTACCACTTGGAGGTCCTCACCGTATCCCGGCTGGCCAACGCCATCGCCGGCATCGGCATCGCCCGCAAGGCACACCTGGAGGTGCTCGAGCGGGTGCGCCGGCGCCGGTCCTTCGTCCGGCCCCTGGTGGACCACCCCCCGATCCGGCGAGACCTGACCGCCATGGCCGCCCGCCTGGCCGGAGGACTGGTGCCAGGCTTCCATGCGGCCCGCCGCTTCCAGGGGGCGTGGGAAGAGCGTCCTCCCTACTCTCCCGGTACCACCATGCCCGCTTCCTGTCCCAGCTGACCAAGAACCGCACGGCCGACCACGCCTTAGCCTGGGGCGGCTGCCGGGGGAAGTCGGGGCTCGCGGAGGGTGCCGTAGTCCGGAACGGCCTGATCTGGATCAAGGGGGCGATATGGTGAAGCCGTGGATCATGCTGGTCATTGTGCTTGCCGTGGCGATGCTGGCCTTGGTCCGGCTGCGGGAAAGGACCCCGGCTCGCAAGCTACCGTTTCAAAGGGTCGCGTCGTTGCTCACCCCTGCGGAAAAGCAGTTCGTCCAGGTGCTGGACCAGGTCGCAGGCGGTCGTTACCGGGTGCTGTCCAAGGTGCGCTTTGCCGACCTGTTCACCATTCAGGCGTCGGGGAAAGACTGGTGGCAAGCCTTTGGTCGTATCAGCAACAAGCATATCGACTTCGTCCTCGCCGACCCGACCTCCTGGGCACCGCTGCTGGCCATCGAACTGGATGACTCGTCCCACAGCCGGCCCCAGCGCCGCCAGCGGGACGAGCTCGTAGACCAGATCTGCCGGGCAGGCGGCCTGCCCCTGCTGAGGATTCCGGTACGGAAGCGCTTGAGTCCCGAAGAGGTCGGCGCGGAGATCGCCCGGCAGATCAGTTCATCCGAGGGGCTTCCCACCCCGGCAGATCCCCACGCGGTGACGGCAGCACAGGCGGAGACTGCTGCGTCGTCGGACGCTCCAACCGCCGGTCGTCGCCGGTAACCCGCCGGGTGGCCGGTCAAGAACCGGCCACCCGGGCGCGCAGAACGTGCTTAAGGACCTTCCCCGTCGCGTTGCGGGGCAACTGGTCCATCACATGCAGCTGCTTGGGGATCTTGAAACGGGCCAGCTTCCGTTACCTGAAACATCGTCATCTGTTTCAGGCAGCCGATCCTTGCGGATCGGCGGTGCCGGTCTTACCCGGCCATGCGCCGGTGCCGGTTTCCCGCTTCCTCCGGGATCGCCTGCCTTGCGGCAGGTCTTCCATCCCGTCCACGGGCGTTTTCCGTCTCCGGACCACTCCCGGCGACAGCGGCCGCCAGGGCCGCGAGATTGCGGGCTGCGTTTTCGTCCCGGTCGAGCACGAGCCCGCATTCCTCACAGCGGAAAACGCGCTGCGAAAGCGGCAGCGACGGCTTGACCGCACCGCACCGGGAACAACGCTTGCTGCTGGGATCGAAGGGCGGCGCTTCGACCAGGACCGCCCCGTGCCAGGGACACTTGTAGCTGAGCTGGCGGCGGATCTCCGCCAGGGCCGCATCGGCCAGCACCCGGGCCAGCCGCCGGTTCTTCAGCATGCCCGCCACGTGCAGTTGTTCAACCACCACCACGCCGTAGGTGCTCGCGAGGTGGTGTGTCAGCTTGTGAAGGGCATCCTGGCGGAGGTTCCGGGCCCGCGCATGGAGCCGGGCCAGCCGGCGGCGGGCCTTTTGCCACCCCCGGCTGCCCTTCTGGCGGCGGGCCAGGGCGCGGTTCCACCGGGCGATCTTCCGGAGGGCTTTCTCAAGCGGCCGCGGGTTCGGCCACACCTCGCCCGTCGAAAGGACCGCCAGGTGCTTGACGCCCGCATCGACGCCGACGACCTTCCAGGGGAACCGGGGCCGGCCCGGCGGCCGTTCCACCTCGCAGGTGAAGCTGACGAACCACCGGCCCCCTTCCCGGGCGACCGTGGCGGACAGGATGCGAGCCGTTCCCGCTTCGATGCGCCGGAGCAGGGCCGTGGCCGGCTCGTGGGTCTTCACCCGCCCGATCCGGGGCAGGACGACGTGGCTTTGGTCGTCCACCCGGATCGCGCCGGTGGTGAACCGCACCGACTCCCGCCCTCGGCCCTTCTTCCGGAACCGGGGGAACCCCACCCGGCGCCCCTTGCGTTCACCCTTGCGGCTTTTGGACCAGTTCTGCAGGGCCCGGGCCAGCCCGTCCAGCCCGGAGGAATAGGCTTCCTTCGAGTTCTCCCGCCACCAGGGGGCGACGAGGTGCTTTTGCCGGTTCCACTCCCGCCGCAGGGCCGGAAGGGTCCATGGCACCTCCACATCCTCGCCCCGGTCGCGGGCGGCCAACCGTTCCTTCACCAGCACCAAACCCCAGTTGAAGGCAAAGCGGCGGGCGCCCACGTGGGAGGCCAGCGCCCGTTCCTGGCGGGGTGTGGGGTCGAGGGCAAAGCGGTACGCCTGCAACACACGCACGGGCAGGCCCCCCAAAATCATCCAAGGACAGCATATCAGAACATATGTTCCGTGTCAAAGAGTGCGGCCGAGGAGCGAAGGGAGGAGATGCGAAGATTTGATGACGTTGGGCGAGAAATGATAAGAAACGCATTAGCTGTTCTCAGCCCCTCGAGGAAGCGGAAGCCGCGGGACTGGAAGAACTGGATCACGGTGAGCGGGCAGGGGGCACCTCCGGAGACCAGGCTCCGCAGGCTGGCCAGGTCGTAGCGATCGAAGCCGGGAAGCCACATCAAGGCCTGCCACATGGCCGGCACCAGGAACAGCACCGTGATCCGTTCCCGTTCTACCAGCTCCAGGGTCCGCCGCGGGTCGAACTGGCGCTCTAGCACCACCGTGCAGCCCTTGAACAGGGCCGGCAGGGTGTAGACGCTCAGCCCGCCGATGTGGAACATGGGTGCCACCGTCAGCACCACGTCCCGGGTCTCCAGTCCTTCCTCGTTGAGGAGCATGTTCACGGCGTTCCACACCGAGTTGCTGTGGGTAAGGACCGCCCCCTTGGGCCGCCCGGTGGTGCCGGAGGTGTACATCATGAGATGCGGGTCAAAAAAGCTGACCTGGGCTTCAGGCTCGCCGGCGGCCGGCAAGTGGGGTTCCAGGAGGGCCTCATACTGCAACGGCTGGCTCTCGGCCGAAGCGGGCGGGTTCGTGCCGGCGACGGGGCCGTCCCTTGCCTCGACCCGGGCCCGGACCGCCGTGCCGGCTACGGCGTGCCGGGCAAGCGGCTCGAGGAGAGCGTCGTAGTACAGCACGCAAGCCCCCGAGTCCGACAGGATGAACTGGACCTCCGGCGGCGCCAGCCGCAGGTTGATGGGCACGGCAATGGCGCCCAGCTTGGCGGCGGCAAAGAGCACCTCCAGGAACTCGCAGCGGTTGGGCATCAGGATGGCCACCCGGTCGCCCTTCCTCACCCCCAGCCCAGACAGGGCGTGGGCCAGGGCGTTGACCCGGCGGTTCAGGTCGCGGTAAGTGAAGCGCCGGGGCCCGTCGACCACCGCCACCTTGTCCGGGTACAGCAGGGCCGCCCGGGCGAGCAGGTCGCCCACCCGGGGCGGCTCCATGACCACCCCACCCGACACGTACGCCCCCATGATCGCACCCCCATGCGATCCAAGACGATCCTGGTGTCAACTCAGGATGGTGGCGTGCTTGCGCCTCGGCAGCTGTACCTCCCGGTTCTCGAACTGCTCGAAGTAGCGGCTCACCTCCCGGCGCAGGTCCCGCGGCGGGATCAGGTCGTCGACCACCATCTCCGCCGCCAGCCTGGTGATCTCGTAGCCCTTGCGGTACTCCGCCCGCAGGGCGGCCACCACCCGGGCCCGCTCGGCGGGGTCGGGGATGGCCTGCAGGCGGTTGAAGTAGACCGCATTGATGGCCGCTTCCGGGCCCATCACGGCGATCTCCGCCGAGGGCAGGGCCAGGGTCACGTCGGGATTGTAGGCAGGCCCGGCCATGGCGTAGATCCCCGCTCCGTAGGCCTTCCGCACCACCACGCACACCTTGGGCACCGTGGCCGACGAGGTGGCGAAGATGAACTTGCGCCCGCGCCGCAGGATCCCCGCCCGTTCCACCGCCGACCCGGCCATGAACCCCGGCGTGTCGCAGAGATACAGCAGGGGGATGTTGTAGGCGTCGCAGATCCAGACGAACTCGGCCCCCTTGTCCGACGACTCGGGGAAGATGGCCCCGCCCCGCACCGCCGGCTGGTTGGCGACGATCCCCACCACCCGGCCGTCGATGCGGGCGAAGCCCGTCACCAGCTCGCCGGCGTAGGCCGCCTTGACCTCAAGAAAGCTTCCTTCATCCACGATGGCTTCGATCAGGCGCCGTACATCGTAGGGCTGGTTGGGATCCTGGGGGATGATGGCGTCGATCTCCGCAGGATCCCGGGCCGGCGGCCGCGGTTCGCCCCGGGGCGGGCGCTCGTCGCAGTTGTCGGGCAGGTAGGAGAGGAGCCGCTTGACCAGATCCGCTGCCTCTTCCTCCGACCGGGCGACAAAGTCTGCCGAGCCGCTGACCGTGGCGTGCATGCGGGCGCCGCCCAGTTCTTCCGGCGAGACCTTCTCCCCCGTCACCATCTGCACCATGCGGGGGGAGGCAATGGCCATGGCGGAGCCGGCCATCATGATGACGAAGTCGCAGAACACAGGGGTGTAGGCGGTCCCGGCGAAGCACGACCCGTACAGCACCCCGATCTGGGGCACGACACCGGACATGATGCTGTGGTAGTAGAACAGCCGGCCGCCGCTGTAGCGGTCGACGTGGTAGCCGCCCGCCTCGTCGATCCGCGCCCCCGAGGAGTCGACCAGGTAGAGGATGGGCCGCCGTGCCCGCATGGCGGCCTCCTGGGTGCGGATGAGCTTTTCGCCGTGGTAGCGGCCGATGGAGCCGGCCTTCACCGTGTAGTCGTTGGCGGCGAAGAACACCAGCCGCCCGCCGATCCGCCCGGTGCCGGTCACCACCCCGTCGGCCGGCAGCTCGGGATCGCCGGCCCTGGCGAACTCGCCGAACTCGGTATAGGGCTCGCCGTCGTCGAAGAACAGGCGCAGCCGGTCGCGGACGAAGAGCTTGCCCGCCTCCCGCTGCTTCTCGTGGCCTCGTTCGGGACCCCCGCGCTTGATGCGTGCGAGCTCCTGAAGGATGCGGGCCTCCCGTTCCACCGCCTCGTGACCTCCTCCGCTCATGCCATGCCGAACAGCGTGGCGCCCCCGTCCAGCGTCAGGCCGCCGTCGCACACCAGGGTCTGGCCGCAGAGCCAGCCCGCGTCGCCGGTGCAGAGGAACCGGATGATACGGGCCACGTCCTCGGGGGTGGCCACCCGCTTGCGCGGGGTGGCGGCCACCAGCCGGGCCGCCACCTCGTGCCAGCGGTCCCCCGCGTAAAAGCGGGCGGAGTCGGTCTCCACCGGCCCGGGACAGACGGCGTTCACGTTGATGCCCAGGGGGGCCAGTTCCACCGCCAGGTAGCGGACCAAAGATTCCATGGCCGCCTTGGCCGCCCCCAGGATGCCGTGGCCGGGGATGAACCGGATGCTGTCGTATCCCGACACGGCGACGATCTTCCCCTCCCGCCCCTGCATGAGGGGGACCGCCGCCTGGACCATCTGGATGAAGGCCTGGACGGTGATGGCAAAGGTCCGCTGGATGTTGTGCGGCCCCACGGCCAGGAGGGGCTTGAAGGCCGTGGCGGCGGCATTGGCCACCAGGATGTCCAGGACCCCGGCCTCCTCCCGGATGCGGTCCATCATGGCCGCCACTGCCTGGGGGTCTTCCAGGTCCGCCCGGACCGGGATGCCGCGCCCCCCGTCCCGGGCGATGGCCTCGGCCACCCGGCGGGCGTCCTCCCCTCGCTGCTTGTAGTGGACGAAGACCGTGGCTCCCTCGCCACCCAGGGTGCGGGCCACCGCCTCGCCGATGCCGCGGGAGGCGCCGGTCACCAGGGCCACCTTGCCGGCAAAGCTCATGCCCATCCTCCTCTTGTGGCGCTGCCCGTGTACGGGTGGTACCGCCCGTGTACGGCACGGCCGGTTCGACACGCCCGCCTCGGCACAGCCGCCCCCGGCATAGCCGCTTCCGACGCAGCCGCCTCAATACGAGCGCGGCAGCTCCAGCTCGTGCTCGGCGATGAAGTTGAGCACCATCTCGTTGTTGATGGGTGCCGTCCGCAGCAGCCGCGCCGAGGTCCACAGGTGGATCAGCTGGTTCTCCCTGACGAACCCCTGCCCGCCGAAGGTCTGGATGGCCCGGTCGACGGCCTCGATGGCCGTCTCCGACGCCAGGTACTTGGCCATGTTGGCCCAGGTGCCCACCCGCTCCGGCGAGACCTGCCGGTCGAAGGCCTGGGCGGCCCTGTAGGTGAGCAGCCTGGCCGCCTCCTGCATCACCCGGATCCGCGCCAGGGGGTGCTGGACCGCCTGGTACGAGCCGATGGGCCGGTCGCCGAACACCTTGCGCTGGCGAGCATACTCGGCAGCCCGCCGCAGCACGTGCTCGGCCAGCCCGACGCCCGTGGCGGCGGCCAGGATGCGCTCGGGATTCAGGGCGGAGAACAGCACCTGGGCGCCCATGTGCTCGGCGCCGATCAGGTGGTCGGCGGGCACCTCCACGTCGTCGAACACCAGGCGGAACTGGCGGTAGCCCTCGATCCCGGCGGTGTTCATGGGATACAGGTGCAGGCCGGGGGCGCGGCGGTCCACCAGGAACAGGCCCAGGCCGTAGGTCCGGGGCAGGCCCTGTTCCTTCAGGACGGCATAGGGGATGGTCCGGGCCACCACCAGGATCATGTCGGCCACGTCGGCCCCGGTGATCCAGCCCTTTTCGCCCCGCAGCCGGTAGACCCCGCCCTCCTTGCGGGCCTCGGTCTTCATGCGGAAGCTGTTGGTGCCGCTCTCGGGCTCGGTGATGGCAAAGGCCAGCTTGAGGGTGCCGTCGGCGATGCGGGGCAGCCACCGCTGCTTCTGTTCCTCGCTGCCCCCGCGGAGGATGGCGGTGGTGTCCATGCTGGTGACGACCACCAGGGCGTTGCCGTAGCCGGCGCTGGCCAGTTCTTCCATCACCAGCGCCATGGCGAGCAGGCCCAGGCCGGTGCCGCCGTACTCCTCGGGGATCAGCAGGCCCAGCAGGCCCGCCTCGGCCATCTGCTCCCACATGGCCTCGGGGAAGCGCTGCTCCTCGAAGATCTGGCGGAGGAACTCGCTGCGCTGGGGTTCGAGGCGCCGGATCAGGTCGCGGGTGATCTCCACCACCTGGCGGTACTCGTCCCCCAGATCCAGCAGGTTGAGATGGGTTGCCTGCACCCCGGGTGCCTCCTTTCGTGTCGATCGGGTTCGTGCGCGGGATTCCCCGCGGGTTCCGCAGGGGGACGCCGCGGGAGACGGCCGGGCGAGACGCCCGGACATGCCGGCCCGGCGAGCCGGCCCTACAAGACGGCCCTGCGGGGCCACCGGGCGGCACGGCCGCCCTGGCCGGCTATTCCCCGGGTGCCTGCAGGACCGCCCGCGGCGGGCGCATGAAGGGGGTAGCCGCCAGCACCTCGTCGGGAACCTCCACGGTCATCCGCAGCATGGCGGCGGCCAGGGACTTGCCCTGGGCATCGAGGCGCAGGGAGGCCGGCCCGCCGCCCCCCAGGGCGTTGCGCAGGACGATCTTGATACCCCGCACCCGGGGCAGGGGGTAGACTTCGGCCGGTCCCCGGGCCAGACCCCGGAAGTGCTCCAGCACCGCCGCCGGTGTCAGTTGCTCTTCCAGCGCCCTGTAGAACCCGTCATTGGGGGCGAACACCGTCAGGTCAAGGGTGTCGCCCTTGTCCCCCGAGCGGACCTGGCAGTAGCCCCTTAGGGCGACCCGTGCCATGCAAACCCCTCCTTCACCGTCCCGCCCCGTTCTTCCCGGGAGTGGCTCGGCCGCCGAGGACACCGGCTCGCCGAAGTCCCCGGCTCGCCGGACCGACCCGCGGCGCGCTGCCGCGGCCCCTCCTCCGGGGCGGCGGGCCCGCCCGCACCGCCAGGGAAGCCGGTCTACCCCGCCCTCTCCAGGGCATCCAGCCCCAGCACCTCGACCCGCACGGCCTGTTCGACCCACTCGCGGGGAACGGTGGTGGACCAGATGCCCAGCAGCTGGCGGGAGCGACCCAGGCCCGGCAACGCGCCGCCGATGTACGGGGGCCCGTTGAGGGCCAGGGGCGGGAAGAGCCGGGCCAGCCGCTCGGCCTCCTCCCGGGTCCGGGTCCGGATGGCGAAGCGCAGGTAGACCTCGTTGGGCTCGTCGGGGATGGGGGCCAGCGGGCCGTGGAGGGCGTTGACCCCCAGATACTCCACATGGATCGCTTCGGGGTTCAGCCCTGCCCGGGCCATCTGCCGCCGGATGATCCGCTCCGCCGCCTGGGCCTTTTCCAGGGCGTCGGGCCAGGAGTAGCCGATCACCGCCTGGCCGAGCCAGCCGTCGTCATAGCCGGCGGTGACCTTCAGGACCTCGGGCCGGGGACCGCCCCGGATCCCGCTGACCCTGACCCGGTCTGGGCCTTCCTGGACCAGCTCGATCTGGGAGAAGTCGGCGGTGACGTCCGGGTTCACGTAGCGGGCCGGGTCGTGGACCTCGTAATAGAGCTGCTCCTTCACCGTGTCGGGGGTCACCAGGCCGCCCGTCCCGTCCGGCTTGGTGATGACCAGCCCGCCGCCTTCATCGACCTCGGCGATGGGGTAGCCGATGCGATCCATGTCGGGGACTTCCCACCAGGGGCCGCTGAAGTTGCCGCCCGTGGCCTGGGCCGAGCATTCGCTGATGTGCCCGGCCACCACCCCCACGGCCAGGCGGTCCCAGTCGTCCCACCGCCAGCCGAACTCGTAGACCAGCGGGGCGAGGAACAGGGAGGCGTCGGCCACCCGTCCCGTGATCACCACGTGGGCACCGGTGGCCAGGGCGCGGACCACCGGTTCGGCCCCCAGGTAGGCGCTGGCGAAGAGCAGCCGCGGCCGGACCTCTTCATACGGCGGGCCGCCGTCCAGCGGTTCCAGGGGTGCCCCTTCTTGCCGGAACAGGTCCAGGCGGTCCAGGACGTCATCGCCCGTGACCACCGCCACCTTGAGGTCGTGCAAGCCCAGGCGGGCCGCCACCTGCAGGACCTCGCGGGCCGCGCCGTAGGGATTCAGCCCGCCGGCGTTGCTGATCAGCCGCACGCCCCGGGCCATGGCCGCCGGCAGCACCGCCTGGCACAGGAGCCCGATGTCGCGGGTGTAGCCGGCGCCGGGGTCGCGCTGCCGGTCCTTGTGCAGGATGGCCATGGTCAGCTCGGCCAGGTGGTCGCAGCAGAGGTACTGGATGTCGCCTACTCGCACGGCGTCCGCCGCGGCAAAGGGGAGGTCGCCGTAAAAACCCAGCCCCGCGCCGATGCGGACGGTCCTGGCTGCCATACCTCATCACCTCCGGGGGAAGAACCCTGCCCCTCGGGTCCCACCGCTGCTTGCCGCTCCCCGGGCGGCGAGGCCGGCCGCCGGCCGGCCGTCGATCGAACCGGCCCTGGCGGGAAGGCCCGGCGAGAGCCCCGGGACCGGTGGCGGTGCCGGCCGGATCCCGATTCCCGACCAACCGGTTGGTCGGTGCCGCCCACAGGAAAACCGCGCCTCAGCGGTGGGTCCACTGCGGCGCCCGCCGCTCGAGGAAGGCCGTGGCACCTTCCTTGAGGTCGGCGCTGAGGAAGGTGCTCACCCTCAGGCTGTTGGCGAAGTCGATGGCCGCCGGGGCCGGCAGGCTCAGGGCAGCCGCGTAAGCCCTGAGGCCGGCGCCAATGGCGGCCCCGCTGCGGCCCGCCAGCTCGGTGGCCACGGCCCGGGCCCGCTGGAGGACCTGGCCCCGGGCCACCACCTCCGTCACCAGGCCGAGGGCGCGGGCTTCCTGGGCACCGATCCGCCGGCCGGAAAGGCCCAGGGCCAGGGCCTGGCGCGGGCCCATGACCTGCATCATCAGGGGCAGGATCACCAGGGGGAAGAGGCCCAGCTGGATCTCCGGCGTGGCAAAGACCGCATCGTCGGCGGCCACCACCCAGTGGCAGAGGCACACGAGGCCCAGCCCGCCCCCCATGGCTGCCCCCTGCACGGCGCCGATCAGCGGCTTGGTCAGCCACTGCCCGGCCTTGAAGAGCTCGGTCGACCGCTCACCCTGCTCCAGCACCTGGGGTCCGGTCAGCCGGTCGAGCCCGGCAAACTCGCGGATGTCCCCCCCGGCGCAGAAGGCCTGGCCCGCTCCGGTCAGGACCAGCGCCCGTACCTGGGGGTCCCGGCACCCCCGCCGCAGGGCCGCGATCAGAGCCTCCGCCATGGCGGTGGAGAGCGGGTTCCTTCGTTCCGGGTCGTTGAGGGTGATGATGGCCACGGGGCCGTCGGTCTCGTACAGAACCAGCTGGTCTTGTAGCCGGGCCTCCCCATGCACCCCGTCCTCTCCCTGCATTGCGGCCACAAGCCACCACCTCCTGCCAAGCCTGGCAATGGGGTCGCCCTCTGGTCGCCATCTGATTTCCCAGCTCCCAACGGCATTCCCCGGGGCATCTCCAGGCTCAACTTCCGGCCTGGGCCCCAGGCCCAACCCCCGCCTAGGCCCATCCGTCCATGCCCATCCGTCCATGCTCATCCGGCAAGCACCCGAAGCACCGCCCCCACGCTCGCCGGAGGGCGCCGGCCGCCCGGCCCGCCCCCGGGCAGCGGGTGGCGGCCCCTAGCCCTGGTAGAGGTCCCGGTGCTGCTGGCGCAGCACGTGCTTCTGGATCTTGCCGGTACCCGTCCGCGGGAACTCGGTGGCGAAGACCACCCGCTTGGGCACCTTGAACCCCGCCAGCCGTTCCCGGCAGTGGGCGATCAACTCCTCCTCGGTGGCTTGGCTCCCGGGCTTCAGGAGGACGAAGGCGGTCACCGCCTCGCCCCAGCGGTCGTGGGGCAGCCCGACCACGGCGCACTCGGCCACCGCCGGGTGGGCCAGAAGGGCCCGTTCGACCTCGATGGACGCCACGTTCTCGCCGCCGGTCTTGACCATGTCCTTCTTGCGGTCCGTGAACCACACGACGCCTTCCTCGTCCATCCAGCCCACGTCGCCGCTGTGGAACCAGCCGTGGCGGAAGGCTTCGGCGGTGGCCTCGGGGTTGTTCCAGTAGGCCGTCATGCACTGGGGCCCGCGGTAGACGATCTCCCCCACCTGGCCCCGGGGAAGGAGCCGGCCCTGGTCGTCCATGATGCGCACGTCGGTCATCACCGTGGGCAGGCCCCAGGAGGCGGGCTTGGTGTGCTGGTGGTGGGGGCGCTGGAAGACCGTGGGCGGGGTGAACTCCGTCTGGCCGGACCCCAGCACCACGTCGGCGTTGGGGAAGAGGGCCTGGATCTCGGCGATGCGCTCGGGCGCCATGGGAGCCATGGCATAGAGGCAGCGGCGCACGGAGGAGAAGTCCCGCTCCCGCACGCCCGGCTGCTGCAGCAGTTCCTGCCACATCATGGGCAAAAGGAGCACGTGGGTCACGCGGTGCCGCTCGAGGGCGTCCATCACGTCCCGGACGTCGTACTTGCGGAGGAACACGGCCGTGGCGCCCACCAGCAGGGCCGGCAGCAACAGGGCGTTGAGGGCGGCGCAGTGGAAGATGGGTAGCACCAGCAGCAGGACGTCGTCGGGATCGGACTTGTTCGCCACCGCCGACGCGAGGGCGGTGATGGTGACCGCCAGGTGGCTCGTCAGCACGCCCTTGGGCAGGGAGGTGGTGCCGGAGGTGTAAAGGCACTGCACCGTGTCCCGGTCGGCGATGAAAACCTCCAGCTCCGCATCGTCCGGGTCAAGGCCGGCCCGGGGGCCGCCCCCGCCCGGTGGCCCACCGCCGGGGGAGCTGGCCTGTGCCGGCGGTCCGGCCAGCAGGCGGTCGAAGGCCAGGAACTGGACATGGCCGGCCGTGAACTCGGTGGCCGGGTCGACCTCCGTCAGGTAGACCCGCTGGATGGCGGGCAGGCGGCTTGCCGCGGCTTCCAGGGCCGTCCGGAAGATCCCCTCGGCCACCACCACCCGGGCCCCGGCGTCGTGCAGGACGTAGCCGATTTCCTCGGGCCGTAGGCCCAGGTTGACGGGCATGGCGATCAGGCCCGCTTTGGCGCAGGCGAAGTAGGTCACCACGAACTGCCAGGTGTTGCGGGCCATGATGGCTACCTTGTCCTGGTGCCCCAGGCCCAGGCCGAGCAAGGCCCGGCCCACCCGGTTGGCGTAGCGGTTCAGCTCGGCGTAGGTCAGGGTTCGCCCGCCATGGATGTCGACGATGGCCGTCTTGCCGGGATACCGCTGGGCCGTGCGGGTCAGGATGTCGCCGGCGCAGACCCGCTGGATGAGGTTCAGGGCAAGGTCAAGGGACGGAGCGTCCCCCTCCCGCACCCGTGACGCCGTCCCCCCCATGGACGGTCACCCTCAGAAAGGTGTTGGAGAGGGGCATTCGGCGGGAAGGGGATAACTCCTGCCGCAACCACGAACCGGGTGCCTCAACCGGACGCCTTCAGGCGCCGGGCGAACGCCTTGCGGAACTTTTGCACCTTGGGGTCGATCACCACCCGGCAGTAGGGGTAGCCGGGGTTCTTGCGGTAGAACCGGCGGTGGTAGTCCTCGGCCGGGTAGAACGCCTCGAAGGGCACCACCTGGGTGACGATGGGGTCCTGCCACCGGCCGCTGGCCTCCAGCTCCCGGATCACCGCCTCGGCCGTAGCCTTCTGCTCCGGCGAGTGGTACAGGATGATGGACCGGTACTGGGGACCCACATCGTGGCCCTGGCGGTTGGGGGTGGTGGGATCGTGAACGGAGAAGAACACCTCCAGGAGATCCCGGTAGGAGATGAGCTGCGGGTCAAAGGTCACCTGGACCACCTCGGCATGGCCCGTGGTCCCGCTGCAGACCTGCTCGTAGGTGGGGTTGGGAACGTGGCCGCCGGCGTAGCCGGGTTCGACCCGCACCACGCCCTCCAGCTCTTCGAAGATGGGCTCAAGACACCAGAAGCAGCCGCCTCCCAGGGTGGCCGTCTCCAGGTGCCGGGTACCGGGTCGCTGGTCTTCCCGGGCCCCGGTCCCGGCGGTGGCCGAGCCCGGCTTGGTGGCGGGATCGTGCCATTCGGCCAAGGGTATCCCCTCCTGTCAAGGGCTCCTCATGCCTGTCGAACCTGCCGAATTCCCTGTCCAAGACTCTCCGTTAAGGGCGCCTGAACAGCGGTCCGGCCCGCGCCTACAGGGCGACCACCAGGCCGCCGTCGGCGGCAACCTGCTGGCCGGTGACGTAGCTGTTGCGCGGTGAGAGGAGGAAAGCCACCACCTCGGCGATTTCCTCCGGCTGGGCCAGGCGCCGGAGCGGGATGCGGGCGGCCGCCCCGGCGGCCACCTGCTCCGGTGTGGTGCCCTGGCGGGCGGCGTGGGCCGCGTTCCACTCGCGCAGGCTTTCGGTCAAGGTGTAGCCCGGGGCGACCATGTTGATCAGGATGCCCGAGGGCGCCAGCTCTAGGGCCGCCGTCTTCAGCGCGTTGACCAGGCAGGCCCGCAGGGCGTTGGACAGGCTGCTGCCGGGGCCGGGCTGCTTGACGGTGAAGGAGGTGATGGCCACCACCCGGCCGCCGCCGCTGCGCTCGAAGAGGGGCACCACGCGGCGCAGGAGGCGCAGGGGGGCCTGAACCAGAAGCCGGAACGCCCGGTCCCAGTCGTCATCGGCCAGCTCCACGAAGGGGCGGACGGCCGGGCCCGGCGTGTTGAGGAGCAGAGCATCCAGCCGCCCCAGCTCTCCGGCTGTTGAGGCCAGGCGTTCGGCCGTCTCCGGCAGGGCGAGGTCCCCGGCCACGGGTACCACCGTCGCCCCCTCCGCCTGTAGGCGCTCCGCCGCGGGCTCGGGCCGCCGGCTGGAGACGATGAGGGTATATCCGTCCCCGGCCAGGCGCCGGGCCACTGCAAACCCCATGCCCGACGAGGCGCCGGTCAGCAGCGCCACGGGCCGTCCGGGGGCGCCGAACCTGCCGGGTCCCCGGGGTGCGGGCTGGGGCGTAAGGTGAGCTGCCATGGAATCGTTCCCTCCTGCTCGCCTTTGGGTCCTATTCTCCCATTGAAGTGGCGAGCAGCGGGTTCCCCCCAACACCCTCGCCGCCACGCTACGTGCGAAGTTCCTGCGCCGGCTGGAGGAGGCGGCCCGCTAGGCGCCCGCCTTTCCGGCCTCGCTGGTCTCGACAGCTGGCAAACCCCGGCCTGTCCGGGCGGGGGTTTGTTGTTGCCCTTAAAAGGGGCGGTGTTGCCCCCCGGAGGACTTGATCGCCGGGTGGGGAATCCACCCAGCAGGTCGCAGGCATCCAGGGCGAATCCGGTGCTTCGGCAGGGAGGACTTCCTATGTCCACGCAACGCTACTCGGTGACCCCCCATCCCATCGAAACGCTACTGGCCTGGGTCAAGTCGGGAGAAATCGCCATCCCCGAGATCCAGCGGCCGTTTGTCTGGAATGCCACCAAGGTCCGCGACTTTCTGGATTCCCTCTACAGGGGCTATCCCGTGGGATACCTCATTGCCTGGAGGAATCCAAGCGTCCGTCTTAAGGACGGCACTCTCTCGGCCGGGAAGCGAATACTGATTGACGGCCAGCAAAGGGTGACGGCCCTTCGCGCTGCCCTGCTGGGGGAGGAGGTGCTGGATGAGAACTACGCGCGAAGGCGGATCCAAATCGCGTTCAACCCCAAGGAAGAACGGTTCGAAGTCCGAAACTCCGCCATCGCCCGGGACCCCTCCTGGATCGATGATATCAGCCGCCTCTTTGCGCCCGATGCTTATCTCGGAGATTTCGTGGATGACTACGTATCCAAGAATTTGGACATCGATCGCAAGCACGTAGGCCGGATCCTGGAGCGGCTCAAAAAGATCGTCAACAACCATATCGGCCTCATCGAACTGGCAGAGGATCTCGACATCGAGACCGTTACGGAAATCTTCATTCGGGTCAACTCGGCCGGCGTCGAACTGTCTCAGGCGGACTTCGCGATGTCCAAAATTGCTGTCAACGAAGCCTATGGTGGGCACCTTCTGCGGAAGGCCATTGATTACTTTTGTCACCTGGCCCGGAATCCCGAGTTTTACCTGCATATTGAGAAAAATGACGCTGAGTTTACCCGAACAGAATTCTGGTCCAAAATGAGGTGGCTCAAAGATTTCAATGATGATCTCTATGACCCGGATTACACGGATATGCTGAGGGTGGCATTTACGTCGCAGTTTGGTCGGGGACGTTTGCAGGACTTGGTTGCTCTCCTGTCGGGGCGGAATTTCGAGACGCGACAATATGAGGAAACTATTGTTGAAATATCATTCACTAGGCTGAAAGATGGAATCCACGCTTTCATCAATGAAACTCACTTCAAGCGATTCATGATGATCCTTCGCTCTGCAGGATTCATTACTAGCAGCTTGATTACTAGTCATAATGCAGTGAACTTTGCTTATATTCTATATCTGCGTGGAAGATCAGAAGGAATTGCCGCGGATGAATTGGAGCATATAGTCCGTCGATGGTATGTTATGTCTATTTTAACCGGACGTTACACAACCCACCCCGAAACGGCTTTTGACCTCGACATCCGTCAGATTGAGAGCCACGGCATTGCCCGTTACACGGAAGCTGTCCTTTCCAGTGAGCTTTCCGACAGCTTTTGGACCAATCTTTTGCCACAACTAATGGAGACATCGTCAGTCCAAAGTCCATACTTTGTTGCGTTTAAAGCAGCCCAGGTGTCGCTCGGCGACAGGGGATTCCTTTCATCCAATATAAGGGTTCGCGATCTACTTCTTAACCAGGGCGACCACCACCACATATTTCCCAGGAAGTACCTTCAGCGGCTTGGAATGAGTAGGGGCCGCTACAACCAGATTGCCAACTTTGTGGTCACCCAAAGTGAAATCAACATTGCCATTGGTGATACGCCACCCGATGTTTACTTCAAGGAGCTTTGGGCTCAGGTGAACGGCGGTCCTAAGAAGTATGGAGGAATTACCGATCGTGAGGACTTGAAGCATAACCTGGAGGAGAATTGCATTCCGTTGTCCGTGCTTGAAGGTAACGTACCCGATTATGATGTCTTCCTAGCGGAACGGCGGCGTCTCATGGCCCTTCGAATCAAGCGGTGGTATGAGCAACTGTAGGGTCGTGAGGGATCGGGGTACGGCTCAGATCAACGGGATGGTCAAATGGTAGGCTATCGCCGCACCGGATGCCAGCCTTGACCCTTGCCCGGATTGCCGCGGACCGGCTGCCGGGGGATGCGCAGCGGGGAGGAGGGGCTACAATGGGCGAGCGCTTGCGGGATGTGGTCGCAAGCTACTACCAGCGGGTCGACGCCGGGGATCTGGAGGGCTTGCTGGGGCTGTTCCATCCGGAGGTCCGCTACGAGCGGGGCGGTCGGGACCCCGTTGAGGGGATCGACGCCCTGCGCCGCTTCTTCGAGGGGGAGCGGGCTGAGAACAGCTAATGCGTTTCTTATCATTTCTCGCCCAACGTCATCAAATCTTCGCATCTCCTCCCTCCGCTCCTCGGCCGCACTCTTTGACACGGAACATATGTTCTGGTATGCTGTCCTTGGATGATTTTGGGGGGCCTGCCCGTGCGTGTGTTGCAGGCGTACCGTTTCGCCCTCGACCCCACACCCCGCCAGGAACGGGCGCTGGCCTCCCACGTGGGCGCCCGCCGCTTCGCCTTCAACTGGGGTCTGGCTCTGGTGAAGGAGCGCCTGGAAGCCCGCGACCGGAGCGAGGATGTGGAGGTGCCGTGGACCCTTCCCGCCCTGCGGCGGGAGTGGAACCGGCAAAAGCACCTCGTCGCCCCTTGGTGGCGGGAGAACTCGAAGGAAGCCTACTCCTCGGGGCTGGACGGGCTGGCCCGGGCCCTGCAGAACTGGTCCAAAAGCCGCAAGGGTGAACGCAAGGGGCGCCGGGTGGGGTTCCCCCGGTTCCGGAAGAAGGGCCGAGGGCGGGAGTCGGTGCGGTTCACCACCGGCGCGATCCGGGTGGACGACCAAAGCCACGTCGTCCTGCCCCGGATCGGGCGGGTGAAGACCCACGAGCCGGCCACGGCCCTGCTCCGGCGCATCGAAGCGGGAACGGCCCGCATCCTGTCCGCCACGGTCGCCCGAGAAGGGGGCCGGTGGTTCGTCAGCTTCACCTGCGAGGTGGAGCGGCCGCCGGGCCGGCCCCGGTTCCCCTGGCGGGTGGTGGGCGTGGACGCGGGGGTGAAGCACCTGGCGGTCCTTTCGACGGGCGAGAAGTGGCCGAACCCCCGGTCCCTTGAAAAAGCGCTCCGAAAGATCGCCCGAACGAGCCGCGCCCTGGCCCGCCGCCAGAAGGGCAGCCGGGGGTGGCAAAAGGCCCGCCGCCGGCTGGCCCGGCTCCATGCGCGGGCCCGGAATATCCGCCAAGATGCCCTTCACAAGCTGACACACCACCTCGCGAGCACCTACGGCGTGGTGGTGGTTGAACAACTGCACGTGGCGGGCATGCTGAAGAACCGGCGGCTGGCCCGGGTGCTGGCCGATGCGGCCCTGGCGGAGATCCGCCGCCAGCTCAGGTATAAGTGTCCCTGGCACGGGGCGGTTCTGGTCGAAGCGCCGCCCTTCGATCCCAGCAGCAAGCGTTGCTCGCGGTGCGGTGCGGTCAAGCCATCGCTACCGCTTTCGCAGCGCGTTTTCCGCTGTGAGGAATGCGGGCTCGTGCTCGACCGGGACGAAAACGCGGCCCGCAATCTCGCGGCCCTGGTGGCCGCCGTCGCCGGGAGTGGTCCGGAGACGGAAAACGCCCGTGGACGGGATGGAAGGCCTGCCGCAAGGCAGGCGATCCCGAAGGAAGCGGGAAGCCGGCACCGGCGCATGGCCGGGTAAGACCGGCACCGCCGATCCGCAAGGATCGGCTGCCCGAAACAGATGACGATGTTTCAGGTAACGGTCATCCAGGAAGGCCGCCACCAGCTGGACGCCATCCTGGTCGAGGGCGAGCAGGTGGCGGTCCGGGGCGTGTTCCGGGGTGTCCTCAAGACGGGGGAAGAAGTGACCGTCCGGTTTGCCGACTTCCATCATTTCCGCGACGGCTTGATCTGGCGCCGTTACAGCTACTTCATGGATCGCTTCGTGTAGGCACGCGACCCGGGACTGAGGCGCCGCGAACCAACGGCACCGGCAGGAGGGGAAGCCGCAGGGACCCCTCCGGAGACGGCCATCAAGGGGGCGGGCCAGTGAGCGAATCGGCGGAGGCAGACTTCGTCCCCCGGGGTGAACCCCTACGTCCTTCCGGTGCACCAGGGCCGCGGAGCCGAGCAGGTGGTGCTGCCGGAGCTCATCGGGCGGCGGGGCCGGTTCGTCCTGAGCAACATGCTGTTCGACACCACCCGGGCTCACGTGCAGCTGGCCGGTGGCCGGCCGGTGGAGCTGGTGGCGCCGGAGGCCATGGACACCCGGACCCCCCATCCGTTCAAGGGCAACATGGACGTGGC
The DNA here is from genome assembly GCF_000183545.2 of Thermaerobacter subterraneus DSM 13965. NCBI lineage: Bacteria > Bacillati > Bacillota > Clostridia > Eubacteriales > Clostridiales Family XVII. Incertae Sedis > Thermaerobacter > Thermaerobacter subterraneus. Next base: position 754,021 of record NZ_JH976535.1, read on the forward strand.
CCGGCTGGAGGAGTTCCTGAACCGCCATCCGCCCGAAGACGTGGCATGCATCATCCTCACCGTGACCAACAACTCCGCCGGCGGCCAGCCCGTGTCCATGGCCAACATTCGCGCCGTGGCCGCCCTGGCCCGCCGTCACGGCATTCCCTTGCTCTTCGACGCCGCTCGCTACACCGAAAACTGCTGGTTCGTCCGGGAGCGGGAGCCAGGCTACGCCGGCCGGGACCCCCGGGACATCGCCCGGGAGATGTTCGCCCTGGGCGACGGCATGTTGATGAGCGCCAAGAAGGATGGGCTCGTCAACATCGGGGGTGTGGCCGCCTTCAAGGACGAGGAGCTGTACCGCCGGGCGGCGGCGCGCCTGGTGCCCTACGAGGGCTTTCTCACCTATGGCGGCATGGCGGGGCGGGACATGGAGGCTCTGGCCGTGGGGCTCGGGGAGGCGCTGGACCCGGCCTACCTGGCGTACCGGGTGGGCCAGGTGGAGTACCTGGGGCGGCTCCTGCGGGAGGCCGGGGTCCCGATCCAGTGGCCCACCGGGGGCCATGGGGTGTTCGTCGACGCACGGCAGTTCCTCCCCCACATCCCGCCGGAACGGTTCCCCGGCCACGCCCTGGCGCTGGAAGCCTACCTGGAAGGCGGAGTGCGGGGTGTGGAGGTGGGCTCGCTGATGATGGGGCGGGATCCGGCCACAGGCCGGCAGCTCCCGTCCCCCTTCGAGTTCTACCGGCTGGCGGTGCCTCGCCGGGTCTACACCCACCGCCACCTGGAGGATGTGGCGGAGGTGGTGGTGCGGGTCTTCCGGCGGCGGGAGCAAGTGCGCGGCGTGCGGTTCGTGGACGAACCGGCCGTACTGCGCCACTTCACCGCCCGGTTCGACTGGTGCGAGGCGGGATGAGCCCGGCCGCAGGGCGCAGGGCGGCGCGACGGCCTCCAGGCAGGAACGCCGCGAGTTCGAGCCGAATGGCAATGCCATTCGCGCTGTGGGATGCCGGTGGGCTCATCTTCGTTCCCAACTGGGGGTGGGATGCTTGCAGCGGATCGGTGAGGCGCTCAGCCGGTTCACCCGCCGCTACCTTCCGGACTCGTTCATCTTTGCCATCCTGCTGACGCTGGTGGTCTACGTCATGGGCCTGGTCTTCACCGACCACGGGCCCTACCAGCTGGTGCTGGACTGGTACGGCGGCTTCTGGAACCTGCTGGCCTTCGGCATGCAGATGACGCTCATCCTGGTCACCGGGTACGCCCTGGCGAACACGCCCAGCGTGCGCAGGGGCCTGCAGCGCCTGGCGGACTGGCCCCGGTCGGCCGGCCAGGCGGTGGCCCTGGTGGCCTTCATGACCGGCCTGCTGGGCCTGATCAATTACGGGCTCAGCCTGGTGGCCGGGGCCTTGCTGGCCATCGAGGTGGGGCGGTCCTGCTCGCGGCGGGGGATCAAGGTGCACTTCCCCTTGCTGGTGGCGGCAGGCTACATCGGCCTGATGATCTGGCACAACGGGCTCTCCGGGTCCGCTCCGCTCACGGTCAACACACCGGGGCACTTCCTGGAGAAGCAGATGGGGCTGCTGCCCCTGACGGAAACCCTGTTCCGGCCCTTCAACGTGGTGGTGGCCCTGGTGCTGCTCTTCCTCTCGCCGTGGATCATGGCCCGCATGCACCCGTCCGATGGCGAGGTGGTAGAGATCCCGGCAGGGCTGGCCGGTGGAGCCGGGGAGGGGACCGCCGCGACGGCCGAGCCGCCCCTGGCGCCCGGCGCGGGACGCCCGGGCGTGGAAATCACACCGGCGGAGCGCCTTGAGCACAGCCGCATCCTGACGGGGCTGATCGTCCTGGCAGGCGTGGTCTACATCATCAGCGCCTTCGGCCAGAAGGGGCTTGCGGCCCTGGACATCAACATGGTGGTCTTCATCTTCCTGATCCTGGGCATGCTGCTGCACGGAACCCCCATCCGCTACGCCCAGGCCATCGCCGAGGGCGTGCGGTCGGCCAGCGGGGTGATCCTGCAGTTCCCCTTCTACGCGGGCATCATGGGCATCATGACGGGGTCGGGCTTGGTGGCCGTCATCGCCAACTGGTTCGTGGCGATCTCGACCCCCCTCACCTTCCCCTTCTGGATCTTCGTCAGCGCCGGCCTGGTCAACCTGGCCGTGCCGTCGGGAGGGGGCCAGTGGGCGGTCCAGGGGCCCATCGTGATCCAGGCGGCCCAGGCGCTCAACCTTGATCTGGGCAAGGCGGTCATGGCGGTGGCCTTCGGCGACGAGCTGACCAACATGATCCAGCCCTTCTGGGCGCTGCCGCTGCTCGGCATGACGGGCCTGCGGGCCGGCCAGATCCTGGGCTACACCGCGGTGGTCATGCTGGTGGCCTTCGCCGTCATGGCCCTGGGCCTGGTCTTCCTGCCCTGAGGGCCTGCCCGGGTCCCCCCTGACCGGCGCGGGGTTCCCCCCTGACCGGCGCGGGGTCAGGATCTTGGGACATGCCCTTCCTTACGCAAAGAGAGTACGCCCCACCGGGGCATCCCAGGCGCGACGCCCCCGGTCGCCCGGCCCTTGGGCCGCGGGCGGCCGGGGGCGACTTGCCGGAATCCCTCGCGGGATCCTTCATTCGTTCCTGGCCGGCTGCTCCTGCTGGATCACCAGCACGGGCAGGCGGGTGTGGCGAAGGACGTACTCGCTTACGCTGCCCAGCAGGACCTCCTGCAGTCGTCCCAGGCCTCGCCGGCCCACGACGATGAGCTGGTAGCCACCGGCCCGCGCATAGCGGCAGATCTCCTCGCCGGCGGCGCCCGTGGCCACGTCGACCTCCGCCCGGAAGCCGGCGGCGGCCAGTTCATCCCGCGCCGGTTCCAGGTCGCGCCGGGCGTTGGCCTCTCCCAGGACCAGCAAGTCGTCGCCCGCCGTCAGGGGCGGCGCCAGCGGGTTGGACAACGCGGGTGGAACCGGCGGCGCCAGGACCTGCAGGATGGTGGCCGTGGCGCCTCCGCCCTGGGGGAAGAGCTCTCGTACCGCCCGGGTAAGCCGGAGGGCGTCGCCGGCACCGTCGGCGGCGATGAGGATGCGTTGAATCATTGCACCCACCTCCTTCTTGCAACTTCATCGTCAACAAGCCACTTGAATTCCTGCTGAGTGCCCCGTGACGGGAACCTGAGGAAAGGGCCGGACCGGTGCGGCCCTGGGGCGGCATAGGTGCCGGTTCTGGCGGTGATCTTATCCAGGTGGGAAGGGTGGGAGGTGGTGGGTGCGTGAGCCGCAGCGTACGGCGGGTGGGGTGGGGGCCGGGGGACGGGGCCCGGCCGGCCGGCGGGCAAACCCGGGCCGGGGTGCAGCCGCCGGCCGGGGCGCCCGCCCGGCAGCCCGTCCACCCTGAGGCCGGGCTGAAAGGCGCCGCCGGGCGGCTGGATCGCCTCCACGCCCGGCTGCCGGCCTGGTCGACCACGCCTCCGGGAGGCCGGCCGCCCCTGGCGGAAACCCCTGCCACCCGGTTGCGCGAGCACCTGGAAGACTTCCTGGGCCGGATGGACCGCTGGGTCGCCGACCTGGCGCTGGAAGAAGCCGTACCGGCGGAGGTGCGGTCGCTGGAGGCGCTGGTGCGGGATGCCCTGGGCCACGCCGCCGACCTGGTGACCGTGCCCTTCCGGCGCCCGGGGGGCGCGGAACTGCTGGTCATGTACGTGGACGGCCTGGTGGGCGACACCCTGCTCAACCAGTTCATCCTCCGGCCGCTGCTGGAACGCCTGCCGGCTACCGCACCCCAGGTGGCCCGCTGGCTGGACCGGGGCCTGTTGCCCGGCGGCCGGGTTCGTCCCGTGACCCGACTGACAGAGGCGGTCGACGGGCTTCTGGACGGGTGTGCCCTGATCGCCGTCGACGCCGCGGGCGGACTCCCCGCCGCCGGTTCCGGGAGCGCACCGGCGGCCGGTGCCCCGGAACAGGGGGCGTCCGGTGCGGGCCCCGCGGCCACCCCGGACGGGCAGCGGGCCGGCGGGGTGACCACCGCGTGGCTGGTGGACGTCCAGGAGTTCGAGCACCGCGGTGTGGACGCCCCGGCCACGGAAGGGACCATCGGTGGCCCGCGGGAGGCCTTCGTCGAGGTCCTGCGGGTGAACACCGCGACCCTGCGCCGGCGGCTGCGCACACCCTACCTGCGCATCGAAGAGCTGGAGACGGGCCGCCTGAGCCGCACCCGGGCGGCCGTGGTCCATGTGGCGGGGCGGGCCGACCCGGGCACCGTGGCCCTGGTCCGCCGGCGCCTGGAAGCGGCGCCCTGGGACATGCTTTTCTCGGAGGAACAGGTGGAGGCCCTCTTGCAGGACCGGCCCCTCTCCCTCTTCCCCCAGACGCGGCTGACGGAGCGGCCCGACGTGGTGGCGGCGGGACTGATGGAGGGGCGGGTGGCCGTCCTGATCGACGGGACGCCCTTCGCGGTGGTGGTTCCCCTCCAGTTCTGGGACCTGCTCCAGTCGCCCGACGACTACTACCTGCGCTGGCCCTTCGCCAGCATCCTGAGGATGGTGCGGCTCATTGCCGTGCTGCTGATGACCGTGGGACTCCCGCTGTATGTGGCGGTCACCACGTACAACCAGGAGCTGATCCCCCGGGAGTTCCTCTTCTCCCTGGCGGCCTCCCGCGAGGCTTTGCCCTTTCCCACGGCCCTGGAGGCTGTCGGGCTGAGCTTCGTCTTTGACATCCTGCGCGAGGCCACCACCCGGCTGCCCCGCCAGGTTGGCGGCGCCCTGACCATCGTGGGGGGCCTGGTCATCGGGGATACGGCGGTGAGGGCAGGCATCGTCACCGCTCCGACCCTGATCCTCATCGGCGTCAGCGCCATGGCCGCCTTCGCCCTGCCCACCTTCGCAGCGGCCATTCCCTTCCGCGTTCTGCACTACGTGTTCCTGGGGGTGGCGACCGTGCTGGGGATGTACGGGCTGGTCACGGCGTTCCTCATCGTGCTGGCCCATATGGTGTCCCTGCGTTCGGTGGGCGTGCCCTACCTCACGCCCTATGCGCCGTACCGCCCCCAGGGCTGGGAGGATGCCCTGGTCCGCGCCCCCTGGGCGATGATGCGGGGCAAGCCGCCCCTGATCGGACGCGAGGGCGCGGGCGCCGGTGCAGGCCAGTGAGGGGGCGGGGGCGAGGCTTGGACGGCACGCTCAGAGAGGCAGGAGCCCGAGGCAGGCGGCGGGGAGGAACCGGCCGTGCCGCGCCGTGACCAGGTCGATCCCGCCTCCATCGCGGCCCTGCTGATCGTGGTGGTGCTGGCTACCCTGGCCTTCTTCCTGCCGCGGTCGCTGGCGGCCGTCGCCGGCCGCGACGCCTGGCTCGCCGTGCTGGCCAGCACCCCCGTGGTGGCCCTGGTGGTCGGGGCGTGGTACGCCCTCTACTTCCGCCCGGGGCTTACGCCCCTTGACCGCCTGCGGTTTCACCCGCTCATGCGGTGGCTGGTCCTCCCTGTGCTGGTGGCGTATGCGACCTACCATGCCGGCGGCATTCTGGGCGAAACGGTGCTCCTCATGGTGGTGGTCTTCCCGGAGACGCCGGTGTGGGCTTTTCATGCCACCATGGCCCTGACCACCTGGGTCCTGGTGGCATACGGGCGCGAAACCCTGGCCCGGATGGGGCTGCTGGTCCTGCCGGTGATGGTGCTGGCCCTGGTGACGAACCTGCTCATCCTCCTTCCGGGCGATGCGGAGTGGGCCCAGCTCTTGCCGCTGCTGGAAGGGGGCGCGGGGCCGCTGCTGCGAGGGATCCCGGTGATGGTGGCGGCCACGGCCGAGACCCTGATCCTGACCTACTTTGCCGACGGGCTTTCGTCCCGGCATGGTGTTCTGCGGCCGCTGATGCTTGCCGCGGCGGGCATGGTGGTGCTGCTGGCCGGTGTGGCGCTGGCCGGCATCGTCGTGCTGGGTCCGGGGGAAACGGCCCGGGCGGTGGCCCCCACCTTCATTCTGGCTCGGCTGGCCCGGCCCGTGCCCGTGATGTCCCGTCCGGAGGTGTTCACGATTTCGGCATGGCTGCTGGGCATCGCCCTGAAGCTGGCCCTCTTCGTCTACGCGGCGGGGGTGACGGCACGAGCGGGCCTGGGGCTCACCGAGCGGTGGCAGGGACCGGTCCACGGGCTGATGACCCTGGCTGCGGTCGCCGTGGCGGCCATCCTCTTTCCCGACACCGAGCGCTGGGACTGGCAGTTTACCCGGGTCTGGCCCCTGGTGGCGATGGCCGGGCTGGTGGCGGGGCTGGTGACCGGCCTGTTGCCCGCCTGGCCGGGACGGGCGGCCGCAAGGGTGGAGGAACGATCCCCGGGGCAGGCACCGGAGGGTATGCCCGCCGGGCGGCACCGTCCGGGTTCCGGCCCGGCACCCCAGGGCGACGAGGCCCCCGAAGCCGGACGGTCTGCCGCCGCCGGCAGGGAGCCTACCGGGGAGCGGATGCCGTGATGATGGGCCGCGGGGGCCGCTGGCGGGCCGGGTTCGTCCTGATTCTGAGTGCCCTGCTGCTGGGCGGATGCTGGGGCTACAACGAGGTCAACGACCTGGCCTTCATTACGGTGGCCGCTCTGGACCGGAACCCTGCAGGACGCTACCTCTGGACGGTGGCGATCCCCGTGCCCGAGCTGGTCCTGCCGGCGTCGGTGGGAGGGGGCGGCGCAGGAGGGCCGGGAATGAGTCGCAACACGCTGTTCCGGTCGGCGCCCGGCCAGACCCCGCGCATGGCCGCCGAGTCCCTGGACCGCAGCGTGCCGCGGGAGGTCCGCTGGTCCTTCACCGACCACATCCTCATCGGGGAGCCGGCCGCCCGGTCGGGCCTGCGGCCCCTGCTGGAGATGATCTCCCGCAGTTACCGGGTGGAGCGCAAGGCATCCCTTTATGTGGTGCGGGGCGAGGCGGGCAGCTTGCTGGAGGCGCTGCAACCCGCCCTGGATCGCTCCCTGGCCCGTTCCTTCGATGCCCTGGGCCGGAAGAACCGGCCAGGAACCATCCGGGTGGTGGACGGCAACACCGTGCTGCGCTGGCTCGATACGCCGGGCATCGACCCCTTCCTGCCGGTGGTGGCCACCGGCCGCACCCGGGATACCATCAACCCGGTGCCGGCGGGCCTGGCCCTGTTCGCCCGGGACCGGCTGGTGGGCTTTCTCCCCCCGCCCCTCGATGAGGGGCTGATCATGGCCCGGGGTGAGGCCCACCCCTTTACCCTGGCCGTTCCCTGTCCTGAGGCGGCCGGAGGCGGTGGGAGTGTTCAGGGTGCGGCCGGTCCGGAGGCGAGCGGGCCGGCGACGGGCGGTCTAGGCGGTGCCGGCGGCGGTGCGGGCGGCGGGACGCGGGGCGGCGCGGGCGGGGAAGCACAGGGTGTGCCGGTGCAGCCGGTGGTGTCCTTGCGGATCGACCGCAACGAAGCCCGCATCCAGGTGGAGCAGGCAGTACCGCCGCCCCGGGTGGCCGTCGAGGTCAAGCTGGCGGGAACCCTGCTGGAGTGGCAATGTCCCGGCGGCCGCGTCGACGAGGCCCGGGCGATGGCGGTCGGCCGGGCGGTAGCCCGGCAGGCGCAACGGCAGGTTCGGGCGGCCCTGGAGCAGGCCGCCGCCCTGGGCGCCGATCCCGCCGGCTTGGGGACGGCCCTGTACCGGCAGGATCCCGCGGCGTGGCGCGCCCTGGAGGCCGGGTGGCGCCGCGAGCTGCAGCAGCTGAGGCCCGCCGTGCGGGTGAAGTTCCACCTGCGGAGTTACGACCTCACGGTGTCGGCCCCCTGAAGTTTTACGGGGCAGGGCTCGAGGGCAGGATGCCCAGGTGCAGGAAGGATGGCCTGCCGCGCGAATATCCTGGCATACAATGCCAGGGGATGAACGGGGCGTGCGAAGGCCTCGCGAGAGGAGGAGAGGCGCCATGGCGGTGACGAATCCGGCCGGCTTCTGGAAGCGCTTCGCCGCCAGCCTGCTGGACGGGATCGTGGTGGGCGGGCCGATCACCTTGGCGGGCTACCTGGCCACCGGCACCGCTGAAGCCAACTGGTTCACGTCGCTGGTCAACGTCCTCTACGCGCTGGTGGTGCCCGTGGTCTGGCATGGGTACACGGTCGGCAAGCGCATCGTGGGCATTCGCATCGTACGGCTCAACGGGGCTCCGGTGGGGATCGGCACCATGTTCCTGCGTTCGGTGGTGGGAGGGCTTGTGTACTTCGTCACCCTGGGGGCCGGCTTGATCGTCAGCGCCATCCTGGTGGCGGCCCGGGAAGACAAGCGCTCCCTGCACGACCTCATCGCAGGTACCTATGTGACGACGGATCCGCCCGCTGTCCAGGCCGCAGGGCCCGTGGGGATTTCCTCGTAAGGCCGTTCTTCTGCCCAATTTCCTATTCCTTGCTGCCCTTTTTCCGGGCTGCCGCCACCAGCGCCTGGAACAGCCGCTGTTGCACGGGGTCGTCCTCGATGCCGTCCTCGGGATGCCACTGGACGCCGATGGCCAGGGGATGGGCGGGATCTTCCCACTCCACGGCTTCGACCACGCCGTCGTCCGCGGTGGCCACCACGCGCAGGCCGGGAGCGGGGCGGTCCACCGCCTGGTGATGCCGGGAGCGGACCTGGACCACCTCCTCCTTCAGGATCTGGTGGAGGCGGGAACCGGCCACCACCCGCACCGCATGCAGCGCCCGCGGCCCCGACGGGTCGGCGGGGGTGTGCGGAACGGTGTCCCCATAGCGGTCAGGGATGTGCTGAACCAGATCACCACCCAGGGCGACGTTCATCACCTGGGCGCCGCGGCAGATGCCCAGCAGGGGTACGCGGCGCTGGATGGCCAGCTGCACGAGGGCCAGTTCGAAAGCGTCCCGGGCCGGGGCCACGGGCTGGGTTTCCCGGTGGAGGTCCGCACCGTAGTAGGCCGGGTCGACATCGCCACCGCCCACCAGAATGATGCCGTCCACCCCGTTGAGGACCTCCTCGGGTGGGGGCGCGGTGGGATCAAGGGCATCCAGCACCACCGGTTCGCCGCCCGCCAGGGCGACGGCCGTCAGGTAAGCCCTCGGGACGGACGGGCGGCCCAGGGCGTCCGAACCGGACGAGGTCAGGCCGATGCGGGGACGGGCCACGGCAATCCCTCCGCAGGCGCAAGGATCTGGCTGATGTCCTGTTCGCAGGAGGTGGGCCGGTTCCTCCCGCAGATCTTGCGGGGACTGAACGTTTCCGGAAGCAAGAACCGGTACCCGGCAGGTCGAATAGCCGGGGCAGCGGGATCAGCCGGGCGCCGTTCCGGGCCGGCTCGGGGGGACCGGGCTACCGGGGGTCCCGCAAGCCGCCACGGCGCCAGCGGCGCCGCCGGTCCCGGGGGATGCCGGCGGGGTGATGCTGCGGGAGGGAAGCCTCATGCGGGAAGGCAAGACCGGTGATGACGGGCCGGCCGTGGAGCCGGCCGGGGTGCCGGCCGCGGGGCCGGCCCTGGTCAGGGCACAGGCGGGCCGGCGTTGCCGGCGGCCGGCAAGGGTGCTTGTCCTGGTTGCCCTCGTGGTCGCGGTGGCAGCGGGGAGCGCGGGCACCGGGGGCGAGGCCAGGGGCGTCCTAGCCTCCGGAAGGGCGGAGGCCGCATCGGGGCAGCCATCCACCCCCTCTGGGGGGCCCGAGGTGTACGTCGAAGGGGGCGACGACTTCTTCCGGGACGCCGTGGTCCGCGTGGTGCCCGGCACCACGGTGGTTTGGAAGATGACCGGGCGCAACCCCCACACGGTCACCGCCGACGACGGTTCCTGGGATTCGGGGCACCTCGTGCCCGGCGACGTGTACCGCGTCCGCTTCGACCGGCCCGGCCGGTACGACTACTACTGCGTCTACCACGGGGCCCCCGGCGGCGTCGGGATGGCGGGCGCCGTCATCGTGGAAGAACCCGGCACCGCGGGCGGGGCGGCACCCGGCACGCCGGGCGGCGGGGCGAGCGGAGCCCCAGGATCGGCGGGAGGCCAGGGCCCGGGCACGGGAGGCCAGGGCTCGGGCGACGAACCCCTGCCCCCGGCACCGCCGCTGCGACCAACCGGCCCCTACCGCACCCTGCGGGTGCCGGAGGATTACCCGACCATCCAGGCGGCCGTCGATGCCGCCCAACCCGGCGATCTGATCCTGGTGGGGCCGGGCGTGTACCGGGAGGAGGTGGTGGTGACCAAGCCCCACCTGACCCTCCGCGGCCTGGACCGCAACCGGGTGATCATCGACGGGGAGTTCAAGCGGGCCAACGGGATCAAGGTCCTGGGCGCCGACGACGTGGTCGTCGAGAACATGACCGCCCGCAACCACCTGCTCAACGGCTTCTACTGGGCGACCGGCCCGTGGCGGAACTGGTGGTGGACGCCGTCACCAGGGCGGTCCGGCGTCGCCGGCCGGGGCCCGGTCTGATCCACCACTCCGACCACGGCGTGCAATACACCTCGCTGGCGTTCACCCGTCGCTTGGAGACCCTGGGCATCGCCGGGTCGATGGGTTCCGTGGGCGATGCGCTGGACAACGCCGTGGCGGAGAGTTTCTACGCGACCCTGCAGACGGAACTCCTCGACCGGCAAACCTGGACCACCCGGGATCAACTGCGCATGGCGATCTTCGAGTACGTCGAAGGGTTCTACAACCGGCGGCGGCGTCACTCGGCACTGGGTTACCTCTCGCCTTACGAGTACGAGGAGCGTTGGATCCAGGAGCGAAAGGTTCAGCCACAGGAAGGGGTCGTCGCGTAAGCCTCAACCTGTCCACGAAACCGGGTCAACTCCAGGGATGGACGTCCTCAATGGGTTATAAGGCCCGTGGCATGCCATCAGGAATCGTCTTCGACGGTACTACCATCAGTGACCTCTTGCCGGACCGGTGGCGTTACCGCGCACATCTTCACCCCTCGGCCCGCTACGGCTATCACCTCAAAACGCAGTTGAGAATACTCCACCACGTCGCCCACCTGCGGAGGACGCCCGAGTAAGGAGAGCACAAGCCCGCTGACGGTGTCTACTTCTTCATGGTCCAGCGTGACTCCCAGAGCCTCGCCCACGTCTTCCAGGCGCACGGTGCCGTCCACCATCAGGCGTCCGGACTGATCCCAAGCGATGGGCGGATGGCTGACGGGTTTTTCGTCCACCTCGCCGGCCACCTCTTCAAACAGGTCTTCCACACTTACCAGCCCCGCCGTACCACCGTGTTCATCCATGACAATCGCCATCTGTGCTTGGGCTTGGCGCATCGCTGCGAGCACCGCGTCCAGGGTAGCGGTTTCAGGTACGAATGGGACCGCCTGAACGTCCGCGGCCTGGACCGCACGTCCTTCCAGAAGGCAACGCAGAAGTTCTCGAATGTGTACGACACCAACGATGTGGTCCAAATCGCCTTCGTATACGGGGTACCGGGTATGCAGGGCACGCCTGAGGATATTGGCCACTTGCTCCGGTCCGGCTCCCAGGGGGATTCCTACCATGTTCACCCGCGGCACCATGACCTCCCCGGCGGTGAGGTCACCGAAATCAAACAGTTCCCGGAGCACGTCGCCTGATTCCTTGCGGAGAAGCCCGCCCGCCTGGCTTTCGCGGATGATGTACTCCAGCTCTTCGGGAGTGTAGTACTGGTGCTGGGAAGCCTCTGCGCGGTTGATGCCAAACACCTTCAACAGGGCGTAACCAAGGCCGTTCAGGCTCCAGACCAGGGGGAACAACAGCCACTCGATCCAAATCATCGGTCGGGTGACCCGTAGCGCCGTCTCCTCTGCATGTTTCAGGGCTACCGCTTTGGGCACCATCTCCCCGATGACGATGTGGAAGAAGGAGAGGATAGCCACAGCAATCGTGCTGGCCAGGGCATGGGCGCCAATCCACCGCCACTCACCCAGCGCCTCAAGCCACGCAGCCAACCATTCGGCAAGCACATGCTCGCCGTACATGCCTAGGCCCAGGCTGACCAGAGTGATCCCCAACTGGGCGGTGGCCAGATAACGATCGACGCGCAGCGGGTTGCGCTGAATCAGACTGACGAGCTTGGCCACCCGGTGACCCTGTGCGGCCTTGTGCTCGATGGAGGCCCGGGGCGCCCGTACGATGGCGAACTCCGCGGCGACAAACAGTCCGTTGAGCAGGATCAGGATGCTAATCAGAGCGATAGGGACAAGCCAGCTACTCATGCTTTCTCATTCTCCTCAGCCCGGCTTACGGGGGTGACGAGCACAGACCAGATGGCGTGGTTCCTGACCTGCTCAATCTCGACGTCGACACCGTCGACGGTCAGACGATCTCCTTGCTTGGGCATGCGGTTCAACACCTGCAGCACGTGCCCGCCGACGGTGGTGGCACGGCCTTGCCACCGGGTACCGATCCAGGGCTCTGCATCGTCGACGTGCATGAGGCCCGGCAGCCGGACGCGGCCATCCGGTAGTCGCTCCGGTTCCGGCTGGCCAGCCACGCGGAACTTTTCCGACATATCGTCCAGGACCTCTGCCAGCACGTCTTCCATGGTTACTAGGCCCGAGGTGCCACCGAACTCGTCCAGGACCACCACCTGCTGAGTCCGGCGCTCGCGGAACACCCGTAGCAAGTCGTCGGCAGCGCTAGTTTCCGGCACGACCTCCACCGCCCGCATGACGTCCCGAATAGCAGGCAGGCGGCCGTGCTTGAGATAATGGGAGACAACGTCCTTCACGTTGACCTGTCCCACCACGTGATCAACCGTATCGCGGTAGACCGGTAACCGGGTATAAGGGCTTGCCATGATCGCTCTATGTACTTCCTCCGGCGATGCGTTCACATTGAGAGCGTGCATGTAGACGCGAGGTGTCATCAGATGGCGAACCAGCCGAGTACCTAGGCGGAGGGCTCGCTGCAGGCGGCGTTGCTCCCTGGGATCCAGGAGCCCGCCGTTCCGGCTTTCCTCGATCAAAAGGTCAATTTCTTCCGGCCGGTGGAGGTGTCTGTGCGGCGAGTACGGGATGCCCAAAAGCCGGAGGAAGGCGATGCCACTACCGTTGAGTGCAGGGAGAAATCCGGTGTAGGTGTAGAGGGTCAGGGACCAACGCATGGGCCACACCGTAGCCAGGGCGACCTGGGCCGGGAACTGCAGGGCGAGCGACTTGGGTACCAGCTCGCCAATGACCACCTGCAGGGCTGTAATGCCGATGAGCACCGCCATCGATGCGGTTGACTGTGCAGCTAACGGCGATAACCCACCCCACCGCGTCAGGAGATTGGCCAGTTCCACCGCCAGAGTCGCCTGGCTGTATGCACCAAGGATCAAGCTGGAAAGGGTGATGCCGATTTGGCACGCGGCAATGTATCGATCCAGCTTTGTTGAGTCTTCGAGGAACGGTAGGAGCCGCCGGGCCAGGGCGTGGCCACGCTCAGCCATTTGTTGGATCTGCGTTCTACGGACGCTGACGGTGCTAAATTCTGCGGCCACGTAAAGGGCATTAACGAGGATCAGGAAGAGGACAATGAGCCACGTGGAGAACGTCATGAGCATCCTCCTCGTTTCTGGCCACGTGGCGGCGGTTGCCCATCTATCACCGCTGCACGGCAGCAACGCTTCAATTCGAAACGGTGATCCATCATCGGTAGCGCCTCCCATCCACGGGTTGGGTGCCCGTCACGCCATGGCCCGCAGCCGCCGGATGCGCTCGGAGATGGGCGGGTGGGTGCTGAACAGGTGCAGCAGGCCCTCGCCGCTCAGGGGCTGGGCGATGTACATGTGCGACACGGCCGGGTTCACCCGCATCGGCACCGCCTGGGTGGCGTAGGCCAGCTTCTCCAGGGCGCGGATCAGGCCGTGGGGATGGCCTACGATCCGGGCGGCCGTCGCATCGGCCAGGTACTCCCGGCTCCGCGAGATGGCCAGCTGGATCAGGGTCGCCGCCAGCGGCGCCAGGAACACCATCACGAGCGAGCCCAGCAGCGAGCCGGCGCCGCCCTCCTCCTCGTCCTGGTGCCGGCCACCGCCGAAGATCAGGGCCCACTGGGCCATGTCCGCCAGCATGGTGATGGCCCCGGCCAGGGCGGCGGCAACACTGGCCACCAGGATGTCCCGGTTCTTGATGTGTGCCAGCTCGTGGGCGATGACGCCCTCCAGCTCGCTCCGGTCCATCATCTCCAGGAGCCCCGCGGTAACCGCCACCGCGGCATTTTGCGGGTTGCGCCCCGTGGCGAAGGCGTTGGGCTGGGCGGCCGGGATAACGTACAGCCGAGGCATGGGCAAGCCCGCGCGCTGGCAGAGCCGGCGCGTGATTTCGTAAAGCTCGGGCGCCTCGGTCTCCGAGACGGGTACCGCCCCGGACATGCTGAGAACCAGCCGGTCGCTGAACCAGTAGCCGGCCAGGTTCATGGCCGCGGAAAGCAACAACGCGAACAGGGCCCCGGACTGGCCGCCCAACAGGTGCCCGAACACCACCAGCAGGGCGCTCAGGACGCCCATCAGCAACCAGGTCCGCCAGATGTTCATGGTGCCACCGCTTCACCTCCGGCCCTCAGAGCCCGGTGAAACCTTCCTCGTTGAGGAGAAGGAGCAGGCGCTGGGCCAGCGCCATGCCCTTGACGGCCAGCGTGGTCAGCATGGCCCGGGCTCGAGCGTCCAACGGGCGATCCTTCAGGTCGTCCAGGGTGTCCAGCAGGTGCTCCAGGTTCGCCTCGAGCCGGGCCGCCTCAGCCAGGACCTCCGAAGGTCCCCGGTCCAGTATCGCCTTGATTTCTTCCAGCGAGTACTTGCGTGCCCGGAGCGCCTGGATGATACGCAGCCGCTCCAGGCTCCTTTCGGAGTAGAGACGGTACTGGGAAGGTGTCCGTGTTTCCGGCCGCAGCAGGCCGATGCGCGTGTAGTAGTCGACCGTGCGCGGGTTTATGCCCGCCGCCCGCGCCAGTTCTCCCACCCGGTACAGCGACTTCCCAAGGCAGATCCCCTCCCTCGCCCACCTTCATATCATACAAAAACCGTACAGTAAAGTGTGCATTCCGTGTGGACCACGTCCAGCTGAGCTAGGAGGATTTTTTCAGACATAGGAATAACGTGTGTGGCGGCGGGCTCCGCAAGACCCGCCGCCACGAACGGAAACACTGCCTTCCCTCGCGATCCTCTGTGGCGTTTCTTCACCCTTCTAGCGGCAGCCTACCGCGCCACCAGCTCCCGCCGCAGCGCCACCTTGTTGATCTTGCCGGCGCTGGTCAGGGGCAGTTGCTCGACGAAGAGGAAGCGATCGGGGATCCAAAAGCGGGCGAGTCGCCCTTGTTCCACCGCCGCGGCGAGGTGAGCCCTGAGGGACTCTTCCAGGCCCGCTCGAGCCTCTTCGCCCGCCAGGCCCCCACGGGGCTGCACCACCGCCAGCGGCCGCTCGCCCCAGCGCTCGTCGGGCTGGGCGATGACGGCCACGGCGGCCACGTCGGGATGCTCCGAGATCAGCGCCTCCAGCACGCCGGTGGCGATCCACTCGCCGCCGCTCTTCACGGCGTCCTTCTTCCGATCCACCACGTACAGGGTACCGTCGGGGTTCATCACGCCCAGGTCGCCGCTGCGGAACCACCCGTCCTCATAGACCCCGCGGCTCCGATCGGGATCCTTGTAATAGCCGTCCGGCAGCCAGGGCGACCGCACCAGTACCTCGCCGATGCTCTTCCCGTCGGCGGGCACGGGGTTGCCGTTCTCGTCCTCCAGCCGGACCTCCACCATGGCCAGCGGCAGCATGTTCGTCCGCAGCGCCTCCCAGGCCTCGGGCGTGCCCGGCTCGACGCCCCTGGGCACCACCGAGATGGTGGCCGCCAGCTGGTCGGAGCCGCCGTAGATCACGCTGTAGGCGATGCCCCGCTCCCGGGCCCGCCGCGCCAGGCCCGAAGGCACCGGGCTTCCCCCGGTGAGGATCTTATACCCCTTGAGCTCGGCCACGCCGGCCTGGTCGGCCGCCTCCAGCAGCATGTGGAGCTGGGTCGGCACCATGTTGGACCAGGTGACCCCTTCGTCCAGGATCAGGCGCAACTGCTCGGCGGGAGTAGCTTTACCGGGCAGCACCAGCTTGGCGCCCAGGTAGGGGACGAACAGGGCGGTACCCCAGCCGTGGATGTGGAAGAAGGGGATGCACGGCATGTACACGTCGCGGCTGCCGGCTGCCGCTCCGGTGGGATGGGTGGCCAGATGGTGCAGGATGCCCAGTGACGCCAGCAGCATGTCCCGGTGCCGGTAGAGCATCCCCTTGGGCCGGCCGGTAGTGCCGGTGGTGTAGAAGATGGAATACGGATCGGTCTCGCGGACCCGCGCCGCCTCGTCCGGCACTTCGGCCCGGCCCTCCTGAACCAGGTCCTCATGGGTGGGCGTGCCCGGCTCGGGTGATTCGTCGCCGTCGGTCAGCCACACCCAGTTCCGGAAGAGCGGCCGCGCCTTGGCCAGCGGCTGCCGGAACCCCTCCCATACGAACATCCACTCGACGCCGGCGTGCTGGAGGCTATAGAGGAGGTCGTCAGGCGGCAGGCGGAAGTTGATGGTGTGCAACACGACCCCCAGCATGGAGCTGGCGTAGTGCAGCTCGAGGTACCGGTGGCTGTTGACGTCCATGACCCCCAGCACGGTGCCCCGGCCCACGCCCTGCTTCTTCAGGCTCTGGGCCAGCCGCAGCACCCGCTCGTAGAACTGCTCGTAGGTGAACCGCTGCCCCCCGTAGACGATCTCGCTCTTCAGCCCGTTATGCAGCGCGCTCTGCAACACCTCGTGGACGACCAGCTCGCGCACCGTGCGCTCCCCCTCTCTACGTGGTCAGTGATCGTACGCGGGCCCGGCCGGCGGGCGGGCCCGTATAGGGTTCCTCTCGTTGTATCCCCTCGGCATTGGGATGTGTGGTAGCCGGATCGCACGTCGCGTGCGGTTCCCGCACCCCCGTCCCCCACGCCTGCTCACAGGCCTGGGCCGGCCCCCGGGGCCCGGCCCAGGGGGCTGCCCGCGCCTAAGCGGACCACACCTCCGGCTTCTCCAGTGCCCAGGCCGGGTACTCCTCGCCCAGGAGGAACCGGCGGGCATACAGGGCTGCCAGCTGGGCATAGCGCTCGCCCGCGGTCTCGGCCAGCTTGTACAGCAGGCCCACCTGGGCGGCGTCGGCCAAGCGGGCCGTGGCATCCTTGGCGTACCACTGGGCCTCCTCGGGCTTGCTGCCGGCCAGCCGGGCAAGGGTGGCCTCGATGACCTCCCGGGCGGTCCGGGCCTCGGCCGTGCCGGCCTTCTCCAGCATCGGGATGAACTCAGCCAGGAAGGCCTCGTGGGCCCGCTTCTTGTGCATGGCCTCCAGCAGGTCCAGGGCCTGGATGTTGCTGGGCCCCTCCCAAATGGGCGTGATCAGAGCCTCGCGGTGCCAGCGGGCTACGGCGTACTCCTCCAGGAACCCGAGCCCGCCGAAGAGCTCCATGGCGAGCCGCGTCACCTCGGCGGCGTGGTCGGCGGTGCGGTTCTTGGCCAGGTGGGAGAGGAACCGAGCGTAGTGGTAGCGGGCCGTGTAGGGCGGCAACTCGTCCCACGCCTTCTCGAAGAGGTCGGCGGCGTGGAAGCCCAGCATCAGGCCGCCGGCGATGCGTACGGCCATGTCGGTCAGGTCCCGGCGGATCAGCGGGTGATCGACGAGGGGGCGGCCGAAGGACCGGCGGCGCCGCACCCGCTCCAGCACCTCCAGGTGGGCCTTGCGGGCGATGCCCATGCCGGCGATGGCGTTGGCCAGCCGGGAGACGGTGAGCACCTCGAGGGTGTAGTAGATCCCCTGCTCTGCCTCGCCCACCAGGAAGGCCTCGCTGCCGCGGAAATCCACCTCACCCGAGGGGACGGCCCGGGTGGCGCTCTTGTCCTTGAGCCGGCGCACGTGGTAGTTCAGCGCGCCGGCCCGGTTCATCCGAGGAACCAGGAACAGGGCCAATCCCTTGGGCCCAGCGGGTGCGCCCTGGGGCCGGGCGGTGACGACGGCCACGTCGGTCAGACCGGCACCGCTGCAGAAGTACTTCTCCCCGTCGAGGCGCCAGGCGTCGCCATTGCGGGTGGCCTGGAGGGTGTTGGCGCCCAGGTCGCTGCCGCCCTGGACCTCGGTCATCCAGGTGGCGCCCCAGAACTCGCCGCGGAGGAGCTTGTCCTTCCACTCGCCGAACTCCGCGGCATACTTGTGGATGATGTAGGCCGTCTGGTTGGTGATGGTCAGGATGCAGTAGATCCCGGGATCGGCGACCAGGTAGCCCAAGGCGTACTGGTGGTGCCAGCTCCCGCCCTCATAGGGGGGACGGTTCATCGGGGCAAGCTCCCGGAGCAGCGCCTCCTGGGCGGGCGAGAGGCGCACCCGGTCCACCCGGTGGCCGTCCAGGTCGTGCATGACCAGCACCGGCGGGGCGTCATGGTCCACGTGGTAGGCGACTTCGTAGACCTCCTTGCCGGACAGGGCGCCGAAACGGCGCAGCTGGGCCTCGTGGGCGGTGAAGGCCGGCCAGTAGTGTGCCAGCACGTGGCGCAGGTCCGGGTCGACCTCCCAGTGGTTCTGCCCGTAGGCATAGGACTGGTATCTCACGCTTTCTCCTCCTACCGATCCGGCCGGGCGGCCGGCCGGGCCGCCCCAGCGTCGCCCGGGCTCACGGCCGAGCCGGTCGCCGAGCGGTCCGACGCGCCTGCGGGTGACCCGGCGGGCGAACCCGCGAGCCCATCCTCGGGCGCATCCACCCCAGCGTGCATGCTGCTCGGTGCTCCGGTGGCCGGGTTTGCCCTGCCGATTCGCTCGAGGAACGCCAGCAGTTGGGCCTCCCGGTCCGCCCTCGTCCATTCCGACAGCTCCAGCACGGCGAACAGGTTGAAGGCGGCGCCCAGGCTCATCATCTGCCAGGCGATGGCGCGGGCCGGGACATCGCGGCGAATCTCCCCCCGCTCCTGTCCCTCCCGGGCGACCTCCTCGAGATACCGGGCATACTTGCGGTAGCTTTCGGCCAGGAACCGGCGGATCTCCGGGTCGCTGTCCTCGGAGACGGCCTTGAAGAAGACCTTCAGGTCCTCGCTGTTCCGGTCGACGAGATCCAGGTAGTCCTGGCCGATCCGCCGAAGGCAGGCCAGGCTCGACGGCTCGGAGCGGCGGACGGTCTCCCAGCGCTGCAGGATCCGCCGGGTGACGTCGTCCAGCACCGCCAGGAACAGCTGCTTCTTCGACGGGTAATAACGGTAGATGAGCGGCTCCGAGACGCCGGCCTCGGCCGCGATCTCCGCCGTGGTGCTCGACCGGTAGTTGGACCGGGCGAACACGGCCGTGGCCGTACGGAGGATCTGCTCGGACCGCTTCGTCGTCGCTCGTCGCGGGCAGATCGCGGGTTCACCTCCTCGTCTGCGACGTCCGAAGACCCGGGGGTCGGTACGAACCATCGCCGGGCGACGGGATGCTATTCGTGAGTGATTACTAACTAACTTAATACGCCGGGTTTCCGCCCCGTTCCTTCTCCTTCACAAGGCCGACTGGCCTCCAGACACCGGTTCGTCTCCCCTCAGGCCGGAAACGGTGCCTCTGGGCGGGAACCACCTGCCCTAACGTCGAAGGGACGGGCGGCGGGAATTGGCCCGCGACGAAGCGCTGATCCGCCGTCCCCAAGCGGCGCGTGCACCGGTGGCAAGGTAACAAGGTAACGATGTATGTTCCGGAAGAGGCGGCGGGAGGCCGCCCCTTCCTCGGGACGAGAGAGGGTTGGCAAACGGGAGGCGCGATCCATGCCCTTCGACCCTCACCAGGTCGCCTTACAGTTGACGGTGGGCCTCGGTGCCCTGGTCGCGGTGGTGGTGACATCGGTCCTCGGCCTGGTGCGGCGACGGCCGGGATGGCTGTACGCGGCGGGGATCTGCGCGTTGGGGCCGTGCTATTACCTGCTCGGCCTGTCGGCGGCGCTGGCCACCCTCGGTGCCCTGGGGCCGCTGCTGTTGGTGGGTGCGGGGGTGGCGATGCAGCGGGGTCGGCCAGATCTCGCCACGGTGGTGGTGGCGCCCGTCTACCTTGCGGTCTTTGTCCTGCTCCTGATGTACGGGATGGCAGCCGCCTACTGAACCTACTGACACGATGGAGGGGGTGGGGGACGGTGCACCGGACCACGGCGACGCTGGCGTCCCTGGTGGGCACGGTGGGTTCGACGGCGGTGCTCTACGGCGCCCTGTTCTGGTTGCCCCATCACCTGCAGGGGGCCCAACTCCATCCCACCGGGATCATCTTGCTCGGATCCCTGCTGGTGCTGCTCTTGCTGAGTTGGGCGCCGCTGGTCGCGCGCAGGGTGAAGCGCGGCGCCAGTGCCGCCGGGCTCCTCGGCTACGACCTGGCCTTCGCGACCGGCACGGCGATCCTGGCAGTGCCCTTCCTGCTGTCGCCGTTGCGGCTGATCTTCCTGCTGCCCCTGGTGGCATGCCTGGTCCTGGTGGGTGCGGAACGCATCAATACAGGCAACGTGGGGCGCCCGCTGTCGGACCCCCGGGGTTCTGCGTCCGACCCCACCGGACGGCCCGCGGGATCACGGTAGCCGCGGCCGCCGCTCGAACCACGGCGCCGCCCGCTCCAGCTGCCCCGCCAGGCGGAAGAGCCGGTCTTCCGCGCCGAAGGGGGCGACGAACTGGATCCCGATGGGCAGGCCCTCCGGCGTCCAGTGAAGAGGCACGGACATGGCGGGCACCCCGGCCAGGTTGGCCAGCTGGGTGAAGGGCGTGGCCGCCAGGTTCTCCAGGGCCACCTGCTCGAGGATCCCCGCCGCCCGGTACACCCGCCCCGAGCCCAGGATGCCCAGGGCGTTGAGCAGGTTCATCAAACGCTCTTGGGCCGGAGAGGGCTTCAGCTCCCCGACGGCCACCGGCGGCCGGGCGACCGTCGGCGTCATGTAGAGGTCCCACTGCTGGAAGAACCGGCCCAGGGCCCGGGCGGCCTGGTCCCACTGCTCCAGGGCCTGGCTGAACTCGCCGGCGCTGACCGTCTCCCCGAGGATCCCCAGCATCCGGGTGGCCGGCTCAAGGCGCTTCACCGCCTCGGGTCCGCGGAGTTCCCGCACCCGCCGGACCTCGGCCGCCACCGTGCCGCAGTACATGGTGAGGTAGCTGCGGGCCAGGGCAAGCCCGTCGATCTCCGGCCGGGCCTCCACCACGTGGTGGCCGAGTTCCTCCAACAGGCGGGCCGCCCCCTCCACCGCCTTGACGCACTCGGGATCTACCGGCCGGTCGATGGGGGAGCGGGTGTCTACGGCGATGCGCAGCGGCTCGGGGTCCTGGCCGAGTTCGTCCAGATAGGATCGGCGGGGCGGGGCGATGACGTAAGGCGCCCCGGGCTCGGGCGGGGCCAGCAGGTCCAAGATGGCGGCGCTGTCCCGGACCGACCGGGTGAGGACCCCGTACACCGCGGCGCCGTGCCACATCTGGCCGAAGTCGGGCCCCGTGGGGGTCCGCCCCCGGCTCGCCTTGAGGCCGAAGAGGCCGCAGTGGGAGGCCGGGATGCGCAGCGAGCCCCCGCCGTCGCCCCCCGAGGCCAGGGGGACCATGCCGGCCGCCACCGCCGCCGCGGAGCCCCCGCTGGACCCGCCAGGGGTCCGGGAGGGGTCCCAAGGGTTCCGGCACGGGCCGTACAGTTCGGGCTCGGTAAAGGCCACAAGGCCCAGTTCGGGCGTGTTGGTCTTGCCCAGGATGACGAGCCCGGCGGCCTTGTAGCGCCGGACCGTCTCGGCGTCGTGATCCGGGACGAACCCGGCATACGCCCGGGAGCCGTGGGTCAGGGGCACCCCGGCCAGGGCCTCGCCCAGGTCCTTGACCAGGAAGGGGACGCCGGTGAAGGGGCCAGGGGCGCCGGCGCCGGAAGCGCCAGCGGCCCCGCCGGGCGTGCCCTCATCCAGGGCCCGGGCCTGTTCCAGGGCCTGGTCGAACAGGGGGACGACCACGGCATTGAGCCGGGGGTTGAGCACCTCCACGCGCTCGATGGCCGCCTCGACCACCTCGACCGCCTTGACCTGCCGCGAGCGGATGAGTTCGGCCAGGCCGAGACCGTCGTACCGGTCGTATTCCTTGAAACCCACGGCTCGGGTCCCCCGTTCTCCAGAGCGGACTGCGCCGGTCAGGGCAGAACATGCCGCCCCGTCGCCGGCCATGTTCGCCATATACGTTCCCTGGCAGTGGATTCCTGCCCGCGCTGTCCGGGGCCGGATCTGGTCTCACGGGGCGCCCATCGTCAAGCCGGTGCGGCGCAGGTGGACGTCCACCTGCACCGAGACCGGCAGGCTCGCGACGCGCCGGCGCCACTGCGGGGCGACGCCCCGCCACGCGGCCGGATCGCGGCGATGCAACTCCAGGCCGAACCCCACGGGGTCGATCCCCTCCCGGCGGGCCAGCTGCAGCAGCGCCGCCACGTCGCGTCCCACGGCGCGTGCCGCCGCCGCCTGGGCCCGCGGCAGCACGGACGTCGTCAGGGGCTCCGTACACCGCCACTCTTCGACGTCCGCTTCGATCCGCACCCGCACGGAGGCCGCCGGCCCGGCGGGCGTCCAGCGGACACTCCGCCGGCTGCTGCTGCGCACGGCGGTGACCCCGAACCCGCGGTCCGGCGGATCGCCGGGGCAGGGCCACACCAGCCGGTCCACCTCTTGCTGGCCGGTCAGCCAGTACAGGCCCCGGGTGGCCGGTTCGTCCGCCAGGGCGACCAGGCGCAGGCCGCGGAACAGGGCCACGCGCCGCACCATGGGCTCGGTCGGCGTCGACGCGGCGAGATCCACCACGGGCACCGCCGGATCCTCACCCCCGTGGCCCACGGTGCGCAGGAAGGCGTTCAGATCGATGGGTGGGCCGAGACGGGCGGAGGGACGAAGCATCATCCGCTGGAAGGCGACGAAGCGCGGGGCGCCGAAGGCGGGCTGGAGGCGGTGGAGGAACCGGCCGGCGGGGCTGTCGGTGACGAACAGGAAGGCGTTACGACGAAAGGTGTAGCGCCGGGACAGGGTGTCGAGGACGGGCTCGAGGCCCGATCGCGCCAGGTCCCGCCCCACCAGCACCACGTTGACGTGGCTCCACAGCATCTCCCGCCCTGCGGCCAGCTCCAGCTGGCGCTGCGCGTCGAGGAGCGACTGGCCTTCGGCCTGGAGCAGCCGGTGGACGACGCTGCCCGGTTGTTCCCTGGGACCGGTGGTGGGGGCGCCGACGATCTCCACGGTGAGCAGCAGGCGGTCGCTGCGGGTTCGATCGAGGCCCAGCACCGTCACCACGGCGGCCTGCTCGGGTTCGATGCGGCCGTAGCAGCCGCCAAGGAAGAGGCCGGCGCAGAGGGCGAGCATCGCCAGGGCTGCCGCCCGCCGCGACCTGGCCGCGGCGCCCCGGACCTCAGAGCCGGAGGGACCCGCTTTCGCAGACGTACCGGATCCGCTCACCTGGGATGACGGAAGCCTTTCACCAGGATCCGGACCAGGGAGGCGGCCTCCGAGGTCCGAACCAGGGACGCGGCGCAGGCCGGTACGCCCCCCTTCCGGTCCCTCGCGTGGTGGCTCCTCTCCCCCGTTCGTCCTGGGGGACGCGGTCCGGGGCGTCGGCGGTCGCGGCCGGCCGGACCGGCGTGCCTTGAGGCTCATCCACCCGCCGGCCAGCAGGAAGGCCGTCCCCGCCATGGACACCTCCGGGAAGACCCTCTCCACGTGGTGAAGAAGCACCGGGCCGCTGGTGAACCCCACGACGCCCACCCACCCGGCCCCGGCGCCAATCACGGCCGTCACCACGCCCTGCCATCGCGGCTTCCCGGGGAGGGCCCGGGCCACCGCCGTAGCGGCCGCGGTCAGCAAGAGACCCAGATGGACGAACGTCCCCGTCAGCCACGCGAACAGCGTGAGGATCTCAAGGCGCTGGAGGAACAGGCTGGCGCGGACCTGACGGATCAGGCTGAGCACCGGGAAAGTCGACCGCGCCACCTCGGACACGCCGAGCACTGCGACGGCGGCCGCGGTGTAGGCGACCAGCAGCAGGCCCGACAGGGCCACGGCCAGGGGCAGGGCCCAGCGCAGTCGTCCGGGGTCCCGCAACCGGCCGCCGGCCGCCAGCACCACGGCCGACGCGCCGGAAAAGGCGAAGGCGACCGGCAGGGCGGTCGCCACCGGACCCACACCCGTTTCCAGGACCGGCGTCAGCTCGCGCATGTCCACGTTCCCCGCCAGCACGACGGCAAGGTTGAGCACGCTGGCGCCCACCATCAGGGGGAAGAGCACCTGGCCGCTGCGGTAGACCGCCTCCAGGCCGTAGGCTGCCAGGACCCAACCCGTCAGCGCCGTCCCGGCGGCGAACACCGCCACCGGCATCTCAGGCAGCACGGTGGCGAACACGGTGGTGACCTGGGCGACGAGGACCACCGCCAGGTACGTGACATACCCGGCAAAGCCCGCCGCGAGCAGGCGGTCGCCCCAGCCGGGCCGGTCCCCGGCCGTCCGCTCGCCCGGCGCCCGCTCCGGCCGGAAGTACAGGGCCCACCAGCACCAGGCCAGGACCATCCCGAGCATCGCCGCCACGCCCACCGCCATCCAGCCGTCCCGTCCCGCCTTCACCACCACGGGCCGCGGCAGGTACAGCAGCGCCCCCGTGGTCACCGCGATGGTGGCGTTGATGGCGACCTGCAGGGCTTCGACCCGCTGCGACCTCATGGCCCGGGCTCCGCCGCCCGCCCGGCGCTCCGCTCCACGGGGACGAAGGGGACCTGCTTGCGGTGCCGCCTCCAGGGCAGGCGCACCAGGGCGTCTTCCAGCAGCGCCTCGCCGCGCCACGGTGCCAGCGGGGCGAGGAAGGGCCTGCCCACCGACTCCAGGGAGCTCAGGTGCCCGACCACGGCGGTCACCCCGACGGCGATGCCGAACAGCCCCAGGGCGCTGCCCAGGAGCAACAACGCGTAGGAAATCAGCCTGAAGGGGACCGTCACGGCAAAGGTCGGGAGCGAGAGGGTGGCGACGGCCGTCGTCGCGGCCAGCACCACCATCGGGGCGCTGGCCAGTCCGCCCCGCACCATGGCCTCCCCCACCACCAGGGCGCCCACCACGGAGAGCGCACCGCCGATGCCGCGGGGCATGCGGGCGCCCGCCTCCCGCAGGAGGTCGAAGCCGACGTTCAGGATGATCGCCTCGACCACCGTGGGATAGGGTACGGCGGCGCGGCTGGTGAGGATCGTGACCAGCAGGTTGGTCGGGATCAGCTCGTGGTGGTAGTTGACGATGGCCACGTACAGCGCCAGGCCGCTGACGCTGACCAGCACGGCGAACAGGCGCAGCAGTCGCATGGCCGTGCCGAAGGGCCAGCGCAGGTAGTAGTCTTCCGGGCTCTGCAGGAGGTCCCAGAAGGTCGCCGGGACGATCAGCGCAAAGGGCGTGCCGTCCAGCATCAGGACCACCCGGCCCTCGGCGAGGGCGGCGGTGCACACGTCCGGACGTTCGGTGCTGCGGTACTGCATGAAGGGGGACCAGGGCCGCCCCGAGAGGAAGGAGGCGAGCTGGCTCGTGTCGACCACGGTGTCGAGGTCCACGGCGGCCAACCGCCGCCGCAAGGTCTGGACCAGCAACGGGTCGGCTCGGCCGAGCACGTAGAGGAGAGCGCCCCGGCTGTGGCTCAGGCGACCGACCTCGAAGTCCTCGACGCGCAGGCGATGATCGGCCAGGCGGCGCCGCACGGCGGCCAGGTTGGTGCGGAGCACCTCGGTGAACCCCTCGCGCGGCCCGCGGGTCACCACCTCCGTGGCCGGTTCCTCGGGCAGGCGGTGTTCGAAGCCGCTGAAGTCGAGGATGAGGGCGCGGTCGACCGAATCCACCAGCACCACGGCACTGCCGCGGTGCAGCTCCCGCACGACCTCGTCGAAGAGGCGGGCCTGCTGCAGCCGGGTTCCTTGGAGCCCGCGGCGGACGAGCCACCGCACCACCTCGTCCGGGGTGTTCACATCGGCCGGGATGCTTCCCAGCGGGACCAGCACGAAGCGATGGATCAGTTCGTCGACGGCCAGCCCGTCGATCACCGCCACGGCCACCCGGACCTGGCCCCGCAGCCGCAGGTGGCGGATGTGCAGGTCGCTGGCATGGCCGAGCAGCGCAGCCAGGCGGCGGGTGGTCTCATCGAGCCGGTGGGAAAGGGGTTCCGCCGCGGCCCGATCGGC
The DNA here is from genome assembly GCF_000183545.2 of Thermaerobacter subterraneus DSM 13965. Classification (NCBI taxonomy): domain Bacteria; kingdom Bacillati; phylum Bacillota; class Clostridia; order Eubacteriales; family Clostridiales Family XVII. Incertae Sedis; genus Thermaerobacter; species Thermaerobacter subterraneus. Next base: position 780,098 of record NZ_JH976535.1, read on the forward strand.
GGCCCAACCGTCCAGGTACGCGCCAAGGCGGCTGCTGGCCGTATGGATCTCTTGCGTGAGCCGGTCCAGCAGGTTGCGGTTGGCCATAGCAGGTGTAGTATGTGCAGTCGCGGACCGTGCCGCCTGCCCTGGTGGGGTGCCGGAGGAGCCGCTGGCAGGGACCGGTGGCCCCGAAGGCGGCCGAGCCCCGGCGGCGAACCGGGCTGGGGCCGCAGGCCACCGACCTTGTCGCCGCAAGCCGGGGCCTGCACGGTGGGGGCAGCGAGCGGCTGGCCCCAGGACCTGGAGGTTCTTGCCCTGCCCGCAGGGAAACAACCTGCGGGAGGTGGACGGCATGATCGTCCTGGTGGCCCGCTACGTCACCCGCCCCGGCATGGCGGACCGGGTCGAGGCCGCCGTGCGGGAGATGATCACCCTCTCCCGCCAGGAAGAGGGCTGCCTGCGCTACGAGGTGAACCGCTCGGTGGAGCGGGAGAACGAGTTTCTGCTCTACGAGGTGTACCGCGATGAGGCGGCGCTGGAGGCCCACCGGCAGTCGCCCCACTTTCGCCGCATCGTCCAGGAGACCATCGTGCCCCTGCTGGAGCAGAGGGAGCGCCAGTTCTACCGGCCGGTGACGCCGTGACGGCCGCGGTGCTGGGGGTGAGGCTGTGCTTGCCTGGCAGGTCGAGCGGCTGGGGCCGCCGCGGGAGGTCCTGCGCCTGACGGACGTGCCCGAACCGGTGGTGGAACCCGGCACGGTGAAGATCCGAGTGGAAGCGGCGGGCTTTGCCGGCGGCGGCATTCCCCAGGTGCCCGCCAACACGTACTGGTGAAGAACTACAGCGTGGTGGGGATTCACTGGGGTTCATGCCATCGGCTACTATGCCACGGCCCTGCTGGCCACCCGGGCCGGAGCCAGCTTCCCCGTGGCTCTGCTGGGTGTCGCCGGGGTCACCGGGACCGTGAGGTATGTCATGGGACTGCCGGCCCTGCGCCTCCACGGCCATTACCTGGCCCTGGCCAGCATCAGCTTCGGCGCGGCGGTGCCGGAGATCATCCTGCAGTGGGACACGCTGACGGGTGGCCATGCCGGGGTCCTAGTGCCGCGGCCCGCCTTGGGTCCTCGGGAGCTGGCCGGCGATCGGCAGGTGTACTACCTGGCCTGGGGCGCCGCCTTCGTGCTGATGGCCGTGGCCGGCAACCTGCTCCGCACCCGGCCGGGGCGGGCCCTGATGGTCCTGCGGGAAAGCGACGTGCTGGCCCAGTCCCTGGGCATCAACCTGGTGACTTGCAAGACCCTGGCCTTCACCCTGAGCGCCGTCTACGCCGGGATCGCCGGGGGCCTTTACGCCTAACTGGTGGGCTTCATCAGCCGTTACCTGAAACATCGTCATCTGTTTCAGGCAGCCGATCCTTGCGGATCGGCGGTGCCGGTCTTACCCGGCGATGCGCCGGTGCCGGTTTCCCGCTTCCTCCGGGATCGCCTGCCTTGCGGCAGGTCTTCCATCCCGTCCACGGGCGTTTTCCGTCTCCGGACCACTCCCGGCGACGGCGGCCGCCAGGGCCGCGAGATTCCGGGCCGCGTTTTCGTCCCGATCCAGCACGAGCCCGCATTCCTCACAGCGGAAAACACGCTGCGAAAGCGGCAGCGACGGCTTGATCGCGCCGCACCGGGAGCAACGCTTGCTACTGGGATAGAAGCGCGGCGCTTCGACCAGGACCGCCCCGTGCCAGGCGCACTTGTATTGGAGCTGGCGGCGGATCTCCGCCATGGCCGCATCGGCCAGCGCCCGGGCGAGCCGGCGGTTCTGGACCATGCCCGCCACGTGCAGCTGTTCGACCACCACCACGCCATAGGTGGTCGCCAGGTGGTGCGTCAGCTTGTGAAGGGCGTCCTGGCGGATATTCCGGACCCGCGCATGGAGCCGGGCCAGCCGGCGGCGGGCCTTTTGCCACCCCCGGCTGCCCTTCTGGCGGCGGGCCAGGGCGCGGCTGGACCGGGCGACCTTCTGGAGGGCTTTTTCAAGGGGCCGCGGGTTCGGCCACACCTCGCCCGTCGAAAGGACCGCCAGGTGCCGCACCCCCGCGTCCACGCCCACCACCCGCCAGGGGAACCGGGGGCAGCCCGGCTGCCGCTCCACCTCGCAGGTGAAGCTGATGAACCACCGGCCGCCTTCCCGCGACACCGTGGCCGAGAGGATCCGGGCCGTCCCCGCCTGGATGCGCCGGAGCAGGGCCGTGGTCGGCTCGTGGGTCTTCACCCGCCCGATCCGGGGCAGGACGACGTGGCTTTGGTCGTCCACCCGGATCGCGCCGGTGGTGAACCGCACCGACTCCAGCTCCCGCACCACGGCGGGGAACCAGCGGTGGGGCGGTCGGGTCGAACCGGGCCTCCGGCGGCCGGTACGGCGCGGGGCGGCACGGCGCGCCGGCCCTTGGGAGGCTGCTGGCCGACCCGTCAAAGGCGGGTGTGGACGTACCCCCGGGTTTCAAGCCAGTGGCCCACGGCAAAAAGGCCAACGGCGAGGACGCCCACAGCGGGTACCTTGCCCAGGTCACTCCAGCGATCGTACAGGCCGAGCTGAAAGATGCTCACGGGCAGGTTGGGCGCGGTCAACATGAAACCCACACAATACGTTACGTTGAAAAGTAGAGGGAGAAAAGTGTTTCGAACCACAAGGGCAAGGCAATAGGCTGCCGCGATGAGAGCCGCACTCTGGACGGCGACGGCGATAAAGAGCAGCCACAGGCGCCCAAAACGCGTCGAGAGATACAGGAACGAGACGGCGCACAAGGCGACGAACAGGACCCAACAGATGATCATCCTGGCGAAGAGGGCACTCCGGCGGCCGGCGTAGACGAGCAGCAGTTCCCGAGCCGGCGAGTCCACGTATTCCCGCAGGATCAGCAGGGGCCACCAGGGAGCGAAGACGGGAATCAACAACTGGCATACCGTCGCAACGATGCTTGGATCCTGACCTTCCGCGGTCGCCGCGAGCACGGTCAGAGGCGTCAACCCCACCACGATGGCGGGCGGCACCAGGCCGTAAAGGCCAAGATTCTTCATTTCGAGGTAAAAGGCCCGACTCAGCATAGCCCATGGATCAGCCCCATGTAGGCGTCCTCCAGTGTCGGCGCAACGGCGGGGAACCGCTGAGGCTGCCGTGTGACGACGCGGTGCTGCACGCGACCCGAGACCTCGGTGATTCGCACGGTGAAGTGAGGCCCGGCGATGTCCTGCGCATTCTCCGCATCGACCTGGTAGACCTTCCCCTCCGCCAGGCGGCGCAGTTCCTCGCAGCTGCCCTGGAACAGAACCTGTCCCCGGTCTAGGATGATGACCCTGTCACAACAGGCATCGACATCCTCCACCAGATGCGTCGAGAGGAGAATCGCCCGGCCTTGTTTAATCGTGTTGACCAGGTTCTTGAACCGGGTCCGTTCGGCCGGGTCCAGACCCGCCGTCGGTTCGTCGAAGAGCAACAACCGGGGGCTACCCAGCAGGGCCTGGGCTATCCCGGCCCGCCGGATCATGCCGACCGACAGCGCCTTGACCCGATCGCCAGCCCGATCCGCCAGATTCACCGCTTCAAGCACCCTCTCGATTTCACCGGCCAGCTGTTGCCGGGGTATGCCCTTCAGGGAACCTACGTAAGCCATCATCTCGTACAGGGTGAGTTCACGAAACATGCCATAGGTTTGGGGAAGATATCCCATTTCCTGATAGAACACCTTCGACTTTTCGATGGGCACGCCCTGGTAAAGCACCTGGCCCTGGTCGGGATGAATCAGGCCCACCATGCAGCGAAGCAAGGTCGTCTTCCCCGCGCCGTTCGGGCCTAACAGGCCGTAGACGCCCGCCTCCAGCCGGAGAGAGATGTTCTTCAGCACCTGTCGCCGTCCGAAACGCTTGCTCACCTGGTTGATCGCCATCATTCCCCGAGTTCCTCCCTCAAGGCCCGCTCGATGAAGTCAAGGGGTTCCCCACCTTCGCCGGAGGTCAGATGATCATAAAACCTGCGACGGTGCTTCGTCTTTTGCGGCGATTCCAAAAACAGATAACGAGCTGCCTGGTCCAGGACCGTCGCCGCCAGCTCTTCCTGGCGCATGGACTCGGCGCTAGGGCCGGATTCTGTAGATGAAGCCGACTGCTGGCGCAGTCGCCGAACTTCCTGGATGTCAGACAAGATTTTGGCCGGGTCCAACCTTGCAGACGGATCGACCGGGGCACCCTCTGGGATCCCAACAAGGTAATCTACGTATTGGCTCACAAACCTAAAGTTTTCTGCAGACACTCCCGCTTGAAACTGGGTCATGATGATGCTACGGGCCAGTTCGGCGCCACTGCCGCATGATTGGGCCGTCACATGGTCGCTCATGATCACGACATCTTCCGTATTTGAATTGAGGCCAAAACTCCGCGGTACCTGAAAGAACTTCTTCTCAGAAAAACCCCGGATCAATGCCGGCATCGGCTGCTCAAGTTCCGTATAGACGCGGTCCAGGATATGTTCGGCCCGGCGCAAGCACTCACGGGTAGGCCGGTCGTTGCGCGTGGGTTCTGCGTAGATTCCGTTCTCCACCTCGTCGTCAAGCCCAGCGAACAGCGAAAGGCCATTCGTACGACCGGCGAAGACGTTGTCGTGGCCGTCCAGATTCGAAAAGACCTTAAGGTTCGACCGCACTTTAACCGTGTATTCGCTTTCGTTAGATGACAAGTTGATCACGTATCCGTACCGGTCGGAGTCCCAGATCTTGAGTCGACCGGGTTTCGGGTAGTACGCAAAATACCCCGGCAGGGTGATGGCCTGGGCATTCGCATAGTATTTCGGTGACTTCCCATGGTACCGAAACGTGACGGTCCTCGCTCCAGCGAGTGGGCCCACGGTGACGTAGTCCCCATCGCGGATAAAACGCACTTTGCCAGTTTCCGTGTGCACGTCCGTGATAATGTATCCGTGGTAAAGGGTGAAATCGTACCGGTCAAGATCAGGGTTGTCAAGGGTCACCCTGACCTCGGCACGCAACTCGTTGCTGATTGTGAACTTCATGTCATACGCCTCCACCTGAAATCCGGGCTCCAGTCGCTGGGAGTCTGGTTCGTCCTGCCCCATGTAGTAGATTGGATCCGCGTACGGAAACGACTGCATCCGCCGGTCCATCGCCAGGGTCGACCCGCGGTAGGAGAACAAAACGACGGCAACAGATGCCGTCACAATGGTTGCGGCGAGCAAGACATTCTTAACTTGACGACTACGGGCCGCGGTGTAACCGATTAAGGCGAGGGAAAAGACCATCCAAAAGAGAGCCAGACCCCACCGAACTGGTTCCAGTGGAAATCCATAGATGTCGGGAACGGCAAAGGCGTTGCCGATCTCATGGGGTACCAGGCGTACAAAGTCCTTAATGGAATAAAGCAGATTCTCGGTCCATGACGATCCAAAAAGAAGAAGGGGGATTCGGAAAGGAACCTCGGTGAACGTCGTGTTGAGAAGGATCAGGCCAACGGTTAGGCCATAAACCGCAAGCCGCCTCCCCCCGAAGACGGATCCAAACACGATACCGAGCAACCCGGCAATGAGAAAGGATAGCCATGAATACAGTATGCATGTTTTAATGAGATGTATGAGCACTGGGTCGAAGTCCAAACCCGAAAGGGCATAAAACAATGCGCTCAACATTAGATAGAGGACGAAAGGAATTGTCGAGATAACCAACAGACACCCGACGAGGCCAGCATACACCCTGGCTAGACCATACTTTGTCGTTTTGAAGGATTCGTCCAATGAGTGGTCGCGAAGGGTACGAGCCAGGTTATAAAAACAATAGATGAACAACGCCACAATAAAAATGTTAGGCTGGAAAACGGACTCTAACGCAGGGAATAGAGCTCGATGGCGCAAAAAGATTCGGAGATGATATCCCCAGTAGAGCGCCAGTGCTAGATGTGTAGTAATGAACAGGATGCTTCGATCTCTGGCACGCCAGAATATTCGAAACAAAGGAACAATCATGGATGCAAGGCCTCCAAAACCATAAACAGGGGCCCATACCCCTGTTTATGGTGAGTCATTGTTAATTTAAAAGCAACTAGTTCGACACTGTTCCCCTACCGATGCAATCGCTGTACCAATACATGCAATTCAGTTGAACACGCCACAGGAGGGCACCAGAACGCGAAGAACTTCCGTAGGCACCTGACCCGATGGCCATCAGCGACGTGCGTTCAGTCTGCCAACCTGTACCATCAGAGTACTGTAGGTCGATATACAACGGATGTCCGGAGGAAGAATAGTTGTAACCATCGTATGATGCGCCGTAATTCGATGTAATCGCTGACGACCGCACACTGGTTTGTCCTGTGCTGATGTATACGGTCACTGAAGCAGCAAAGACAGTAACGGTAAGCGCTATAACGAAGATGAACGTCAACAGCAAGGCTACCGGCCTGACCCGCACGGAGAACAACGCTCTCATGCACCACCTCCGGGGTGTTAATGTGCTACCACTGGATAATTTCGGCAGGAAGGCTCCGTTTCCTTCTTAGAGAGGTCACTGGTGGCTCCCTTTCGCGTTGGATGTGACGGCTCGAAGCGAGGACGTGTACTGCTGACTGCTGGATGCAGGATGAGCGCACCTCCAGCCAGCCGCCGGGCCGCGATGGATGCCGTTCGTGGGCGGCGAGGGCGGCCAGCACGTCGTCCACCTCGCGGATGCACTGGGCCACCCCTCCGCAGGTTGCGCACGTGTAGGTGAACTCCGCCACGCCGTACCGTTACCTGAAACTGTTTCAGGCAGCCGATCCTCACGGATCGACGGTGCCGGTCTTACCCGGCCATGAGCCGGTGCCGGCTTTCCGTTTCCTCCGGGACCGCCTGCCGGGCGGCAGATCTTCCGCCCCGTCTACGGGCGTTTCACGTCTCCGGGCCACTCCCGGCGACGGCGGCCACCAAGGCCGCGAGATTCCGGGCCGCGTTTTCGTCCCGATCCAGCACGAGCCCGCATTCCTCACAGCGGAAGGTGCGTTCCGAAAGTGGGAGCGATGCTTTCACCACCCCGCACCGGGAGCACCGCTTGCTGCTCGGGTAAAAGGGCGGTGCTTCGACCAGGACCGCCCCGTGCCAGGGACACTTATACCTGAGCTGGCGGCGGATCTCCGCCAGGGCGGCATCGGCCAGCACCCGGGCCAGCCGCCGGTTCTTCATCATGCCCGCCGCATTCAGCTGTTCGACGACCACCACGCCGTAGGTGCTCGCGAGGTGGTGTGTCAGCTTGTGAAGGGCATCCTGGCGGAGATTCCGGGCTCGCGCATGGATCTGGGCCAGCCGGCGGCGGGCCTTTTGCCACCCCCGGCTGCCCTTCTGGCGGCGGGCCAGGGCGCGGCTGGACCGGGCCAGCCGTTTTAAGTTCATCTCCAGCGCTCGGGCATTGGGCAAGACCTCCCCGGTGGAGAGCACCGCCAGGTGCTTGACGCCCGCATCGACGCCGACGACCTTCCAGGGGAACCGGGGCCGGCCCGGCGGCCGCTCCACCTCACAGGTGAAGCTGACGAACCACCGGCCCCTTCCCGTGACACCGTGGCGGACAGGATGCGGGCCGTTCCCGCTTCGATGCGCCGGAGCAGGGCCGTGGTGGGCTCGTGGGTCTTCACCCGCCCGATCCGGGGCAGGACGACGTGGCTTTGGTCGTCTACCCGGATCGCGCCGGTGGTGAACCGCACCGACTCCCGCCCCCGGCCCTTCTTCCGGAGCCGGGGAAACCCCACCCGGCGCCCCTTGCGTTTACCCTGTCGGCTTTTGGACCCGTTCTGCAGGGCCCGGGCGAGCCCGTCCAGACCGGAGGAGTAGGCTTCCTTCGAGTTCTCCCGCCACCAGGGGGCGACGCGGTGCTTTTGCCGGTTCCACTCCCGCCGCAGGGCGGGGAGGGTCCACGGCACCTCGACGTCTTCACCCGGGCGTGGGCTTCCAGGCGCTCCTTCACCAGGGCCAAACCCCAGTTGAAGGCGAAGCGGCGGGCGCCCACGTGGGAGGCCAGCGCCCGTTCCTGGCGGGGTGTGGGGTCGAGTGCGAAGCGGTACGCCTGCAACACACGCACGGGCAGGCCCCCCAAAATCATCCAGGGCCAGCATACCAGAACGTATGTTCGATTTCAAAGAGCGGCAGACGGGCGGAGGGGAGGGGATGCGAAAATTTGATGACGTTACTTCAACCTGACCTCGTCCATCGCCCTGGTGGCCCTGCTGCAGGTATTCACCCGGATGCCGGGCTGGCTGTCCGTGGTCGAGGGCGCCATCATCGTCCTCTTTGCCATGTTCCTTCCCGGCGGGCTGGCGTCGCTGCCGGCCCGCTGGCGGACCTGGCGGGCCTGGGGACATGTCCTGCCGGCCGGGGCCGGCCTCCCGCGGCCGTCCCCTGCCACGGCGGCGGAGGCGGCCGCCGGCTCCCCCGCCGCCGGGGAGCCGGGTCACGGAACCCGCCCGGCCGGACCCACCGGCCGGTCGACCTGGACCGGTGGGGACGAACCAGCCCCCCGCCTGGCCGGCCCGGAAGGAGGGAGCCCCGATGTCCCTCCTCGCCGTTGAGGGCATCACGGTGCGCTTCGGTGGCCTGGTGGCCCTCTCGGACGTCAGCCTGACCGTTGCGGAGGGGACGATCCACGGCCTCATCGGTCCCAACGGGGCCGGCAAGTCCACGCTCTTCAACGTCGTGAGCCGGTTCGTCCAGCCGGCGGCCGGCCAGGTGCTCTTCGACGGCCGGGAGCTGCTCCGGCTGCCGCCCCATGCCGTGGGCGGCCTGGGCATCGCCCGGACCTTCCAGAACGTGCTGCTCTGCCAGCGGCTCACGGTGCTGGACAACGTCCTCACGGGCCTGCACCGTTCCCTGCCCGTCTCCTTCTGGGGTGCCGCCCTCCGCCTGCCGGCAGCGATGCGGGCGGAGGAGCACGCCCGCGCCCGGGCGCTGGAGGCCCTGGAGTGGGTCGGCCTGAGGCCGTGGGCCCACCGGCGGGTCTCCGAGCTGCCCTTCGGGGCCCAGAAGCGGGTCGAACTGGCCCGAGCCCTGGTCAGCCGCCCCCGGCTGCTCCTGCTGGACGAACCGGCGGCCGGGCTGGCCGAAGGCGACCGGCGGCAGATGGCCGCCCTGATCGCCCGCCTGCAGCGGGAACTGGGGACCACGGTGGTGATGGTGGAGCACGACCTGGGCCTGGTGATGGACCTCTGCCAGGAGGTGACGGTGCTGGACTTCGGCCGGGTGATCGCCCAGGGCCCGCCCGCTGCGGTGCGGCGGGACCCGACGGTGATCGCCGCCTACATCGGCCGCGAGGCCGGTGCGGCGGGCGGCCCGGACGGTACGCTGGGCGGCCAGGACCGGGGGGAGCAGGCGTGCTCGAGCTGAAGGATGTCCACGTGAGCTACGGCAGCGTGCGGGCCCTGGAAGGCATCTCCCTTCAGGTGGGGTCCGGCGAGCTGGTGGCCCTCTTGGGGCCCAACGGCGCCGGGAAGTCGACCACCCTGCGGGCCATCTCCCGGCTGGTGCCGCTGCGGCGTGGCGCCATCGTCCTCGACGGCGCCGTACCCCTGCACCGCGACCCGCCGGAGGGGGTGGTGCGCAGGGGGGTGGTCCACGTGCCCGAGGGGCGCCAGATCTTTCCCGAGCTGACGGTGGAGGAGAACCTCTGGACCGGCGCCTTCACCCGGCGCCACCGGGCGGAGATCCGGCAGGACCTGGAGGCCGTGTACCAGCGGTTTCCCCGCCTCAAGGAACGGCGCCACCAGCTGGGGGGCACCCTCTCGGGCGGCGAGCAGCAGATGCTGGCCATCGGCCGGGCCCTCATGGCCCGGCCCCGCTTGCTGCTGCTGGATGAGCCCTCCATGGGCCTCTCGCCCCGCCTGGTGGAGGAGGTGTTCACCATCATCGGCGACCTGCACCGGGAGGGGGTCTCCATCCTGCTGGTCGAGCAGAACGCCCATATCGCCCTACAGGTGGCCGGCCGGGCCTACGTGCTGGAAAACGGCCGCGTCGTCCTGTCCGCTCCGGCCCGCGAGCTCAGGTCCCGGGAGGAGGTGTGGAGCGCCTACACGGGCCTGCGGGCCTGAATCGTCCGGATTCCGGCAGGACGGCCCGGAGGAAGATGGAAATCAGGAGGCTGGAGGTGTCTCCCGCATGGATTTTTCCCTCACGCCGGAGCAGAAGATGATCGTCGAGACGGTGCGGGAGTTCGTCAGGCGCGAGCTCATGCCCCTGGAGCGGGAGATGCAGCGGGCCGAGCTGGAGGGGCGCCGGTTCCCCGACCTCGAGACCCACCGCCAGCTGCAGCTCAAGGCGAAGGAAATCGGGCTATGGGGGCTGATGACCCCGCCGGAATACGGCGGGGCCGGGTTCGACTACGTGACCACCTGCCTGATCCTGATGGAGACCGCCAGGAGCTTCGTGCCCTTCACCTACGGCGGGTCCGCGGACAACATCCTCTTCGCGTGCAATGAGGAGCAGAAGAAGCGCTACCTCATCCCCACCATCAACGGCGAGCGCCGCTCGTGCTTCGCCCTGACGGAGCCCACCGCCGGCTCCGACGCCACCAACATCCGCATGACGGCCGTCAAGGACGGGCGCGAGTGGGTCCTGAACGGCGAGAAGATCTTCATCACCGGAGGCCTGGAGGCGGACTTCGCCATCGTCTTCGCCGTCACCGACAAGGAGAAGGGCGCCCGCGGCGGCATCACCTGCTTTCTGGTCGACCGGGAGATGGGCTGGAAGTCGTACCCCATCGCCACCATGGGCGGGTGGAGCCCGGCCCGCCTGGTGTTCAGCGACGTGCGGGTGCCCGAGGAGAACGTGCTGGGCGAGGTGGGCCGCGGTTTCGAACTGGCCATGCAGTGGATCGGCAACGGCCGGATCCTGATCCCCGCCCGGGCGGTAGGACAGGCCGAGCGGCTGCTGCAGCTGGGCATCGACTACGCCCGCCAGCGGGTGGCCTTCGGCAAGCCCATCGGCGAGTACCAGGCCATCCAGTGGATGCTGGCCGACAGCGCCGTGGAGATCCAGCAGGTCAAGTGGCTGGTGCTCCACGCCGCCTGGAAAGCCGACCAGGGCAAGGACGTGCGCCACGAGGCCTCCATGGCCAAGCTGGCCGGGGCCAACATGATCTGGCGGGTGGCCGACCGGGTGATGCAGATCCACGGCGGCATGGGCTACACCAGGGAGCTGCCCATCGAGCGGGTCCTGCGGGACGTGCGCGTGTACCGCATCTACGAGGGGACCGACGAGATCCAGCGCCGCACCATCGCCCGCAACCTGCTGCGCGACCTCGTGCGTACCGGCACCTGGGACTGACCCCAGCGGCCAGACGCACCGCCGGCGGACCGAGCCGGCCCGGAAAGCGAAGGCCGGAATCGGCCGGAGATGGCGCCGGATCCGTCGACGGGGCCGGAGAGGAGGCTGGGATCCGTGGCCGTGGACCGTTCCTTAATAGGAAAGGAATCGCCCGAAGAGGTCTTCGAGGTGGAGAGGGGGGCCATCCGGAAGTTCGCCGAGGCCATCGGCGACCCCCACCCCGCCTTCCGCAGCGGCGAGATCGCGCCGCCCACCTTCCCCACCACGTTCCGCATGGGCATCCCCGGGGTGAACCTGGAGCTCAGCCGGGTGCTCCACGGCGAGCAGGAGTACAGCTACCGCCGCCCCATCCGGGCGGGCGACCGGCTGCGCTGCAAGACCCGGGTGGCCGACGTCTACGAGCGGGAGGGGCGCCTGGGCAAGATGACCTTCCTGGTCACCGAGATCGAGGGGCGCGACGAGGCCGGGGAGCTGGTCTTCACCGGGCGGAGTACCATCATCGTGCGCTGAGCCGCCGGGGCGCTCGCCCGCCGGGGTGCTCGCTGAGCAGGCTGCCAGGGAGGTGAACCACCGTGGTGGAACCGGTGCGGGCAGAGGCGGCGCCGGTGCGCTGGGAACCCGGAGCCGAGCTGCCGCCGCTGGTCAAAGAACCCATAACCAAGGTGCAGCTGGTCAAATACGCCGGGGCCTCCGGCGATTACAACCTGATCCACACCGACGACGAGACCGCCCGGCGGGTCGGGCTCGACGGCGTCATCGCCCACGGCATGCTCAGCATGGGTTTCCTCGGCCAGTATCTGGTCCAGCTGGCGGGCCCGGAAGGGGTGCGCCGGTTGAAGGTCCGCTTCCGGCAAATGGTCCGGCCCGGCGATGTTTTGACCTGCAAGGGCCGGGTGGTGGAGGTGGGGGCGGAAGAGGCTCCCGGCCTGCGGCGGGTGCGGGTCGAAGTGTGGGCCGAGAACCAGCGGGGCGAAGCGGTCACCGCCGGCGAGGGTGAGGTGCTGGTGCCGGCGCCGGCAGGTTCGTGCTGAAGCGGGCCCGACCGGGAGCCGGTCCTGCAACGGGGCCTGCCCGGGAACCGGTACCGGGCCCTGGACGAACCGGCCCGCCGGCCGGGCGGCGTAACCATCGAGCGACGGGCCATGGAGGGAGAGGAGGATCCGGATGCGCTTTGCCGATCGGGTCGCCCTGGTCACCGGGGGCGGCCGGGGCATTGGGGCCGCCACCGCCCTGCGGTTTGCCCGGGAAGGGGCGGCGGTGGTGGTCTCCGACGTGGATGAGGGGCCGGCGGAGGAGGTGGCCTCCCAGATCCGCCAGGAGGGCGGCCGGGCCCTGGCCGTCGCCTGCGACGTGCGGGACCGCGGCCAGGTGGAGGCCATGGTGCAGCGGGCGGTGGACACCTTCGGCCGGTTGGACTTTCTGGTGACGTGCGCGGGGATCATCCGCGACAACCTGATCCACAAGATGACCGATGACGACTGGGACGGGGTGATCGACACCCACCTCAAGGGCACCTTCCTCTGCGCCCAGGCCGCCCAGCGGGTGATGGTGCCCCAGCGCTACGGGAAGATGGTCTTCCTGTCGTCCACCTCGGCCCTGGGAAACCGCGGCCAGACCAACTACTCGGCCGCCAAGGCGGGGATCCAGGGCATGGCCCGGACTCTGGCCATCGAGCTGGGGCCCTTCAACATCAACGTCAACGCCGTGGCGCCCGGCTTCATCGAGACGCGGATGACCCGGGCCGTGGCCGAGCGCACCGGGGTCGACTTCGAAGAGCTCAAGAAGGCGGCCGCCGAGCGGACGCCCCTGCGCCGGGTGGGCCAGCCCGAGGATGTGGCCGGGGTCATCGCCTTCCTCTGCAGCGAGGACGCCGGGTACGTCTCGGGCCAGGTGATCTACGTCCGCGGCGGTCCATGAGCGCCGCCGTCCCGGCCAGGGCAGCTCTCCGTCCCGCGGGCCGGGGTTCTCGGGGCCCGATCGGGGCCCGCCCGTGGCGCAGGCCCTGCGCCGCGGGCTCCCGGCCCGCAGGGGCCGGTTCTTCCAAGGCGGGGGGGGGTGGGGGCGACGTCGCAAGGCAACGAACCGGACCGGTTGCCCGAACGACCCATCGACGAGCACTGCTGGGAGATGGCACCAGGTCTTTACCGCATCCTGCTGCCCTTGCCCTGGGATGTCCCCTTCGTGAACGCCTACCTGGTCCGGGCCCCCGGCGGGTGGGTGCTGGTGGACGCCGGGGTGGGCACTCCGGCCTGCCTCAGGGCCCTGGGCTGGGCGTTGCGGGCGGCCGGGGTGCCCGACGGCGGCCTGGCCGCCATCCTCTTGACCCACCGCCACCCCGACCACGCGGGCGACGTGGTGGCCGTCCGCCAGCGGTGGGGTGGAAGGGTCTACGTCCATCCGGCCGAGCTGGAGCTGGACCGGGCGGACCCGGCGGTGCTGGAGGCATGGCTCGCCTTCACGGGCATGCCGGCAGAGGTGATGGAGACCCTCCTGCGCCGGGCCGAGCGCATGCCCCTGCCGCCGGATGCCGTGCCCTACCCGCGGCGGGCCCCCCTGGCGGAGGGCCCGGGCTTGCCCGCGGCCGCCCTGCCGGTGGCGGGACTCACCTTTGAGGTGGTCTACGTGCCGGGGCACTCGCCGGGCCACGTCATGCTGCGGGTTGCCGAAACGGGCTGGGTTTTCACAGGGGACCACGTCCTCCCCCGGGCGGGCATCAACGTCTGGGCCAACCCTGCCGGGCCGGCGGACCCCATGGGGGCCTATCTGGCCAACCTGGAGGCGGTGGCCCGGCTGGATGCGGCCTGGGGGCTGGAAGCCCGTGACGAGGCGGCCGGGGCGGCCGGGGCAAAGGCTCGGGCCTGCCTGGCCCGGGGCGAGGGCGGGTCCGGGGGCTGGCGGCAAGGTGCGGATGCTGCGGAGGGGAGCCCGGGGCGGGACCCTGGCTCCCGGACGGCAGGGCCGGTCCTTCCCGGGCACGGCTTGCCGTGGAGCGGGCCCATGATGCCCTATGCGACGGCCCTGGCGGGGTGGCACCGGCGGGCCGCCCTCGCCCTGCGCGACCGCCTGCCGGACGAACCCGGCCCCACGGCCTTCGAGATCGTGGCGGCCCGCCGGCCCGACGATGCCCGCCACACGCCCCACCGGCTGCGGGGGGCGGTGGCCGAGACCCTGGCTTTCCTCCTGTGGCTGGAGAGGGAGGGGCTGGCCGGGCGCCGGGGCGATGCGCCGGCCCGGTGGTACCGGCTGCCCGGTCCCAGGGAGGGGTGAAGGTCCCGAGACATACCCCGGACAAGCGCCGAATAGACATGCATTGGGGCCGGCCTGCCCGGGTCGCTGGGGGAACCCGGGCGGGGCCATCCGGCGGAACCGGACCCGGCGGGGTGACACCGGACCCGGCCCGCCGGAAAGGCCCCGGAGAAACGGGAGCGGGAAGCCGCCCGCCAGAGGGGGTGGGTCCTGTGGGCCGCACGGTGAACACCGTGACGGGGCCGGTTCGTCCCGAGGACCTGGGCAAGACCCTGGTCCACGAGCACTTCGTGTTCGGGTACCCCGGATTTCACGGGGACCTGACGGTGGCGCCCTACGACCGGCAGCGGGCGCTGGAGGTTGGCCTCGATGTGGCACGGCGGGTCATGGCCTGCGGCGTCCGCACGGTGGTCGACGCCACGCCCAGCGACTGCGGCCGCGATCCCGAGCTGCTGCGGGAGATCAGCGAGCGCACGGGACTGCAGATCATCTGTTCCACGGGCTACTACTACGAGGGCGAAGGCGCCCCGGCGTACTTCAAGTTCCGCCGCGCCCTGGGGGATGCCGAGGAAGAGATCTACGAGATGTTCATGCGGGAGATCACCGAGGGCATCGGCGGCACGGGGATCCGGGCCGGGGTGATCAAGCTCGCCTCCAGCAAGGGCGTGATCACCGAGTACGAGCAGATGTTCTTCCGGGCTGCGGCCCGCGCCCAGCGGGAGACGGGGGTTCCCATCATCACCCACACCCAGGAAGGCACCATGGGGCCGGAACAGGCGGCCCTCCTGGTGGGGGAGGGGGCCGATCCACGGCGCATCATGATCGGCCACATGGACGGCAACACCGACATCGCCTACCACCTGGCCACCCTGGCCCACGGCGTCTTCATCGCCTTCGACCGCTACGGGATCCAGCGGTTCGTCGGCATGCCCTCCGACGAGACCCGCAACGCCCTGGTGACCGGGCTGATCGCCCTGGGCTACGCCGACCGCATCATGCTCTCCCACGATTCGGTGAATTTCTGGCTGGGCCGGCCGGTGCGGTGGCCGCCCGAGCTGGCGGACCTGCTGGCGGCCTGGCATCCTACCCACCTCTTCGACGACGTGGTGCCGGCCCTGGTGGCGGCGGGGGTCCGGCCGGAGGTCCTGGAGGGAATCTTCACCCGCAACCCGGCCCGGCTCTTCGGGGCGGAGTGAGGAACGGGCCCGGTGGGCCGAGCAGGGCCCGTACGGCCCGCTCCATGGGGGTGCCTGGCCATGATGGAACCGTATGGCGCCCAGGGGGGCGGTGCGGGCATCCCGCCCCGCCGCCCCTGGCTGGGGCTTTACACCGCCGGCGTACCGGCCGACCTGCCCTTGCCCGCCCGGCCGGCGGTGGACCAGTTCCGGAACACCGCCCGGCGGGCCGGCGACCGGCCGGCGGTGTACTACTTCGACCGGGTGCTGACCTTTGGCGAGCTGGACCGCCTGAGCAATGCCCTGGCCGCCGGGCTGCGGGACCTGGGGGTCGAACCCGGCCACCGGGTGGCCCTGTTCCTCCAGAACGTCCCCCAGTTCTGGATCGCCCTGCTGGCGGCCTGGAAGGCGGGCGCCATCGCCGTGCCCCTGAACCCCATGTTCAAGGAAGAAGAACTGGCCTACCATCTCAACGACTCGGGCAGCACGGTGCTGGTCAGCCTGGAGTCCCTTTACGATGGCGTGGCCCGCGGGGTGCTGGGGCGGACCGAGGTCCGGCACGTGATCACCACCTCCGAGCTGGATTTCCTCACCCCGCCGACGGGGGCGCCGGGTGCGGCCGGCTCCGGGTCCGGGGGCGGGGTCCCGGCCGTTCTGGCCGGTTCGTCCCGGCGCCGGTTTGGCGAGACCTGGGACCTGGTGGAGATCTGCCGCCGGCTGGAAGGAGCGGCCGACCCCGGGGCCGAGCCGCGGCCCGAAGACGTGGCGCTGCTCACCTACACCTCGGGCACCACCGGCTCGCCCAAGGGCGCCATGAACACCCACGGCAACGTGGCCTTCAACGCGGAGGTCTACCGGACCTGGATGGGGCTGGGGCCGGGGGACGTGGTGGTGGGCGCGGCGCCCCTCTTCCACATCACCGGGCTTATCGGCCACCTGGCCGCCGCCGGTCTGGCCGGCGTGCCGGTCATCCTGGGGTACCGGTTCGACCCGGGCACGATGCTGGAGCTCATCGAGCGCTGGCGCGGGACCTTCATGGTGGCCGCCATCACCGCCTACATCGCCCTGATGAACCATCCCGACTTCGGGCGCCGCGACGTGAGCTCGCTGCGCAAGGCCTACAGCGGCGGGGCGCCCATCCCGGCGGCGGTGGTGGAGCGCTTCGAGGCGGCCACCGGGACGTACATCCACAACATCTACGGGCTGACGGAAACCACCTCGCCCTCCCACGCCGTGCCCCTGGGGCGCCGGGCGCCCGTGGACCAGGAGTCGGGCGCCCTGTCGGTGGGCGCACCGGTGCCCAGCACCGTGGTCAAGGTAGTGGACCTGGAGACCGGCCGGGACCTGCCGCCCGGCGAGGTGGGCGAGCTGGTGACCCGCGGCCCCATGGTGGTGGCCGGATACTGGCAGAAACCCGAGGAGACGGCCCATGCCATCCGAGACGGCTGGCTGCACACCGGGGACGTGGGCCGGATGGACGCCCAGGGCTGGTTCTACGTGATCGACCGGAAGAAGGACATGATCATCGCCTCGGGTTTCAAGGTCTGGCCACGGGAGGTGGAAGACGTGCTCTACCGCCACCCCGCCGTCCGGGAAGCGGCGGTGGTGGGGGTGCCCGACCCCTACCGGGGCGAGACCGTCAAGGCGGTGGTGTCCCTGAAGCCCGAATTCGAGGGCAGGGTGACGCCGGAGGAGCTCATCGCCTTCTGCCGGGAGCGGATGGCGGCCTACAAGTACCCGCGGCAGGTGGAGATCGTGCCCGAGCTGCCGAAGACGCTGACGGGGAAGATCCTGCGGCGGGTGCTGCGGGAGCGGGGGAGGGAAGGGTAAGACCCGCCGGGGCACCGGATGCCGGCGGTGGCGCTTGCCGCGGATTGGGCAGGGCAGCGGCGGACCGCCGGGAGCCCAGGAAATGCCGGGGGGCGGGGTCCACGTGGGCGGGAACACCTTGGTCGTGTGAAGATCTGGGGGGATGCAACCATGTCCGTGCGGATGAAACTGTACGTTCTGGACTGTGGCCGGATGCAGATGGACAAGTCCTTGATGCTCGCCGGGGCGACCCTGGCCTCCCGGGACAACCCGAACCGGCCCGCCGAGTGGATCGAGTTCCCCATCTATTCGGTGTTCATCGACCACCCCGACGGCAACGTGCTGTTTGACACCGGCTGCAACCCGAACTCCATGGGGCCGAACGGTCGCTGGCCGGAACAGACCCAGAACACCTTCCCCATCGTCAGTGGCGAGGAGTGTTACCTGCCCCACCGGTTGGAGCAACTGCGCGTGCGCCCGGACGACATCCGTTACGTGGTGTGCTCGCACCTGCACCTTGACCACGCCGGTTGCCTCGAGTACTTCCGCAAGTCGACCATCATCGTCCATGACGACGAACTGGCGGGAGCCTTGAAGCTGTACGCCATGCACCAGCGCCTGGGAGCGTACATCTGGGACGACATCGATGCATGGATCCGCAACCAGCTTCACTGGCGGCCGGTGCGAAGCGACGAGGGGGACCTGCCGCTGGTGGAAGGGGTTCACATCCTCAACCTGGGCAGCGGCCATGCCTTCGGCATGCTTGGCCTGCAGGTCCAACTGCCCGGCACCGGCGGCATCATCCTTGCGTCGGATGCCGTCTACTGCGCCGCCAACTACGGCCCGCCCGTGCGCCTGCCCGGCATCATCTACGACTCGCTGGGGTACACGCGGACCGTCGAGCGCATCCGCCGGCTGGCGGAAGCGACCCGCTCCCAGGTGTGGTTCGGACACGATGCCGAGCAGTTTGCGCAGCTGATCAAGTCGACCGAGGGCTATTACGAGTGATTCAAGGGGGAACCGGCCGTGAAAACCAGGGCCGCCATCCTGGTTGAGATGGGACGGCCCCGACCGTACACCGAGTCCCGCCCGGTGGTCGTGGACGAGGTGGACCTGGACGGTCCGGGGTACGGTGAGGTGCTGGTCGAGCTGAAGGCGGCGGGGATCTGCCATTCGGATCTCTCCGTGGTGGACGGGAGCCGGCCCCGGCCCACGCCGATGGTTCTGGGGCACGAGGCGGCGGGGATCGTCCGGGAGACGGGGCCCGGTGTGACCGGCTTGCAGCCGGGTGACCACGTGGTCTTCACCTTCGTTCCCATGTGCGGGCGCTGCGTGTACTGCACCAGCGGCAGGCCCGCCTTGTGCGAGCCGGGCAACGCAGCCAACGCTCGCGGCGAGCTCCTGCGAGGCGGGCGCCGGTTCCACCGCCATGGCGAACCCGTGCACCACCACCTGGGGGTGTCGGCCTTCTCGCAGTTCACCGTGGCGGCCGAGGAGTCCCTGATCAAGATCGATCCCGGCGTCCCCTTCGAGGTCGCCGCCGTGTTCGGGTGTGCCGTGATGACGGGGGTCGGCGCCGTGGTGAACACGGCTCGGGTGGAACCGGGAAGTTCCGTCGCGGTGTTCGGCCTCGGGGGAGTGGGGCTGGCCGCCGTGATGGGCGCCGTGGCGGCAGGGGCGCATCCGGTGGTGGCGGCCGACGTGCTTCCGGAAAAGCTGGAGCATGCCCGTATGCTGGGTGCCACGCACGCCGTCAACGCCCGGTCGGTCGACGCGGTGGAGGCGGTGCGGGATCTCACCGGCGGCGGTGCCGATTACGCCATCGAGGCGGCGGGCAACGCGGACGTTCTCGCCCAGGCGTACCGGGCCACGCGGCGCGGTGGTACGACCATCACCGTGGGCCTGCCCCACCCTGAGGCGACGCTGTCCATCCCGGCGGTGACGGTCACGGCGGAGGAACGGGTCCTCCGTGGCTCCTACATGGGTTCCGCCGTGCCCCGGCGGGACTTGCCGCGTTTCCTCCGCCTTTTCCGGGCGGGCCGGCTGCCCGTCGACCGGCTGATCACCCACCGCCTGGGCCTCGACGAAATCAACCGGGGCTTTGATCGCCTGGCCGCTGGTGAAGCGGTGCGGCAGGTGGTCATGCCCAACGCAGGCTGAGCCGGCCTTCCCGGCGGAAGGTGGCAATCCGCGGGCCCAGCCGGGGGCGGTGGCCCGAGGTCGGCCTGCGGGGACGGGAGGTGTAGAGACCATGGCTGCCGTCGCAGTTCGCACCCACGGCCTGTTCATCGACGGGCATTGGGTCGAGCGGGACGAGACCATTCCGGTGCACAACAAGTACTCGGGCGAGGTGATCGGTTACGTCGCCCGGGCGACGCGCGACGACGTCGAGCGGGCGGTGACGGCCGCGCAGCGGGCGTACCGGGACAACCCCCTGCCGCCCTACCGGCGGTACGAGATCCTCAAGCGGGCCTCGGAGCTGATCCGGGAGCGCAAGCCCGAGCTGGCCCGCACCATCGCCGCCGAAGCGGGCAAGCCCTTGAAGGAAGCCCTGGCCGAGGTCGACCGCTGCACCCAGACCCTGGAGATCTCGGCGGAGGAAGCCAAGCGCATCCACGGCGAGCAGGTGCCCATCGAGGCGGCGCCAGGGGCCGAGAACCGGCTGGCCTTCACCCTGCGGGTTCCCGTGGGGGTGGTGGCGGCCATCAGCCCCTTCAACTTCCCTTTGAACCTGGCCGCCCACAAGGTGGGGCCGTCGCTGGCCGCGGGCAACGCCGTGGTGCTCAAGCCCGCCACCGCCACGCCCCTGAGTGCCGTCCACCTGGTGCAGGCCCTGGTCGATGCCGGCCTGCCCCCCGGCTACCTCAACCTGGTCACCGGTGCGGGCGGGGAGGTGGGGGAGTGGCTGCTGGCCGATCCCCGCATCGCCGCTTACACCTTCACCGGCAGCGCCGCGGTGGGCGAGCGGATCAAGGCGGCATCGGGCCTGCGGCGGGTGGTGCTGGAACTGGGCAACAACTCGGCCACCATCGTCTGCGCCGACGCCGACCTGGACTTGGCCGCCGCCCGCTGCGCCCGGGGGGCCTTCGCCAACGCCGGGCAGATCTGCCTTTCGGTGCAGCGGGTCTACGTCCAGCGGCCCGTCTACGAGGCGTTTCTCGAGAAGCTGGTGGCCGAGACCCGCAAGCTCAAGGTGGGCGATCCCCTCGACCCGGAGACCGACGTGGGGCCCATGATCAGCGAGGCCGAGGCCCAGCGGGCCGAGGCCTGGATCCGCGAGGCGGTGGAACGGGGCGCCCGGGTGCTGGCCGGCGGCCGCCGGCAGGGGCCTGTGCTGGAGCCCACCGTCCTGGTGGACGTCCAGCCGGACCTGAAGGTGGTCTGCCAGGAGGTCTTCGCGCCGGTGGTCTCGGTGGTGCCGTTCGACCATGTGGACGAGGCCATCGCCATGGTCAACGACAGCTTCTACGGCCTGCAGGCCGGCATCTATACCCGGGACATCGGCGTGGCCATGAAGGCGGCCCGGCAGATCGAGGTCGGGGGCGTCATGGTCAACGAGATCCCCAACTGGCGAGTGGACCTGATGCCTTACGGCGGCGTCAAGGGCAGCGGCATCGGCCGCGAGGGGCCGCGGTACGCCATCGAACACCTGACCGACCTGCGGCTGGTGGTGTTCAACCTGTGAGCTGAACCTCCGCATCGCGGCACCGGGGACAAGAGGCCTGGGCCTGCGGGCGGCGAACTACCCCCCAGGGATCTGTCCTGCGGGAGGGGAGACCGATGGCCGATGCCATGCCCGCCATGGCCCACGAAGGGGACGACCTGCGCCGCAAGCAGCGGGAGTACCTGTTCCCCAACCTGGCCACGCTGTACGAAGAGCCGCTGGTCATCGTGCGGGGCGAGGGCAAGTACGTCTGGGACGACCAGGGCCGGCAGTACCTGGACGCCTTCGGCGGGATCCTCACCGTCAGCCTGGGGCATTGCCACCCGGAGGTGACGGAGCGCGTCGCCCGCCAGCTGCGGACGCTGCAGCATGTCTCGACCCTTTACGTGACCGAGCCCCAGGTGCGGCTGGCCGAGCGCCTGGCCGGGCTGGCGCCGGGGGCTCTCAAGCGCAGCTTCTTCACCAACAGCGGCACCGAAGCCAACGAGACCGCCCTGGTGGTGGCCCGGGCCCACACCGGCTGCGACGACGTGATTGTCCTGCGTCACAGCTACCACGGCCGTTCCATGCTGACCATGACCCTGGGCGGGACCCACGGCTACCGGGCTGCCACGCCGGTGCCCGGGGTGCACCACCTAGCCAGCCCCTACTGCTACCGCTGCCCCTTCGGGCTGACCTACCCGTCCTGCGACCTGCGCTGCGCCAAGGATGTGGAGGAACTGATCCAGACCGCCACCTCGGGCCGAGTGGCCGCCTTCGTCGCCGAGCCCATCCAGGGGGTGGGCGGGTTCATCACCCCGCCACCGGAGTACTTCAAGGAAGTGGTCTCCATCGTCCGGCGGTACGGCGGCTTGTTCGTCTGCGACGAGGTCCAGACCGGCTGGGGACGGACGGGCACCTACCTCTGGGGGATCCAGCACTGGGGCGTGGAGCCCGACATCATGACCTCCGCCAAGGGCATGGCCAACGGCCTGCCCATCGGCTGGACCATCACCACCGACGACATCGCCCAATCCTTCCGCCACAGCACCATCTCCACCTTCGGGGGAAACCCCGTCTCCGCCACCGCCGCCCTGGCCGTCATCGACGTGATCCTGGAAGAAGGCCTGGCCGACAACGCCGCCCGGGTGGGCCGGTTTCTCATGGACGGGCTCAAGGCCCTGCAGGAGAAGTATCCCTGCATGGGCGACGTCCGCGGCATGGGGCTCATGATCGGGGTGGAACTCGTCCACGGCGGCAAGCGGCCGGCGCCCGACCTGCTGAACCGGTGGCTGGAGGCGACCCGCAAGCGGGGGCTCCTGATCGGCAAGGGCGGCCTGCACGGCAATGTGGCCCGCATCGCGCCCCACCTCAACGTGACCCGCAGCGACGCGGAGATCATGCTCCGGATCATGGACGAGGCCATGGCCGAGGTCCAGCCCTACATGGAGGTGTGAGCCGTGGCCCAGCTGCGCCTGGAAAGGGACGAACCGGCGCCGGGCGTCCCGGCCGTGCCGGGGCTTGCCGGCGGCCGCTGGATCACACCGGCCGCCGAACGGTGGGAGCTGGTGTACAACCCGGCCACGGGGGAGGTCATCGCCCGGGTGCCCTTCGCCACCGGGGCCGACGTGGCGGCTGCGGTGGAGGCGGCGGCCGCGGCGTACCCGGCGTGGCGCCGGGTTCCTCCGGTGGAACGGGCCCGGCTGATGTTCCGCTACAGGGATCTGCTGGAGCGGCACTTCGAAGAGCTGGCCCTTTCCATCACCCGCGAGCACGGCAAGACCCTGGCCGAAGCCCGGGCCGAGGTGCGGCGGGGCATCGAGGTGGTGGAGTTTGCCGCCGGAGCCCCGACCCTGATGCTGGGGGAGATGGCCGAGGACGTGGCCCGGGGCATCGACAGCGAGCTGGTGCGGGTGCCCCTGGGGGTGGTGGCCGGGATCTGCCCCTTCAATTTCCCGGCCATGATCCCCCTGTGGATGTTCCCCATTGCCGTGGCCTGCGGCAACACCTTCGTGCTCAAACCCTCGGAGCGGACCCCCCTGACGGCCGTGCGGCTGGCGGAACTGTTCCTGGAAGCCGGAGCGCCCGAGGGCGTGCTGAACCTGGTCCACGGGGGCCGGGAGGTGGCGAATGCCCTGGTGGCCCATCCCGGGGTGAAGGCCGTTTCCTTCGTGGGGTCCCAGCCCGCGGCCCAGAACGTCTACGCGGAGGCCGCCCGCCACGGCAAGCGGGTGCAGGCCCTGGGCGGGGCCAAGAACCACCTGATCGTCATGCCCGACGCCGACCTGGAGGCGACGGTGGGGGCGGTGGTGAGTTCGGCCTTCGGCTCCGCCGGCCAGCGGTGCCTGGCGGGCAGCGTGGTGGTGGCCGTCGGGGAGGTGGGGGATCCCCTGGTGGCCGCCCTGGCCGAGGCCGCCGGGAAGCTGGTGGTGGGCGAGGGGACCGATCCGCAGGTCGACATGGGCCCCGTGATCCGGGCCGAGGCCCGGGATCGCATCGCCGGCTACATCGAGCGGGGCGCACGGTCGGGGGCGGCGCTGGTGCTGGACGGGCGGAAGCACCCCCACCTGCGGGGGCCGGAGGGCGGGTTCTGGATGGGGCCGACCCTGTTCGACCACGTGCAGCCCGGGCACGAGCTGGCCTGTGACGAGATCTTCGGTCCCGTACTCTCGGTGGTCCGGGTTCCCGACCTGGATACGGCCATCGCCGTGGCCAACCGCTCGCGCTACGGCAACGCGGCCAGCATCTTCACCCGCAGCGGTGCGGCGGCCCGGGCCTTCCGCTACGGAATCGAGGCCGGCATGCTGGGGATCAACGTGGGGGTGGCGGCGCCCATGGCCTGGTTCCCCTTCTCCGGGTGGAAGGCGTCCTTCTACGGCGATCTCCATGCTACGGGCAAGGACGGGGTCCGGTTTTACACCGAGGTCAAGATGGTGACGAGCCGCTGGTGAGCCTGAGCTGATAAAGGGGGCGGGGAGCCGGCCGGCGGGTGGGAAAACCGCCGTGGGGGCGGGCGGATCCGCCGGGATCCGCCGGAAAAAGAAGATGGGGAAAGGAAAAGGAACGATTCCCGGCGAATGTCTCGTCCACCATTCGCCGTCATCATGTCTTGGCGGGAGGGGTGAAGGGGTGCGCAGACGGCTGGGGGCCGCCGGGATCGGGGTCGTCGTGGCAGCCCTGGTGCTGGGGATGGCGGGCTGCGGCGGGCCCGGGGCGCAGGGGGACGTGGTCAAGATCGGCGTCTCGGCGCCCATCACGGGCAACATCGCGGCCATCGGCGAGTCTACGGAGAAGGCGATCCGCCTGGCGGAGGAAGAGATCAACGCCCAGGGCGGCATCGACGTGGGCGGCCGCAAGATGAAGGTCCAGTTCATCATCGAGGACGACGAGAACAAGCCGGAGTCGACCGCCAGCGTCTTTCAAAAGCTGATCACCCAGGATCAGGTGGTGGCCATCATCGGCTCCCAGAGCTCCAGTGCCAGCAACGCAGGAGCTCCCATCGCCAACGACGCCGGGGTGCCGATGATCTCCCCCTGGGCGACCAACCCCAACGTCACCAAGGACAAGCCCTACGTGTTCCGGGCGGCCTTCATCGATCCCTTCCAGGGGTACGTCATGGCCAAGTTCGCCTATGAGAACCTGGGGGCCCGCAAGGCCGCGGTGCTCTATGACGTGGCCCAGGATTACAACAAGGGCCTGGCCGAGGTCTTCCGCAACGAGTTCACCAAGATGGGCGGCCAGATCACCGCTTACGAGACCTACACCACCGGCGACCGGGACTTCAGCGCCCAGCTGACCTCCATCAAGGCCACGGACCCCGACGTGCTGTTCTTGCCCAACTATTACAGCGAGGTGCCGCTGCAGGTCTCCCAGGCCCGGCGGCTGGGCATCGACGCCATCATCCTGGGTGGCGACGGCTGGGACTCGCCGGAGCTGCTCAACCTGGGCGGCCAGGACCTGGAGGGGAGCTACTTCAGCAACCACTACTCCGCCGAGGCCGACACGCCCAAGGTCAAGGAGTTCGTCGAGAAGTACAAGGCCAAATACGGAACCACCCCCGACGCGGCGGCAGCCCTGACCTATGATTCGGCCTACATCCTGTTCCAGGCCATCCAGCGGGCTGGTTCATTGGACCGGCCAAAGATCCGCGACGCCATCGCCGCCACCCAGAACTTCGAAGGCGTGACGGGGACCATCTCCTATCAGGGCTCGGGGGATCCTGTCAAGCCGGCGGTGATCCTCAAGATCGAAAACGGCGGGTTCAAGTACGAGACCACCATCAACCCGTAAAACGGGGGTAAAACGGGGGTGCGGGCGGGCGCGGGGCCGCCCCGGCGGGCCCGCGGGCCGTGGGGCCCGGTCGGCCTTGGGGACCGGCCTTGCGCCCACCGCCAACCCTGGCGAGGTGCGGCCCTTGGTCACGTTCCTGCAGCAGCTGGCCAATGCCCTGCAGCTGGGTGGGATCTACGCGCTGATCGCCCTGGGATACACCATGGTCTACGGCGTGCTCAAGCTGATCAACTTTGCCCACGGCGACATCTTCATGGTGGCCTGTTTCATCGGTCTCTTCGTCGCCGTGTACCTCAAGCTCCCCCTGGCGGCCGTCCTGGTCCTGACCATGGCGGCCACCGCCCTGCTGGGGGTGACCGTGGAGCGGGTGGCCTACCGGCCGCTGCGGAACGCGCCCCGCATGTCCCTGGTGATCACCGCCCTGGGGGTGGGGCTCTTCCTGGAGAACCTGGTCCGCGCCACGGTGGGGGCCGCACCCCGCAACTTCCCGGCGCTGGTGCCGGCCACCACCTGGAACGTGGGCGGGATCACCGTTTCCGGCGTCCAGGTGCTGATCGTGGCCGTCTCCGTGCTGCTCATGGCCCTGCTCCGCTACGTGGTGATGCGGACCATGCTGGGCAAGGCGATGCGGGCCATCGCCGACAACCGGGAGGTCCTCGGCCTGATGGGCATCAACCCGGACCGCATCATCACGGCCACCTTCGCCATCGGCTCGGCCCTGGCGGCGGCAGGGGGCATCCTGGTCGCCCAGGCCTACCCCGTCATCGAGCCCTACATGGGGATCCTCATCGGGTGGAAGGCGTTCATCGCCGCGGTGCTGGGCGGCATCGGTCTCATCGACGGGGCCATGCTGGGCGGGTTCCTCCTGGGACTCACCGAGGTGCTGGTGGCGGCCTACCTGCCCTCCACCTTCCGGGACGGCATCGCCTTCACCATTCTGATCCTGGTGCTGCTGGTCCGGCCCACGGGCCTTCTGGGCCGGCCCCTGTCGACCAAGGTGTGACGGAGGAGGCGGGGCGGTGCAGACGCAGGCGGTACGAGCGGAGGTGGCCGGCCCGCGGCGGGCGGTGGGATGGGGCTGGGCGGCGGCCGCCGGGGCGGTGGTGGCGCTCTATGCGCTGGGCGAGGCAGGCTGGGTGAGCAGCTACGTCACCCACGTGCTCTGCCTGGTGGGCATCAACATCATCCTGACCGCCAGCCTGAACCTGGTCAACGGCTATCTGGGCGAGTTCGCCATCGGCCACGCGGGGTTCATGGCGGTGGGCGCCTACATCGCCGGGGTGCTCACGGTCAAGCTGGACCTGCCCTTTGCCCTGGCCTTCCTGGCCGCCGGGGTGGCGGCCGGGCTGGTGGCCTGGCTGGTGGGCATCCCCGCCTTCACCATGTTCGGCGATTACCTGGCCATCGTCACCCTGGGGTTCAACATGATCATCGTCAACATCATCAACAACATCGATGCCGTGGGCGGTCCCCGGGGCATGGTGGGGTTGCCCAAGGCGGCCAACCTGCTCTGGGTGTACGGGACGGTCCTGTTCATGCTGTGGCTGTTCCGCAACCTGGTGGATTCCAACTACGGCCGCGCCTTCCACGCCATCCGGCAGGACGAGGTCGCCGCCAACCTGATGGGCATCCGGGTGCGGCGCATCAAGATGCTGGCCTTCGTCCTGGCCGGGTTCTTCGCGGGCCTGGCAGGAGCCCTGTGGGGTCACCTGATCCAGTACATCAACCCCGGTTCCTTCACCTACATCAAGTCCACGGAGATCCTGGCGATGCTGTACCTGGGCGGCATGGGCAGCCTCAGCGGTTCGGTGGTGGGCGCCTCGCTGCTCACCGTGCTGCTGGAGAGCCTGCGGGGTCTGGGCGTCTGGCGCATGGTGATCAGCCCGCTGATCCTGGTGGTGATCATGTTGCGCATGCCCCGCGGCATCCTGGGCTTCCGGGAGCTGCACCTGGGCGGCCTGCGCCGGGTGCGGGGGGTGGGACGCCGTGCCGCTGCTTGAGCTGGACGGGGTGGCCATGGTCTTCGGCGGCCTGACGGCCCTGCACGACCTCCACCTGCGGGTCGAACCCGGCGAGCTGGTGGGGATCATCGGCCCCAACGGCGCCGGCAAGACCACGGTCTTCAACGTGATCACCGGCGTGTACCGGCCTACCCGCGGCCGGATCCGCTTCCTGGACGCGGACCTCACCGGCTTGCCGCCGGCGGAGATCACCCGGCGGGGCATCGCCCGGACCTTCCAGAACATCCGGCTCTTCCCGGAGCTGACGGTACTGGACAACATCTTAGTGGCCCATCACTTCCGGGCGGGCTACGGCCTGCTGCAGGCCGTGTTCCGGGGACCGCGCTTCGCCGCCGAGGAGCGGCGCATGCGGGACGAGGCGATGGAACTCCTCCGCCTGGTGCGCCTCGAAGGGCGGGCCGGCCAGCCCGCCGGCAGCCTGCCCTACGGCGAGCAGCGCCGGCTGGAGATCGCCCGGGCCCTGGCCACCCGGCCCCGCCTGCTGCTGCTGGACGAGCCCGCGGCGGGGATGAACCCGGCCGAGGGCCGCGAGCTGATGCAGTTCATCCGCTGGATCCGGGAACGGTTTGACCTGACCATCCTGCTGATCGAGCACCACATGCCGGTGGTCATGGGCGTCTGCCAGCGCATCGTGGTGTTGAACTTCGGCCGGGTGATCGCCGAGGGGACGCCCGACCAGATCCGGACGAACCCGCAGGTCATCGAGGCCTACCTGGGCGAGCAGGAGGAGGCCGGGTAGGCGGCCCGGCGGTAGGTCGCCCGGCCGCGATGGAGCCGGCCCGGCAGGCCGATGCAAGAAGCCGCCCGGCGGCGGGAGGATGCCGGGGCCCGGTGCCGCTGCCGGGATCCGGCCGGCGGGGGACGCCGGGGCTCCGCGCCGCTAGCGGGACCCGGCAGGCAAGGGGGCGGGATGCGGTGCCGCTGCTGGAGGTCGAAGAGCTCAGCGTTCACTACGGTGCCATCCGTGCGGTGGACGGCATCTCCCTGACGGTGGACGAGGGCGAGGTGGTGGCCCTCATCGGCGCCAACGGCGCGGGCAAGACCACCACCCTGCGGGCCATCTCCCGGCTGGTACCCTGCCAGGGACGCCTCCGCTTCGCCGGCAGGGACATCACGCCCCTGCGCCCCCACCAGGTGGCGGCCCTGGGCGTGGTCCACGTGCCCGAGGGGCGCGGTGTCTTTCCCCGGCTTACGGTGATGGAGAACCTGGAGCTGGCCACCTGGAACCGCCGCCGGGACCGGGAGGGCATCCGCCGGGACCTGCGGCGGGTCTTCGACCTGTTCCCCCGGCTGGAGGAGCGGGCCCACCAGCCCGCCAGCACCCTGAGCGGCGGCGAGCAGCAAATGCTGGCCATCGGCCGGGCCCTGATGATGCGGGGACGGCTCCTCCTCCTGGACGAGCCCTCCATGGGCCTGGCGCCGCTGCTGGTGCGGGAAATCTTTCAGGTCATCGAGGCCATCCGCCGGACAGGCACCACCATCCTCCTGGTGGAGCAGAACGCCCATGCCGCCCTGCGGCTGGCCGACCGCAGCTACGTCCTGGAAACGGGCCGCATCGTGCTGCAGGGCCCGGCAGAGCAGGTGGCCGGCGACCCCCGGGTGCAGGAGGCCTATCTGGGCGCCTGAGGCGGGTGGACACCACCCAGAGGGGGGACGTAGCGCCCGTCCATGGCGGTCCAGCCGCCGTCGACGGGCCGGCCTTGGTGGCGGCGTAGACGCCCTGGCCGGGTTCCACCACCTGGGCGCGGATGGAGGCAAAGGCGATCAGGTTCCCGCCTCCCTGCTGCGCCATAACCCGCCCGGATTCCACCCGCAGGTTGAAGGTGCCCTTGAGGTTCAGGCCCAGCACCCGGTCCAGCTCGTCGCCACCGCCCTGCGGAGTCCAGTACGGTGGCAGATGTCTGGGGTCACGGTCTCGCCCGGGGTGCCGGCCGCCTCAGCTCCCGGGCCAGGGTGCCGAGCCCGGCGGTGTCCCGGCCGGCGGCTACCACGAGGGCGCCGCAGTCCGCCAGGGCCAGGGCGGGGGCTCGCGGCCGGTCACACGGCGCACCGCCTCCGCCGCCGCCCGGAGCAGCGGGTCGCCGGGAGGACTCGCCGCGCTTGCTGCCGCCACCAGCCCCGCGCCGCGCTGGGCTTACACCCGCCGGGCCCGCTGGGCCCGGCCCGTGTCGAGCCGCTTCCACGGCACGGCCACGGCGTAGGTGACAATGGCGGCCACGATGATCTCCGGGATGCCGTGGGTCACCCCCACGGTGAGGGCGACGTTGGCGGGCAGGTAACCCCGCAGGGTGGCCATGGTCAGCACCAGGGCCGTGTTCGTGAGGGTTCCCACTGCCGCTGCGACCCCCAGGGCCAGCCACTCGTTCCGCCGCAGGGCGGCGTAGGCATAGTAGGCCGTGATGCCGATGAAGATCCGCGGCAGGATCGCCACCAGCGGGTCCATGAACAGCGGCTGGGTCGCGTTGACCAGGCTGAAGATGCCGAAGATGGTACCGATGATGGCGCCCACCAGCGGGCCCTCCACCACGGCACCGATGATGGCCGGCACGTGCATGATGGTGGCGTTGATCCCCGTCGGCATCGGGATGAAGCCGAGCCGCGTCACGCCCAGCAGGATGGCGACGGCGGCCAGCACCCCGGCGACGACGATCCGCCGTACCGACAGGCTGTAATTGGACGGGCGGGTGTTGGACGGGCCGAAATCGGTCATTGAAACTTACCTCCTTTCCGGTCCCTGTCAAAAGGGAAACGGTACCAGAAGAACCACCAGGGCGACCATCAGGCTGAGGGCCACCGCTGCCCCGTCCCGGGCCGTGGCCCGCAGCTCGATCAGGGCCGAGCGGTCCTGGCCGCCCACGTAGCCCCGCGCCTCCATGGCCAGGGCCAGTTCTTCCGCCCGTTCCAGGGCGATGGTGAACAGCGGCACCAGCAAAGGCAGCATGCTCACCGTCCGGCGGACGAAGTTGAACCGGCCGCCCGATCCGAAGTCGGCACCGCGGGAGACCTGAGCCTTCATGATCCGCTCCAGCTCCTGGGCGAAGGTGGGCACGAAGCGCAGGGCGATGGTGACGATCAGGGCCAGCTCGTGGGCCGGAACCCGCAAGGGCCGCAAGGGGCGGAGCAACCCCTCGAGGCCGTGGGCCAGCTCGGTTACCGCGGTGGTGAAGGTCACCGTGCTGGCCAGCAAAATCAGCTCCACCAGGCGCAGGAAGGAGACCGCGATGGCCTGCACCGTGGCCTGGGTGATGACCACGAACCCGTACTCCCAGAGCACGGGGCTTGCCGGGTCCAGGCTCCGGCCGAAGAACAGCAGCTGGATCACGGCCAGGATGACGAGAAAGGGCAGGGCAGGCAGGACGCCACGCAGTGCGTAGCCCAGCGGGATCCGGGCCAGGGCCAGGATGGCCGCCAGCACCAGGAGCAGCAGCCCGTGTCCCAGGTAGCTGGCATTGGCCGTGATGGCCACCAGCAGGATGGTGGCGCAGAGCAGCTTGGCCCGGGGATCCAGCCGGTGGATCACCGACCCCGTGGGCAGGTACTGACCGAGGGTGATGTTGCGCAGCAGGTCAAGCTCCTGCACGGCCGTGGGCCTCCTCGGGAACCGTGAGCAGCCGGATGATGGCTGCGGCCACCTCCTGGGGGTGGATGGCGCCGGCGGGTACCGGCAGGCCGGCGGCCCGCAACCCATGGGCCACCTGGGCCGCCGGCGGGACGTCCAGCCCCAGGGCTTGCAGGGCCGCGGGGCGGGCGAAGAGGGACCGGGGTGTGCCGTGCAGGACCACCCGGCCCCCCGCCAGCACGTAAGCATAGTCCGCCAGGCGGGCCACCTCGTCCAGGTTATGGCTGACCAGCACCACCGTCAGCCCCTCCCGCTCCCGCAGCTCGGCCAGGATGGCCAGCAGCTCCTCGCGGCTCTGGGGATCCAGGCCGGCCGTGGGCTCGTCCAGGACCAGGATCTCGGGGCGCAGGGCCAGCACGCCCGCCAGGGCCACCTTGCGGCGCTGGCCGCCGCTGAGGGCGAAGACGGGCCGGTCGCGGAAGGTGTCAAAGTCCAGCCCCACCACGTCCATGGCCCACCGCACCCGCTGGCGCAGGGCATCGCCGCGCAGGCCGTACTTGTAGGGGCCGAAGGCCACCTCGTCGCCCACGAAGCGTTCGAACAGCTGATCTTCCGGTCGCTGGAAGAGGATGCCCACCCGCCGGCGCAGGGCCCGCAGGTCCGCCCGGGGGCTGGCCAGGTCGATGCCGGCCACCCGGACCCGGCCCCGCTGGGGCCGGAGCAGGCCGTTGAAGTGTTGGATCAGGGTCGACTTCCCCGAGCCCGTCGGGCCGATGATGGCCACCACCTCGCCGGCGCCGGCGACCAGGGAAACCCCGTCCAAAGCCCGGTGGGCGAGGGGCGTACCCGGCAGGTAGTCGCGAGCCAGATCTTCCACCAGGATGACGGGGTCCGGCAGGTGGCGGCGCCCACCGGGGGCCCCGCCATGGGGTTCCGCCGACGTCGGGGCGCGTTCACCCGGCTGCCCGCCGCCAGCGGCCTGGTAGGCCCCCTGGGGGGCCCTGCCGGCGCCGCCGGTTGCTCCGGTTCCCCCCAGCCAGGGGGATGTCGCCGTCCAAGGGGCTGCGTTGAAGGCAGCGCCACTGGGGGTGCCCCCGCGAGGCGCTTCACCGTTCGGGGTTGTCAAATGGGCTGTCGTCAATCCGGCCCGGGAAGCGGCTCGCTCCAGCACGGCCTGGACCAGTTCGTCGACGGTCAGCACCCGGGCGGGAAAGCCCGGCACAGCCCGGGCCACCTGGCGGGCGATGGCCACCGTGGGCGGCACATCCAGGCCGTAACGCTGCAGCCGCTCGGGTTCGACCAGCACGGTGCCCGGCGGGCCATCGGCTTCCACCCGCCCCCGGTGGAGGAGCACCACCCGGTCCGCCCGGGCGGCCTCGTCCATGTGGTGGGTGACCTGGATCACCGTCACCCCGGCCCGGTGCAGCCGGTCGAGGATCGCCATGACGCTGCGGCGGCCGGCGGGGTCCAGCATGGCCGTGGCCTCGTCGAAGATCACCGCCCGCGGCCGCATGGCCAGGACGCCGGCGATGGCCACCCGCTGGCGCTGGCCGGCCGAAAGCAAATGGGGCGGGCGCAGGGCAGCCGCTTCCATCCCGGTCCAGGCCAGGGCTTCGGCGACCCGCCGCTCGATCTCCGCCCGCGGGACGCCCAGGTTCTCGGGGCCGAAGGCCACGTCTTCCCGCACGATGGTGGCCACGATCTGGCTGTCGGGGTTCTGGAAAACCATGCCCACGGTGGCGCGGACCTGCTTGCGCAGGGCGGGGTCGGCCAGCACGTGGCGCGTGTCGCGCCCGTCCACCAGGACGGTTCCGGCGGTGGGCAGGAGCAGGGCGTTGAAGTGGCGGGCCAGGGTGGACTTGCCGCTGCCGTTGGAGCCGACCACGGCCAGGTGCTCGCCCGGCTCGATGCTGAGGGACACGCCGGCCAGGGCTTGAACCGGCGCGGCCAGCCGCTCGGAGTAGGCGAACTCCACGTCCCGGGCTGCAATGAGGTGTCGCGTCATGGAATGCATACTTTAATTATGGAATGGCACCCCGTGTTCTGCCCCCGGATGGCTGAAACAGTTCGCACCATCGGGACCAACTCCTGCGGCGCGACGGGATGCAGGGGCATAGGAAGCATGGTCAAAGGAAGCGTGGTCAGAGGACGCAGTGCCCCACAAGGGGGGTCGGCCACGGGGCGCAAGCCGGGTGGGGCTCGTGGTGCCGGGGCTCCCTCTCAGGGGAGGATGCGGTCCAGGTATTGAAGGGCAACGGCCAGCACCTGGGTACCGCGGGCCACGTCGTCGGGAGAAGACCACTCCTCCGGGCAGTGGCTGAGGCCCCCGCGGCAGGGGATGAAGAGCATGCCCATGGGAGCGATGCGCGCCAGGTGCATGGCGTCGTGCCCGGCGCCGCTGGCCAGGTGCAGCACCGGATAGCCCAGCTCGTGGGCCGCGACCTCGAGGGCCTCCATCACCTGCGGGTCGGCCGCGGCTCCCTCGGCCCGTCCGAGGCAGCGGCTGGTCCACCTCACGCCACGTGTCTGGGAGATCCCCTCGATGGCGGTGCGGATGTCGGCCCAGGCCTGCGCCAGCCGCCGCGGGTCGTGGCTGCGCACGTCGACCGTGAGTTCGGCCTTGCCCGGGACCACGTTGACGTTGTTCGGTTCGATGAGCAGGCGGCCGGTGGTCGCGACGCAATGGCCGCCGGTGGCAAGCTCACGGCCCGTACGCTCGACCGCCAGGATGACCTCTGCCGCCGCCGCCAGGGCATCGCGCCGCAGTTCCATGGGAGTCGTCCCCGCATGGCCCGGTTGGCCCTCCAGGGTCACGCTGTGCCACTCCATGCTGGCGATGGCGGTCACGAGCCCGATGGGTACACCGCGCTGCTCCAGCACGGGCCCCTGCTCGATGTGCAGCTCCACATACGCCGCGACATCGCCCGGCCGGCGCAGGGGAGCGGAGAGGCTGCGGGGTTCCCCGCCCATGCGCCGGATGCCCTCGGCCAAGGTTTCACCGGCCGGGTTGACCTCTGCCAGCATCTCCGGCGCGAGGCCTCCGGTCAGCGCCAGGCTGCCGATGCAAGAGGGTCCGTAGTCGCTGGGTTCCTCCGCGAGGAAGTCGACAACCTCTACCGGGTGGCGCAGCCGTACCCCTGCCTCCCGCAGGGCGCGCACCGCCTCTAGGGCGCCGAGGACGCCGGCCACCCCGTCGAACCGCCCTCCATCGAGGACGGTGTCGGTGTGCGATCCCAGCATCAACGGCGACCGCCCTGGCTCGGTTCCCTCCCACCGGCCGATCAGGTTGCCACCCGCGTCGACGCGAACCGCCAGGCCCGCCTCCTGCATGCGGGCGGCGAGCCAGCGCCGGCCCGCCTGGTACACCTCCGTGAACGCGCGGCGGGTGTATGGTCGGTCCGGTTCCGTGAAGGCGGCAAGTTGCATGATGTCGGCCCAGAGCCGCTCGGTGCGTACCGTCGGGCGTGACCCCGGCACCGTTTTCACGTCTCCCTTCGCCCACATGGGGTTCTTCGATCTGGTTCCTGCGATCAACTCCTTTCCTTCGACCTGTGCTGTACAGGACACCTTCCGGTACGGAATGCCTCCCGTCGTCCACGGCCGGTCAGGAACCCCCGCACCTCGCCAGCAGGAATTGCTGAATCTACAGAGTATGACTTGTGAAACAACAACATGCCCCCACTTTGTTTCGAAATATGAAACCATCTAGGGAAATATTGGCGAGAAGCGGATGTATCGCACAACAACCTGCATACCGGCAAGCAGGCATGATGGGAGCCGGCGTGAATGCCCCATTCCGGGCGCTGTTGGCCGGCCGCCGTCCCTGCCCGGGGAATCCTTGCCGACGGCTTGTTAGGACGAGGCAACCCTGACCTGACGACGAGGAGGTCGCGACCATGGCGTCCTGGCAGCATTATCTGGATGACCACCGCACCCGGTTCCTCGAAGACTACCTCGACCTGCTGCGCATCCCCAGCATCTCCGCCCTGCCCGAGCACGCCCAGGACGTACGGCGGGCGGCGGAATGGGTCGCACGCCGGCTTGAGGCCGCGGGCCTTGAGGGCGTGCGGGTGATGGAGACCGGCGGGCACCCGGTGGTGTATGGCGAGTGGCTGCACGCGCCGGGCAAGCCCACCGTGCTGATCTATGGCCATTTCGATGTGCAGCCCGTCGACCCGCTCGAGCTGTGGTCGAGCCCGCCCTTCGACCCGTCGATTCGGGATGGCCGGGTCTACGCCCGGGGTGCCTCCGACAACAAGGGCAACTTCATCCTGGCGGTGTTCGCCGTCGAGGCGCTGCTGCGCGGCGAGGGCCGGCTGCCCCTGAACGTCAAGTTCTTCCTAGAGGGGCAGGAGGAGATCGGCAGCCCCCAGCTGCCTGCCTTCATCGCCCAGCACAAGGACCTTCTGGCCTGCGACCTGGTGATCAGCACCGACGGCGCCAACTGGGCGGAGGACCAGCCCTCCTTGTCCGTCGGCTCCCGCGGCCTCTGCGCGCTCCAGATCGACGTGCAGGGTGCGAGCAGCGACCTCCACTCCGGCCTCTACGGCGGTACGATCCAGAACCCCATCCACGCCCTGGTCCGGCTGCTGGATTCCATGCGCAGCCCGGACGGGAAGATCCTGGTCGAGGGCTTCTACGACCGGGTGGCGCCCCTTTCCTCCGAGGAACGGGAGATGCTGCCCCGCATCCCCTTCGACGAGGAGGCCTACGCCCGGAACCTGGGCGTGCCCGCGACCTTCGGCGAGCCCGGCTACACCACCCTGGAGCGGGCCTGGATCCGTCCCACCCTGGAGATCAACGGGATCTGGGGCGGCTTCCAGGGCGAGGGCACCAAGACCGTCCTCCCAAACGAGGCCCACGCCAAGATCTCCTGCCGCCTCGTGCCCGACCAGGACCCGGAGGAGATCATCGCCTGCATCAAAGCCCACGTGGAGCAGAACGCCACGCCGGGCGTGCGGGTGACCGTGCGCCCCTTCCCCGGCAGCGCGCACCCCTACGTGGTGCCGCCGGACCTGCCCGCCCTGCGGGTGGCCCGCCAGGTGCTGGCCGAGGTGTACGGCAAGGAGCCCTACCTGATCCGTACGGGAGGAACCGTACCCGTCCTGGCCCTGTTCCTCGCCCACCTGGGCGCCCACACCATCACCGTGGCCTTCGGTGTCGAGGACGAGCGGTTCCACGCGCCGGACGAGTTCTTCCGCCTGGAGAACTTCGACCGCGGGCAGCGGGGGTATGTCCGGCTGCTGCAGAGGCTCGGGGAGGAGGCATGACGGCGGGCCCCGGGCCGGGTCGCCAGGTGCGACAGCCACCATTCATGACGAGGAGGGATGCCGAATGCGGTGGCTTAAATCCATGCGGGTTGTCACGTTGGCCGTCGTCCTCGTCGCTGCCCTGTTGCTTTCCGCCTGCTCGGGCGGCGGGGCCGCTCCGTCCGGGAGCTCCGGGGGCGGGTCCGGCAGCAGTGCGGATGGGGACAAGACCTTCCGCATCGCCGTGGGAATCGATCCCGATACGCTGGATCCCGCCGGCATGACCACCACCACCGTGGCCAACATGGTGGACTACATCGTCGAGACGCTGGTCAAGATCGACAAAGACGGGAATATCCAACCGGCTCTGGCGGAGTCGTGGCAGGTGGCTCCCGATGGCCGGTCGATCACCTTCAAGCTGCGGCAGGGAGTCAAGTTCCAGGACGGCACGCCGTTCAACGCCGAGGCCGTCAAGTTCAACATCGAGCGGATCCTGAACCCCGACGTGCGGATGCCGCTGCGGGCGAGTTACGCGGTGATCCAGGGCGTGGAGGTACAGGATGAGTACACCGTGACCCTCCAGCTCAAGGAGCCTGCGCCGTATCTGCTGGGCGCTCTCACCTACACCGCGGCCGGGATGATCTCGCCGAATTCCGTCAACGAGCACGGCAACAGCATGACGGCTTATCAGCACCCGGTGGGCACGGGTCCATACGTCTTGAAGCAGTACACCAAGGGCAGCCAGCTCGTCCTGGAGAAGTTCCAGGACTACTGGGGCGAGAAACCCTATTATGACCAGGTCGTGTTCCAGATCGTGCCCGAGGCGGCGACCCGGGAGAGCCTCCTGCTCGCCGGTCAGGTGGACATGATCATCTTGCCGCCGACCTCCGACATTCCCGCGTTGCAGAAGAACTCGAAGGTCAAGGTCCTGCTCGCGCCCAGCGACCGGACAATCTTCGTCGCGATCAACACCCAGCACCCGGCGCTGAAGGACAAGCGGGTGCGTCAGGCCCTTAACTACGCGGTGAACAAGGAAGAGATCATCGAGAACGTGCTCTTCGGCGCCGCCGACGTCATGGACGCGCCCATGGCCAAGCCGCTCTTGGGGTATTGCCAGACGGGTCCTTACCCGTACGACCCCGAGAAGGCCAAGCAACTGCTGCAGGAGGCCGGGGTGACGAACCTGGAGCTGAAGTTCGTCACGCCGACGGGGCGGTACTTGCAGGACTACCAGGCCGCCCAGGCCATCGCCAACTTCTTGCAGCAGGCCGGCGTCAAGACGACCCTGTCAACCATGGACTGGCCGACCTACACCGCCACGGTGCAGGTACCGCCCGAGCAGGCGACGGTGCAGCTCCACATCCTGGGCTGGGCACCGACCTTCATGGACGCCCAGCAGCAGATGCTGCAGTTCACCAAGGACAACCACCCGCCTAAGGGCCTGGCGTCCTCTTACTACACCAACCCGCGGGTGGAGGAACTGGTGGCCCAAGCCAACCGCGAGGTCGACCAGGCGAAGCGCGAGCAACTGTACTGTGAGGCGGCCAAGATCATCTGGGAGGACGCGCCCTGGATCTTCCTCTGGGTGCAGCGGTTCCCGATCGTACACTCGGCCGAGGTGACCAACATCTCGTACCTGCCCAACGAGAAGTTCGATGCCATCTACGCGCGGCCGGTTCAGTGACGGGTATGCGGGAGGGGGCCGCCTCGATCGCCGATGAAACGGTACATCGTGAAGCGCCTGTTGGCAGCCGTGATCACCTTGCTCGGCGTCACCTTCGCCGTGTTCCTCACCGTGCGGCTCATTCCGGGTGACCCGGCGGTGGTCATCGCCGGCCCTATGGCGAGCGCCCAGGAGGTCGAGCGCATCCGCACCCAGCTGGGACTCGACCGGCCGTTCCTGGAGCAGTACGGGGCCTACCTTTCCCGGCTGATCCGGGGTGACCTGGGTGTTTCGGCCCGTACCCAGCAACCGGTATTGCGTGAGATCCTGGCGCGGCTGCCCTACACCCTGGAACTGGCATTGGTGAGCGGTGCCCTGGCGACGGTAACGGGGGTGGCGGCGGGGGTGATCGCCGCCACCCGCCGCTACACGCTGTTCGACTACCTGGCCTCATTCGGCACGTTGCTCGGCGTCTCGATGCCTGTCTACTGGCTCGGCATCCTGCTCATCGTGCTCTTTGCCGTGCGCCTGCAGTGGCTGCCGGCCGCCGGGGCGGACGAACCGGCGAGCATCGTGTTGCCGGCCTTGACCCTCACTGCCTATTCGGTGGCGCTGGTGGCACGGATGACCCGGGCCACGATGTTCGAGGTGCTGGAGCAGGACTACGTGCGGACGGCATGGGCCAAGGGATTGCCGCGGCGGCGCATCATCTACCGGCATGCCCTGCGTAACGCGCTGGTCCCCATCGTCACCGTGGTAGCGCTGCAGTTCGGCGCCCTGCTGGGCGGTGCGGTTCTCACCGAGTCCGTGTTCGCGTGGCCGGGCCTCGGCCTGCTGCTGGTGGACTCCATCTTTGCCCGGGATTTTCCCATGGTGCAGGGCATCGTCCTGATCTACTCGACCATGATCATCCTTTTGAATCTTGGGGTGGATCTGCTCTATGCCTACGTTGACCCCCGGATCCGCTACGGTTGAGACGGCGCCCATGGCACCCGAGGGCCGAGTACCCGAGCGGGCGCGGCGCGGGGCGTTCTGGCGGCGGTTTCGTCGCAACAGGCCGGCGGTGGTCGGACTGGTCATCGTGGTGCTGCTCACGTTGCTGGCCATCCTGGCGCCCGTGCTGACGTCCCACGACCCGCAGGCCCAGAAGCTCTCGGCCGTCTTCCAGCCGCCGTCGCGAGAGCATCCGCTGGGGACCGACCACCTGGGACGGGATATGGCCGCGCGGCTCCTCTACGGGGCGCGCTACTCCCTGGCGATCGGTGCCCTGGCGGTGGCCATCGGTTTGGCCGTGGGGGTTCCTCTGGGGGTCGTGTCCGGGTACTACGGGGGCTTCGTCGATTTGATCATTCAGCGGGTGACGGACATCTTGCTCTCGTTCCCGACCTTCCTCCTGGCCCTGTTGCTGGTGGCAGCGCTGGGCGTCGGCGTCGAGAATGCCGTGCTGTCCGTGGGCATCGGGACGATCCCGGCCTTTGTACGGATCGTGCGGGGGGTCGTGCTCGTGCTCAGGGAGCAGCCCTACGTGGAAGCCGCGCGTTCCATCGGGGTCTCGGACGGGCGTGTGATCTTCCGTCACATCCTGGTCAACGCGTGGCCCCCGGTCATCGTGCAGGCGACTCTGAGCATGGGTTCGACCATCCTCGTCGCCTCCGGCCTCGGGTTCCTGGGCCTGGGCGTGCCCCCGGGGACCCCCGAGTGGGGCGCGATGCTGGGCGAGGGCCGGCAGTATATCTTTAGCGCCTCCCACCTGGCGACCATCCCCGGTGTTGCCATCTTCCTGGCCGTGCTCGCCTTCAACCTGGTCGGCGATGGGTTGCGGGATGCCCTGGACCCGCGCCTGCGGAACGTCAAGGCCGCATGAGCGACTCGAGGTCGCCTGACCGGCGCCGCCCCGATGCGGGTTCCTGAGGACGCTCGGGCAGAGTCGAGGGGTGCGACTGTGCATGGCAGGGGGGCAGGGCCGGGCTGTGCCCGCAGGTATCGGGCCGAGGTGGCCACGTGATGTTCTGTGCCTTGCGGCTGGTTGGACGGAGCGTGAGAACGCATGCAACAGGACGACTTGTTGGAGATCCGAGGTCTACGGACGAGCTTTCAGACGGAAGAGGGGCCGGTTCCCGCCGTCCACGGTGTCGATCTCACCATTCGCCGCGGCGAGACCCTGGCGGTGGTGGGGGAGTCCGGTTGTGGCAAGAGCGTGACGGCTCTCTCCATCCTGCGTCTGATTCCCTCACCCCCGGGCCGGATCGAGGCGGGACAGATCATCTTCGAGGGGCGCGATCTCCTCCGCCTGTCCGAAGAGGAGATGCGGCGCATCCGCGGCAACGAGATCGCCATGATCTTTCAGGAGCCCATGACCTCCCTCAACCCGGTCTTCACCGTCGGAGACCAGATTGCCGAGGTGTTCATGTTCCACCGGGGTATGAGCCGTCGGGACGCCCTGGAACAGGCGGTGGAGATGCTCCGGCACGTGGGCATCCCGGCGCCGGAGCGGCGGGTGCGAGAGTACCCGCACCAGATGTCGGGCGGGATGCGGCAGCGGGTCATGATCGCCATGGCCCTGGCCTGCCATCCCAAGCTCCTCATCGCCGACGAGCCGACGACGGCCCTGGACGTGACCATCCAGGCCCAGATCCTCGACCTGATGCGCCGGCTCAAGGAGGAGCTGGGCATGGCCATCCTGCTCATCACCCACGACCTGGGCGTGGTGGCGGAGATGGCCGAGCGGGTCGTGGTGATGTACGCCGGTCGGGTGGTGGAGGAAGGCGACGTGTACTCGATTTTCCGCAATCCCGTCCACCCGTACACGGAAGGGCTCTTGCGCTCCATCCCGCGCCTGGACGAAGACCGCGAGCGGCTGCCCGCCATCGAGGGCACCGTACCGAGCCCTGGGCAACTGCCCCGGGGGTGCCCGTTCCACCCGCGCTGCCCCTATGCCACGGACACCTGCCGGGAGGTCGAACCCCGCCTGGAACCGCTGGGCGAGGGGCGGTACGCGGCCTGCCACCTGGCGGCGGAGCGCCTGACCGGGGAGGGGGTGGTCTGAGATGACGGCAGAGGTGGCGACGCGGTCGCCGGACCCGGCCGTGGGACCCCGGCAGGAGGTCCTGGTGCAGGTCCGCGATGTACGCAAGTGGTATCCGGTGACCGGCGGCGGTCTGTTCTCCGCGGTCATCGGCCACGTCAAGGCGGTGGACGGCGTCAGCTTCGACATCTACCGCGGGGAGACCCTGGGCCTGGTGGGCGAGTCGGGCTGCGGCAAGACCACCCTCGGCAAGGTGATCCTGCGGCTGCAGGAGCCCACTGCCGGTTCCGTGCTGTTCGAGGGCCGGGACGTGTTCAAGATGAAGCCCGAGGAACTCCGCCGGCTGCGCCGCGAGATGCAGATCGTGTTCCAGGACCCCTACGCTTCCCTCAACCCGCGGATGACGGTGGAGGAGATCATCGGAGAGCCTCTCGAGGTCCACGGCGTCGCGCGGGGCCCGGCCAAGCGGAAGCGCGTCAAGGAGCTCTTGGAAGTGGTCGGCCTGTCTCCGGCCCACGCCCACCGCTACCCCCACGAGTTCTCGGGCGGCCAGCGGCAGCGCATCGGCATCGCCCGGGCCCTGGCCCTGAACCCCAAACTGATCGTATGCGACGAGCCCGTGTCGGCCCTGGACGTGTCCATCCAGGCCCAGATCCTCAACCTCCTGGCCGACCTGCAGAGGGAGTTCGGTCTCACCTACCTGTTCATCGCCCACGGCCTGGCGGCGGTGAAGCACATCTCCAACCGGGTGGGCGTGATGTACCTGGGGAAGCTGGTAGAGCTGGCGGACAAGCACGAGCTCTACCGCAATCCCCTGCACCCCTACACCGAGGCGCTGCTGTCGGCGATCCCCATCCCCGACCCTACGGTGAAGCGGGAGCGCATCATCCTCCAGGGCGACGTGCCCAGCCCGCTGAACCCGCCGCGGGGGTGCCGGTTCCACACCCGCTGCCCGCTGGCGGAGGCGATCTGCCGGGAGAAGGAGCCGCCGCTGGTGGACATCGGCGGCGGTCACTGGGTGGCCTGCCACCTGCGGGCGGGGGAGGGGGCGACGGCACTAGCCGGTGCCGCCGTATCCCACCGGCGGGTACCCGACGACGTTGTGGCCCGATAACGTTGCGGGGTAGCCTGCCGGCTACCCCACGATCATCTCCTTCAGCGCCGCCCCCGGCGGCACCATGGGCAGCACGTGCTCCTCTTGCCGCACCACGCAGTCCACCACCACCGGCCCCGGGCGGGCCAGGGCCTCGCGCACCGTCCCGGCCAGTTCGTCCGGGTGGGTGATGCGGTAGGCCGCCACCCCGTAGGCCTCGGCCAGCTTGACGAAGTCCGGCTGGTGCTCGAAGACGCTGGCCGACAGCCGCTGCCCGTAGAACAGGTCCTGCCACTGCCGCACCATGCCGTGGGCGCGGTTATTAATAATGAAGACTTTCACCGGTAGCCCTAGCTCGGCCAGCGTCGACAGCTCCTGGACGTTCATCTGGAAGCTGCCGTCGCCGTCGATGCACAGCACCCGGGCGTCCGGGCGGGCCAGCTGGGCGCCGAGGGCGGCGGGCAGTCCGTAGCCCATGGTGCCCAGGCCGCCGGAGGTTAAAAACTGCCGGGGCCAACGATAGCGGTAGAACATGGCCGCCCACATCTGGTGCTGGCCGACGCCGGTGACCACGAGGGCGTCACCGCCCGTGGCGCGCTCGAGCTCCTCGATCACCGCCTGGGGAAGCAGCTCGCGGCGGGCCAGGTCCCGGTCGTAGCGGTACGGGTGCTCCTGCTTCCAGCCGTTCACCCGCTCGAGCCACGGGCTGCGATCGGACCACTCGTCCGGACGAACCCGGCCCAGGGCCTCCCGCAGCGCCTCCAGCCCCTGCCGGGCGCCGGCGGCGATGGCCACCCGCGGTGCCTTGACCTTGCCCAGCTCGGCGGCGTCGACGTCGATGTGGATGATGGCGGCCTCCGGGGCGAAGTCCGACACCCTGCCGGTCACCCGGTCGTCAAAGCGGGCCCCGACGGCGATCAGGCAATCGGTCTCGGTCAGGGCCATGTTGGCGGCGTAGGTGCCGTGCATGCCGGGCATGCCGAGGAAGAGGGGATGGTCGCCCGGCATGGCGCCCAAGGCCATGAGGGTGGTCGTGGTCGGAAGAACCGCCCCTTCGGCCAGCTGGCGCAGCGCCTCGGC
This sequence comes from Thermaerobacter subterraneus DSM 13965, assembly GCF_000183545.2. Lineage (NCBI taxonomy): Bacteria > Bacillati > Bacillota > Clostridia > Eubacteriales > Clostridiales Family XVII. Incertae Sedis > Thermaerobacter > Thermaerobacter subterraneus. The sequence continues at coordinate 823,260 of NZ_JH976535.1, forward strand.
GGCCCCGGCGACGATCACGCCGCCCCCGGCATAGAGCACGGGCCGGCGGGCGCGGGCGATGAGCCGGGCAGCCTCCTCGAGGCGCTCCGCATCGTGCGGGCGAGGATGCCAGCGCCCAGGGGGGGTGGGTCGGGCGAGGCCCGTCCCGGAATCCGCGGCGGAATGCCCGAAACAAGATACCGAACGCCGCAACGGCCGGTCCCAGGCCCGAGGCGAGATGGTGGCCGTGAAGACGTCCTTGGGGATGTCCACCAGCACCGGCCCGGGGCGGCCGGATGCAGCCACGGCGAAGGCCTCCCGCAGGACGGCGGGCAGCTCCTCGGGGTCCAGCACCAGGTAGTTGTGCTTGGTCACCGGCATGCTGACACCGAAGGTATCGGCTTCCTGGAAGGCGTCGGTGCCGAGGAACGCCCGCCCCACGTTGCCGGTGACGGCCACCACGGGGACCGAATCCAGATAAGAGGTGGCCAGGCCGGTGATCAGATTGGTCGCTCCAGGGCCCGAGGTGGCGATGCACACCCCCACCCGCCCGCTGGCCCGGGCGTAGCCGTCGGCGGCCAGGGCGGCACCCTGCTCGTGGCGGGCCAGGACGTGGCGGATGGGGGCACCGTAGAGGGCGTCGTAGAGGGGCAGCACGGCGCCGCCGGGAATGCCGAACACCACCTCCACGCCCTGCTCGACCAGGACCCGCACCACCGCTTCCGCACCGGTCATGGGTGCACGCTCGCTACCGGCGGTCACGGGTGGATGCTCACTGCCGGCGGCGGGTGCCTGCCTGGTCCCGGCCGTGGATGCCTCGGCTCCGTTCCACCAACTCACCCGGCCGTCCGAGGTTGTCTTGCTTGCCCCGTCGTCACCTGCTACCCTCGGCGCCGGGTTTCCGTTGGCAACCCGGCCATGGCCTGCTGCCGGCGCCGCCCGAAGGAGCCCGGACTGCCTCCCCTCCGGGTTGGGCACCCCCTCCGGGCCGGGCGGATGTCCGTCCGCGGCGGTCGTTGAAGCTGGGCGGGCCGCGACTTGCTCGCCAGATGAAGACACGGTGCAACCCTCCTCAACCGATCGTCTTGTCGCCCATCCGGTCAACCCATCAGCACCGCGCCCGTGTTCGCCGAGGTCACCGCCCGGGCATACCGCGCCAGATAGCCCCGCGTCTCCCGCGGGGGCCGCGGCTGCCACCGCTCGCGGCGGCGGGCCAGTTCGTCCGGAGGAACCCGGAGCTCCAGGCGCCGGCCCGGGATGTCGATCTCGATGACGTCGCCCTCCTCGATCAGGGCGATGGGGCCGCCAGCCGCCGCCTCCGGGGAGACGTGGCCGATGGAAGCGCCGCGGGTGGCGCCGGAGAAGCGCCCGTCGGTGATCAGGGCCACCTCCCGGTCCAGGCCCATGCCCGCCAGGGCGGCCGTGATGGCGAGCATCTCCCGCATCCCGGGGCCACCCCGTGGCCCCTCGTAGCGGATCACCACCACGTCGCCCGGGCGGATGGCGCCCTCACGGATGGCGGCGGTAGCTTCTTCCTCGCCGTCGAAGACGCGGGCCGGCCCGCGGTGGCGCAGCATGGCGGGGTCGACCGCGCCCTGCTTGACCACGGCGCCGTCGGGGGCCAGGTTGCCCCGCAGCACCGCCAGGCCGCCCTCGGGGCTGTGGGGTTCTTCCAGCGGCCGGATGACCTCGGAGCGCCAAGCTCGCGCCCGCAGGATGCGCCGCTCGGCGGCGGCCAGGTTCTCGGCCACGGTGCGGCTCGTCACGGTCAGCACCGAGCCGTCAATGTGCCCGCCCCGCAGCAGCTCGGCCATCACCGCCTGGATGCCGCCCGCCTGGTGCAGGTCCTGGATGTGGTGCGGGCCGGCCGGCGAGAGCTTGCAGAGCTGCGGCGTGGAGCGGCTGATCTCGTCGATCAAATCCAGGTTGATGACGTCTGCCAGCCCGGCCTCGTAGGCGATGGCCAGCAGGTGCAGCACCGTGTTGGTGGAGCAGCCCAGGGCCATGTCCACGGCCAGGGCGTTGCGGAAGGCGGCCTCGGTCAGGATGTCCCGAGCCCGGATGCCGCGGCGCACCAGCTCCATCACCTGCATGCCGGCCTGCTTGGCCAGGCGCAGCCGGGCGGCCTCCACCGCCGGGATCGTGCCGTTGCCGGGCAGGCCGAGGCCGATGGCCTCCGTCAGGCAGTTCATGGAGTTGGCGGTGAACATGCCCGAGCAGGAGCCGCAGGTGGGGCAGGCGGCCTCCTCCAGCTCGAAGAGTTCCTCGGCGGTGATGCGACCGGCCTGGAAGGCGCCGACGCCCTCGAACACCGTAGCCAGGTCCACCGCCCGGCCGAAGACGTTGCCGGCCATCATCGGCCCGCCGCTGACCACCACCGTGGGCAGGTTCAGGCGGGCCGCGGCCATCAGCATCCCCGGCGTGATCTTGTCGCAGTTGGGGATCAGCACCAGGCCGTCCAGCTGGTGGGCCTCGGTCACCGTCTCGATGGAGTCGGCGATCAGCTCGCGGCTGGGCAGGGAGAAGCGCATGCCCCGGTGGCCCATGGCGATGCCGTCGTCGACGCCGATGACGCCGAACTGGATCGGCGTGCCGCCGGCCATGCGGATGCCGTCACACACCGCCCGGGCGATGTTGTCCAGGTGGACGTGGCCGGGGATGATCTCGTTGCGGCTGTTCATCACCCCGATCAGCGGCCGGCGCAACTCCTCGTCGGTGTAGCCCATGGCCTTGAAGAGGGAGCGGTGGGGGGCGCGGTGGAACCCCTCCACCACCTCCCGGCTGCGCAGGGTGGCCGTTTCCGTCAAGGGCGTCACGCTCCCTTCCCTGCCCCGGGCAGGCTCCCGGCCCCCGCCCGGGTGCGGGCCTTCGACTCCGCCCGGCGGCCGGCGGGGTGTCGGGTCCGGTGGCTACAGCGGTGGCCGCTGGAGGTCGCCCCGGCCGGGGGCGGGGCGACCGGCGCCACCCCCGGGGCCGCCGGGTCCGGTTCGTCCGGAAGGACCGGCCGGAAGCCGTGGTCGCCGGCGATCCAGGACACGGCCAGGTTGTCGCCGGCCACCCCGGGGCCGGAAGCGGCCGGGGCAGCGGCGGCGGAAAGGGAAGATCCCGGCACAGCCGCAGGAGGCGTCTCTCCCGTGGTCCCGGCCGTCCCACCGGGGTAACCCTCCCCGGGCGGCGCGGGATCAGCGGGCTCCACCGGATCCCAGAAGGCCACCTGCAGCGGCGCGTCCACAGGCTCCAGGGGCGCGGGAGCCAGCCGCTCCCTGACCTTCAGGGCCACGGCCCGGCCCACCTCTTCCGTTCCGGCTACGGGAGCGCCGGGCGGGGCGATGTCGGGCGTCCACGGGCCGTAAGCCAGCACCTCGTCGATGGCGTCCTCCACGGCCCGGGCCTCCCGCTCCAGACCGAAGGCATACCGGAGCATCAGGGCGGCGGAAGCGATGGCGGCCAGGGGATTGGCGATGCCCCGGCCGGCGATGTCGGGCGCCGAACCGTGGACCGGCTCGAAGAGGGGCGGCCGCCCCGGCAGGCCCAGGCTGGCCGAGGGCAAGAGGCCCAGGGAGCCGCAGAGGGCGGCGGCCAGGTCGCTCAGGATGTCGCCAAAGGTGTTTTCCGTCACCAGGACGTCGAACCGGCCGGGGTTGCGGACCAGCTGCATGGCGGCGTTGTCGACCAGCATGTGCTCCAGCTCCACATCGCCGAACTCCTCCGCCACCGCCTCGGTGACCCGGCGCCACAGCCGCGAGGTCTCCAGCACGTTGCTCTTGTCCACGGACACCACCCGGCGCCGCCGGCCCCGGGCCAACTGGAAGGCCATGCGCACGATGCGCTCGATTTCCGGCGTGGTGTAGACCATGGTGTCGTAGGCCCTCTCGCCGAAGGGCTCCTGCTGGAGGCCCCGCTCGCCGTAGTAGAGGCCGCCCGTCAGCTCCCGGACGATCAGCACGTCGATGCCGGTCCCCACCACCTCGGGCCGCAGGGGCCCCCGGCCGGCCATGGCCCGATGAACCCGCACCGGCCGCAGGTTGGCGTAGGCGCCCACCGCCTTGCGCAGCCTGAGCAGGCCCGTCTCGGGCCGGCGGGCCGCCGGTTCGCGGTCCCAGCGGGGGCCGCCCACCGCACCCAGCAGGATGGCGCCGGCCGCCAGGCATGCCTGTTCCGTCTCGGGCGGCAGGGGATCGCCGGTGGCCTCCACCGCGGCGCCGCCGATGGGGGCTTCGGTGAAGTCGAAGGCGATGCCCGTCGCCGCGCCCACGGCCTCGACCACCCGCACGGCTTCCCGGATCACCTCAGGCCCGATGCCGTCGCCCGGCAGGACGGCGATGCGACAGGTCATGTTCCTCGCCCCCTCCACCAGCTTCCGGCCGCCGCGGGACCCGCGGCCACCCTGCTGCCAGCGGAAACACTACCGGCCGGCGGCGCCACGGCCGGCACCCCCTCCGCCGCCCCCGGCGCCCTGGGCGGCCAGCTTGCGCCGGGCATACTCCACCAGCCCGCCGCAGCGCAGGATCTCCTGCATGAAGGGCGGGAAGGGAGCGGCCTGGAAGGTTTCGCCCGTGGCCACCCGGCGGATGGTGCCGGCGGCCAGGTCGACCTCCACCTGCTCCCCCGTCTCCAGGGCCGCCACCGCGTCCGGGCACTCCAGGATGGGCAGCCCCACGTTGATGGCGTTGCGGTAGAAGATCCGGGCGAAGGAGCGGGCGATGACGCACTGCACCCCGGCGGCCCGGATGGCCACCGGCGCGTGTTCCCGCGACGAGCCACAGCCGAAGTTGCGCCCGGCGACGATCACGTCGCCCGGCCGGACGCCAGAGGCAAAGCTGGGGTCCAGGTCTTCCATGCAGTGGGCGGCCAGCTCGGCCGGATCGGTGGTGAAAAGGTATCGCGCCGGGATGATCACATCGGTGTTGATGTCGTCGCCGTACTTCCACACGCGGCCCACGGCCGCCACCTCCTCATCCTTCCTGGGACGAACCGGCCGCCGGCCGGCAGGCCCACCGGCGGCCGCACCGGCCGGCGCCTCACGCCACCCCGGCCACCTCTTCGTACCGGATGCCGAGTTCCTCCGGATGGCACAGCCGGCCCGCCACCGCCGAGGCCGCGGCCACCGCCGGGTTCGCCAGGTAGGACTCCGACTCGGGGTGGCCCATCCGGCCGACGAAGTTGCGGTTGGAGGTGCTGACGCACCGCTCGCCCTTGCCGAGCACGCCCATGTGCCCGCCCAGGCAGGGCCCGCAGGTGGAGGCACTGACCACGCACCCGGCGGCCATGAAGATCTCGATCAGCCCCTCCTTGAGGGCCTGCAGGTAGATGTCCCGGGAGGCCGGGATGACGATGGCCCGCACCTCCGGGTGCACGCGCCGTCCCCGCAGGATGCGGGCGGCGGTGCGCAGGTCGTCCAGGCGCCCGTTGGTGCAGGAGCCGATGAAGACTTGGTCGATGGGGACCCGCTCCACCTGGCTCAGGGGCCGCACGTTGTCGGGCGACCAGGGCAGGGCCACCTGGGGCTCGATCCGGGCGGCGTCGAACTCGTACACCTCGGCGTATTCCGCGTCGGGGTCGGACCAGACGGGGCTGCAGGGCCGCTGGGCCCGCCGCGCCACGTAGTCCAGGGTCCGCTGGTCAGGATTGAAGATGCCGTTCTTGCCGCCGGCCTCGATGGCCATGTTGGCCATGGCCAGCCGCCCGTCCATGCTGAGGCCGGCCAGGGCCTCGCCGGTGAACTCCATGGCCTTGTAGGTGGCGCCGTCGCAGGAGATGCGGCCGATGGTGTACAGGATCAGGTCCTTGCCCGTCACCCAGGGCTGCAGCCGGTTGTAGTAGACGAACTTCAGCGTCTCGGGCACCTTGAGCCACGTCTCGCCGGTGGCCATGGCGTAGGCCAGGTCGGTGCTGCCCACGCCGGTAGAGAAGCAGCCCACGGCCCCGTAGGTGCAGGTGTGGGAGTCGGCCCCCAGCACCAGCTCGCCGGGAAGAACCAGCCCGCGGTCGGGCAGCAGGGCGTGCTCGATGCCCTCGCCCATCTCGTAGTAGTGGACCAGCCCCTGCTCCCGGGCGAACTCCCGCGCCACCTTGCACTGGTCGGCGCTCCGGATGTCCTTGCTGGGGGCGAAGTGCGACAGGACGATGGCCACCCGCTCGGGATCGAAGACCCGGGTCGCCCCCATCTCGCGGAAGGCGCGGATGGCCAGGGGCGCGGTGATGTCGTTGGCCATGAGGAAGTCGACCCGGACCTCCACCAGCTGGCCGGGTTCGACCCAGGGGACGCCGGCGTGGGCGGCCAGGATCTTCTCGGTGATGGTCATGGGGCGCTGGGCCGCCATGGGATGAACCTCCTTCGCAGGGGCCGGTACCCCGGCTGGCGAATGTTCATAGGCTGGGCATGCGGCCGGCCGTCCGGGCTGGGGACCCGGCCGCACGCCCGGTCTTGCGGGGGTCGCCCCCGTGCTTGCCACGGCCCGCTTCGGGGGGTCAGGCGCCGTGGGCAAGCCGGGGTGCGGCCCCGCTCTCTTGCTGGCGTTCCTCCAGCACCTGGGCCGCCAGCCGCGCCAGGGCCTCCTTGCTGACGAACTCCCGCCGGTCGGCCAGGGCCTTGAAGCGGCGGAACACCTCGCGGAAGGCGTCCTCGGGCAGGCTGAAGCCCAGGCGCTCCAGCTCGACCCGCACGGCGTGGCGGCCGGAGTGCTTGCCCAGCACCAGCTGGGAGCCGCCGGCGCCCACCGCCTCGGGCCGGATGATCTCGTAGGTGAGGGGATTCTTGATCACCCCGTCCTGGTGGATCCCCGACTCGTGGGCGAAGGCGTTGGCCCCCACCACCGCCTTGTTGGGCGGAACGGGCACCCCGGTCAGGCGGGAGACCACCTGGCTGGCGGGAACCAGCTGCCGGGTGTCGACCCCGGTGGTGGCGCCGAAGACGTCGCCCCGCACGGCCAGGGCCATCACCACCTCTTCCAGGGAGCAGTTGCCCGCCCGCTCGCCGATGCCGTTGATGGTGCACTCCACCTGGCGCACGCCCACCCGCACCGCCGCCAGGGCGTTGGCCACGGCCATGCCCAGGTCGTCGTGGGTGTGGGCGCTGAAGACCACCCGGTCCGGCCTGGGCACCCGGGCCATCACCTCCTGGAACATCTGGGCGTAGGTCCAGGGCGTGGCGTAGCCCACGGTGTCGGGCAGGTTGATGGTGGTCGCCCCGGCCTCGATGGCCGCCGCCGTCACCTCGGCCAGGAAGCCCACGTCGCTGCGGGTAGCGTCCTGGGCGGAGAACTCCACGTCCTCGCAGAGGGACCGGGCGTAGCCCACCATCTCCTCCACCAGCCGCAGCACCTGGTCCTCGGTCATGCGCAGCATGGCCTCCAGGTGGATGGGCGAGGTGGAGACGAACACGTGGATCCGCGGCCGCCGGGCGTGGCGGATGGCCGCCCAGGCCCGGTCGATGTCCACCGCCGCCGTTCGCGCCAGGGCAGCGATGGTGGGACCATGGACCTCCGCCGCGATGCGGCTCACCGCCTCGAACTCGCCGTCGGAGGCGACGGGGAAGCCGGCCTCGATGATGTCGACCCCCAGGGCCGCCAGCCAGCGGGCCACCTCCACCTTCTCATCCACCGTCAGGGCGACGCCGGGCGTCTGCTCGCCGTCCCGCAGGGTGGTGTCAAAGATCCGCACCCGGTCCCGGTCGAACCCGGCGTCCCCGCCGTAGCCCGAGCCGGCGGTGCTCGCCATGGGGGTCCGCGTAACCTCACCAACCCCGTCTGCCATGGGGCATCCCTCCCTCTGGGGTGCGGGCCGGAGCCGGTTCGTCCCGCTCCGGCCGGTACCGGACCGGGCTAGCCCGCCCGGGCCGCCGGGGCGGCCGCCGTCGCAGCCGCCGGGGTCGCCGGGGCCTCCTGAACGGCCGGTGCCTCCGGGCGCCCCGCCGCCGGCCGCTGGCCGGCCGCCTCAGGGGCGCCGTCCTCCCGGGGCAGCCAGTCCATCATGGCCCGCAGCCGGCGGCCCACCGCCTCGATGGGATGCCGGGCTTCCTGGGCGCGGCGGGCGTTCATCACCGGCCGGCCGGCCTGGTTCTCCAGGATCCACTCCCGGGCAAAGGCCCCGCTCTGGATCTCGGCCAGGATCTCCCGCATCCGTTGCCGGACCCCGGCGTCGATGATCCGCGGCCCGCGGGTGAGGTCACCGTACTCGGCTGTGTCGCTGATGGAGTAGCGCATGCGGGCCAGGCCGCCCTCGTACATCAGGTCCACGATGAGCTTCAGCTCGTTGAGGCACTCGAAGTAGGCGATCTCGGGCTGGTAGCCGGCCTCGACCAGCGTCTCGAATCCCGCCTTGACCAGCTCCGTCACGCCGCCGCAGAGCACCGCCTGCTCGCCGAAGAGGTCGGTCTCCGTCTCCTCCTGGAAGGTGGTCTCGATGACCCCCGCCCCGGTGCAGCCGATCCCCCAGGCGTAGGCCAGGGCCAGCTGCCGGGCCTGCCCCGTGGCATCCTGGGCCACGGCCAGCAGCCCGGGCACGCTGCGCCCTTCCCGGACGAACCGGCGCAGCAGGTGGCCGGGCGCCTTGGGCGCCACCATGAAGACGTCGACACCGGGCGGCGGCTGGATCTGGCCGAAATGGACGTTGAAGCCGTGGGAGAAGGCCAGGGCCTTGCCCTCGGTCAGGTGGGGGGCGATTTCTGCCTGGAAGACGGCAGGCTGACGCTCGTCAGGGATGAGCATCACCACGACGTCGGCCTGGGCCGCCGCCTCGGCCGGGGTACCAGTGGGGAAGCCATCGGCCCGGGCCCGGTCGGCGCTGGGGCCCGGACGGATGCCGATCACCACCTCCACGCCCCGGTCCCGCAGGTTCTGGGCCTGGGCGTGGCCCTGGCTGCCGTAGCCGATGACGGCGACCCGCCGCCGCCGGATGAGTTCCGGGTTCGCGTCCCGGTCGTAGTAGATCGTCGCCAAGGTGCTCCCTCCCATCCTTGGTTACGCCTTTCGCTCTCCTGGACGGTGGGGCCGGGGTTCCGGCGGGGATCCATCCCGGACCGTGCCGGTGGCCGGCACCGCTCAGGGGCCGGATCCCGCGGCCAGGGCGGGGGAGAAGGCGCCGGCCCCGGAGGGGAGCGGTTCCTCCTCCCCGGAAGGCTCCCAGGAGGGCCCCGGCGTGCCTGCAGGCGCTACGACCGCTGCCGCCAGCACCTGCGAACCCCGCGCCAGGGCCGCCACCCCCGTCCGCATCACTTCCACCGGCCCGAACTCGCGGGCCAGGCCGAGGAAGGCGTCGAGTTTGGCGGGGTCGCCGGTGACCTCCAGCACCAGGGAGCGCGGGGCCACGTCGACCACCCGGGCGCGGAAGACCTGGGCCATCTGGAGCAAGTCGGCCCGCCGGGCAGGATGCTCCAGCAGCACCTTGACCAGGGCCAGTTCCCGCCCCACCGCCCGGGACGGTTCGGCCACCTCGACGCCGGCCACGTCCACCAGGCGGGCCAGCTGGGCCGCCAGCCGGTGGGCCCGGTCGGCCGGTTCGTCCAGGACCAGGTTGACGCGGACGAACCCGGCGGGCCCGGCGGGGCCGGTGGCCAGGGAGCGGACCCGGTACCGGCGGCTCTCATAGACGCCGAGGATGCGGCGGAGGACGCCGGGCCGGTCGGCGGCCAGCACCATGACGTGGATCAAGGGTTCACCTCCTTTCGCCGGCCCGGGGCCGGCCAGCCCCGCTGGAGGGCTGGAAAAACCAAGGCGCTCTTCGCCCCGGGCCCATCGGGCCGGGGGCGAAGAGCGCCGCTTCGCGGTACCACCCCGGTTGCCGCCGCCTCGCGGCGGCGGCCTTGGCGGGTGGCGGCGGGCGGAACTGCGGGTCGCCGGTGTCGCCGGCGTACCGGTGTTGCCGGTATGCCGGTGGCCCGGGCCGCGGGTATCCCGTTTCCCGGTGTCCGGGTGTGCCGGTGTCCGGGCCGCCACCCTCTGGTTAACGACGGCCTCCTGGACCGTCCCGGCAGGGCCCTCCGGCGGGAAGATGCCGGCCGGGCGCGGGGGACGGGGGCGGAGACCGCCGGATCCGGCTAGGGGCCTGGGGGCCCTTCACCGGAACGGCTCCAGGGCGAGTTCCCCGGTTCCTCGGCGCCGGTTTACACCAGCCACCGGCTCTCTGCAGCCGGGCTTACCGGGTACTGCTCCCCTTCACGGCCGCTGAACTGACCTTGGGCTGTCAACCTGGCCGGGCGTCGCCGCCGGGCACCCCCTGGCGCCGCCTGGACCGGCCAGGGCAAAGGGACAACGGCGAGAGGTAATAAGAAACCCCGAGCGGCACAGTCGCCAACCGGGGTTGGGAACCTGCCGCTCGGGGCTTTTATCCCCACGGTGTCCCGCCGGCGGAACCGGCGGGTTGCGCCGCTTGGTCCAGTCCACCGGCGGCGGGCCGCTTTCCGGAGACCGTTGAGACCGGTCTCCCCGCGACCCGGATGGCGGGTCCGCCAGGTCCCCGGAACCCCGGGGACGCAGTGGGCCGCCACAACGCCGGTGCGGAACCCTAGGCGCACTTCCCAAACCGACTCGGACCGCTCTCTATCGAGATGCTGGGTGTCCGTGTCAGGTTTGACCTGGATTATAACACCGGCTACGGGGGTGTCAACCCACTCCACCGAAGGATGCAGGGTTAAGGTTTGTTAATGTTCGGCGCCTGAGGGTTGGATGGTTCGGCGCCCGAGGGTTGGATGCTCAGGGTCGGGAGGGCTGGGTGCGCAAGACCGAGAGGGTCGGGTGCTCAGGACGGGCCGGGGCCGGGAGGGGCTGCAGTACGAGGGCACCGCGAGCAAAGGCGCGGGCCGGGGCCGGGACCGTAGCCCTTGCCGTCCGCCCCCGTTCCCGGCCCCTTCGGTGAGCCAGGACCACCGTTTGCCGGCGGGCCATTGCCTCTGTCACCCCTCCCGCCGTACGTGGTAAGGGAACAGTTCTCACCCACACCCACCGGGAGGGATCCCCGTGAGCATCCGCAACGGCAAGCCCAGGGCCGGGGAGCCGGCCGGCTCGGCGGCACCGCCGCACCCCGACCGGCGGCCCCTGGAGGAGCGGATCCGGCAGGAGGCCGCCCAACTGGAGGAGGAGTGGCGGACCAGTCCCCGCTGGCAGGGCATCCGGCGCAACTACTCGGCCGAGGACGTGGTCCGGCTGCGGGGTTCGGTGCAGGTCGAGTACACCCTGGCCCGCCAGGGTGCGCAGCGGCTGTGGGAGCTGCTCCACAGCGAGGACTACGTGGCCGCCCTCGGCGCCCTGACCGGGGCCCAGGCGGTGCAGATGGTGAAGGCCGGGCTGAAGGCGATCTACCTGAGCGGCTGGCAGGTGGCCGCCGACGCCAACCTGGCCGAGCAGATGTACCCCGACCAGAGCCTCTACCCCGCCAACAGCGTCCCGGCGGTGATCCGGCGGATCAACAACGCCCTGCGCCGGGCGGACCAGATCCACTGGGCCGAGGGGGACGACTCCACCTACTGGATGGCGCCCATCGTGGCCGACGCCGAGGCGGGGTTCGGCGGCCCCCTCAACGCCTTCGAGCTGATGAAGGCCATGATCGAGGCCGGGGCGGCCGGGGTCCACTACGAAGACCAGCTGGCCTCCGAGAAGAAGTGCGGCCACATGGGCGGCAAGGTGCTGGTGCCCACCAGCCAGTTCATCCGCACCCTGACCGCCGCCCGCCTGGCGGCCGACGTGTGCGGCGTGCCCACGATCCTGATCGCCCGCACCGACGCCCTGGGGGCCACGCTGCTGACCAGCGACGTCGACCCCTACGATCAGCCGTTCATCACCGGCGAGCGGACGCCCGAGGGCTACTTCCGGGTGCGCAACGGCATCGAGGCGGCCATCGCCCGCGGCCTGGCCTACGCGCCCTACGCCGACCTCTTGTGGTTCGAGACGGCCAAGCCCGATCTCGAGGAGGCGCGGCGGTTCGCCGAGGCGATCCACCGCCAGTTCCCGGGCAAGCTTCTGGCCTACAACTGCTCGCCGTCCTTCAACTGGAAGCGCCACCTGGACGACGACACCATCGCCCGCTTCCAGCGGGAACTGGCCGCGATGGGCTACAAGTTCCAGTTCATCACCCTGGCGGGTTTCCACGCCCTCAACGCCTCCATGTTCGAGCTGGCCCACGGCTACGCCCGCACCGGCATGACCGCCTACGTCAAGCTGCAGCAGCGGGAGTTCGAGATGGAGGAACTCGGCTACACCGCCACCCGGCACCAGCGCGAGGTGGGGACGGGCTACTTCGATCGGGTCTCGGAGGTCATCTCGGGCGGGCAGTCGTCGACCCTGGCGCTGAAGGGGTCGACGGAGGAGGAGCAGTTCGAGGAGGTGCCCCGGGCAGCCCGGGGAGCGTGAGGCAACGCCGGCCGGCAGGGGCGGCTCGTAACGCCGGTCGGGTGCCCACTGCGGGCCCGGGCCCGACGGATGGGCAGTCTCGGATGCACCGCGGAGAAAGCCGGCAGGACGGGACCGCGGGAATCCAACCCAACCGAGGTATACCAGGATCGGCGAAGAGGGGTGTGCCGCAGCGCAGCGGACGTGGGAAGGGCCGGGGAGGACCCGGCCCTTCGGCATTCGCCATCGACTCGGATCTGAAGTCGCGTCGGGAGGCCAGCCACTCCTCGTGTTGCTCCAGACCGTCGAGCCGGTGTTCGAGCAGATCAAGGCGGTGCCAGCAGCCGACCGCTTTCTCGAACAGGTCAAATGCAAGTCATATGCGTCGAAACGACTCAGGCGTGGTATCTATCACTCGCCTCCACAAACCGACTCCAAGGGTATTTGTGCGCTGAGTCGGTGGGCTCCCTTGTCGCCTTGTGCTACAGCGAGGGGTTCTGTTTTCGGAGTTCATGATACAAGCCTCTATGGCAGAAATGATCTATCTGAGGAAGGAATAATCGTTCCGAATGAGGTATTGTTTTAACCATTCCGGCGCTGATGATGTTGCTGGTTCGTGCAGGAGGCCAGGGAGGCCGAGGTTCGCGAACAAATCGAAGTGACGGGTGAGCAAGAGCGAGGTCTCCCGTGTATGTGCCGAACGGGACGAGCGGATGGAGCGCTTTTCGCAATCGAGGTGAAAATATGTGGCGGTTAACCTCAGGCGTTACTCGCGTTGCTGTGCTGGTGGCAGTGGCAGTCTTTGCAGTTGTAAACACGACGTACGCTGACGCACCGCCTGATGTTGTCCAGGGCATTAAGGACGACATCCCATATGTGCGGGTTGTGTTGGCAAGCGAACCGCAACATTTTGGGCTTACAAAACTGAGTGATGCGGATAACGTAACTTTCGGCGAGGGCTTTCGCGTCCACTATGTCTCTGAGCAAGGTGTTATCGACGCATCAACGGACGTGGATGACATCATTAAGCCCTATCCAAGCCTCCATATTTTCCCAATTTACGTGAATGCAAATCCGGTTGGCATCGCATGGGTACAAAGGGTCAGTAATGAGTGGGAAATTATTGGGGTATCAAGTGACTCGCGGTTTGCGAATGACGTACGAGAGGCTCAACGGATACTTGGGGCCAATGGTATTACTGGGCAAATGCGATTGGTCTATGACGAGGGACATAGAATAGTTGGTCTTGTGGGGGTCGACAGCCGTGGCAACAGCCGGTTTGCGCCCATGCGTGACATAAGCATGTATAATCTTCCCTCGTCGCAAGTCGTGGATATGGAGCGGTTGGTGAGTGAGGTTCGACAGAGAATACAGTCGTCTTCTGATAAGGGTGCTGTTGGTGGGCCTACTGGTGTTAGTTCAGAACCCGAGCATGCTATGCCGAATCCGGTATGGGCCGGATTTGGAGCGGGTGCGCTGGCAGTTATTGTCGGATCACTCTGGTGGGTACGGCGGCGGGTGAGATGAGGAGAAATCGCCACCTGCGGGATGCTTGTCGTTCCCTAGCCACCGACCGCTTGTCAAGGATCAGAGCCCCGGACGGGGACTGGACCCAAGGGCGTCTGCCGCGGGTCTTTCGAAAGGACGCAGGTCCCCCCGGCCTCCACGGGGACGTTCTGTCCGGGACGGGTCCAAGAGGGCCCGAGCCGGTTCACCGGGCCCTCGTGGCGAACACCCGGGACAGGATCAGGCTCCCCACCCCGGCGGCGATCAGCAAGAGGCCCACAGCCAGTTGGAACGGTCCGCTGCCCAGATGGCTAAAGGGGTAGGGTCCGCGGATGATCCACAGGTACCGCTCCGGATCCCCGTGGACGAACCCGTAGACGAGCAGCGGGCTAACGAAGAAGATGAGCGCGAGCCCCAAACACAGCGACGACAGCCCCTGAACCAGCGATTTCGTCGCACACCCCTTGACGCTCTGGCCCATGACCGCGCATGCCTCCCAGGGGTTCATCGCGTCTGGCATGGTACCGGAACCGTCTTACGGCAGAATGTCGGTTTCATGACACCGTGGTGACGGATCCATCGTGGTGACGGATTCATCGGCCAGGCCCCACCACACGGTTGGGAAGGCGCCCCGGTGGCCAGGGCCGGCAACGGCCGCGGCGTGGTGACGCCATGCCCGACCCTTGCCCGATCCTGGCCCGGCCCTGGACCCCGGACCGGTAGGGCCTCAACGGTCGAGGACTTGCAGGTGTCAATGCCCGGCGTCAGCATCATGGACCTGCCACACGCGGTAGCTACCCATGATGCGGACGTAGGTCGCCTGCCGCCGCAGCTCCTTGATCGCCTCCCGCACCCGCGGTTCCTCCAGGCTTCCCTCCAGATCGGCGAAGAACATGTACTGCCAAGACCCGCCAGGTTCCGGCCGGGCCGTCAGCTTCGTCAGGTTGATCTCCCGCCGGGCGAAGGCGCCCAGGCAGCGGTAGAGGGCGCCCGGACGATCCTCGCCGACGAACAGCAGGGACGTCTTGATCTGGCCCGGGACCAGCCGGCTGCCCGCCGGCAGGCCGGGGGTCCCGGGCCCTGCGGGGCGGCGATGCCCGGTACCGGGACCCTCCCCGTCCTGCGGACCCGCCGTCCCGGCTTCAATGCCGGCGGTGTCCAGGCCCTGGGGGCTGTGCCGGTGGCACAGTCCGGGCGGGTTCGCCGGTTCCGCTGGCGCCGCGACGGCCGGTTCGTCCCGTTCCAGGTGGAAGAACCGGGTCACGTTACCGGCCGAGTCCTGGATGTCTTCGGCCAGCACCTCAAGGCCGTAGTAGGCGGCGGCCTGGTGGGAGGCGATGGCCGCCAGGTCCCGGCGGCCGGCTTCCGCCACCTGCCGGGCCGCGGCGGCGGTATCGTAGACCGGTTCGGCGATGAGGCCGTGGCGGTGGAGGAACTCGCGGCACTGGGCCAGTGCCTGGGGATGGGACCGGACGGCCCGCAGGTCGCCGAGCCGGGTGCCGGGTAGCGCCAGCAGGCAGTGGCGGACGGGCAGCTGCAGCTCACCTCGGACCCGCACGGGGTACCGGCGCAGCAGGTCGTACACCTCGCCCACGTCGCCGGCGTAGGAGTTTTCCACCGGCAGCATGGCAGCCGCCACGGCCCCCGCCACCAGGCGGTCGAAGGCGTCGGCGAAGGCCGGGCAGGGCACGGGCTCGGCATCCGGCCCGAAGTAAGAACGAACCGCCACTTCGCTGAAGGCGCCCCGCTCGCCCTGAAAGGCGACGGGCAGCAACAAGGCGGAAGGATCCACAGTGCAGCCTCCCCTGGGGCGGGTGCCAGGCCGCCCCCTCTCCTTCCCGCAGGCGCTGTCGCAGCCGGCACCCGGTGCTGTCCTCCGGGGTGTCCGGTGGCGGGGGTATTACCTGCAAAGGTATCACGACCGGTTCCGCCGAACCATCCCTCGATCGACGCCGCAGGGCCCCAGGGACAGGGTGGCAGGGCCGGTTCTTCCAGGTCCACGGTGCCATGCGGCAAGGAGGGGATTCCATGTCGTCTGTTCGGCCGTCCCTGGCGCTGCTGCGCGTCCAGGACCTGGACCGGTCGGTCCGTTTTTACCGGCAACTGGGCTTCCGCATCTGCACCTACGATCCCGAAGCGGGCGTGGCGGTGGTCGACCCTGTCGATGGGCATCCCTTCACCCTGGCGCTGCCCGGCGTCGACGCCACACCCTGGCTCCATGAGGTCTTTGAAGAACTGGCCGAAGGCCGGCAGCTCTATCTGGGGGCTCCTGGAGGCAACCTGGAGGCCTTTGTTCACCGGCTGCGCCATCAGGGCCTGCCGGTTCCACCGCCGGAGCAGGCGCCGGACGGGAGCCTTGTCCTCGGGCTGCAAGATCCCGACGGTCACCGGCTGTCCTTCTGGCAGGGGCCGGAATGGACCGATGAGGAGTTGCTGGTCATCTACACCAGCGCGCCCGATCGCCTCAGCCAAGCCCTTGCCGGCCTGACCGGCGACCAGCTGGACCTGGCCCGGGCCCCCGGCAAGTGGACGATCCGGCAGATCGTCCACCACATCGCCGATTCCGATGCATCCAGCCTGATCCGCATCTTGATGTGCCTGGCCGAGCCGGGCCGCCCGTACCAGAACAACCCCTACGACCAGGACATCTGGGTCGAGCGCCTGGATCACGCCCACCGGCCCATCGAGCCGTCCCTCGCCCTGATCGCTTCCATCCGCCACCACGTGGCGGCCCTGGTGCGTCACCGGCCGGAAGCGCTGGACGGCGCCGTGGAGCCGGCCCTGGGGGCTCCCATGACGGCTCGCGAGCTGATCGCCATGCTGGCCAGTCATGCCTTGCACCACATTGCGCAGATTGCCGAAACGCGGCGCGTCCACGGCCTGGGCTAGGCTCGGGCTGACTTGGCCCCGGCGGCGGACCCGCGTCCCGCCTGCCGGTTCCTCCCGCTCGAAGGGCAACGGGGCGGTAGGCCACCAGGTTGGCGGCAGGCCACCCGGTGGAGCCCGGCACCACCTCTTGCCCTGGCAGCCCGCTCCCGGATTAAGGTAAAGATAGCGGTAAGCGGAGGGATCGGCATGGATGGCGAGGGTTCCCGTGGGACGGAACCGGTTGCCTTACCCGAAGCGCTGCGTCGAGAACTTTGCGACCTGGTGGGAGCCCACCACGTGAGCGTCGACCCCCACGACCTGGAATGGGCTGCCATGGACTTCGCCGGCGGCTACCGGCTCGGACGAACGGGCGGGCAGGCCCGCCGCCCGCTGGCGGTGGTGCGCCCCGGTGACACCGGGGAGGTCCGGCAACTGGTCCTCTGGGCGGAGCGCCACCGCATCCCCCTGGTGCCCCGGGGCGGCGGCACCGGGGTGATGGGGTCGGCCGTCCCGCAGCAGCCGGCGGTGGTGGTCGACCTGACGCGGCTCGACGACGTGGTGGTGCACCCCGACGACCTGCTGGCCGAGGCCGGCGCCGGTGCGACCCTGGCCGCCGTCGACGCGGCCCTGCGGCGCCACGGCCTGGCCCTGGCCCACGACCCCTGGAGCGTGGGCATCGCCACCGTGGGCGGCGCCATCGGCACCGACGGGGTCGGCTACCTGGCCGGTCGGTGGGGCAGCATGGGCCAGCAGGTGGTGGCCCTGGAGGTGGTGCTGCCCGGCGGGCAGGTGGTGCGGACCCGGCCTGTCCCCAAGCCTCCGGCGGGTCCCGACCTGCGGGCGCTCTTCGCCGGCAGCCAGGGGACCCTGGGCATCGTCACCCGGGCCTGGATCCGGGCCGTGGGCGTGCCCGAGGTCATGCTCTTCCGGAGTTACCGCTTCCGGGGCTTCGACCCCGGCTTTGAGGCCGTGCGGGCCATGTGGCGGGCCGGGGTCATCCCGGACCTGCTCGACTTCACCGACGACGTGCCTGCAGCGGTCGAACTGGAGCCGGGTTACGAGGACGACCTGGGCCGCACGGGCCTTCTGCATCTGGGGTTCTTCGGGCTGGCGGAGGAGGCCCGCGGCCGGGCCGCGGCGGCCGCCCGCATCGCCCGCCAGTTCGGCGCCCGGGACCTGGGGGACGAACCGGCCCGCCGCTTCTGGGAGCGGCGCCACGAAATCGCCGAAGAATTCGCCCTGCCCGTGGTGCAGGCCCGTGATGCGCGGCGGCGCTGGCAGCAGGGCGCCTTCGACTACATCAATCTGGCTTTGCCGGCCAGCCAGGTCATCCCCTTCCGGCGCGAGGCCCTGGCCCGCATCGCCCAGGACCCCCGCTTCCGCGCCGGAGAGACGGGCTTGTGGGGCCGCCCTGAAGTGTTCTCCTTGCTGGTCAGCGCCGCGGCCGAAGAGGCCGGCGGGGACGCCTGGGAGGCCGCGTGGACGGCCGAGGATGCGGCGGCCATGGAGTCGCTGATGCACGATCTGCTGCGCATGGCCCAGGCCCGGGGCGGCAACATGGAGTGCCTCCACGGCACGGGGCTGAAGCTGCTGCCGCTTTTGGCCGACGAGTACGGCCCGGCGCTGGACGTGATCCGCAAGATCAAGGGGGCCCTGGATCCCCTCGACCTGATGAACCCGGGCAAGTGGGGCGAGCCCATGGTGACCCGCCCGGCCGCCGGCGAGCCCCTCAGCCCGGCGGTGCACCCCGGCTGGACCAGCCGGGCGTGAGGCCCGGGCCCCCTGGGTTGCGGCCCGGGCCGGCACCGCGCTCGAGGTGTTCGGGGGGCCGGGTGGCAAGCCAGGGCGCAGGGCACCACGCCCGAGCCTTTCGCGGGAGGGAACGGACTTGGACGAGATCGTGCCCCTGGTCGACCCTGACCTGCCGGGCGTCCCCGCCATCGTGGTGCTGGAGGGCGGCCACCGCCTCCACGCCCGCCTGCAGGCGGGAGCCTGGCACAACGGGGGGATCCTGCTGCCCGTCAAGGCCGTCGACAAGGTGGAAGGGGCCCAGGGAGCGAACTCCCTGGCCGAGGTCCTGGGTCTGGAATCGGGCCAGCTGCACGGCGAGGCCACCGTGTGGCTTCCCGCCTTCCGGATCCGCTGCGTGGTGGTGAGCGGCGAGGGGCGCAGGCCGCGTCCCATCGGCTTCGGCGGGGTCGAGTGACGGGACCGCGGGACAGGCTGGGAGAAGATGGAGACGGGGCACGGCCCGATGCGCCCGGGATAGGGCAAGGGACCGCACCCGGGCCGGGCCGGCGGTGCGTCACGGGGAGGGTGGTCGACATGGAACGGCGCCGGACCGAACCGCCGGGCCTCAAGCCCGGGGACCCGGTCGCCGAGCTGGCTCGCCTGCTGGAACAGCACCGCGGGCGGGCCGTCGCCCTGACGGGGGCGGGGGTGTCGGTGGCCAGCGGCATCCCCGCCTTCCGCGGCCGCGACGGCCTGTGGAGCCGGTTCGACCCGGAAGAGTTTGCCCACATCGATGCCTTCCGCCGGGACCCGGAGCGCGTCTGGTCCATGCTGGACGAGCTTTACGACGCCCTGGCGGAAGCCCGCCCCAACCGGGCCCATCAGGCCCTGGCGCGGCTTGAGGAAATGGGCTGCCTCCGGGCCGTGATCACCCAGAACATCGACGGCCTGCACCAGGCGGCCGGCAGCCGGAACGTCATCGAGCTGCACGGGAACTTCCGGCGCGTGGTGTGCATGGACTGTGGGAGCCGCTACGCGGCCGAGAGCGTGCGGCGGCTGGCGGGACTGCCGGGCGGTGGCGGCCACCGCTGCTGGTGCGGGGGCTGGTTGAAACCTGACATCGTGTTCTTCGGCGAGGAACTGCCCCAATACGCCTTCCTGCAGGCGTGGGCCGAAGTTCAGAACGCCGGGCTTCTGCTGGTGGTGGGCACCTCCGCCGAGGTCGAACCGGCCGCCAGCCTGCCCCGCTGGGCGCGGAAGGCGGGGGCCGTGCTGGCCGAGGTCAACCCGCACCCGGCCCTGGATGCCGAGGTGGTGGTGGCGGCGCCGGCCGAGCAGGCGCTGCCGGCGGTGGTCCACCGGCTGGAGGCAGAGGGGGGCGCCGCGGCTTGCGGGGAGCCGGTGGTGGTGCCGGGTTCGGCCGGGCGCCCGGGGGACGGGCCGCCTTCCTCCCCCCGCGAGCCTTGAGCCGCGCGGACGGTAGTCCTTAGCCCCGGACGGCAGCGCTTTGCCCCGGGTGGTCGTGCTTTGCCGTGGCCCGGGGGGCACAGCGCCTGGCAAAGCGGGCGTGCCGGTGGGGTGCCGGAAGCTTCCCTCCGGTACGGGAGCTCCGCCCCGCGCCGGGCTCATCGCCCGCCGCGGTGGTGCCCGTACCGGGGTTCCACCGGTCCGGCGCCCCCACCGGCTCCACCAGGAGTTAAAACCCGAAGCGTTAGAACTCGAAGCTTCCGCCCGGCTCCAGCACCATGACCTCGACCCCGGGCGCCTTCTGCCGGGCGAAGCGGACGAAGTCGTCGGCGCTCTGCACCAGCAGCGGGAAGGTGCCGTAGTGCTGGGGGACGGCCAGCCGGGGCTTGAGGAAGGTCAGGGCGTGGGCCGCCTGCCGCGGGTCCATGGTGAAGTGGCTGCCGATGGGCAGGATGGCCACGTCCAGGGGATACAGTTCGGCCCAGGTGGCCATGTTGCAGTGGATGCCCGTGTCACCGGCGTCGTAGACCCGCTTGCCGTCCTCCAGGGTGACGATGTACCCGGCCGGCTCACCGGTCTCGCTGGAGTGATAGGCCTCGGTCATGGTGACCACGACGCCGCCCAGCTCCACCGAGCCGCCGATGTTCATCCCGATGCACTTGTCGCCCGGCAGGCCTTCCTTCTGGTAGCGTTCGGCCGTCTCCGGCTGCAGGATCACCGTGGCGCCGGTCTGCTTCTGGACCGCCACCACGTCGCTGGCGTGGTCGAAGTGGTCGTGGGTGATCAGGATGTAGTCGGCCTTCAGGTCCTCGATGCGGGCGGCGGCCTTGGGGTTGCCGTTGATCCAGGGGTCGAACAGGATGACCTTGCCGCCGGCCGTGGTCAGCTCCCAGCCGGCATGGCCGAGCCAGCGAAGCTTGTGGGACATGACCGGCCTTCCTCCTTTCGGTTTAATCGGTTTAAGGGGTGAAGGTGCCGCCGGGGCGGGGTGAACGGGGTGAGGGCGGCGGTGCCCCGTACCGGCAAGCGAGAGTTCAACGCGGGAGATGGGGCTCCTGCCCCCGGCCGGCGGTGGGAGCGAGGGGTTCGGCGGGGGCCCGTCGACCGGCCCGTCGACCGCAGTGGCCCGCGGGGGGCCTTCCGCTTCGCATCCCGTCACCCCGGGCTCTTCCGCCCGTCGATGCTCGGCCGCGGCAGCACGAGGCGGGGAACACCTACCCACGCAAGACGTCGACGAACATCCGGGAACCCGGCAGGGGCCGCGTCAACAGAAGGCGCACCACTGCCCTGCCGCGGTGGTACAATGGGGGCAAGGCACCCGTCTTCACCGGCGGGGTCGGTGTTGACGGGTACCGCCGGTCGGTGCGGCCGCAGGGTACGGCCGGTGATCGGTGCGGCCGCCGAGAGGGGGAGGCGCCCGTGCTGCCGTCCGAGCGGGACGTCCGGTACCTGGAGTCCCTGTACCCGCCCGATCCCGACCTGGAGCGGGTACGAGCCGGCATGGAGGCCCAGGGCATGCCGGACATCGCCATCCGCCCCGCATACGGCCGCCTGCTGACTCTGCTGGTGGCGGCCAGCGGGGCCCGCCGGGTGCTGGAGATCGGCGCCCTTGCCGGTTACAGCGCCATCTGCCTCGCCCGCGGCCTGCCGCCGGGGGGCCGGCTGATTTCCCTGGAGAAGAACCCCGATTATGCCCGGGTCGCCCACGCCCACGTGGCGGCGGCCGGCCTCGCCGACCGGGTCGAGATTCGCGTCGGCGACGCCCTCACCCTCATGCCGGCCCTGGTGGCGGAGCCAGCGCATCCTTCCTTCGACCTCGTCTTCATCGATGCCGACAAACAACACTACCCCGACTACCTGGAGTGGAGCCTGCGCCTGCTTCGGCCCGGCGGCTTGCTGGTGGCCGACAACGCCCTGATGCACGGGCGGGTCGCGGACCCGGTGCACACCGCCCCCGCCGTGGAGGCGATGCGGCGGTTCAACCGCCGGGTTGCCACGGACGGCCGGCTGGTCAGCACGATGCTGCCGGCCTACGATGGGTTGGTTTTGGCCCGCGTCCGGGAGGGCTAGGGCGTCGTCGCGGCTGGGCGGGCCGGGTGGGTCCCCGGGTGGGACCTGGCACACCGTCTGAGGGCGCGAGGGGAGGCGAGAGGCCATGCGTGACGTGCTGGACCGGGTGGTGGAGTGGCTCGACGCGGGCCGGGACGTGGCCCTGGCCACGGTGGTCGAGGTGATCCGCAAGGCACCGCGGGAGCCGGGGACCACCATGGCCGTCAGCGACCGTGGCGAGATCGCCGGCTCGGTCTCGGGCGGTTGCGTCGAGCCGGCCGTGGTCGAGGTGGCCCAGGAGGTGCTGGCGGCCGGCCGGCCGCGCCTGGTCACCTTCGGCATCTCCGATGACGACGCCTTCGAGGTGGGCCTGAGCTGCGGCGGCACCATCCGCGTGTGGGTCGAACCGGCCCGCGGGCCGTGGCCCGGGCTGGCTCGCCGGCTGCAGGAGGCGCTGGCGGCCGGGAAGGCGGTGGCCCTGGCGCGGGTGCTCGGCGCCGCGGCGGGGGACGGTGCCGGGGCGCGGGGCGCGGGGCCGGTGCCGGCCGGTGCGGTGGTGTTGCTCGAGGAGGCCGAGCCCGGCGGGCCGGCACGGATCATGGCCGGTTCGTCCGGCGACCCCGGTCTTGACCGGGAGCTGGCCCGGCGGGCGGGGGTGCTCCTGGCCCGGGATGAGACCGCCCGGGAGCCGCTGGCCGGCGCGGACGTGTTCATCCAGCCCTTCGCGCCGCCGCCGGTGCTCTACGTCATCGGGGCGGTACACCCCGCCGCCGCCCTGGCGGAGGCGGGCCGGTTCCTGGGGTACCGGGTGGTCGTCTGCGACCCGCGGTCGCCTTTTGCGACCTCCGAGCGGATCCCCGCGGCCCATGCCATCGCCCGCCAGTGGCCCGACGAGTACTTGAGCGGTGCCCGCATCACGCCGCGGGATGCGGTCTGCGTCCTCACCCACGACCTGAAGTTTGACGTTCCCGCCCTTCGGGTCGCCCTCCGCTCCCCCGCAGGCTACATCGGGGTCATGGGGAGCCGGCGAACCCACGAGCGCCGCCTGGCGGCGCTGCGGGAAGCGGGCGTCGGGGACGGCGACCTCAAGCGGCTGCACGCGCCCATCGGCCTGGACATCGGCGCCCGCACGCCGGAGGAGATGGCGGTGGCCATCATGGCGGAGATCATTGCCTCCCGCCGGACGAACCGGCCCCAGAGACCCGCGGCCGTTCCCGCGGCGGCGGGCGGCGGCGGGGACGTGGCCGGCGGGGCGGCCTGACGGGCGTGGCCGGCGGCGGCCGCCGGTCGCCTCCCAGCAGGAAAGGCCCTGCCGAAAACCGAAAGTTCTTGGAACGGCCGTGACAATAGACGCCGGAGGGGAGCCCAATCTCCGGCGAATTCCGTGACGAACTGCCGCTATCGTTCGACCGGCTCTTGGGGGTGCCAGGAATGCAGGTTGCCGGAAGCCAGAAGATCGCCGCACCCGTGGAGACCGTCTGGGCCTGCCTCAACGACCAGGAGGTCCTGGCGCGGTGCACGCCCGGCTGCAAGCAGCTGACCCGGGTGGACGAAGACCAGTACGAAGCCGAGCTGGAACTGGGTATCGCGGCCATCCGCGGCAGGTACAAAGGCCGGATCGCCATCGAGGACAAGGAACCGCCGAACCGCTACCGCCTGAACATCGAGGGGGAAGGCGGGCCCGGCTTCGTGCGGGCCTCCCTGGTGCTTGACCTGGAACCCCAGGGCGACGGGACCCTGCTGAAGTACCAGGGCGAAGCCCAGGTGGGCGGGCCGGTGGCCAGCATCGGCCAGCGGGTGCTGGGCGGCGTGGCGAAGATGATCATGGGCCAGTTCTTCGGCGGCCTGGCGCGGGAGATCGAGCAGCGGAAGGCCGGCTGACCCGGAGGCGGGGCGCGGCGCCGGGCCGGGAGGCCGGGCCGGGGGGCCGGAGGGGTCCCGGCCACCGCTAGCTCCGGTGCCGCGCCGGATGGGGGGCGAGGACCGGCCCGCCCAGGGCCGCCGGCCGCAGGGCAAGCCAGCGCCGGTACACCCAGAAGGCCGCAAGGCCGAAGGCAAACCGGGTGGTCACCATGATGAGCCCGTTGCCGCCGAAGGCGAAGATGGCCGCCGTCTCCTCGAACATGGCGTGGAAGATGCCCACGAAGACGAACAGCAACGTCACCTGGTCCCGGGGCACCGGCTGCTCCCGGGTGGTCTCCAGGACCACGCCGGAGCCCAGGATCACCCCCAGCACGGCGCCCACCGTCAACGAAGGCGCCAGCTCCGGAGCCAGTCCCAGGCGGCGGCAGACGGGTTCCAGGCGATGGGTGGTCCGGTCGAGCCGGCCGGTCAGCCGTGCCCACTCCAGCAGGATCAGCACCGGGGCAACGAAGAGGCCGATCCGCAGCAGGAGCAGGATCCCTTCACCGATCCCGTCGACGATGGCGTCCAGAAGCCACATCGGTCCAACCTCCCCGGATGGAGCCGGGTCCACCCCGGAACCCGTGACAGAACCCCGAACCCGTTAGAGGACCAGGTTGAGCAGGGCCCCGGCCGCCGCCGAGGCCAGCAGCCGCGCCGCCAGCACCGTCCAGGTGTTGGCCCCCGCCCGGGCGATGATGGAGGCTTCGACCGGGTGGGCGTGGCTGATGGCCAGCATGGTGCCGAGGATCGTCCACTGCTTGTAATCGAGCCCCAGCGGGATGGCGGCGGCGATGCCGCTGTAGAGCCCCACGGTGTTGCCGATGAGCAGGGCCAGGGCGGTGCCGCCCGGCAGGCCGAACCAGGCCATGGCGGGTGCTGCCAGGCCGGCGATGCGCGCCAGCCACCCGCTCCGGTCCAGGATCATCACCACGATCATGGCGGGGATCATGGTGCGGGCCAGGTCGACCAGGATCCGCAGGGTCGACCGCAGGCCCCGGCTTACGGCGGCCTGCAGGGGATGGGTGCCCTCGGGGCCGGCGCCCGGGCGCGAGGCCGCCGGAGGGGTGAGGGATCGGGCCACGGATACAGCCTTCTTTCCTGGTAGCGACTCGGCTTCAGCGGTGCCTGTTCCACCGCCCGGCCTTTGCACTTCCGTCGCGCCGTGGCGGTAGCGCAGCGGGCCTGCGGGGTGCCGCCCGGCGGGCACGGCTATCGGTACGGTGCGGTGGCTTCTGGCGTTGAGCATAGAGCGGGTGCGTGGTGGTGTCAACGGCTGGACGGCAGGGGCTGGGTTCCTCCCCCCCGGGCGGGTGCGGTAATCTACCGGTCAGAGCCGGGGCATGCCGGTAGGCCTGGATGCCGGGGCGCCTGACCTGAGCCCGGCGAACCGGGGCTGCCGGCGGCACTTTCCGGCGGGTCGGGGAGGGAGATGCCGTGGGCGAGCGGCTCGACGCCTTTCACCGTTTCCGCAGCGAGATGAACGAGAAGATCCTGGCCCACGACAACCTGGTGGTGCGCCGGTTCTTCAACCTGGACGGGCAGGCCTACAAGCCGGGGGCCCTGTCCAGCAAGGTCAAGGAGATGCTGGGGCTGGTGGCCTCACTGGTCCTGCGCTGCGACGACTGCATCACCTACCACATGATCCAGTGCCACAAGGAAGGCGTGACCCGCGACGAGTTCTTCGAGATCTTCGGCGTGGCCCTGATCGTGGGCGGGTCGATCACCATTCCCCACGTGCGGCGGGCGGTGGCGGTATTGGAGGAACTGGAAGTGGAGGCGGGCGCCGGGGCCGCCGGGGTGCAAGGCTGAAACCCGGCCGGCGGAGCGAAACCCCGGCCAGTGAAAAGAGGCGGGACCTGACCCCACGGCCAGGTCCCGGCCGGTGCCCGCCGGTCATGTACCCGCGCTCGCGTTCCATCCGGCGGTCAGGCGGTCGAGGCGGGCCCTCCCGCCCCCGGTTCCACCCGCGCCAGGATTCGATCCAGCACCTCGGGATCTTCCAGGGCCGTGGTGTCGCCGGTGACCTGCCCGGAGGTGACGGCCTCCCGCAGCAGGCGGCGCATGATCTTGCCGCTGCGCGTCTTCGGCATTGCGTCGACCACGTACACCCGTGCCGGGCGGGCGATGGGGCTGATCCGGCGCACGATCTCCTCCCGCAGCTGTTCCTCGATGTCGGGCGGTGGCGTCACGCCGCTCCGCAGCACCGCGAAGACCACGGGCACCGTGCCCTTGACGGGATCGGGCATGCCGACCACCGCCGCCTCGGCCACCAGCGGGTGGTTGATCAGGGCGCTCTCCATCTCCATGGTGCTCAGGCGGTGACCCGCCACGTTGATCACGTCGTCCACCCGGCCCAGCACCCAGTGGTGGCCGTCGGCGTCGTACATGGCGGCGTCGCCCGTGAAGTACCGCCCGGGGAAGCGGGCGAAGTACGTGTCCAGGTACCGCTGGTGATCGCCCCAGATGGTCCGCGCCAGGCAGGGGAAGGGGCCCGTGATCACCAGGTAGCCCGTGGTCCCGGGAGGAACCGGCCGGCCCTCGGCGTCCACCACCTGGCAGCGGTAGCCCGGCAGGGGCAGGCCGCAGGAGCCCGGCCGTGAGGCCGTGACGCCAGCGATGCCCGACATCCACGCCGTGCCCGTCTCCGTCTGGCCGTAGGTGTTGTTGATCTCCACCGCGCCGTCGCCCACGTGCCGCCGCACCCAGTGCCAGGTCTCGGGATCCAGCGGCTCGCCCACCAGCGCGATAAGCTCGAGGCTGCGCAGGTCGAACTTCTGCGGCCAGCCGGCCCCCGCCCGGCTGAGCATCCGCAGGGCCGTGGGCGCCGTGAAGACCTTGTTGACCCGGTACTGCTGGATCATCCGGTAGAACCGGCCGGGGTCGGGGTAGTCCAGGGCGCCTTCGTAGACCACGTGGGTCGCCCCGTGGGCTAGGCCGCCCACCAGGGCGAAGATGGGGAAGGTCAGCCAGCCCACGTCGGCGGTGCACCAGTAGATGTCGCCGGGTTGCAGGTTGAGGGACCACTTGACGTTGGCGTAGGTGCCGACCAGGAAGCCCACCCCGGCGTGGACCAGGCCCTTGGGCTTCGCCGTGGTGCCGCTGGTGTAGATGATGAACCCGGGTTCGTTTGCCTCCAGGGGCTCGGGCGGGAAGTCGGCCGGCATGCCGGCGATAAAGTCGTCGTAGTACACGTCGCGACCCGCCGTCATGGGGACTTCGGCCCCCGCCCGCCGCACGACGACCACTTTTTCGACGAAGTCGAGCCCTTCCAGGGCCTGGTCCAGGGTCTCCTTCAGGGGGAGGAGCCGCCCGCGGCGGTAGGTGCCGTCGGCGGTGATCACCACCCGCGCCCGGGAATCTTCCAGGCGCGAGCGGATGGCGTCGGGCGAGAAACCCGAGAAGATCACGTTATAAACGGCGCCGATGCGGTAGCAGGCGTGGATGGAGGCGAAGGTCTCGGGCAGGTTGGGGAGGTAGATGGCCACCACGTCGCCCTTGCCGATGCCCGCCTGTCGCAGGGCGTGGGCCAGCCGGCAGGTCTCGTCGTGGAGCATCTGGAAGGTCCAGACCCGCCGGTCCCCCGGCTCGCCCTCCCAGACGATGGCCGCCTGGTTGCGCCGGCCGTTCCTGAGGTGGCGGTCGATGCAGTTGAGGCTGACGTTGGTGAGCCCGCCCACGAAGTACCGGAAGTCAGGAAGTTCCCCCGTGCGGACGTGGCTCCAGGGCGCCAGCCACTCCAGTTCGGCGGCGATGGCCGCCCAGTAGGCGTCGGGGTCGGCCTCCGCCCAGGCTCGGTAGGCGGCACAGGCCGCTGCCGGGTTCGGGCCTTCGAACAGGGGCCGTCCCGACAGCTTCCGCGGCGGCACCGGCGGCTGCGCCAGCAGTGCCCCCGTGGCGGGCTCGGGCCCCGCCACCTCCACCTCGGTGTGCCCCATCGCGCATCCCCCCGTGATGGCGATCCGGCCGGCCGGTGGGGCGCGGCGGGCGCCTGCCCGGGCGTTCCCCGGGATCCACCCGCTGCGCCGGCCGCCTGGCTTGTTGCCAACCGGTTACGGCGGCCAGGGGGACGGTTCCTGCCGGTGAGGGGGTCGTTGCTGGGGAGGGGGCTTGACGAATGGGTAACCACTTGGTTACTTTTGCGCCATGGATCTCGATCGCAAGTTCGCGGCCCTGGCGGATCCGACGCGGCGCCACATCATCACGGTGCTCCGGTCGGGGCCCAAGGACGTGGTCACCCTGGCCCGGCCGCTGCCCATCAGCCGGCCGGCGGTGTCCAAGCACCTGGCCGTCCTCACGGCTGCGGGTCTGGTCGAGGTGGAGAAATCGGGGCGGCGGAGGCTGTACCGGTTGCGCCCGGAAGGGTTGGCGGAGGTCCGGGACTGGCTGGACCAGGTGGCCAGGGCCTGGGACGTCGCCCTGGAGCGCTTCCGCCGCCACGTCGAGGGGGACGGTGAGGGATGATTCGACGCAGGGTCGTCGTCCGCGGGCCCGTGGAGGCCGTCTTTACCCGGTTTACGGCCGGCATCGGGCAGTGGTGGCCGCTGGACCAGTTCTCCTACGGCGGCGAACGCAGCGCCGATCTGGTCCTGGAGGGCCGGGCCGGCGGCCGCTTCTACGAGCGGTTCCGGGACGGCGAAGAGCACGAGATCGGCCGCGTTCTGGTCTACGAGCCGCCCCACCGGGTGGTGTTCACCTGGAACCAGGCCAACTGGGCGGGTCCGACCCAGGTGGAGGTCCGGTTCTTCCCCGAGGGCGACGGCACCCGGGTGGAACTGGAGCACCGGGGCTGGGACGAACTCGGCGAGGCGGGTGCAGCCACCCAGCGGGCCTTCGCGGGGGGCTGGGGCGTGATCCTTGACCGGTTCGCAAGCCGGGCTGAAGCCTAAGTTCGGCGCGTCCTCGGTGGGTCTCGCCCGGTTCTGCCTGATCCCGGCGCGGCGGTCCTTGCGCTCTGACCCCTTGACCCGGCCCCGGCCAGGCCCTATAATCCCGCAAAAGCGTTCCCAGAGCCGGTTCGGCTTGAGGAATGCGTCATCCCGGCGTGCGCGATGACCGGAACGAGTAGGCCCCCAAGCCGGTGTCCAGAGACGGGAGGCCGTGGCTGAAAGCCCCCGCACCGGGCCGGGCCGAAAACCCTCCGGGAGCCGCCGGCGAAACCGCCCGGCCAGGCAGGCGGGGCGGGAGTAGCTGGGCGGGGCAGCCCCCCTTACGGGCACGGAGAGGATTCGCGGTGGCGGTGGCCGGTGGGAGTCGCCCATGCCCCCGCCGGGTCAGGCAGGGCACCGGGCGAAGCGCCACGGGGCGCCGCCGCGGATCAATTAGGGTGGAACCGCGCGAGCACGGCCTCGCGTCCCTAACGGGACGCGGGGCCGTTCGATTTTCCATGCCGGCATCCTTCCGTTTCGAGCTTCAGGGAGAGGGTGAAACGAGCGGTGTCTGGTCCCACTCACCCTAACCGCCCCGGCCCTCCTCGTCAGGCGGTGGAGCCCGGGCCGGTCCTGCCCCGCCAGGGTATCATCGCCCGCTATCGCGACTGGCTGCCGGTACCTCCGGAGGCCGAGCCGCTTACCCTGGGAGAAGGCGACACGCCGCTGATCCGGGCGGACCGGCTGCTGGAGGAACTGCCTCGCGACCGGCGGCCGCCGGCCGTGTTCCTCAAGTTCGAAGGGGCCAACCCGACGGGATCCTTCAAGGATCGGGGCATGACCATGGCCCTGACCTGCGCCCGGGCCCGGGGCGCCCAGGCGGTGATCTGCGCCTCCACGGGCAACACGGCGGCGGCTGCGGCGGCCTACGCCGCCCGGGCGGGCATGGACTGCTGGCTGGTGCTTCCGGCGGGGGGCGTGGCGGCGGGCAAGGTGGGCCAGGCCGTGGCCTGCGGGGCGCGGATCCTGCCGGTGCGGGGAAGCTTCGACGACGCCCTGGCCGCGGTGCGGCAGGTGGTGGCCGAGCGGCCGGAACTGGTCCTGGTCAACTCCCTCAACCCCGACCGCCTGGAGGGCCAGAAGACGGCGGCCTTCGAGGTGGTGGACCAGCTGGCCGCCATCGGTCTGGACGAACGGGCGGCCGTGTTCCTCCCTGTGGGCAACGGCGGCAACATCACCGCCTACCACATGGGCTTTCGCGCCTACGCGGCGGCGGGCCGCCTGGGGCGGGTACCCCGGCTGTACGGGGTGCAGGCGGAGGGGGCGGCGCCCCTGGTCCGGGGCCGGCCGGTCGACCGGCCGCAGACGCTGGCGTCGGCCATCCGTATCGGCCGGCCCGTGTACGGGGAGAAGGCCCTGGCGGCGGTGCGGGATACCGGGGGCCGGGTGCTGGCGGTCAGCGACGAGGAGATCCTCGCCGCCCAGCGGCTCCTGGCCCGGCTGGAAGGCGTCTTCGCCGAGCCGGCCTCGGCGGCTTCGGTGGCGGGCCTTTTGAAGCTGGCCCGGGGGGACGAACCCGGCTGGGAGGTGCCCGAGGGGCCCGTGGTGTGCGTGCTGACGGGCCACGGCCTGAAGGACGTGGACACCGCCCTGCGGGCCGCCCGGGCGAGCGGGGGCGAGGGCGGCGACCTGGAAGCCTTGGAAGCCCTGGAAGCCCGGGCCCTGGATCCGGAGGCCGTCGTGCAGCACTTGCTTGCAACACCGGCGGGAGGTCGGTAGAGATGGGGAAGGGACGGCGACCGGCCCGGGAGGCGCCGGATGGGCCCATGGGCCTCTACCGCCGGAGGCCCGGTGGCAGGGGGGGTGCCAGCGAGGGCGCAAGGGGCGGTGCAAGGGGTGGCGCAAGGGGTGTCGCCCGCGCCCATAGGGAGCGGGGCACCGCCCTCACCCGGCGTCCGGATCCTGAGAAGACCCTTGGTGCGGCGACGGGCCACGAGGCCGCGGCCCACGCGCCAGGCGGCGGCAGCGGGCGGGCGGTGGCCTGGAGCCGGGTGCCAGCCACCAGCGCCAACCTGGGGCCGGGGTTCGACTGCCTGGGTCTGGCCCTTCAGGGCTGGGAGCTCAGGGCGTGGCTTGAGCCCTGGCCCGCCGAGCCGCGGCACTGGATCCACCCCGCCGGGGCCGTACACTGGCACCTGGACGGCTGGGGCCTCCCGGCGGCACCGCCCGGGGAGGCGGGGGAAAACCTGGTGGTCCGGGCCGTGGTCGCCGCCTTCCACCGGGCGAGGCAAGCCCACCCTGCCGCTTGGCGGCTGGTTGTGCGCAGCACCATTCCGCCCGCCCGGGGGCTGGGATCCAGTGCCGCCGCCATCGTCGCCGGCCTGGCCGCTGCCAACCAGTGGTTGCGGCGGGCAGGGCGACCGTTGACAGCGGCGGACCTGCTGCAACTGGCGGCCGATC
Organism: Thermaerobacter subterraneus DSM 13965; assembly: GCF_000183545.2. Classification (NCBI taxonomy): domain Bacteria; kingdom Bacillati; phylum Bacillota; class Clostridia; order Eubacteriales; family Clostridiales Family XVII. Incertae Sedis; genus Thermaerobacter; species Thermaerobacter subterraneus. Next base: position 854,413 of record NZ_JH976535.1, read on the forward strand.
TGGAAGGCCACGCGGACAATGTGGCGGCGGCTCTTTACGGCGGCCTGGTGCTGGCCTGGCGACCGGCCCCGGCGGCGGGGCAAGCCGCGGGGCGCCGGGAAGAGGCCTCCGCAGGTGCAGGCGTAGGCGGCGGCGACCCTGGTGGCGGCTGGCGGGCGGTACCGGTCCCCCTGGGCCGTCCACTGGCGGCCGTGGTGGCCATCCCGGCCGTGGCCAGCTACACCCATGAGGCAAGGCGGGCGCTACCTGCGGCGGTGGCCCACGGCGATGCGGCCTTCAACGCCGCCCGCGCGGCCCTGCTGGTCCACGCCCTGGCCGCCGGGCGCGGCGACCTCCTGGCGGAAGCCATGCAGGACCGGTTGCACCAGCCTTATCGCGCCGCCCTGTTTCCCTGGCTGGATGATCTGATCGGCGTGGCCACCGCGGCGGGCGCCTTGGGGGCCTGCCTCAGCGGGGCGGGTCCCAGCGTGCTGGCCCTGGTGACGGACGAACAGGCCCCGGCGGTGGCCCAGGCGCTGTCGGCCCGCATGGCGGCCCTGGGGCTGGCCGGCCGGGTGGGCGTGGGCCGGGCGGGCGGGCCGGGCGCCCGTGCCGGCCTGGTGAGCCGCCCCGGGCACCGGCTCCCCCCCTCCCCCGCCGCGGCCGCCGGCGGGGGAGGCGGCCGGGGGGATTAGGGACGCCGGCCGGGATGAAGGGGGAAAGACACCGGAAGGGCTTGGAGTCCAAGGGGCGCAAGGGAATGGAACAGTGGCACGGTACGGGACACCCGGGACGGGATAAGGGAGGAAGGGCTTGTGAGCGGCGAGGGTGACCGGCCGGCAGGGGCCGGCTCGGCGGCGGGGAAGGGGAGCCGGGACCTGAAGGACGGCCGGGACCGCAAGGACGGTCAGGACCGCCAGGACCGGGGCGGCGGGCAGGGGAGCCGCCCTGCGGCGGCCGGCTCGTCCGGCGAGGCGTTGCCTGCCCCGGCGGGATCCGTTCCCCCGCCGGATGGGCGGCCGGAAGAGGAGCTGTACCCCCTTCTCAAGCGGGAGGTCGACCTCCTGGGACGGGCCCTGGGGGAGGCCATCCGCCGCCTCTCGGGGGATCGCCTGTTCGAACTGGAAGAGGACATCCGCGCCCACACCAAGCACCTCCGGCAGCACCCGGGGGACGACGCCGCCCGGCAGGCGCTGCGGGCCGAGATCGGCGGGCTTTCGGTGGCCGCGGCCGAAGGGCTGATCCGGGCCTTTTCGACCTATTTCCATCTGGTCAACCTGGCGGAGGAGCGGCACCGGGTGCGGGTGAACCGCCGGCGCGAGCAGGCCAGCACGCCCGACCGGCCCCGGCCCGAGTCGCTGCTGGCCCTGGTCACCCAGCTTCAGGCCCAAGGGATGGAATTCGACGACGTGGTGCGCCTCCTCGCCTCGGCCCGGCTGGAGCTGACCTTCACGGCCCATCCGACCGAGACGCGGCGGCGCACCCTGCGCCACCACCTGCTGCAGCTCAACCAGGCCCTGGACCGGCTGGAGCGGGGCGAGGGGGACCTGGACGAGGTGGTGGCCCGGGTCACCCTGCTCTGGACCACCCGCGAGCTGCGCCCGGCCCCGCCCCGGGTGGAGGACGAGGTCCGCGGCGGCCTCTACTACCTGCCCACCACCCTGTGGGAGGCGGTGCCCCGGCTCATGGAGGCCCTCGAGGGGGCGGTGGCCGCCCGCTACGGGCGGCGGCCGGTTCTTCCCCCGCGCCTGGCCTTCCGGAGCTGGATCGGTGGTGACCGGGACGGCAACCCCTTTGTGACCCCGGAGGTCACCGCCTGGGCCCAGGCCTACGCGCGGGCCGAGATCGCCCGAAAGTACGCCGGAGGCCTGGCCGCCCTGACGCGGGATCTGTCCGTGGCGGAAGAACGGGCTTCCCTGCCTCCCCTGCCCTCCTTGCCCGCAGAGGCCGTGGCGCCCCTGCCGCCGGCGGCCGCCGGCCGGTTCCCCGGCGAGCCCTACCGGCGGTTCGCCTACCGGCTGCAGCGGCACTGGGCGGCAAGGGCGGTGCCGGAAGAGGTGTGGAGCGAGACGCCCGCCCGGGCGGCGGCTCCAGCCGAGGCACCGGCTGTACCCCACCGGCCGGACGCTGCAGTCGAGGCAACGGCACCGCCTCCCCGGCCGGCGGCTCCGCCGGAGGGAGCGGCAATGCCTCCCCGGCCGCCCGCTTCAGCGGAGGGCATCCCTGGAGGGCCCGCCGTTCCAGCGGACCCAGCCGGCGAACGGCCTTCCCGGCCCGCCGCGGCCGCGCCACCAAAGGGGACCGCCGGGGAACCGCCGGCCGGCGAGGGGCCGGAGGCCGCCGGTTCCACCGCCCTGGATCGCCTGCTCTTCCAGGTGGAAGAGGGGCTGCGGGATGCCGGGCTGGGCGAGGCGGCGGCCACCCTGGTGCGTCCCCTGCGCTGGCGGGCCCAGGTCTTTGGCGAGGCCATGGCGCCCCTCGACCTGCGGGAGCATGCCGAGGCCCACGGGCGGGCGGTGGCGGAGCTGCTGGAAGCCGGTGGGGTCATGGCGGCAGGGGAGTACCTGGCCCTGGATGCCGCCGGGCGGGAGGCGGTGCTGACCCGGGAGCTGGCTTCGCCCCGGCCGCTGGCGCCGGTGGGCTACCGGCCCCGCAGCCGCGAGCTGGCCGTGGCCCTGGATGCTCTGCGGGCCTGGCAGGACCGGGGGGCTTACATCATCAGCGGCTGCCGCGGCCCCGCCGACGTGCTGGAGGTGTTCGTCCTGGCGCGGGAGGTGGGGCTGTACCGCCCCGGCCACCCCTTGCCCTTTGACGTGGTCCCCCTGTTCGAGACCCTGGCCGACCTGGAGGCGGCGCCCCGCGCCATGGAGCAGCTGCTGCAGAACCCCGTCTTCGGCGTCCACGCCCGCGGCCGCGGCGGCTGCGAGGTGATGATCGGCTACTCCGACTCCAGCAAGGACGCGGGCTACCTGGCGGCCAACTGGGCCCTCTACCGGGCCCAGGAGGGCATCGCGGCGGTGGCCCGGGCGGCGGGCGTGCCGGTGTCCTTCTTCCACGGTCGCGGCACGTCCACAGCCCGGGGCGGCGGGGGGACCGCCGGCCGCGCCATCGCCAGCCTGCCGCCGGGCACCGTGGGCCGCCGCCTGCGGCTCACCGAGCAGGGAGAGGCGCTGGCGGACCGCTACGCTCACCCCGAGCTGGCCCTGCGCAACCTGGAGCAGCTCCTCTACCACTTCCTTCTGGCGGCGGCCCGGGACACGCTGGCCCAGGCCCAAGAGGCGGTGCTTTCGCCGGAGGAACCCGGCCCGCCCGGCGGGGCCGGGACCGCGCCGAGCAGGCCGGGCGGCGGGCGCCAGGGGCTCGCCCCGGGCGGTTCCCCCGTCCCGGCGGCCTGGCGGGAGGCCATGGACCGGGCCGCCGCCCGGTCGGCGGAGGCCTACCGCCAGCTGCTGGCGGAGCCCGGGTTCTTCGAGTTCTTCGAGCACTTCACCCCGATCCGGGAGATCGCCGCCCTGAAGATCGCTTCCCGCCCGGTGGCCCGCACGGGCCGGGCCCGGCGCGTCCAGGATCTGCGGGCCATCCCCTGGGTGATGGCCTGGACCCAGGTGCGTCTTCTGCTGCCCGGCTGGTACGGGCTGGCCGAAGGTCTTGCGGCGGTGCCGCGGGACCTTCGCCAGGCGATGTTTGCCCGCTGGCCCTTCTTCCGCTCGGTGCTGGACGGCGCGGCCCTGGCCCTGGCCAAGGCCGACCTGGCCGTGGCCAGGGAGTACCTGCGGCTGGTGCCCGGGCCCCTGGCGAACCGGTTCTTCCCCCGGCTCGAGGAGGCCATGGTGCGGACCCGGGCGCTCTTGGAGGAGACCTTCGGCGGGCCGCTTCTGGCCCACCACCCCGTGCTGGCGCGGCAGACGGCCTTGCGCAACCCGTACGTCGACCCCATCAGCTACCTGCAGGTGGAGCTGCTGGCCCGGTACCGGGCCTCGCCGGAAGGCGACCCCGAGCGCCCGGCCCTGGAGCGGGCGCTGCTGCTCTCCATCCTGGGCATCGCGGCGGGCTTGCGGAACGCCGGCTAGAACGGCCGCTAGCCGTCGACCTGCGCCGGTGGGGATGCCGCCGCCCCGTGCCCCGTGGTCGCCCGCCCGAGGGCCAGCCCGGGGGCCCGCTGGGAGGTCCGCCGCGGGCGGTCACTTGACAGGCCGCCGCGATGGCGCGCCAAGAGAGGCTGCCGGGCGGCCACCGGGACGCCACCGCGACAGGCTACTGGGGGAGGTGGCCGTGGCAGGCCGCCCCAGTCAACCGAGGGGCAGGCCGCCACGGGAGCCCGCGGTGGTAGTCCACCACGGGAAGCCGCCTGGGGGACGGCCTGCGGGGGCCCGCCCCAGGAGCCCACCCCGGCAGGTACCCCCTGGGGCGGCCGGCGCGTACGGCGGTGCTGGGGCCGGCACCCACCATTACCGGATGATGTCCGCGCCGGGAACCCTCCTTTTCCCTTATTCCTTGCGATTCCGCGCGGGTACCCTACGCCCGAACCCATCGCGCGAAGTCCGGCAAGGGCTTGACCGCCCGCCCGTGCCCGTCCGCACCGGACCTGGCGGGGGAGTCCGCCGCGGCGCCGGGTCGCAGGGGCCGGGGCGCCCCCAGGGGCGGGAGCCGCGCAGGAGCCAGGGCTCCCACAGGGGCCGGGTTCGTCCCCAGGGGCCGGAGCCCGCAGTGCCGGGGCCCCGGGGCCGGGTTCGTCCGATCAAGGGGGATGGGCCGCATGCTGGCCGCCTTCGCAGGGGCGCTGCTGGCGATGCTGGTGCTGATGGGGGTCGTGGCCGGCCTGGCGGCCTGGCTCGGCCCCTCCCTGCTGCGGCGCTTGTTCAACCGCATGATGGTGACGGCCCTGAGCGGCCCCCAGGACCGCAACCAGATGCTGCAGTGGATGGTGCTGGCCCGGAACACCGACCCCGAGCAGATGCTGGCCATCATGCGCCGGGCCGAGACGGGCAAGCCCTTCACCCGCCCCTACGGCGCCACCCGGCCGTGGATGCAGTTCGAGCAGCTGGTCTTCGTCCCGGCCCAGATCGGCCGGCTGCCCCGAGGGGAGCCCGACGTGGACACCCGGGTCACCATCGGCCCCCAGGCGGCCCGGCCCCTCCACCTGAAGATCCCCATCCTGATCACCGGCATGGCCTACGGCCTCGCCCTGACGCGGGAAGCCAAGGTGGCCCTGGCCCGGGCGTCGGCCATGGTGGGCACCGCCACCAACTCCGGGGAGAGCGGCTTCCTGGCCGACGAGCGCCGCCACGCGAAGCACTACATCGTCCAGTACAACCGCGGCGGCTGGAACATCCGGCCCGAGCAGCTGCGCCAGGCGGATGCCATCGAGATCCAGTTCGGCCAGGGCGCCGACGCCAGCGCCCAGGAGTCGACCCCCTGGGACATGCTGGACGAACCGGTCCGGCGGCACCTGGGCCTGCGCCCCGGCGAGGAGGCGGTGATCCACACCCGCTTTCCCCAGGTGGCCTCGCCGGACGACCTGGCCCGGCTGGTCGAGGAGCTGCGCCGGATGACGGGCGGCGTACCCATCGGCGTCAAGCTCTGCGCTGGCGACCTGGAGGCCGACCTGCGGGCGGCGGTGGCGGCGGGAGTCGACTTCATCAGCATCGACGGGGCCAAGGGCAGCACGGGCAAGGGGTACCTCTTCACCATCAACGACTTCGGCCTGCCGGTCGTCTACGCGATCCCCGAGGCGGACCGCATCCTGCGGGAGCTGGGGGTGCGGGACCGGATCACCCTGATCGCCTCGGGGGGCCTCCGGGACGGGGCGGACTTCCTCAAGGCCATGGCCCTGGGCGCCGATGCCTGCTACGTGGGCACGGCGATCCTGCTGGCCATGGTGCAGGCACAGATGGTGCGCCTCATGCCCTACGCGCCGCCCTACGAGCTCTTCATCGCCAAGGGCCGCTACACCCACCTGTTCGACGGGGAGCAGGCGGCGATCCAGGCGGCCAACTACCTCAAGGCGTGCGTGCAGGAGATGGTGGAAGCGGCCCGTGCCCTGGGCCACGTCCGCCTGGCCGGCGTGGGCAAGGGCGACCTGCGGGCTCTGACCCGGGAGGTGGCGGAGATCACCGGGGTGCCGCTGGCGTACCACCCCCGGACCGCGGGGCTCAGCCGGTTGCGGGGAACGCCCGCGCTGGTCGAACCGGCCGTGGACGGCCGGCCCCTGGGAGCCGGGGCGGCCCGGGAGCCTGCGCCGGCGCGGGGCCCGCGGGTGCCCGTGGCGCCGGGCGCAGCGACCGCCCACTCACAACCTGGACCCAGAGGTCAAGGAGGCAACGACCCATGACTTCCCGGCGGATGACCGTGGCCGACTACGTGGCGGCCGAGCTGGCAGAATGGGATATCCCCTGCCTGTTCGGCGTGCCGGGGGACTCCATCATCCCGCTGCTCGAAGCGGTCCGGCAGAACCGCCGCCCGCGCTTTGTGGCCGCCCGCCACGAAGGGGCGGCGGCGATCATGGCAGCGGCCTACGCCAAGCTGAGCGGCCAGATGGTCGCCTGCTGCAGCGACGCCGGCCCCGGCGCCGTGCAGATGCTGAACGGCGTGTACGATGCCGCCATGGACCGGGTGCCGCTGCTGGCCATCACCGGCGGCCTGCCCACGGCGAAGACCGCCACCCACTGGCCCCAGGACGCCAACCTGGACCTGGTCTACACGGATGCCACGGTCTTCAACCACACCCTGGCGGCGGCCGGCCAGGCGACCCGCATCCTGCCCACGGCCTTGCGGGCGGCCTGGGAGCGCCCGGGCCCGGCCCGGGTGGGGCTGCCCGTGGACCTGCAGCGGCAGGAACTGGCCGGCGCCAAGCCCACCGGCAAGCCGGGCTACCTGAAGGCCGAACCGGCCCCCGACCAGCGGGAGATCGACGCGGCCCTGCACCTCTTGCGCACGGCCATGAAGCCGGTGATCCTGGCGGGCCGGGGCGCGCGGGCGGCCCGGGAGGCCCTGCTGGCCCTGGCTGAGGCCCTGGATGCTCCCATCGTGTCGACCCTGCCGGGACTCGGGGCGGTGCCGGCGGAGCACCGCCACTACTGCGGCGTGCTGGGGGAGGCAGGCACCCAGGCGGCGGCCGACGTCATGGGGGCGGCCGACGTGGCGCTGGTGGTGGGTTCGACCTGGTGGCAGCCGGCCTTCGTGCCCCGGGGGCTCAAGGTGATCCAGGTCGACATCCGGCGCGCCCACCTGGGCATGACCTTACCCGTTGAGGTGGCCCTGGCCGGCCCGGCGGAGACGGTGGTCTCCGCCTTGCGGGACGGGATCAAGCCCCAGGCGCGGGAGAGCTGGCACGCCTTCTGGGAGCGGGCACGGGCGACCTGGCACGCGGAGCTCCAGGAAGCCGATGCGGCGGCCCAGGGCCGGGGCGCGGGTCCCGGAACCCGGGCAGGCGGGCGCGGTGGGGCCGCAGGCCGTGGCGGCCGGGCGGGGGAGGGTGTGCACCCGGCGGCGCTGATGACCGTCCTCTCCGGGGTCGTCGATCCCGGGGCGGTGATCTGCGTCGACACCGGCCAGCACACCTACTGGTTCGGCCGCTACTTCTTCCCCGACCGGCAGATGGTGCTGGTGTCCGGCCACTGGCGGACGGTGGGGTTCGCCCTGCCGGCCGCCATCGGCGCGGCCCTGGCCGCCCCGCGCCGGCCGGTGGTGGCCCTGGCCGGGGACGGCGGGCTGGGCATGACCTTGATGGAGTTCACCACGGCGGTGCGGGAGCGGCTGCCCATCGTGGTGATCTGCTGCAACGACGGCCGCTTCGCCGAAGAGGAGGAGCTGCAGGTGCGGGCGGGGGTGGAGCCCTTCGGCACCCGGTTCGTCAACCCGGACTTCGCCGCCTTTGCCGAGACGGCGGGCGGCGTGGGGATCCGTGTGGAAAGGGTTCGCGACCTGGAACCGGCCCTGGAACGGGCCCTGCGGGTCGACGGCCCCGTGCTGGTGGACGTGCGGGTGGCCCAGGTCACCTACCCGCGGCCCGAACCCGTGGCGCACCGGGATCCCTGGGCGGCGCGGACCGAGACGGAGACCCGGGAGGCGGCCACGGGAACGGCTTCGGACGAGATCGGCCGGTATGGCGATCCACGGCAGGGGGAGCGGACGTCGAGGGCACCGCAACCGCCGGCCGGGAGCCCACCAAGCCTGCGATGGTGGAGCCGGGGCCGGCATCGGGATCGGGACCGCGACCGGGTGCCCGAACGGGTGTGAACGGGCGTACGGCCCGATTGGATGGCCGTGCGCAGCCGGCGCCGGTCGCGTTCCTCTTGGCGCGGTGGATCGTATTCGTGCGGTACATCGTGCCGCCCGTAGCCCGTGGTACGGCGTGAGGCTAGCCTATGGCGCGGTGCAGCCGGATGTAGCCGCCGGCGACGACGGCGCCCAGCACCGCAATGCCGATCAGGCCCACGACGCAGATCGTTCCGTGCCGCCTGCTCCACCTCGGGCGGAACCACGGTCACCGTTTCGGCGGCGGTCGCCGCAGGGCACGCGGCGACGACAGCGAGCACTGGAGCCAATACCACGGCGCGAGTTCTTAGGCGAGACGCACCCAGCGCTCGCATACGGACACCACCCATCGGGGTCTGACACTGGCTACCAATCCTTTGGCTCGCCAACCGCCTTCCCCTTCTCAGACCCACACTCTTCAGCCTAGAGCCAGGAAGCCACGTGTCAACTCAGCTAAAAATGTTACCCAACGGGTCCTGATCACTCACGTAAGGATGTTACCGAACACCTCAATCGGCGGACATGGTCGTTTCCGGGGGTTGCTGGAGGCCAGCGATCAGGTCGTCCAGCTCCCGATGGAGCTTTAGGGGGTTGAGAGACTGGCGAAGGGCCAGCCAGCGCGCCCGTTCCTCGGGCGAGAGCACGTCGCGCTCGAGGATGCGATCCAGCGGGGGCCGGGCGGCGTCGTAGGATTTGCGCACCCGGGCGCCCTCCCGGACCTTGTTCTTGAGCTTCCGGGTTGGGAGGAACAGGTTGGCGTAGAGGTCCAAGCGGGCGTAGAGCCGGTTGAGCTGTTCGACCTGCTCGGGGCGGTCGTAGCGGGCATAGCCGACGATCTCCCGGACCAGCTGGCGGTTGCGCTGCTCGACGTGGGCGTTGTCGTTCTTGCGATAGGGGCGGCTGCGGGTGAACGTCAGGTGGTGCGCTTCGGCGTACCGGTGCAGGTGATGGTTGACGAACTCCGCGCCGTTGTCGGTGTGCAGGCCCCAGACGGGATAGGGCCATTGGGCGATCAGGTCCTGGATGGCTTCGTGGACGGCGCGCTGGCTTCGGCCGAGCAAGGCGCGGCGGCGGCTCCAGCCCGTCACGATGTCGACCATGCTGAGGGTGTACGCGTACTGGCCGGCGGTCGAGCCGCCGTTATGTTCGACCAGATCGACCTCCAAGGCCCCGGGCCGGGCTTCGTCCCAGTCGTAGGTGGCCATGGGGATCTGGCTTTGCAGCAGCCCCGGTCGCGGACGAGGAAGCCGACGGCGCGGCTTGGGCGAGGGCATCGCAGCGAGGCGGCGGGCCAGGGTGGCGCGGCTGATCTGCCGAAGGGCGTCGCGAACGGCCCCGGTGAGGACCACTTCCCCATGGGCGGCCAGGTGCTCGGCCATGGGCAAGAGGACCGGGTGAAGCCGTTCGGCGCAAGGGTAGTCCAGCGCTTCCCAGACCCGCGCGATGACCGGCAAGGCCTCCAGGTAGCGCAGGGCCCGCTTGCGACGGCGCTTGGCCGGGGCCGGCGGCGTAGCCTGTCGGAGGACCCGGATCGCGTACTTGCGGTGATACCCACAGACTTGCTGGACTTCGTTCAGGATCTCGGTGCGTTCCCGGCGGGTTCGGGCCGCCCAATACCGTTCTCGCATGGTGGCGAGATACTCCCGGCGGCTGGCGAGCGACATTGGCACAGCACGTCCCTTCGGTAAGATTTCTCCGTGAGTGATCCGGGACCCCTTCGGTTACATTTTGGCTGAGTGATTGCGCGGTCTGGACGGGACACCAGGTACCGGTCAATGATGGTGGTATCAGCCTGGGGCAGGCCGCTTTGGCCCTGCGGCTGGCTCCCCCCGCGGCATAATCCGCCCGCCGGGGAAACGGCCTGGGGAACAGGACGGACGAGCGGAGGGATGTGCGATGACCGCGAACCCCCCGGGGCACCGGCTGGGGGTAGTGGGTTGCGGTGCGGTGGGTTCGACTTTCGCGTATACGGCTCTCATCCGGGGGCTGGCCCAGGAACTGGTGCTGATCGACACCAACCGGGAGAAAGCCCTGGGCGATGCGCTGGACATGAGCCACGGCGCGCCCTTCCTGCCCCCCTGCCGTGTGGTGGCCGGGGACTACCCAGACCTGGCGGGTTGTCAGGTTGTGGTCATTGCCGCGGGGGTGGGGCAGCGGCCGGGGGAGACCCGGCTCCAGCTCCTGCAGCGGAACGCCCAGGTGATGGCGGAGGTGGTGCCGGCGATCGTACGGCACGCCCCTGACGCCATCCTCCTGGTGGCGACCAATCCGGTGGATATCCTGGCCTACCAGGCCCACAAGATCTCCGGCCTCCCGGTGGAGCGGGTAGTGGGGTCCGGGACGCTCCTGGACTCGGCCCGGTTCCGGTACCGGATCGGCCAGGAACTGGGCATCCACCCCCGGAGCATCCACGCCTATATCATCGGCGAGCACGGGGACTCCGAGGTACCCGTCTGGTCCGGCGCCACGGTGGCCGGAACCCGCTTGGGGGACCGGCCACCGCTGGGTCTCTCCCCGGAGCAGCGCCAGGCGATCTTCGCCGAGACCCGGGATGCCGCCTATCAGATCATCGCCGCCAAGGGGGCGACCTACTACGCCATCGCCCTGGCCCTGGCGCGGATTTGTGAAGCGATCCTCGGCGACGAGAACAGTGTGCTGACCGTCTCCACCCTGGTGCCCCAATACGGGGTTTACATGGGGGTGCCCTGCGTGGTGGGCCGGCACGGCGCCCGGGGCCCCTTGCCCTTGACTCTGAGCCCGGAGGAGGCGCAGGCCCTGGACCGGTCCGCTGCGATCCTGCGGGAGACCCTCCAGGCCCTGGGGCTGTGAAGATCGTCGCCCGCAAGCACTTCCACGAATGTGGCCGTCGAGGAGGAACCGGAGGATAGACGGGAAATCGAGATCGTAAAGTAGGAGGAACGCGTCCGGTGCGCGCGAGCGGAGCAAGGGCTCGTGGGAGGAAGCGCGCTGTACGCACAAAGGGGACTACCCATGCGATGGCCTGACTGTCCGCCCGCCGTTCGTGACACTGTCAGTGCCTTTGTAGACATTTCGCGGCTTGTGCTGGGCCCGGATTTCGTGGGAGTGTACCTGCACGGTTCACTGGCTCTCGGCGGTTTCAATCCCTGCCGCAGCGACGTGGACCTCCTGGTGGTGAGCCAGCGCGATTCAGGTCCCGCCTTTCGGCGGGCGTTGGCATCCTGGCTGCTCGAATGGTCAGGGAATCCGTATCCTTTCGAGGTTCATGTGTTACAGCTAGCAGACCTCCACCCTTGGCGTCATCCCGCCCCGTTTACCTTCCACTACAGTGAGGCCTGGCGAGAGCGGGTGCGCGACGTTGTCGCCCGGGGTCTCGATCCCCGGGACGTCATGCCTCTTGTAGACCCGGACCTGGCCGCCCATGTGACCGTTGTGCGGGCACGGGGGATTGCCCTCTGTGGGGAGCCTATCGAAAGGGTGTTTCCGGCCGTTCCACCGGCCGATTACCGGGCGGCCATCCTGTCGGACGTAGCCGATCCACTGGCGGCTGTCACCGCGGACCCCGTCTACACGGTTCTCAACCTGTGCCGTATCACCCGCTACTTGCTGGATGGCAGCGTTACCGGTAAGGCCGAGGCCGGAGAGTGGGCGGCGGGAACATTTCCCGAGCCTCACCGGCAGGTGGTGGCTCAAGCACTGGCGGTGTACCGGGGCGAGGCCGTTGCCATGGGACTACCGTCCGAGCGCCTTGGCGACTTTGTGCGGTACGTGGCGCCGCGGTTGGGTTTGGCTCCACGGAACGCTTGGAAAAGGGTGTCATGGAAACGGGATCAGGAGACACGTTCATGAAAGAAGGGCACAACCGCCTCCATGCCCTCGTTGTGGGCGGCACCGGAATGCTGCGGTGTGTCTCGTTAGAACTGGCCGCCCGCGGTCACGTCGTGTCGGTGGTGGCGCGGCGGCAGAGCCGGCTCGCCGCGCTGGTCCGGGCCGCGGCCGGCCGGAAGGGGACCATCTACCCCATCGCCCTCGACTACCGTGACACCGGCGCCCTTGAGACCGCCCTAGCCGATGCCCGGTCCCGCTTCGGCCCCTTCGAGCTAGCCGTCGCCTGGATCCATAGCACCGCGCCCGCCGCTCCCCTGACGGTGGCGCGCCTGGTTGGGAGCCCGGAGCGCCCCGGGCGCTTCTTCCACGTCCTGGGCAGGGCCGCGGCCGATCCCTCCCGGCCCGACCCCGAGCGGCGGGCCATGTTCGCATCCCTGCCCAACATCCGGTACCGGGAGGTCATCCTGGGCTTCGTCCTGGAGGGCCGGCGCTCACGCTGGCTCACCCACGAGGAGATCTCCGCCGGCGTGCTCGCGGCCGTTGATGCCGACCGGCCCCGGTTCATCGTCGGAACCGTGGAGCCGTGGGATCTGCGGCCGTGAAAGTTCGTGCCCGCCACACTAGCTGTTGACCTCATCAGCGTCGTCCTCCACCGGCGTCTGCCGCACCGCTTGGTGCGTGCCACCGCTTGATGCGTCCCACAGACAACGTCTCCTGGGCCCCAGGACGCGCTAGAGTCCCAGGTGGTGGTGGAAAAGTTCGTGGCCGGACCGGCCGGCCCTGGTGACCCTTGACAAAAGAGGTCACCGGTGGCTCCCCTTCGGGTTGGACAAGACCGCTTGAAGGGAGGGCAGCCACCGGTGACCGCTGACTTCAAGATGGCACTTCTCGAGCTTTTGCGCAAACACCAAGGCGAACCCGAAGCCGATGCCTTGCGCGAAGGACTTCGCTGGCTGGCCCAAAAGCTCATGGAGCTTGAGGTGAGCGAGCTTGTGGGCGCCGAACGGTACGAGCGCACCGAAACGCGCAAGACCTACCGGAACGGGTATCGGGTCCGCCCCTGGGAGACCCGCCTCGGCTCCATCGAGCTGAAAATTCCCAAGCTCCGCAAGGGGTCCTACTTCCCCAGCCTGCTGGAGCGGCGCCGGCGCGCCGAGAAGGCCCTGGTGGCCGTCATTCAAGAGGCCTACGTCCACGGGGTGAGCACCCGGAAGGTCGACGAGCTGGTGCGGGCCCTGGGGCTGGATGGGGTCAGCAAGCGCGAGGTCTCTCGGCTCTGTGCCGAACTGGACGAGCGGATGGAGCGCTTTCGCAACCGCCCGTTGGAAGGCGAATACCCCTACCTCTGGCTCGACGCCAAGGCCATCAAGGTCCGCCAGGACGGCCGGGTGGTGAACATGGCCGCCGTCGTGGCCGTTGGGGTGAAGGCGAGCGGCGAGCGAGAGGTGCTGGGCTCCGACGTGGGGGCGGCGGAGACGTACGAGTTCTCGCAGGCCTTTTTGCGGAGCCTGGTGGCGCGGGGGCTGCGGGGCGTGCGGCTCGCCATCTCCGACGCCCACGAGGGCCTGAAGCGGGCCATTGCCGACGTGCTGACGGGGGCGAGCTGGCAGCGGTGCCGGGTTCACTTCATGCGGAACCTCCTGGCCCGGGTCCCCAAGTACGCCCAGCCGGCGGTGGCCGCCCAGGTCCGCAGCATCTTCGCCCAGCCGGACGCGGTCACGGCCCGGCAGCGGCTCCAGCAGGTGGCCGACGAACTGGGGGCACGGTACCCCAAGGTCGCAGCGTTGTTGCACGAGGCCGAGAACGACGTCTTGGCCTACATGGCCTTCCCAGCCGAACATTGGCGACGGATCCACTCCACCAACGTCCTGGAGCGCTTGAACCGGGAACTGGCGCGACGGTGTGACGTCGTGGGGATCTTCCCGAACGTGGCTGCCGCGTTACGACTCCTGGGCGCCGTCCTCGAAGAGCAGCACGACGAATGGATCGCCTCCCGCAAGGACTTCAGTCCCGCATCGATGGCGAAGCTGGCGCCAGCGGACCCGTCTACGGAAAGGGACAATCTGGAGGAGGTGGTGAGGGGTTCCTGACATCACCCAACCCGACGGGGAGCGAATTTACACCCCTTGACGGGACGCGATCCAGGACGCCGAACCATCCCAGGTTCCTAATCCAGCCGCAGACTTGACGCCTCCCCACATCTTCAACCGCCTCATTGTGGCCGTGCTCAGCGGTCCCCAGGATCGGAACCAGGTGCTCCAGTGGCCGGTCCGCATGCGCAACACAGATCCCGAGCAGATGCTGGCCATCATGCGGCGGGCGGAGACGGGCAAGCCCTTCACGCGCCCCTACGGCGCCACCCGGCCGTGGCCGCAGTTCGAGCAGCTGGTGTTCGTCCCCGCCCAGATCGGCCGCCTGCCCCGCGCCGAGCCCGACGTGGACACGCGGCTGACCATCGGGCCGGCGGCGGCGCGCCGATCGGGGTGAAGTTTTGCCCCGGCAACCTGGAGGCCGACCTGCGGGCGGCGGTGGCGGCGGGGGTGGACTTAAGTCCCCGCAGCGGCGACCGCAAGGGCAGCGATAGGGGCCGAGAGGGTAGTGACACCAGCGATGGCAGTCGAGGGGGAGCGACCGATGGCAACCGACCGCATGACCGTCGCCGACTACGTCGCCGGCGAGCTGGCGGCCTGGGACGTGCCTTACGTGTTCGGGGTGCCGGGGGACTCGGTCATCCCGCTGCTGGAGGCCTTGCGCCAGAAACAGCGGCCCCGGTTCATCCCCACCCGCCACGAGGGCGCGGCGGCCCTGATGGCCTCGGCGTACGCCAAGTTGAGCGGGCGGGCCGCGGCCTGCGTCAGCGATGCCGGGCCGGGGGCGATCCAGATGCTCAACGGCGTCTACGACGCGGCCCTGGACCGGGTACCCCTGCTGGCGCTGACGGGAGGGCTGCCGACCCGTAAGGTGGCCACCCACTGGCCCCAGGACGCCAACCTCGACCTCGTGTACACGGACGCCACGGTCTTCAACCACACCCTGACCGCGGCCCCGCAGGTGACCCGCATCCTGCCGGCGGCCCTGCGGGCCGCCCACGAGCGGCCGGGCCCGGCGCGGGTGGGCCTGCCCGTGGACCTGCAGCGGGAGGAGGTGGCCGGCGCCAAGACGACCGGCAAGCCCGACTACCTGACCAGGCAGCCCGCGCCCGATGCCCGGGACCTGGACGCGGCCCTGCACCTGCTGCGCACCGCCGCCCGGCCGGTGATCCTGGCGGGCCGGGGAGCGCGGCCGGCGCGGCAGGCGGTGCTGGCGCTGGCCGAGCAGCTCGATGCGCCGGTCCTTTGCACCTTGCCCGGACTCGGCGCCGTCCCGGGGGAGCACGCCCACTATTGCGGCGTCATCGGCGAGGCGGGGACCCAGGCCGCGGCCGACGTGCTGGGCGCGGCCGACGTGGCGCTGGTGGTGGGCAGCACCTGGTGGCAGCCCGCCTTCGTCCCCCGGGGGCTGAAGGTAATCCAGGTGGACAGCCGCCGGGCCCACCTGGGCATGACCTTCCCGGTCGAAGTGGCCCTGCCCGGGACGGCCGAAGCCGTGCTGGGCGCGCTCCGGGACGGGCTCAGGGCCCAGGAGCGGCCCGGCTGGCGCGCCTTCTGGGTGCGGGCGCGGGCAGGCTGGCACGAGGAGCTGCGCCGGGCCGACGCCGCCGCCGAGGGGCACGGGGAGGGCGTGCACCCCGCCGCCCTGATGACGACCCTGGCCGGCGTCCTCGACCCCGAGGCGGTGATCTGCGTCGATACCGGCCAGCACACCTACTGGTTCGGGCGCTACTTCTTCCCCGACCGCCACACGGTCCTGGTGTCGGGCCACTGGCGGACGGTGGGCTTCGCCCTGCCGGCGGCCATCGGCGCGGCCCTGGCCGCCCCGCGCCGGCCGGTGGTGGCCCTGGCCGGGGACGGCGGCCTGGGCATGACCCTGACCGAGTTCACCACCGCCGTGCGCGAGAAGCTGCCGATCACCGTGATCGTCTGCAACGACGGTCGCTACGCCGAGGAGGAAGAGCTGCAGGCGCGGGCCCGGGTGCAACCCTTCGGGACCCGGTTCGTCAACCCGGACTTTGCGGCCTTTGCCGAGACGGCGGGCGGGCGGGGGATCCGGGTCGAACGGGTGCGGGAGCTGGAACCGACCCTGGAGCGGGCGCTGCGGGTCGACGGTCCCGTGCTGGTGGACGTGCGGGTGGCTCCCGTGATCTATGAGCGCCCCAAGCCCGTGGCGGCGCGGGATCCGTGGGCGGCGCGAACGGAGACGGAGGCCCGGGAGGCGGCCACGGGGACGGCGTCGGACGAGATCGGCCGCGACGGGGATCCCCACCACGAAGGGGACGGCGCCGGCGCCTCCGCCGCCGCAGGGCGGGAGCCCATCGCCCGGCGCCTGTGGGGCCGGGGCCGGCAGCGGGAGCGAGCGCCGGAGAAGGTGTAAGGCGGATCAATCGGGGTAGACCGGCCCGACCCCGACCAATCGACCTCGCTCGCCGGTGCAGGAGAGGGTCGCGACGAGCGTGAAGCCGGGTTCGAAGAGCGCCGCGATCTCGGTTGGCATGTCCACGGTGACGCGGGACCGGTCTGTCGGATCGGTCCCCGGCGCGCCGCCCGCGGCCCGCACGGCGGTCTGACTGTCGTCGCTCGGGGGTGTGCCGCGTTCGTCGAGCACCGCCGCACCGTCGTTCGTTCGGGTGCCTGCCTCTCCATGTTCTCGACCAGGACACCCCGGAGGCGCCTCCCGTTCCCGTTCCGCCAGCTCGTTGCCCTCGCCCGCCTCCACCACTTCCTCGACGTCAAGGGCTTCGAGCACGAGGGCGCCGTCGCGCACCTCACGAACCTGCCAAAGACCCTGGAGCACAGACGCACGCGCATTGCTTGCGGGAGGCCGCGACGCTGGCAGATCGATGCGGTCCGGTGCGCCTGCCGGGCTGCCGCTGAGCACCGCACGCAACATGCGGATCAACAGGTCCCGGTCCTGCGGTGCCAGGCCCGCCGCCGTCGGGGCAGCGTTGTCGTCTTCCGGCCTGCCAAGGCGATTGTTGAGGAAGGTCAGCAGGGCATGCATGGACTCGACCTGGGCCTGCCTTTCATGGCGCAGCCACTTCTCCCACTCCTGCTGGGTAAGCCACTCGGCGATGCGCCGCGCTGCTCCGATCGCCTTGGGGAGAGTTCGCCGGTATTCCTCATAGACCACCGCGTAGGTGGGGTACGTAGCGACACTGTATTGCTTGTCGACCCAGCGGGTCAGGACCCGGTAGGCAGACAGGAGCCTATGTGCTTCCGTGGGCGACGCAGCGACCTTGTGCAGATAGAAGTCGCCGAGGAACCCGCGCCACGTCAGCGGCGTGACCTGGTCCCAGTGGCGGATGGGTGGAGCCTGCGAGGTGAGGTAGGTCTCAAGCATGTCCACGGCATCCGCATACCGCGCCCGGGTCGAGGGGGCGAGATGACTGGCGTATTCCCGGAGAAACCGCCTGACCGTCATCGCAATCGGTAGCGCGACGATGCCCCGCCGTGCCCTCGGCTCCACCGTGCCCGTTCCCCCTTCCGCACACCCTCTACGCCAACGCGTGGTGAGGTCCTGCGCGCATGGGGCGGTGGGCATTGTCAGCGCATGGTGGCGACCGCCCATCCCGACGTCACCCCACCTCGAGGCGATGACCGTGGACGGGCCCCGAATCTCGTGACCGGTGCGGCCCGTGGCTGCGGGAGGCCGGTTCGGGAGGGCGGCCGTGTTCACCTGTGCCGGTCCTTCGGGTGGGACGGTCCTAGCCCGACGCCCGCCGGAGCCAGAGGTAGCCGCCGACCCCCACGGCGGCGCCCAGCACCCCCACGCCGGCGAGGGCCGTCGCCAGGGGGTCCGGGGTCGTGGGCGGCGACTTCGCATCCGTGCCGTTCGCATCCGTGCCCGCCGCCTGGTGGATCCGGGCGCTCACGTCGGCCAGGCTCGTGACGTGCCCCTCGGCGAGTCCGAGGTGGTTCCCCAGGCTGATGAACGAGCTGTCCTCACCGTCGCTTCCGGCCAGGCCGGTGAGATACGGCGGATGGTCGACCCACCGCACGTCGGCCAGAAGCCCCCGTTCGGCCAACAAGGCCCGTGCCCTGGCCAAGCGGTCCGCGAAGCCACCCGTGGCGGTGCCGCCGTTGCCGGCGGTCTCGACGGGACCGTCGTAGCCGACGCCCACGACGGCCCATCGGCCGCCCTGCCGCTGCACCTCGGCGATCCCCAACGGCCTCCCGTCCAGGTTGACGACGAACCGGTACACGTCCTGGGCTTCGGTGAACTGGTCCAGGGTCGTGGCCACGCCACCCTCCCGGACGAACCGGCTGACGCGGTAGAGCCGGTAGCCATCGCCGAGGGAGTAGCGGGCGGGATCCTCCACGCCGTGGGCGCGGGAGTGGGGATCGCTGGCGAGCACACCCACCCAACGGGCCAGGTCGCTACGAACCGCCTGTTCCACCTCGGACGGAACCCCCGTCTGCGGGTCTCCCGCCGCCGCGGCCCGCCAGGCGATCGGAAGGCCGAGCACGGCCGCCAACGTCAACGCGATGAGGATGCGGCAGAGCCCCGACCGGTGGGGCACGCGCCGCTGAGGGACCAAAAGCCCTCCTCTCGCTCGCCGGGGCAGGGAAACCCCTCCTCTCGCTCCTTGGGCCGCAAATCCCCGGTGATCTCCCGTCGATCGTGAGACGCCAATCGGGAGCGCGGAGTTCCCGATCAGGGCAGGTCCCAGGTTCCCCAGACGGGACGGGGTGGCGATCGGCTCGCCTCGACGTGGAACACGGGCGGGGTGCCCCTTTGAGCAACCCGATCTTGCAACGACGGGGGCGGAAATCGACGGGAGGCGTCGACACCGTTCGCGCCGTGGGCACGGTCTTCCCTCCATAGCGACCGCCAGCGCCCCTGCTCGTGGCTCGAGATCCTGCCGGAAGCGGGAACCCGGTCGGCGGCGGGCGCCCTGGGCGAGGGGGATCGCCAGGAGGTCCGGTTCGACGAGGCCGACGACCAGACGCTGGTGTTCACGGGCCCGGTGCGGCTGCGGTTCCACACCAGCGAACCGGCGGACGTGTACTACACTCTGGACGGGTCCCGCATCGCGTTCCAGTCCGCCCGCTACCAAGCGGCGGGGGTGCGAGACCGGCCCCAGGAGATCCGCATCGACCGGACGACGGAGGTCGCCTTCTTCGCCGTCGACGTCAAGGGCCTGGTGGAGAAGAACTACAAGCCCGACGGCCGGGGTCGCAACTACAACCGCCTGCGGATCGTCATCGAGAACCAAGGGGACGGAGAGGGCACGGGGCAGCCGGCATCGCCTTCGACGGAGGCGGTTGGGGCGGGCCGCTGAGCACGGAAGGCCCGGCGGTGCCGAAAGCCAGACAGGGCGAGCGGCGGAGCACGGGGCGAGCCACGTCATGGGCTCGCTCCGTGGCGTGTTTGCGTTAGCGTTCTCGAAGGAGGCCCTGGGGTGTACCATAGGGGCAACCCAACAAGCGCACCCACGACCCCCTGGGAGAGGAGGTCGTCCAGCATGGATGGTTTGGATGAAGCCAACCGGGAGGCCGGTGGACCCGATCAAGGCGACCGGTTGACGACGCAGTCCTCCGGCCCGGCGCCGGACCCCTCCGTTCGTGAAGGATTCTTCCGCAACCTGCCGGTGCTGGAGACGCCCCGCCTGATCCTCCGCCCGTTGACCTTGGACGATGTCGACGACGTCTACGCCTATGCGTCGGACCCGGAGGTGGCCCGGTATACCACCTGGGAGGCCCACCGGAGTCTCGAAGACAGCCGGACCTTCGTGGAAGCCATGGTCCGGGCCTACCGGGACGACCGGAATGCCCCCTGGGCCATGGTCCTGCGGGAGACGGGGCGGGTGATCGGGACCGTGGATTTCGTCGCCTGGGCGCCCCAGCACGCCCGGGCCGAGCTCGGCTACGCCATGGGCCGATCCTACTGGGGCCGCGGCCTGATGACGGAGGCCGTCTGCACCCTCGTTGACTACGGGTTCAGAAGGATGGGGCTCAACCGCATCGAGGCGCGCTGCATCCCGGAGAACCGGGCGTCGGCGCGGGTGATGGAGAAGGCCGGCATGCGGCACGAGGGGCTGCTGCGGGAGGTGATGTACAGCAAGGGGCGGTTCATCGACCTGTGTCTATACGCCATCCTGCGGCGGGATTGGGAGGCCGCGATCGCGCGATGACCGCAAAGAATGGGTATTAGTGCTGGCGATCGTCGAGCTCTCGCAGCTGCTTCAGGTATACACCTGCGAAGGTCACCAGAGAACCCGCCGCGATCGCCGCCAGGGGCCACCACAGACCGGTCCAGGGCGACTCCGGCAGGTTGGCGTCCGCTCGTTGAAAGCCGGCGCGCCAGAGCCACGCGGCCAGGATCGCGCTGACCACCCATACGAGGGCCAGGACCGTCAGGGCTTCCCTGCGGGCGCGGGCGGTGACGATGCCGACGGCGAGGCCGAGGGTCACCATCACCGCGACGGTTGGTAGCGCCGCCAGGTTGGCCACGATGATGGCCAGCAACACGGCGACTACGCCAAACCACCGAACAACACGCCGCATCTGGCTCCCCCCATCTCTGCACCGGCCAGCCTGAACGTCTTCTTTCAGTCTCGTCCTTGTCTGCAGTACATGAGGTTCCATTCGAAACGCGTTCCACTCTGTGTTCCGCGTCGTTGATGTTCCGCGTCGTGGTCAACATGGTCAGGGGTGTGGGTGGGGGATGGCCATCCCGGCGTGGACCGCCGCCAGGAGATCGGCCAGCAACCGATCGATCAGGCCCTCCTGGTACGCAGGGTGGCCCACGGCGAGCATCTCGTCGATCAGCTCGGGCAGGAAACCACGGGCGCGTAGGCGCTCAAGGCGCCGGCGCTCGCCGGGGTCGAACCGGCGGGCGCCGGCGTCACCAGCCGTCGCGGCCAGGGCATGGCGGTAGTCGGCGGCGGTCATGCGCCACGGGCACGCGGCCGCGCCGTAGCGGGTAATGACGCTGTAGGCGATCTCCAGGCCGGCGACGTCGAAGTCGCCCGAGTAGTACAGTCGTGCCCGCTCCGGGCACGGCCCTGGCCCGGCACCCAGACGCGGGTCGGATCCGGTCGCTCGGTGCCGCGCCGGTTGATGGGGTGCCGGGGTGCCGGGGCCTGTGCGTCCGATGAGGCGATCCAGCAAAAGGACCGCAGCGAGGCTCAGCCGGCCGCTGGTGCAGAGCAACGACGGCCCACCGCGGGGCCCCCCCTCGTCATCGGACAGGTTCGCCTCCCGCCGCCGGACGAGGGTATCCACCAGCGCCTGGAAGACCTGCGGGTTCTCGACCGCGTAGGCGGCGCCACCGGCGGCGAAGAAGCGAGGCCGCCGGCGGATCTCCCGCAGCGGCCAGACGACGACCGTGCCGGTGGCGCAAGCCGCTGCGGCCACCGGGTCCTCGATCCAACCCGGGTCCCGGTTCGCGGCCCCGCCGGCCTCGACCGGCCGGGGTGAACCGTCGCGAGGCGGCGCCCTCCTAGGGTCCGGCAGCACGGCGCGCAGGTGGAAGGCGGCGACCGTGGAGGAAGTGTCGTCGGCGGCGAGGCCGGCCGCCTCCAGCAACACGTTGCGGCGCAGGGCCGGCGATGTCAGGCCGCGGCCGAGGTCGCCGGCCTCCGGCAGCACGACCGTCAGGGCTTGCAGCAGGAGCCGGCCCGCAGGCGTATCCGGATCCAGGGCATGGGGATCGCCGCATACCCGGTGGGCGAAGAGGGCCAGCGGTTCGGCCGATGGTGGCGCCATGGGGGCAGAGCCTGTGGCTCCCCATGGGGTCGTCGACGACCGGGAGGACCGTTCGGGTCCCTCCGGCCGTCCCTGCAAAGCCGGTAGCTCGTTCAGCGCCCGGGCCACGTGCCAGACCGCCCGCCGCAGGGCCGCCCGAGAGTCGCCCCCGCGATTCCAGTCCCGGCGGACCTGCCGGGCGCCAGGCGCCTCGCCGCGGGCCACGCCCTCCCACCAGCGGCGGGCCGGTTCCGAGGTGAACCAGCCTTCGGCCTCCCGCAGGAAGTCTTGCCAAGAGCCCAGCTCCCGCGCGCGGCGTTGCGGCCGGCTCTCCACGGGTTCAGCGAAGTACGCTTCCAGGGCCTCCAGCAGGCCGCAGCGGAAGCGGCTCCGTCGGAGCGCCCGGTCGAGTTCGGCGAGGGCGACCCGGACCGCTTCCGGCTGCGCCTCTCGGCGCTGCGTCGGGGGGACGAGCCGCCGTCTGCGCGGGATCCGCGGATCGCGGCCCAGCAAGCTCGCCAGGGCCCACCAGGCGGCTTCGTCAGCCGCGGCGATGGCGACGGTGCCACCGACCCTGCCCAGTCGCGCGCAGGTCTCGCGGGCAGCGGTCAGGATCCCGCGCCACGCTTCCTGCCGGCGGAAAAAGGCTGCGGCCGCCCGGGCGCCGGACCCGGGGCCCGGGTCGGTTGAACCGGCGTCGTCTTCAGGCCCGCCGGGTGCCGCCGTCCCCTGCGGCACGGCCGCCGGCCGCGGTGCCGCGGGACCCGGTGTCGCAGGCGTCGCGATCGCCGCCGCCGACGGGGCCGGAACCGGTGACCGCTCTGCGACTTGCCGGATCGTGACGATTTCGTCGTGCGAGGGTGGGTTGGCGTCCCTCATGGCCGTTGCCCTTCCCGTCCCCATTCCCATGCCCCGACCCGTCCCCATGCCCGTGCCCGTACCCATTTCCATCCCATGCCTGTCCCCCTCCCGTTGGCACTGCCGTTCGCTCGTCGCCGTACCCGTCCCTCTCGCGGTTCGGGTCCCCGAGCTTGCAGGTGTGGCCTACGCAAGCCGTGGACGTGGCCGGAGGGGTGTGTGCAGGCGGCGGTCGTGCCCGCGTGGGTCGGTGTCGGGTCACCCTTCGTTCTCCCTGCCGTCGTCCTGCTCATGACGGGGTGAGGGTGGACCAGCCGGCCCGGCCGGCCTCCGGGCGTGTCCCAGTCTGTGGGGTGGGCTCCGCCGCCTGCTGGCCCGGTTCTTCGTCGCCCGGTACCTCGTCCGGCCCAGCGCCGGCGTCGAGGCCCTCCAACCGACGCTCGCCGTCCCACACGCTGAGGACCGGCACGACGATCCCCTCCCCCGGCACCATGGTGTAGGTGGCGCAGGCGGGCAGGGCGGCGCCCTCGCCGCGGAGCTTCTCGCTGGTCATGATCCAGGCGAAATCGAGTTCCACCATCAGCCGGAACATCGCCTGGATGTTGCCCTCGTCGACGCCGGCGAAGGCCTCGTCCAGCCCCACCAGCCTCGGCGCGTCGGGCCGGGCCGCCTGATACCGCGCATGGACCGCCGCCAGCAGGGGGACGAACACCGCCAGGGACTTCTCGGCGCCGCTGCGGGAGGCGAACCGCTGGTCGGTCAGCTCCCGTACGGGCTCGCCCGGGCGCCGGGTCCGCAGGGTGAAGTCGAACCACTCCCGGTAGTCCAGCACCCGCTCCAGGGCGGCGCGGAAACCTTCCGCCAGCACGTTACCGCGCTCCTGTTCGCGGATGCGGTTGACGTTGTCCCGGAAGTGGCCGATCAGCTCCTCGACCTCCTCCCGGGTCAGCGTGTCGGCGTCCCGGCGGATCAGTTCCACGAGCCGCTGAAGATTCCCGGACGTGGACCCGCTGCGGTCGCGGAGGCGCGGCCGCCAGTCCAGGGAGAGGACCTCGCCCCCATGCAGGGGCCGCTCCGCCAGGAGCCGGTTGACCTCGGCCAGCCATCGCTCGGCGCGGGCGATCTTCCGGCGAATCTCCGCGGCCAGGCGGCGGAGGATGACGTCCTCGTAGAGCTTCCGCTCTTCCTGTTCCAGCAACTGTTGTTCGAAGCGGCGCCGCTGCTCCAGCTCGGCCACCAGCTCATGGGGCCGTAGCATGCGGCCCTGCTCGCGGAAGGTGACCAGGCCGGTAGAACCGTCCAGCTCGGGCAGGTAGCCTGCGAGGGCGCCCCGTTCCTGCTGGAAGACGTGGCTCAGCTGGTTGAAGGCCTTTTGCCGATCCTCCTCCACGTACCGCTCGCGCCTCTCTTCTTGCGAGCGGCGGAAACGCAAGAGATAGGCGGCGGCCCGGGCCGGTCCTTCGGTGTCTCCCGGCGCGTCGCCGTCGAACAGGGCCAGGGCCTCGGCCAGGGAAGGGTGCGCCAGCAGGCGCTGGCGCAGCTCCGCCTGCCAGTGGGCCTCTCGCTCCCGGGCCTCGGCGAGGGCGGCTTCCGCCTCGCGAAAGCGTTCCTCCTGGTGACGGAGGCGCTCGCCCAGCGCAGCAAGCAGCGTCGCCATCCGCCGGTCGGCCCGCTGCAGGAGGTGGCGCCGGCGGGTAACCCGGCGGATACGGGCACGCAGCTCGTCGATCCCCATGGCCTGCAGGCGCTGCTCGAGCAGCCGGCAGTGGGCCTCGCGGCGCGCCACCTCGGCCTCGTCGTCCCGCAGGCGGCGCTCCAGCCGCGCCTGCTCGGCCCGGGCGCGGCGGTGTTCCTCCCACCACTGGCGGATCTCCCGGGCCCGGCGGTGCAGGTTGCGGAGCCGCTCAGCGACCAGCTGCAGATCGCGGGTCACGTGCTCGGTGGCCCGCAGCATGGCATGGAGCCCGTCTTCGTCCCGGCCCCGGGCCTCGGGGATGGGCTCGAGCCGCCGCAGGTAGTCCGCGTGGGCTTCCTCCCAGCGCGCCCGTGCCCAGGCCTCCTGGGACTGCGCCTCCTGCACGCGCCTATCGGCCGCGGCGCGCGCCTCCCCGGCCGCGCGGCGGCGCTGGGCGGCGTGCACCAGCTGGGACCAGAGATCCAGCCGTTCCAGGGCGCGCCGGTCTTCATCCAGGTCCGCCCGCTCGGCCGCTCGCGCCGCGATCTCGCCGTCGAGGCGGGCCATCTCCCGCTGCGTGGCGGCCAGCTCCCCTTCCAGCTCGTCCAGGCGGCGGCGACGATAGGCGCGCCGGTTGCCCTCGCCGATGTATCGGGGCCGGGCGGCCTCCGGCCGTTCCGACGAACCGGCCAGGATGCCGAGGCGCCAGGCGCCGGAGGCATCCACGGCGGCCATGGCCTCCGTTGCGCCGGTGGCTCCGGTGGCGGCCGCCGCGCCGGCGGCCGCCGCCGGGCCGGCCGCGGCTCCCCTCCCTGCGTCCGAAGCCGACCCGGCACCCGCATCCCGAGCATCCGGAGCTCCAACGGCCGCCCCTCCCGTCACGGTTCCGGGACCGGGAACAGACGGCCCCGACGGCAGTCCCCACACCACGGACCGGAGGGCTGCGATGACGTCGGCGGCGGTGAGCCCCTCGGTGCCTGGCGGCAGGGCCGGGCGGAGCCATTCGGCCAGGGTATACCCCAGCACCTGGGGCCGGGGCTCGATCCAGCGATCCGCCAGTCGGGGATCGGCGAGCAGGGCCTTCACCTCGCCGACCCGGCGGGCAGGGACGACGAGGGCGTCCAGCAACCCGGTGTCCTCCAGGGCGCGCTCGATGGCGAGCTGCTCGGCCTCCGAGAGTCCTTCTGCGAAGTCGCAGACGCTGTACAGGGGGTGGGCGGGAATGCCGGCCTCCCGCAGCCGCGCCCGCGCCCGCTCGGTGGCCGCGGCACGCGGAGGCGGCACGTCCCTTTCCTCCCGCAGGCGTCGGATCTCGGCCTCCAGCTCGCGGGCCCGGCGCTGGGGTTCCAGCCGTTCGCCCCGCAAGCGGGCGATCTCCTCGTCGAGGGCTTGGCGCTCCCGTTCGATCCAGTCCACCAAGGGATCCCGCAGCCGGTCGACGACGGGCTGGACGTCGGGGAACTCCCGGATGCCGCGGATGGCTGCCGCCAGGACGAAGTCGGGGACGGAGGCCCGCCGGGCCTGCTCCCGCCAGGCATGCAGGACCGCGGCCGCTTGGTCCTGAAGGGCCTCGAGGTGGCCCTCGGCGGCGCGGGCTTCGTCCACCGCCCGGCGGAAGGTCTCGCGGGCCTGTTCGAGCAGGGCGAACTGCGTCTCCCGCTCCCGTTCCGCCCGGGCCACTTCCTGGCGGGCACGCAAGACGGCCCGGAGGGCTTCCCGGCGGCGCTCGGCCTCGGCCCCGAGGTCCGGGACCGCCGGTCCCTCGCCAGCCACCGCCGCTTCCACGGCCGCTTCCCTTTGGGCCGCTTCGGCCTCGAGACCCGGGGCGGGTTCGTCCGCGGAGGGGGGACGGAGCTCCCCGACGGCCCGGGTGAGGTGAGCGACCACGTCGCGCGCCGCCGCCCAGCCGGCGGCGCGGGCATGCTCGGCGGCCTGGGCCAACAGCCGGCTCAGGGCCTGGACTTCTTCGTGCCAAGCCGCCTCGGTCGCTCGCGCCTGGGAGGCCCGCCGTCGCCCGTCGGTGGCGGCCCGCTCACGGGCGGCCCGGGTCTCGTCCCGTCACTGCCGCGCCCGGGCCAGCTCCTCCCGGGCACGGCCGAGGTCCTCTTCGGTCCGGAAGACCTCATGGGCTTGAAGGGTGCGCAACTCCTCCTCGACCACCGCCAGTCGCTGCCGCACCCGCTCGTGCAGGGCCGAACGGCTGCGATGACGGGCTCGTTCGGTGGTCAGGTGAGCTTCCAGAACGTCTCGCCGGGCCTCGACCTCCCGCCGGTGAGCCCGAGCGGCGTCGAACTTGACCGCCGCCTCCTGCGCCACGTAGTTCAGGTAGTTGCCCAGGGCCTGGTCGACCGCGCGGGCGGCCCGGGCCTGTTCGTCCGTCTCCGCCAGCCGGTCCAGGCAGTCGTCGATCCGCTCGATGGTGGACGAGACCTGGTCGAGCAGGCCTTCCTCGAGGGGAGGGAGGGCGGTGCGCAGGGTCTCGCAGACGTCCGACGGGCGCACGTCCTTGTTCAGCTTGGGGCTGCGTAGCTGCAGCAGCAAGGACAGCAGGTCGTCGTAGTCGGCTTCGTCGGGGAAGCCGAAGACCAGCCGGTTGACGAGCCGCTTGTACTCCGCTACGCTCCGCACCACGCGACCGCCCATACCGATGCGCTCCGCGAGGGCGCGCCAGGATAGCGGGACCCGCTGCTCGTCGTAGAGCGCAAGATCGACGCCCAGGCGCCGGCCGTCTTCGATGCTGAAGCCCCAGAAGTCGACCTCGCCGCCCGGCCGGTTGCGGTGGGTGTACAGGCCGACGCCCACCGTCAGGGTGCGGGCGGAGGCACCGTACTGAAACTCCAGGGCCACGTAACCGGTGCGGCTTTCGTGGTAGAAGGCCGATTCCGGGGTGGCGTCCGGATCCCCCACCAGGTAGTAACGCACGCTGCGCCCGCGCCCGCCGAAGGTGTCCATGCGCTCGGGGCTCTTGTTGCCGTCGAGGACGAGGGTGATGGCCGCGGCCAGCACGGTGGACTTGCCCGAGGCGTTGCGACCGTGGAGGACCAGGCGGCCCTGGGCGAAGTGGAACACCTGCTCGTCGAAGAGCCACCAGTTGATCAGGATGAGGCGCCGCGGCCGCCAGCGCGCTGCGCCGCTGCGGCGATTGAGCTCCTCCAGGCGTTCCACCAGTAGCTCCTCGCCGGTGGCGAGGTCGCGCACGCCGAGGGTCACGGGCGGCCACCTCCTGAGGGATCGGCCGGTTCTCGCCCTAGGTCCTCGGGCTCCGCCGGTTCCTCCGCGTACTGGCCGCGGAAGCGGGAGGCCAGGGGCAGGATGCGGTAGCACCCGTGGGCATCGGGCCCGCGCAGGAGATCCCAGGTGCGCATCTCCTCCAGGACCTCGCGCAGCAGCCCCGCGGTGGAGTGGCCGGCCAGGGTGGTGCCCCAGTAGGTCCGGTAGCGGTCGGCCAGGGCGACGACGAGGCGTTCCAGTTGGGCCTCCGTCAGGACGACGCAGCCCTGGTTATCGGGTTCCCCACACCGCCAGGCCGCGCCGATGCCCTTCGCAGGGGCGGATCGGCCGAAACCACCGGGAGCCTCCACATCTTCGGACCCGTTTACCGCCTCGTGCACGGCGGTGCAGATCAGGAGCACCAGATCGGTGCGGGCCCGCCGGGCGGGGAAGAGCTCGCCGTGGCGGCCGGCGGAACCGTTCGGACGCACCAGGGAGGCGTAGGCGCCCGTCACCTCCAGCT
Source organism: Thermaerobacter subterraneus DSM 13965 (assembly GCF_000183545.2). Taxonomy (NCBI): domain Bacteria; kingdom Bacillati; phylum Bacillota; class Clostridia; order Eubacteriales; family Clostridiales Family XVII. Incertae Sedis; genus Thermaerobacter; species Thermaerobacter subterraneus. The sequence continues at coordinate 882,506 of NZ_JH976535.1, forward strand.
CCCAGCCCGTCACGTCGAACAGCTCGTCGGCGATGCGCCGCCGCTCGTGGCGGTCGAGCAGCAGCCGGAAAGCCTCCGGGTCATCCGCCCGGTACACGGCCGGGTCGAGCAGCAGCCCGCGGTAGAGGCGCACTCGCGGCGGCAAGTCCGTCTCGACGGCGACCTCCGTCGCCGGGTCGTCCCGGGCGAGCAGCCGCTCCAGTCCCTCGCGGCGGAGGGACACCAGCCAGCGGTAGGCCAGGGGGCCGAACTCGTAGAGCCCGTTGCCGCCCTCGCCCCGGTTCATCCAGGCGTTGGGGTCGCCGTCGATCCGCCGCAGCGTGCCCAGCCGCTCGTGGGCTCGCAGCGCCCGCACCATGGCCTGGCGGTGCACGTAGTCGTCGAAGTCGACATGCCGCTCTCCGGCCGCGGCGTTGGCACGGGCCTCGATCTCGACGACCAGCTCGGAGAGGAGGAATTGCTCGGAGTGATCGCCGGCCGCGTACCACAGCACCCAGGTGAAGAGCTCATAGTCCAGGGGGTGCTGGAGGTCGGGGAGGCCGTGTCCCACCCTCGTCCAGGCCGGGATCTTGACCAGGCGGATCAGCTCGCGGGTGGCCAGCAGCGGCCAGCGGCAGCGGCGGTCGAACCACTGCCGGAGCTCGCCCAGGTGCATGCGGATGCGTCGGAAGGCCATCGGATCCTCGGCGAGGTGCACCGCCGGGCGGTCGAGGAGATCGATGGCGGCCGCCTGGCGTTCTCCGCGTTCCCTGCGGGCCCCACTTCCAACCGCATTCGGGTTCGGGCTCGTCATGCGCTCCCCCCTCGCTCGTCGACCGCGGATCGGCCCGCCGCGATCTGGCACCGATCGTCGCCACCCTCCGCGTGGAGGTCGCCTGCGCGGAACGCGTGGCGCGTTCCGGAGCGTTCGGGGTGCTGGGCGCGCTGCCGTCGCGGCCGCCGGGCGTTCAGCGGACAAAGGGATCCTCGCTGAGACGCTTGCCTCCGTCGCCGGCTGCCCTGCCACGTCGCGGCCTTCATCCGGTCGGGGCCTCCCGGTTCGGCCGGCGCGGCGGCGGGGGGAGCCGGCGAGGCGGGGGGAGCCGGCGAGGCGGAAGGCGCCGCAGGCGGTAGCGGCCCAGGTGCAGAACCCCGTCGGGAGCGACCAGCCGGCCCGCCTCGCCGGGGACGGAGCCCACCAGCTCGATCCGGGACCCGTCGGAGGCGACCGTTGCCCGGTCGGGCGACTGCATGCAGCGTACCAGCACGGCTAGCAAGCGTTCCCGCAGCTCGGGCCGTTCGAGGTGCACCTCGGACAGGTCGAGGACGGGCCCGGAGAAGATCGCGTCCCACAACGCCGCCTCCTCCTGCTGGCGCAGGCGCTCGCGATGCAGCACCGCCTCCCGTTCCGTGCGGCGATCGGGCACCGCCTCGGAGCGGCCCCGCTCCCGGCGGCCGCGGGCGATGGGCACCAGTTCCACCGGCACCGGTTCGGCATCCCGCCAGACGTCGCGATCGACCGGCACGGAGCGGGGTTCGGCCCCGTGGATGTGCCGGGTGCCCGGGGAGCCGAAGGCGAGACCGGCCAGACGGCGGGCCTCGTCCACGTCCCGGCACCGACCGAAGGCGATCGCCAGTGCCTCCAGGTCGCGCTGGAGACTGGCGCCGCCCCGCCGGTAGTCGATCCAGCGCTGGGTCTGCCGGACGATCCACTCGATGGCGTCGACCGTGGCTCGCTGCAGCACGTCGACGCCACTGCGGTCGCAGAACCAGTTCTCCAGGGAGACCAACTCCTCCAGCCGCTGGCGGATACAGGCGTCGAGATCCCGCGGCCGGCCGGTGACCGGATCGGGTTCCTCCGCGTCGGCGGTGCCGGCCAGGTGCGCCAGCTGCCGGTGGAGGCCTTCATGCCGCCAGCGCCGCAAAAGCCCTTCGATCTGGGCGGCATGGGTGATCAAACTCTGGACGAACCGGCGCAGGTGCTGGACCAGCAAGTCCTTGTACGAGAGGAATGCCTCGAACTGCTGCAGGTCCCGGGGACGGGCCGCGCTCAGCGACGACAGGTAGTCATTGGCAAAATCGCGGGTCTTGGTGAAGTACTCCACTGCTTCGCGCCAGAGCGCCCGCACCCGCCGGGGATCGGCCGTGTCCTCGGGGAGCGCCGGCCGGTCCGAGGCCAACGAGCGATCGGCGGGATGGACGTGGATCGGACCCATGCCATTCCCCGTCGGCCGGGCCAGGGCCGGTTGAACCGGCTGTGCGCCGGCCGGTTCGGCGTGGCCGCCGGCACGGGCGTACAGACTGAAGCCGCCCCCTGGTAGATCGGCGGTGATGGCACCCGTTGCCCGCTCCCTGGTAGAGAGCAGGCGATCCAGCTGGCGCAGGCGCTCCCACAGCCCTTCCAGGTAGGCGGGATCCAGGGAGCCACCCTGCCGCTGGGGGTGCTCGAGGCGCACCAGCAACCGTTCGAGCTCGACGGTATAGGGTGTCAGGCGATACCGCAGCCGTCTGCGGATGAACTCCTCCACGGTGCGGGCCCGCGAGCGCTCCTGCTCCGCGTGGAGGTTGCCCCAGTGCACCAGCTGGCCGAGGTCCCGCTCGCACTCGTCGAGCGTGTAATCGGACCTGTAGACGCTCCGGACGTGCTCGACGATCTCGTCGGCGGTCAGCCAGTACCGGCTGCGCTCGTGCTGCCGGAAGAAGTAGCGCACGATGATCCGGTAGCGGGCCACGGCATGGTCCGCCACCAGGTAGCGGGCCTCGTCCACGGGACGGGTGGGGTAGGGCAGGAGGGAGGCGGGAGCGTCGGCGTCATCCGGGGGTGCCGCGGCCGTTCCCGGTGCCGACGAGCCGCCTGCCCACCCGTCGATGGCCGGGGCTGGCCCGCCGGCTTTCCTCTCCACCCCGGCTTCCCTCTCCACCCGCGTGTTTCCGTCCGCCATGCTGCCTTCCGCCTCGCATCGATGTCGTGGAGCCGGGCGGGCTCGTCCTGCGCCGACCGAGGTCGTCGCCGCCGGGATCCCGGTCCTGGGGGCCTGGGTAGGCTCGGGCTGCTCACCGGCTGCAGGGGCTGCTCAACGGCCGCAGCGGCTGTTGACCGGCTGCGGCGATGCTCACCCCAGCGCCGGCGGTCCTGCCATTTCGGGTTCGCCCAGGGTAGCCGGTGCCCCTGCTGTTCTCGGGTGTTGTTGCGGTTGCCTCTGGAATCCCTGACCCGTCCACACGAAGATCAAGCGCATCAAGCGCCTCAGCTATGGCTTCCAGAACCGCGTGTGAGGCCCGGTGCACTAGACCTCGAAATGGGCGTGGGGGCACCGACTACGTAACATGACAATAAAGCGTTCCCTGTCCTTGGGAGAAATTAAAATCAGTCGACCATTTTCTAAAGCAATCTCCAGGCGATGGACCGATAACGCTGGTGCCGATAACGGGTTACTGGTTCGTCGTACACCGCGAATTGACCTTAACGGGACGATGAACCGAAACGGGCCAGACTTAACATGCAGTGAATCCTTAGTAATACGATAACCGGTGTCAAGCCAGATCCAACCAACTAGCAACGCGTAAATACCTAGCGCAATGGATGCAGTCTGCCACGGACCCCCTGTGATAGCCTCATATGGGACGAGCAACAGGGGGCTCCATACTAAGAGACCCAACCAGAAATCCTTGTCTGACGGGAAGTAGCCATCGATATCTTTCATCTACCGTGACCTTCCTATCTGCCATCGGGCACGGATTAGAGTGAGGTCAAGGGGCGGAGAACGATACAGTACGAAGGCTTTATCGATTATCGTTGGGGCGCCCGTTTCGCGGTCGCCCGGTCGGGTTGGGCCACAGGACGGCCCGAAGGGCCAGGATCGTACAGGTCCCGAAGAAGACGATCCCCACCCACCCCACGACTTTCACAACCAGCGGGACGGGCTGTAGAAGGACGAACCCGGTCACCGCCGTCATCAACAGGCCGCATGCCAGGGTGGCCACCGCCTTGGCGGTGGGGGTGCGAAAGGTGACGACCTGTGGTGTGGGGTTCATCCCGTCCCGGCGGCCTGTCCGCGGTGGCAGGCTCCCCTTTGGGGAACGCGGCTGAAGGACCACCCTGGCGACGATTCGCGGCGGGGTCTGTCATCCCTGCCCGGAACCTTCTGCCCCGAATGCTCTGCTCCGGCAGGTTTTTTTTCCCAACCTGCGAAAGTCATCAAGCCGGGCATGCCCCCTCTGCTGCCAGGATGTAAGTATAAGCGATGCCGGCCACCGGCGGGCCACGAGGGGGATCTACCCACTTGATAGACAACTAACACTATCGGTATTCTAACTAATGGTTACTTGCCTTACCGGAAGGGGGACGAACATGCCCATCTGGCGCCCGGATTCCACCTTCTATCCCTCCCCGCGCCTCGCCATGGAGGCGCCGGGGGAGGGCTTGGCGTACGTGGCCCTGCTCCGCACCGGCGGCCGGCCCGACGGCTTCGCCGTGGTCGACGTGGATCCCCGCTCCGCCACCTACGGCCGGGTCGTCCACACCCTTGACTTCCCCTACACCGGCGACGAGGTGCACCACTTCGGCTGGAACGCCTGCAGCTCGGCCCTCTGCCCCTTCGCCCCCCACCCCCACGTGGAGCGGCGCTACCTGCTGGTGCCGGGGCTGCGTTCGTCCCGGATCTACATCCTGGATACCAAGCCCGACCCGGCGGCGCCGCGGCTGGTCAAGGTGGTGGAACCGGAAGAGGTCCTGCGCCGGGCCGGGTACTCCCGCCTGCACACCGTCCACTGCGGTCCCGACGGCATCTATGTCAGCGCCCTGGGCGGCCGCGAGGGCGACGGCCCGGGCGGCATCCTAATCCTCGACCACGACAGCTTCGACGTCCTCGGCCGCTGGGAGGTGGACCGCGGCCCGCAGGTCTACGCCTACGACTTCTGGTGGCACCTGGGCCACGACACCGTGGTCACCAGCGAGTGGGGCGCCCCCTCGCTATTCGAGGGCGGCCTGAACCTGGACGACGTGGTCAACCGGCGGTACGGGCACCGGCTGCACTTCTGGGACCTGCGGCGGCGCCGGCACGTGCAGGAGGTCGACCTGGGCGACCAGCACCAGATGGTCCTCGAGCTGCGGCCCGCCCACGACCCCAGCAAGGCGTACGGGTTCGTCGGCGTGGTGGTCAGCGTCGAGGACCTCTCGGGCTCCGTCTGGCTCTGGTACCGGGACGGGGACCGCTGGGCGGTGCGCAAGGTGATCGAGATCCCGGCCGAACCCGCCGAGGACAAGGACGCCTTGCCGGACATCCTCAAGCCCCTGGGCGCCGTGCCGCCCCTCATCACCGACATCAACCTGTCCCTGGACGACCGCTTCCTCTACGTCTCCTGCTGGGGGACCGGCGAGCTGCGCCAGTACGACGTGTCGGACCCCTTCCACCCGAGGCTGGCGGGCTCCGTGCGGCTGGGCGGTGTGGTGCGGCGGGCGGCCCACCCGGCGGCGGGGCCCCTGACGGGCGGTCCCCAGATGGTCGAGGTCAGCCGCGACGGGCGCCGGGTGTACGTCACCAACTCCCTCTACAGCACCTGGGACGACCAGTTCTACCCGGGACTGCGGGGCTGGCTGGTCAAGCTGGACGCGGATCCCGCCGGCGGGCTGGCGGTGGACCCCGGGTTCTTCGTGGACTTCGGCGAGAGCCGGCCGCATCAGGTGCGGCTCCAGGGCGGCGACAGCTCGTCCGATTCCTTCTGCTTCCCGTCGTGAGGCGTGGCGGCGTCGATCGTGCCGCCATGGAGCCGGCCGGGGCGGACCCTGGGGAGACGGCTTTGGAGAGGGGGACCGTGGACGGAGGAACCCCGGGCAGACGGACCCCGGAGAGACGCACCCTGGAGAGATCCGCCCCCGCGAGGCGGACCGTGGAGCGAGACACCCTGCCGAGACACCGCGGGGAGACGAGCCCTGGAGAGACACACGCTGGAGAGACGGCCCGTGGAGCGCCACACCTTGGGGAGCCCCGCCCTGATCTGACGCAGGTGGCTTCCCTGCTTCACGCCGGCCGCGCCGGTGGCGGCCGGGTCCGGCGCCACGCCGCCAGGACCGGGCCGACACCGGCCCCCAGGCCGGTCAGGAGGCGACCCCCGTGCACGAGCACCTGACCCATGCGGTCGGAACCGGCCACGGCAGTCCCTGGCCGTGGCTGGTTCTCGTCCTGCTCGGCGCCTATCACGGCGTGAACCCGGCCATGGGTTGGCTCTTCGCCGTGGCCCTGGGCATGCAGGCCCGCAGCGGGCGGCGGGTGGTGTGGGCCCTGCTGCCCATCGGCCTGGGCCACGCTCTGTCCGTGGGGCTGGTCCTGGCTCTGCTGTGGGGCGCCCGGGCGGTGCTCCCCGCGGTGCCCCTGCGCTACGGGGTGGCCGCCCTGCTGGTGGGCTACGGGCTGTTCCACCTGTTCCGATCCCGCCATGCCGGGGGGCGGGTGGGGATGCAGGTGGGCTTCGCCGGCCTGGTGCTGTGGTCGTTCCTCATGGCCACCGCCCACGGTGCCGGGCTGATGCTGGCACCCCTGGTCTGGTGGGCGGGGCCTGGGCCGGGCGGGGCCATTCCTGCGGCACCCGATGCGGCGGCTCCGGCTGCGGCACCGGCGGCAGGGCCGGCCGGGGCAACGACGGCGAGGCCTGCCGCGGCGGCTACGGTGGGGGTCGAACACGGCACCCACCTGGCCGGCGCCGACGGGTCGGCCTTCGTGGCGGCAGCAGGCGGGACGGCCGCGGCCGGGTCCGGGTTGGGAGCCGGGCCGGGAGCCGCGGCGGGGTTCGCGTTGGGTTCGGGGCTGGGGTCCTGGGCCGGCGTGCTCCTGGCCGCGGCGGTTCACGCCGCTAGCATGCTGGTGGTGGCCGGGGCCGTGGCGCTTCTCGTGTACTACCGGTTCGGCCTGTTCTTCCTACGGCGGGCTTGGGTCAACGTGGACCTGGTCTGGGCCGTGGCCATGGTGGCCAGCGGCCTGGCCGTGGCCCTGGTCGGGTGACGAACGGGGGCGGGCGGGACACGGCGGCACGGCCGAAGGTTCGGCGGCGACCGCCGCCGCGCGACGGCCCGGTCGGGACCGGCCGCACCGCGGGTTTCCCACGCCGTGCGGCCGGCCATGGGAGGACCCCCAGGGCGTCTTGTCGGACAAAGACGGTGGGGAGGACACTCGGCGGCCGCGAGCAACGGGTTCGATCCTCCCGTTCCGTATCGCCGGGCATCGCTGTGCAGCGCTGGGGGCGCCCTGGCGGGTCTCGACCCGCAACGGGAGGTGCGCGGAAGAGGGGCGAGGTGAAGGGGCTTGGATTTGCGGATTGGTCGCGTCTACAGGGACGAACCGGCGCCTCCGGGCGCCTACCGCGTGCTGGTCGACCGCCTGTGGCCGCGCGGGATCCGCAAGGAAGACGCCCCCTGGGACGCGTGGTGGAAGGATCTGACCCCCAGTGATGCCCTTCGCCGCTGGTACCACCAGGACCCCGAGGGCCGCTGGGACGGGTTTCGCCGGCGGTACCGCGAGGAGCTGGATGCCCTCGGCGACGAGGTGACCGCCCCCGCCCTCGCGGCCTGCCGGCGATACGGGACCGTGGTGCTGCTGACCGCCGCCCGCAACCCCGATCGGAGCCATGTGCCCGTGCTGCGCCAGTGGTTGATCGAGCGGCTGGGGGAAGCCGCGGGGGCCTGATGGGACCCGTGGGGGGCCCGAGGAAAGTCGTGGGGCGCCGGTCGGGGCCGTTGCCGTGCCGACACGGTCGCGTAGCGGTGGGGGCGTGCCCGCTGCCCGCGGGGTCGTCGGGGGCGCGTCCTCATGGCCGCGGGGCAGTCAGCCGGCCGGGGTCCCCTCCCGCCCGGCGGCGGCCAACGGTGAACACGCCCGTCGGCGTTTCGCGCCGCGTTCGGACCTGGCGCCCGCGGCCACGTGGCCATGCCACGGTCACGCCCCCGCCGCCTCGGCCAGCACCCGCACCCCCGCCAGCAACAGGGCCAGGGCGAGGGCCCGGAGGATCCAGCGGTCGTCCACCCGGCGGGAGAGCAACGCGCCCACCTGGGCGCCGGGGATCACGCCGGCCGCCAGCAAGGCCGCCCGGTGGAGCCCGTGGTGGTACGTCCCCGCCCAGGCGTGGACGGCCACCCCCGCCCACCCCGTCAGGGCCAGCACGAAGTGGGACGTGGCCGTCGCCACGTGGACCGGGTAGTCCAGCACCGCGACCAGAAGCGGCACGTGGATGATCCCGCCACCGATGCCCAAGAGGCTGGATACGATGCCGACCAGGAAGCTGAGGGCCATGCCGCGGCCCAGGCTGCGGCCGCGGGAGGCGCCGCTCGCCGGCCCGGCGGGACCCACCCCGTCTTCCTCGGCCGACCGGGCAGCTCCGGTTTTCGCCGCGGAACCCGCTGGGTCTGCTGCGGGGGTTGCATTGGCCGTACCCAGTACACCGGCTGGGCCTGTCGCACCCGCCGTGGCTGCCGCCCGTGCTGCCCCGTCGGCCCGCGGTGCCCTGCCGGTGCCCGCTGTGCCTTGAGCCATCGCCGCACCTGCTGCACCCGCCGCGTCAGCCAGCGCGGCCCGCTGGGCCCGGGCCAGCAGCCACACCGCCGCTGCTACCATCAACGTCCCCAAGAGGGCCTCGAACAGCCGCCGGGACATCACGGTCGAAACCCACGCCCCGAGCACGGCCCCCGGGATGGCCGCCGCCGCGAACCAGGCCCCCGCCCGGAAGTCGATCCGCCCCATCCGGGCATAGGCGATGGACCCGGAGAGGGCATTGACGGCCACCACCAGCAGCGAGATGCCGGTGAGGGTGCCGGGGTCGTCGGTCGGGTAGAGAAGGGCGAGCACGGGGATCAGGAGGAACCCGCCTCCGGCGCCGATCAGGGTGCCGATGGCGCCAACCAGGACACCGAGGACCACCAGTGCGAAAGGAGACACCACGATCCTCCTGCCTCTGGTTGTGGGCGTTCTGCTTGTGGGCGTTCTGCCATGGCCACGTCGGGGCGGCCCCAGGGAGCCAGTCCCCCCAAACGTTCGCGATCCCTACGAGGCCGCTCCTCCTTGATCCTACGTCGACCAGCGGCCTCCCGTCGAGACGTCCCCGGAGGTGCAATGACGAAGGCGGGCTCCCCACGTCGTCGGCAGGACGAGGAGACCATCCGGGCGAACGTCGCCCGGGGGACGACAACCCGACAGCGGGGGCAGCGGGAAGCCGCCGGCGGTGCGGTGGGACCGCACCCAAAGGAGGGGGATGCACCATGGTCGAGCGGATCGACAACGTCGGCGTGGCAGTGCGCGACCTTCAGGCCGCCGAGTCCTTCTACACCCGCCTGGGATTCCGGGTGGAGAGCCGGGACGAGACGCCGGGGGCCCTGCTGGTCGCCGGCGACGCCCGCCTCTACCTCTTTCAGACCAACCGGCCCGAAGGCGGTGCGCGGCGCAGCCCGGACCTGGTGGGCAACCCGCCGGGCATCGACCACATCAGCTTCTGGGTGGGCGACGTCGACGCGGCGTACCGGCGGCTTGCCGAACAGGGGCTCACCTTCGCCACCGAGCCGGCCGATCAGGACTGGGGTGCCCGGGCATGCAGCCTCCACGACCCCGATGGCAACGTGATCTTCCTGCTGGGGCCTTTGAGCGAGGGCCGGGCGGAAGGTTGAACGTCCCGCCGGCGGCCGGTGCAGGCTCGCAGTCTGGTGCCGTCGGTTCGGTGGACCGCCGCGGCCGGAACGGTCAATCCGCCTGGGACGGAAGCCGGCTTTCGAGTCTGTGGCAATGCTCCGACGCCTCGTACCGGTTCATCCACGTCCGGAGTCGCTGCCCGCCGCGGTACCAGGCCAGGGTGCAGTCGCTCTGGTAGAGCCAGGTCACGGCATCGTGGGCGAAGGTGAGCGGGTGGACGGAAACCTGCCAGCCGGGCAGTTCGTCTTGGGCGTCCGTCACGCGCCGTACCTGTACTTCCCGCTCGCAGGCGAAGATGGCGTAGCCGCCGCGCGGGTGGATGAAGTGGTCATGGGTAAGGACCAACCCGCGGCTGGTATCGGCGATGTACCGGTTGAACGCGTCGTTGGCGGCGCGGGCGGACACCCGCGGCGGTGCGTAGGCCACCACAAGGTAGCACTTGGGCACGGGATGGGCGGAAGCGGGCATCGGGGCACCTCCTTGGCATCGCTGCTCACAAGCCTCTCCTCGGCGGTGTCGCTGCTCACAAGCCTATGGGGTGCTCACCCGGCGGTTCAACACATTCGAAGAATTCGCAATCAGATGGCGTTGGGCGGGCTCGCCATGGCATGGTGGCGGACCGCGACGGCGAGACGGATGGTGTCGGACGGTGACCATCGAGATCCAGCTTCCAGCGAATCCCGAAGCGGCCGTGACCTTCCACCTGTCGCCTCTCCTCGAGGCGGTTTGTGCCCTCGAGGCGATCGTGAACCCGCGGGCTCACCCCCTGCAACTTCACTGGGTTCTAGAGACGCGCAAGCGGCTGCCCCGTTCCCTGCTCACCGAGATTCGCAAGCTGGGCTTCGCCTATCGGGACTGGCAACTGGGCTTCTTCACCCCGCGGCCGCGGGAGGGCGTTCCCGCATTTCATGAGGAACTGGCGGACATCGAACGGCTGCCCCTGGAGACCTTCGTGGAGGAATGTGCGAGGGCGTTCACGCCATGGGAGGCAGAGCGGGATCCCACCTTCGACGAGGTGATGCGGGACGGCGCGACCCAGGCGATGCTCCTTGAGCATGCCCGATGTCTCGACCCGCGGTATGTGGAGGCCTGCGAGGAGCTGATCCGGAGCCCCGACCGGTTGCGGCGGCGACTTCTGGACATGCTCGACCAGTTCTGGGAGTGTGCCTTCAAAGGGGAGTGGGCGCGCATCCACTCCGCCTTGCTGGCCGATGCCGAGCGGCGCTCGCAACGACTCCGTGCGACGGACGTGTGGACGGTGCTGCACGAGGTGGCACCCGACGCGCGGGTGGTCCGCGACCGCCACCTTCTCATCTTCCACCGGCTCCCCGAACACGTCGTGGTCGACGTCACCCCAACCCGGCCCTTGCTGCTGGTCCCCAGCCTCTTCACCCGGGTCAAGACCCGCGTGGAGTGCGACCCGCCGTGGCAGCCATGCCTGGTCTATGCTTATGAAGGGCCCCTGCTGCGACCGCCTGCCGAGCCTCCGGTTGCCCTGCAGCGCATGCTGTTCGCCCTGGCCCACGAGGCGCGCCTGCAGATCCTGAAGCTCTGCCACGAGGGGCCCAAGAGCACCCAGGAACTGGCCCGGGCCCTCAGCCTGTCGGAAGCCGCGATCTCCCGCCACGTCAGGATCCTTCATGATGCGGGCCTGGTGAGGGCGAGACGCGACGGCTACTACGTCCTGTACGCCAGCCGGAAGGATGCGGTGGAAAGGGTGAGCCGGCACCTTCGATCCTTCCTCGGCTAGGCCGGCCCGCCCTTCGGGCCGCGTGGCTCCCCGCGGGCGGAATGGAGGCCGTGCCTCGCCGGCCGGCCATCGCCGGCTGCCGGCCGGCTGCGTTCGACCTACGTCCCGGCCCCAACCAGCGCCTGGAGAAGGGCGTCGAAGAGCCCCACCCCGTTCAGGTACAGGTCGACCGCCGCTGCGGCCGCCACCATGGCCACCCCTGCCACCGCCGGCCACCGCGCTCCCTCGGCGTCGAGGGCCCGTTCCACCGCCCGAGCGGTACCGACGAACCCCACCGCCGTGGCCAGGACCACCGCCAGCCACGGACCCGGGTGCATGGCCAGCCAGCGCGTTTCGACGGCCCAGGTCCCGCCCGGCGCCCGGTAGAGGTCGGGGTAGGGGAAGGCGGGCACGGTGGGAAGGAAGTCCAGCACGGCCGCCCCAGCGACAGCCGCGCGTACCAACAGCCAAGCACCCGCGAGGAAGGCAAGGCCCATCAGGACGTGGCGCCCCCGCCGCACGGTGCGGCCGGCACCCCATGCCGCCTGGACCAGCACGAGCCACGCCGGCATCGCGAAGGCCAGCAGGATCGCCAGGAGGAGGCCCACCGTCTCCACCAGCGTGCGCACAAACTGGGCGGCCACGGCGGCGGACATGTCGGGCGGCAGGCCGGGGACGCCCACCCCCTGCACCATGGCCGCGATGCCGCCGAACGTCGCCCCTACGTACAGCACCGCCTCCAGCCACACCGCCAGCAGCTTGGCCCCGGCCAGCTGCCATCCGTAGACCGGCAGGGACAGGAGCAGGTAGGCGCGGGAGGTGTCCAGGTCGTTCTTGAAGCTCTGGTACGTGCGCCATAAGGCTCCCAGGGGCAGCCACCACAGCGGCACCTGAGTCATCGCCAGGACCAGCCCCTCGTTCCAGCGGCCGACGCGGCTGGCCAGAAAGGTGTACCACGCGAGGATGGCGACCACGGAGGCCGCCGTGGTGGGCAGCCCCTGGCGCACCTCCCGCCAGAGGAGCCGGAAGAACGGCGTCATGCCAGCACCTCCTCGACGATCCCCTCCAGGGACTTTCCGTGTCGGGCCCTAAGCTCGTCGGCATCGCCCGCGAGCACCAGCCGGCCGCCCGCCAGCACCATCAGCCGGTCGAACAGCGGCTCCGCGTCCTTCAAGTCGTGGGTCGAGAGCAGGATCGTCCGGCCGCCCCGCCGGCACGCCGCCAGGATGGCGTCGGCGATGCGGCGGCGGGACACCGGGTCGATGCCCGAGAAGGGTTCGTCCAGAAGAACGAGCGGCGCCACGCGGGCCAGGCCGAGCAGTAACCGCACGCGGGTCCGCATGCCCTTGGACAGCTCGCCCACCCGCCTGCGGCCCGGCAGCTCCAGGATCTCCCGCAGCTCGCCCTCCTGGTCCTCGTCCCAGTCGGTGAAGAAGGAGCGGACGAACCGGACCGTCTGGTCCACCGTCATCCACGGGTCCAGCGGGTCGACCTCGGCGACGAAGGCGATCCGGCGGCGCAGCTCTACGCCGGGGGTTTGGCCCAGGACCCTGACCTCACCCCGGGCGGGCCGCACAAACCCGGCCGCCACCTTGAGGAGGGTCGACTTGCCGCTGCCGTTGGCCCCGACCAGGCCCGTGACGGTGCCCGCAGGCAGGGTGAAAGTCACATCCCGCAAGGCCTCTATGGAGCCATATCGTTTCCAGACGTGGTGGAAGGACACGGCGGGTGGGGCTGCCTCCGTCGCCAGGTCTTCGCCGCCTCCGAAGTTGGCGGCCGATTGGGCGGCGGATTCGACGGCGGATTGGGAGGTGGCACCGGGGAAGCCGGCTGCTGGCATGGGGCCGGGCGGGGAGGATGGGGGACTGTCCCCCGAGCTGACGGCAGCCGCGCTGACGGCGGCCCCAAAACCGGTGCCAGTCGATGATGCAGGCGATGCCACCCCAGTGGGTCGCATGGTCGATGAAACGGTGAACGACCCACGCCATGAAGCAGGCGATGAGGCCAGGGGATACCAGCGCGTCACGAAGGTGTCCCTCCTTGTTGGTTTTCAACAGGGGACCCGCTCCCTGGGCTTGCTGCCTGGGACCCCCTTGCGGGGCCTACGTGGGATCCACTTCCGGGGCTTCCTGCGTGGAACGAATTGTCGGGATCGCCTGGGTGGGACCCCCTTTCGAGGTCGCCCCCGCCCGGAATGGGCGTGCCAAGGGCCGCCGCCACCCGGCGGGCGATCTCGTCCCGGGTGAAGCCCAGGTCCTGCAACCGCCGGACGAACTCGGCCACCGCCTGGCGGGCCAGGTCTTCCCGAAGGGCCCGGACGCGGCCGGCGTCCAGGGTGATGAAGGTTCCGGTGCCCCGGGCTGTCTCCACCAGGCCCATGACCTCCATCTCCCGGTAGGCCCGCTGCACCGTGTTGGGGTTGACGCCGATGCGCTGGGCCAGTTCGCGCTGGGCGGGAATCTGATCCCCCGGCTGGAGCACGCCCCGGGCGACAGCCTCCTGGAACCGCTCGATGATCTGTAGGTAGATCGGCCGGGTTGGGTCCAGACGGAACTCGCTGCCGAAGAGTTCGGGCACCGTCGCTCCTCCCGTCGATCGAGTGCACTATTACACTAGTGCACTAGAAAGGTGGGTGTCAAGGGGAGGGTGGCGGGCGACAGTAGTGCATGGAGCGGTTCGCGCCCGATTCGGGGATGGGGCGGGGTGCGGGGCGAGTCCAAACCTGATCGAAGTGTCAAGTGGTCAGACGGACCGCCGCTCCCACGTGGACGTTACAAGCCGACGGGGCCGCCCACGTCGTGGACCACCGGGCTCACGGGATCCTACACCGGCCTGACGGGACCCCGCATGGTGCCGAGGATCTGGACGTCCAGCTAGAGGAACCAGTCTTCGGGGTCGATCGGTGCCGCTTCAGGCGCTGTCACCAGCGGCGGGTCGGGCGCCATCACCCGGCCTCGGCGGGCAAGCGGCCCCAGTACAGGACGCCAAACGCTGGACGTCACCGGGATGCCGTGAAGGAGCAAAAGGACCGGCATGGATCCGCCTCCCCGTCCGTACCAGAACCACAGCGGGATCGAAGCACCGGAACGGTGGATCCGCCGGAGAGCCAGGGATCGACAGAGACAGCACCCGACCGCCCTTCGGTCGCCCTTTCGGTCTCCAGTTCGCGCCGGTCACAGCATTCGGGCCCACTTCCCGGAGCAGAACGTTGCGCTCTACCTGGGGATACCCCTATCGACTCCCTCCGCTACCGGCAACGGGGTCAGTTTACTTGCTGCAGGCATGCCACGCAAATCGCGAATGGCTACCCACAGCAACGCAATGCTCAACGGTGTCAAACATGTCAATCCAAACACCGTGCCGACGCTCGAAAACACGGCCAGCACACCACCTATCAACGCTCCGACAGGCATCACCATCGTGCTGATGCTTTGTACTGTGGACCCCACCCTTCCCACGAAATGAGGAGGTGTGATCACCATCACCGCCGAGGAGACCACCACATTCATGATTCCAACAGGAAGCCACGCAACTCCAAACATCGATACCGATACGTCGGGAGACCCGAAAATAAACGCTGCAACCACGGACCCAACCCACGCAATGGTGCTGGTGACCATGCATCCAATCACGAGAATCCCCACATTAACCCCCGTGAGAAGTGGTGCAACAAGCGTGCCGGCCAGGATGCCCGCGCTTTGAGCGGCCACCAGGAATCCGTAGTACTCCGGGCCCCCCAGCGCTTCCCCGATGTGTGGCAGTATCGGCAAGAGCATGCCGTTCAGCCCGTTCGCCAGGACGGCCGTGAGGGCAATCTTGCCGACCAGCGTGCCGGACACAAAACGAACGCCTTGGACCAGGTCTCCCCAAAAGGCTTTGAAAGAGAGTTTCCCTAAAGCAGACTCCCTGGCCATGTGGGAGACGCCAATCAGCCCAAACAATACCATTGCAACGGCAAAAGTTGATACGTCGAACCACAGGGAACCGGCCACGCCGGCGGTGGCGATGATGACGCCCGACATGGAGTTGAACACCACGTCGGCCGTTTCATTGGCAAATCCCATGATGGAGCTGGCATGGACCATCAGCCGGTCGGGGACGATGAGGCGCATCCACTTGCCATAGGCGGGCTTGGCGGCCGTGGCGACAAGATGAATGCCGAATACCACGGGCAATACGAGCAAGGCGGGCGCGTTCTTCGTGACAAGGATCAACAAGAACGTGACGAACACGCCTTGCACGATCTGCGCTCCGACGACAACGGGCTTCACCTGGAGACGGTCGACAAAGGGCCCGAAGATGAATTGAAACACTTGTGGCACCGTGATCAGAAATCCCGCCAGTCCGGCCACCACACCGGAAGCATCAGACTGGCTCAGGTACCACAGCGTTGCCACCAGGTAGACGCTGTCGCCAGCATTGGTGATCAAGCGGCCCAAAAACAATAGCAAGAAGGCCTTATTCGTCAACAACTCCCGGTACAACTGTCGTCATCCTTACCGTCATGCACAAGAGATCATTGCGTTCCGTAGATCACGGCGTGGACGTGTCGCGGCCCGTGGACCCCCACCACCGGGTGCAGCTCAATGTCCGACGACTTGCTGGGACCGGTGATGAAAGTAACGTTCTGCGGAGCGGTGGTGGGGTCGGCGACCCCGTACCGGCCGGTGAGGCCCGTGATGGCCTCGGCCAGGGTGGGGACCAGCACGGCGCCGGGGACCAGGATCACCAGGTGCTCCGGCAGCAGGCTGACGGCCCGCCCGCGGCCCGCACCGTGGACCACGGCCACAGTGCCGGTGGCGACAATGGCGAAGTGGGCCACCACGATACCCAGGTCCGCGATGGCCACGGCCTCGCGCAGCCTCAGCGGAGAAAAGCCCGGCTGCTGGTCCCGCCAGCGGGTGAGCCGGCAGCCGGCTTCTTCCAGGGCGTGAAGCACGGCTTCCAGGACCGGCCCGGCGCCCTCCGGCAGGTCCGGGGCGGCGGGGTCCCAGGCCACCACCCGGCGCAGGCTGCGCGACCGGACGAATGCGGCACAGGCGGCCGCGCAGGCCGCCGCAACGGCTTCGGGCGTTCCGCCCTGGACGCGGGTCCAAGTGCCGTGGACAGCCTCCAACTCCCGACCAAAGCGCTCGGGCCAGCCGGAAGGGTCGGGGCCCGGGTGGTCCGCCCGCGGCAAGCCGGCGGTGGGACCGGACGCCACTACGGGGGAGGGGGTGGAGGCAGGTGCAGCGGGCGCCAGGCACCGAGCCATGGCCCGGCCCGGGGTCCGGGGCTCGCCCCCGGCCTCGGATCCCTCCCCGGATCCGTTCTCAGGCCGGGACCCGTCGTCGAACCGGGTTCCGGAGCGGGGGTGCGACAGGGCCTCGGCCGTACCTTGGGACCGGATCGTCGGCGCGGTCTGCGGCTGGATCGCAGCTGCGTCCCTGGCCGGTGGGCCGGCTTCGGCGGAGGCGGGCGTGAGGGATGGACCGCGGTTGCCCCCGGGCTCGGCGTCCTGGGACCCTGCGGGGCCGGGATCCACCTCCCGGGCTAGGGCGGCCCAGCGAGCATGGAAGGGCCGGGAGGCGACGGCCGGGAAGTCGCGGGAGGCCGTCCAGGCACCCAGGGGGCCCGGCCCGCCGCGGAGGACGGCCCCGACCATTAGCCCGGCCGCCGGTTCGTCCCTGGTGTGGGATTCCGCATCGAGCCACGGCACCTGCACCCACGCGGCCAACCGGGCCGCCAGCCGGTACCGCCGCGGGTCAGAAAAGACCCACCGCCACAGGCGGAAGGCCCATCGCTCCCCGTGGTCGCGGAGGCCCTTCGTGCCCGCCGCTGTGGCGTCGTCGTTGCCGGTGGGCGCCTGACCGGACCGCCCCCGGTTCACCACCTCTTCCCGCAGGTCGAGCAGAAGATCGTGCAGGGGGATCATCACCGGGCAGGCCTCGTGGCAGGCGCCGCATAGGCTGGAGGCATAGGGCAGGTCGTCCCAGCCGTCCAGCCCGCCCAGCAGCGGCGTGATCACCGCCCCGATGGGCCCGCTGTAGACGCCCCCGTAGGGGTGGCCCCCGATCTGCCGGTACACGGGGCAGGCGTTCAGGCACGCCCCGCAGCGGATGCAGTGCAGGGCCACCTGGAACCGCGTCCCCAGCAGGTTCGACCGCCCGTTGTCGACGATGACCAGGTGGAACTCCTCGGGTCCGTCGGCCTCGCCGGGACGCCGCGGCCCGCCCACGAAGGTGGTGTAGACGGTGATCTTCTGGCCGGTGGCGCTGCGGGCCAGAACTTCGAGCAACACGGCCAGGTCGGACCAGGTGGGCACGACCCGCTCCATGCCCATGACGGCGATGTGGATCCGGGGCAGGGAGGTGACCATGCGGCCGTTGCCCTCGTTGGTCACCAGCACCACGGTGCCCGACTCCGCCACCAGGAAGTTGACCCCGGAGATGCCGACGTCGGCGCGGAGGAACTTCTGGCGCAGCTGCTGGCGGGCGAAGGCGGCCAGGGCGACGGCGTCGTCGGGGAGGGGGCGGCCCGCCTCGCGGCTGAAGATCTCCCGGATCTGCTGCTGGGACAGGTGCACGGCCGGCGCCACGATGTGGGACGGCCGGTGACCCGCCAGCTGGATGATGTACTCCCCCAGGTCGGTCTCCACCACCTCGACGCCCGCCGCCTCCAGGTGGGGGTTCAGGTGGATCTCTTCCGTCACCATCGATTTCGACTTGACGACCCGGCGGGCGCCGGCCCGCTGGATGATGCCCAGGATCGCCTCCACCGCCTCGCCCGCCGTTGCCGCCCGGTGGACGTGGCCACCCCGGGCCTGGACCGCGGCGACGGCCTGGTCCAGGTACCGGTCGAGCTGGGCGATGGTGCGGGCGCGGATGGTCCGGGCCCGCTCCCGCCACTTCAGGGGGTCGCCCAGCTGGGCCAGGGCCTGCTCGCGGCCGTAGTGCTGGCGGTAGGTGGCGCGGGGGACGGCCACGCGGAGGAAGTCGTCCCGCAGGGCCGCGGCGGCTCGCTCCTGGAAGGGCTCGGCGGGAGGGCGGTGGGAGAGGCTCGGGGGTTGCGTGGCGATGCTCAGGGTAGGGCTTGGGGTCGCGCTGGCCGGACCGCCGGCCCTCCCGAGCGTGTTCCCGAGCCTGCCGGCCGTGGCGGTGGCCGGTGCCGTCCCCGCCTGATGGCAATCGGATGGTACGCTGTGCATGGCCGGTTCCTCCCCCCGGTACGTCGCGGTACGTCGGTCAAGGGGTCGCCTGGCGGACGAACCCGGCGGGCGCGGGCCAGAGCCGGGGCCAGCGAACCCGCGGCCGTGGGGCTGCCATAAGGCGGCTCCGGCTGCTTGGTGTCCGCCCCGGCTGCTTGGCGGCCGGCGCCCGGTCGCCCTGGGGCTTCCTTAAGGCTGTGCGTCGGCTACCCTGAGGCTGCTCCGCCGCTGCCCTGGGGCTCCACGAGGCCGCCCCGAGGCTGCCCCCGGGGTCCTGGGACTGCCGCGAGACCGCCCCCCGGCTGCCCTCGGGAACCCCGGGACTGCCCTGAGGAAGCCCCCGGCCGCCCGGGGTCGCCCCGAGGTCGCTCCGCGGTGCGCCATCGAGCTGCAGGTAACTCAGGGACCCAGGCGCCGGGCTACACGGCGGCCGGCGCCCGTCACCCCAGGCTGTCACCCTGGCCGATCGCCGCTCACCGGTCCCATGGCGGGGAACTTGACCCGCAGCCGGCCCGGCAGGGCCGGGGCGATACCGGGCCAGGCTGGCCGGCCTCTACGCCGTCTGCAGGGCCGGCCTCGTCGCCTCGTCCAGGAGCTGGGCCAGGTGCAGCACCCGCACCGGCCGGCCGAGGCGCCGCAGCCGCCCGCCGATGTGCATGAGGCACCCTACGTCGCAGCCCACCAGCAGCTGCGCCCCCGTCTCCCCGATGGCCTGGACCTTGGCGTCGACCATGGCGGTCGAGAGCTCCGCCATCTTCACGGCGAAGGTGCCGCCGAAGCCGCAGCACTCGCCGGGGTGGGGCAGGTCCACCAGCTCAAGCCCCTCCACCGCCCGCAGGAGCGCCAGGGGTTCCTCCACCAGGCCCAGCCCGCGGGCCATGTGGCAGGACCGGTGGAAGGTGGCGACGGCGGGGTAACGAGCGCCGAGGTCCGTCCGGCCCAGGACGTGGACGATGAACTCCGACAGCTCATAGACCCGCTCGGCGAAGGCCGCGGCCCGGGCGGCCCACTCCGAATCGCCGGCAAACAGGCGCGGGTAGTGGTGCCGGATCATGGCGGCGCAGGAGCCCGACGGCGTGACCACCGGCAGACCGGGCGCCTCCCGCTCGAAGACCTCGATCAGGTTGCGGGCAACATCGCGGGCCTCGGCCGTGTAGCCCGTGTTGTAGGCCGGCTGCCCGCAGCAGGTCTGCCCGGCGGGGAAGGTGACCTCGACCCCCAGCCGGCGGAGCAGCCGGACGGTGCTCTCGCCCACCTCGGGAAAGAACAGGTCGCAGAGGCACGTGATGAAGAGCGCAACGCGCACCAGGGGTGCTACCTCCCTCTTGCCTTGACTCCGCCCGCTGGCCTTGCCCTCTTGATGAGACCTCCCTTCATGAGGCCCCGCTTTACGAGCGGGGACTTCCCTTGAACACACCCCGCCCCAGCCACTGCCCGCCGTCGATGGTCAGCACCTCGCCGGTGATGAACCCGGCGTAGTCGGACACCAGGTAGGCCGCCGCGTGGGCGATCTCCTCCGGTCGCCCCATGCGGCCCAGGGGCACCGACCGGATCACCGCCTGCCGGGCCTCCTCGGTGGGCCAGAGCTGGGGCGCGGCGCCCGTGCCGTCGACCGGGCCGGGGGCGATGCAGTTCACCCGGATCCCCTTGGGCGCCCACTCCACGGCCAGGGTGCGGGTCATGGCCAGGACGCCGGCTTTGGCCGCCGCCGAGTGGACGGTACCGGGCCCGCCTGTCCAGGCGTAGGTGGCGATGATGTTCAGGATGTTGCCGCCCCGGCCCTGGGCGATCCAGTGCCGGGCCACGGCCCGGGTGCAGTAGAAGGTCCCGTGCAGCACGATGTTGACGACGGCGTTCCACCCGTTGACGGAGAGCTCCTCGGCGGGGCAGACGAAGTTGCCGGCCGCGTTGTTGACCAGGATGTCGATCCGGCCAAAGCGGTCCAGGGCGGCCTGGACCATCCGGTCGACCTGCTCCGGGTCGCGGACGTCGGTGGGGACGGTCAGGGCCTGGCCGCCCCGCTCGGTGATCTCGGCGGCGGCCTTCTCCAGGTTCTCGGGCTTGCGGCTGGCCAGCACCACCCGGGCCCCCAGGCGGGTGAATTCCAGGGCCATGGCCTTGCCGAGGCCGGTTCCTCCCCCGGTGACGATGGCGACGCGGTCCTGCAGCGTTCCAGGCGGTAGCACGCCGGCTCCCCTCCCCTGACGCAGGTTCTTAGCAGACATTCCCTGTCGGGCGGCCGGATGCCTGCTGGGCGCCGGGCCGCAAGATCCCGGTGCCCGCGGGGGCAGTAGAAAGTAGAAGGTGAGAGGCCCGCACACCCGGTCCACCACCGCAAGCCGTTTACGGGACGGGAGCCGGCGGCCCGCCCCGACAGGGTGTTCTCTATGGGTGCTCTATGGGAAGAACAAGGCCCGGGCCTGTCGTACAGCCGCCTGCATCCTCTCCCGGTCCCCCGCCGAGTACACCGACGCGAACTGCTCGGGGGTCAGAAACAGCCGCAGCCGGTGATCCGGTGACGGTGCGAAGGGCAGGACCTGTTCCACCATGGCCGCCATCAGCACGATGTAGGTCGGCTCGGAGTAGTAGGTCGAGCGAAGGGCGCCCAGGTACTCCACCTTGCCCAGGGTCACCCTGGCTTCCTCCAGGGCTTCCCGCCGGGCCGTTTCCTCCAGGCTGCGGTCACCCCGCTGAACGTGGCCGCCGGGGATGTCAAAGCCCCGGGATTGCAGAGTGACCGCGACCTTTCCCTCCCGGGTGAAAGCGATGACCCCCACGCTGGTGACCTGCTCGAAGGGGGGTATGAAGTCTTTCGGCACGGGAGTCAGGGTGACCCGGTGGCGGCTGGCCGGCAGCAGGTCGGTGCGCCGTCGGTCCTGCACAGAACGGGCCCGGTCACCGGCGTTCCCGGCACCGGTCGGGTGGGGCGCGTTCCCCAGGGCGTCTTCCTTATCGTGGGTCTTACCGTGATCGTGGGTCTTATCGTGGGTCACGCCACGTATCACGGGTGCATGAGCTGGACGGTCAGGGCGACGTACGAGGAGGATACCCTGTTGCCCGTCGGAGATGACCCGCACGGTCCGGCCCACCAGCGCCTGGGCCGGCAACCAGGCGACGGACATGTAGCCGAAGCGGTCCCTGGGGACCCCCGGGGGAGGCAGCCGGTCATGCCGCGGGGCGAGATGGAAGCCGTCCTCCGAATCGAGCACCACGACCGGCCGGCCCTGGCGCAAAAGGGAAGCTAGTCGCCCGGTTTCCCAAAGGGGAGGGCGCCCGGTGAGCAGGATCACGGCGGGATGGTCGCCCCGATGGGGGTCCCGCCCGCCGGTGGCCGGTTCGTCCGGGTGGCCATGCCCATCATCGACGCAGGCCACGACGCCCTCGCAGTCGAAGGCGCCCCACACGAACCGCGTCTCGCTCCACTTCTCATACCATGCCGCTTCCCGGGGCCACCGTTCTTCCACCGTCCAGGGGACCGGACGCGGCGTGGTCCGCTCGGTGCAGCGCCTGACGGTCAACTGGTGGTTGTCGAACTCCAGCTCGGCTACAACGGGCCGGGATCCCAGGGTCGGGTACCTTGTCCGGTACCTGCTCCGGAGATCCCCGACCAGCTTGTCCAGGTCCACCAGGTTCTCGATGTACGAAGCATTGCGGTCCCAGCGCGTGGTCTCCCGGTAGCGCACGGCACCGTCCGAGACCTCCAGGTAGTAAACCTCCCGGCCCCAGTGGACCTCGAGGGCGATGGTCTCGGCGGTCACCGCGGCGACCAGGGTCGGCCTGCCCGTGGAGTGGTCCATGGATTGGCGTGCTCCTCTCCCGCCGCGGCGGGTCACAGGTCCGGACCCACCGGCCGGCCCACCGGCGCCTGCGGATGCCTTCCGTTCGGGGAGGCGGGCGCCGGCCGGGGCGCTGGGCGTCTCTGCAAGAGATTCCCTGCCGCGGCGCTGCCGCCTGCCGCCCTCCCCCGGGACTGCCCCTCGGCGGCCGTTACGCTGCCGTTACACTTACGTAACCCGGGGGACCAGCGCCTCCAAGCCGCCCATGTAGGGCCGGAGGGCCTCCGGGATGCGGACGCTGCCGTCTTCCCGCTGGTGGATCTCCAGGAGCGGGATCAGGATCCGGGGCGAGGCGACGGCGGTGTTGTTCAGCGTGTAGGCGTACCGGACCCGCCCGTTCCTGTCCCGGTAGCGGATGCGAGCGCGGCGCGCCTGGAAGTCGTGGAAGCTGGAACACGAATGGGTTTCTCCGTACCGGCCGCGGCTGGGCATCCAGGTCTCGACGTCGTGTTTCAAAACCTGTCCCTGTCCCATGTCGCCCGTACAGGCTTGCACGACCCGGTAAGGCAGTTCGAGGGCCTGCAGGATGTCCTCGGCGTTCTTGAGGAGTTCCTCGTGGTAGCGGCGGGAGGCGTCGGGGTCGGCCTCGCAGATGATCACCTGCTCCACCTTGAAGAACTGGTGGACCCGGTAAAGGCCGTGGACGTCGCGGCCCGCGCTGCCCACCTCGCGTCGAAAGCACGGGGAGAGTGCGCAGTAACGCCGGGGCAACTCGTTCTCCTCAAGGGTCTCATCCATGTGGTAAGCCACCAGCGGGACTTCGGCGGTGCCGACCAGGTTCAGCTCGTCCCGCTCGAGCCGGTACACCTCCTCGCGTCCCAGCGGGAAGTACCCCGTGGCCGTCATGGCCTCGTCCAGGACCAGCACCGGTGGTGCCAGCAACGTATAGCCCCGCCGAAGCAACAGGTCGACGGCGAACCGGAGGACGGCCCATTCGAGGAGGGCCCCCTCGTTCTTCAGGAAATAGGCGCGGGAACCCGCCAGTTTCACGGCCCGCTCCGTCTCGATGATCCCCAGCAGCCGTCCAAGTTCCAGGTGGTCGCGTGGAGGGAAGGGAAACGAGGGCGGCTGGCCCCACCGGCGGATCTCGACGTTGTCTTCGTCGGATGAACCTACCGGGGACGAGGGCGCAGGCGGGTTGGGCAGGCACAGCAGGAGGTGCTGGAGCCGGTTCTGGACGTCCCGCAGCTCGGGTTCCAGCTGTGCCAACCGCTCCTTGAGCACGGTCGCGCGGGTGAGGGCCGCGTGACGCTCCTCCGGGGGCAGGCTACCAATCCTCTTGGATAGGGCATTGCGCTCCGCCCGCAGGCGCTCGACGACGGCGAGGAGCTCGCGCCGGCGCCGGTCCAGGGTGACCGCCAGGTCTACCGTTTCGGGGTCGAAGCCCTTGAGCCGTGCCGCTTCCCGGATGCGCTCGGGCTCCTTGCGAAGCAGTTCCGGATCGATCACGATCGTCTCCTCCTTCGGCACTGCAAAAAAGAAACTCCCGCCCTTCCGGGCGGGAGTCGTCCCGCGGTGCCACCGGACTTGGCGCCGTGACGGCGCCCGCTCGTGCCGCGTATCGGGCGGCAGCCGGCCGCCTTCCCACCAGGCCTGTGCACGCGACGGCGCGCGAACTGCATCCGTGGCTCGGCGGCGGGCTCCCGGGCGGATTCCCCAGGCGCGACCTACCGGCTTCCACCGTCCCGGCTCGCTGGGAGGCGCGCTTCCCGGGTACTCTTCCCGTTCATCGCCTTCGGAAATCGGAGATGGCCAGACCCCGTTGTCTGTCACGACGCTATCACGGATCCAGCGAGCGGGTCAACGGACCGAGGGCTCTAACAATAGGAACCAAGAAGAAGGGGGGCCGGGAGGCGCAGGAACCGCCCGGCACGATGTGCAACGAACTCTCTACGCGCGCCCTCGTTCGGAGCCCGGCGCCACGCCGCCGGCCGGGAGGCGAGGTGCATGATTCCCAGCCCAGGGAGGGAAGGCCCGTGAAGGACCTGGTGGACGGCCGGCGGGTGGCGGAGGTCTACCTCGAGGCCGTCAAGAGCCGCTTCCGCTACATGAAGGATCTCGCGGAGCGGGCCCTGGCGCAGGTAGACGACGACGCCCTCGCCTGGTCCCCCGGCGGGGAGTCCAACAGCATCACGGTGATCATCAAGCACTTGAGCGGCAACATGCTCTCCCGGTGGACCGACTTCCTGACCTCCGACGGCGAGAAGCCGGGCCGCGACCGCGATGCCGAATTCGTGGAGGAACGGCTCCCCCGGCAGGAACTGATGGAGCGGTGGGAGAGGGGATGGCAGGTGCTCTTCGCGGCGCTGGACGCCCTCGGGCCGGACGACCTGCTGCGGACCGTGTCCATCCGGGGCGAGCCGCACACCGTCATCGACGCCATCGAGCGCCAGATGTTCCACTACTCCTATCACGTGGGCCAGATCGTCTACCTGGCCAAGGCCAGGGCTGGCGAGCAGTGGCAGAGTCTCACCATACCTCGAAGGCGATGATCGGAAGCGACTGTCCCTGCCCGTTCTTTCGGCCAGGGCCATTGCCTGACCCGTGCCCCCGGACCCCCGCACGGCTGCCCCGGTAAGCGGAGGGAGATGACTGCAGACTAGGCTACAGGGAATGGATTCACGCCGCACCGTGACCGTACGTTGTTCCGTATCTCGGGCGGCCCATCGGGGAGGGAGAGGGTGTGGTCGTCCTGCTGCTCGCCGGTCTTGCCGGGGTGTTGGGGGTGGTTGGGATCCGGCGATCGCTGGTGGACCGGGTGCAGGGTCATGGCCTGACCCGTCACCTGCTACGGTTGCCGTGGTTCCACCGGGATACGGGCGCTGGCGGGTTCTTGCTGGCATCGAACCTGCTGCTGTTCGGCGCGGCGCTGGCGTTGCTGGCGGGCGTGGTTCGGCTGCAGGTTCCGTATTTGCACTGGCTCGTCATGGCCGGTGCGGTGGTTGCCAGTGTGTACCTTTGGCTATGCACCGCCGCCGCCTGCCGGGTGAGGGGCCGCCACAGCGTCCGGGTGGCACTCCTGGGCAGCAGCCCGTATTTGTTTCTGGCGGCCGCCTTTTCCTACCGGCTCGCGGGTCTTCAGCCGGCGTACCCGGGAGACGACCTTGTCATGGCTGCCGTGGGCCTCATCGCGGCGGTGCTGGTGACCGCCGTCGCTTTTGCCACCTGCCTGCTGATCGTGGGATTTTCGGGACGCCGCACGCGGGCGGCCTGACGGGTCGCCGGCGTGCGGCCGGTCCCGCCCCGCCCCGTCCCATGCCACCGACCGGATCCTTCCCTCGCAAGAAGACTCCGGTGACCACCGTAGTAACGGGTGAAGGGTACTCTGCGAGGAGGCGACGGGCCATCTCCCATCGGCCGGCGGGGGGCTCGACCCCACCACCATTCCGCATTCGATCCAAGGCACCGCAAAGCGTCATGGCGTCATCTGAAGGCGTCACGGAGTCACCGGAAGGCGTCACGCACGCGCAGGACCCCACCGCATGTCCGGACGGTGCCGGCCCAACCCCGGTGGCCCCGACCCCTGCGGCCACCGTCCCGGCGGGCCTGACCGACGACTTTCCACCGGACCTGGTCGACCGGATTCGCCGGGGCGACCCGGACGCCGTGGCGGAGATGGTGCGGCGTCTTGGGGAATCCGTGCTGTACCTGGCCCGGCTCATCCTCGGGCCCGCGGGCACCGACGCCGACGCCGAAGAAGTCGCGGCGGACGCCCTGGTGGCCGCCTGGCAGCGGGCGGCCGAGTTCGACCCGGCGCGCGGCCGGTTCAGGACCTGGGTCTTCATGCTACTCAAGTACGCGCCCCTGGACCGGCGCAGGCAGCTCAAACGCGAGCCGCGCCGTCGCAGCGGGTGGCTGCACAGGGCCGGGGCCGGCCCGGGAAGGCGTCCCGGTCCCGCGTCGCACGCTGGCGGCCCGGCTTGGTCCAGCCTTGACGAAGGCTTGCCTTCGGGCGGCCACGCCCTGGTCTCACCGGCGGACCCCGCCGAGCTGGTGGCGGCGCGGGACGAGGCGGTGCGGCTGCGCATGGCCCTGGAGTCCCTGTCCCCGGCGGAACGGGACCTGCTGATCCGCCGGTACTGGATGGAAGAACCCATCGAACGGATGGCGCGGGAGGCAGGCATCTCGCGGAACGCCATGGACAGCCGGCTCTGGCGGGCGCGCCAGGCCCTACGGAAGGCGCTGGTCGAACGGGCGCCAGCGGCCGGTAGGCGGCCGGCATCCGCCGATAGGAAAGGAGATCCCACATGACGCGGCAGCGAATGGGACGCAGCGGGGACCGGCACGGGGGAAGAGGGGGGCGGCACGTACAACGGAGCCATCCCGGTGTGAAGCTGCTGCGCCTGGCGCGGGACCGGCGAGGACCCGACTCCACGGGCGATGGAGAGTCGGTGCGCGTGACTCCCCGCTGGACCGCTGAGGAAGCCGCGTTCCTGCAAGAGCTGGGCATTCCCCCTAGCCGCCTGGAAGCGGTAGGGGATCTGCTCCTCGAACGCGTGGCGGCCTCCGCGCCTGCGGCGCCGGCAGGGAGCCTGGAGCGGCTGCAGGAGCGTGTCGCCGCCCGGGTGGCCATGGGCGCGGAGTCCAAGGACGGCCTGGCCAAACAGGGCGCCGGCTCACGTCGGTCCTTCCGGGACCGGCCTGTGGCTCAGGGTGCTCTCGCCAGCTCCCGCCCATGGCTCGTGGCCGCAGCGGTCCTGGCCGCGGCGGGCCTGCTGGTCTGGACGAACCCGGCCGTGGTCCAGGCCGCGTTGGAGCACATTGCCCGGTGGCTGCCGGGGGCCGGGTTCGTCCGCGAGGAAGGGGCCAAGGTCCGGGCGCTGCGGGAGCCTGTCACGGTGCCGGTGGCTTGGCTCGGCCCCGGCCCGGACCGCCTGACCGTCGAGTCGGTGGTGGCGCTACCGGAGCTGACCGAGGTCCGGATCCGGATGGGTGGCGACGGCGCCAGCGGAACCCGGAGCGGCACCAACCGGGAGGGGGAGGGGGAGCGGGACGGGAGCGATGAGCTCATGCACGGATGGGCCCTGCAGCTGCCCGATGGAACGGTCCTCACGCCCAAGGTGGTGTCGTGGGGGCCGGACGACCCCCTGTACCTGTGGTTCCCTCCCCTCCCGACGGGGATCGCAGAGGTGACGCTGGCCCACGAGCCGGACCTGCGGCTTCCCCTGGTCCTCGTGGATGGCGCTCGTGCCGGCAGGGCGGCCATGGATCCGGATGCCTGGTCCAGCGCCCGGGCGGGGCTGCAGCTCGGCGTTCCCCACCTGGTCGGGGGACGGGACGAGGTGGTCCTCCATCTAGAGGTGCGGCCAGCGGCCGGTTCCGGCGCATCGCGGCCGGACGGTGCCGGCGCCGTCCCGGACGCGAGCCAGGGGCCGGGTGAAGCCGGCGACTCCGGGCAAACAGCCTCCTGGCACTTGGTCGGGGTGGAGGACCTGCGCCTTGCGGGCCCGCTGGGTACCCGGCTGGAGCTTGCCGACGTGCAGGTGCCCCACGGCTGGGTTGACGCCCCCACCTTCCAGCTGGTGGCACGCTTCCGCGGGGTCCTTCCGTCCTGGGTCCGATCGCTGCACCTGTCGGCCTCCCGCATCCGCGTGCTCGAGCCGGGGGCTGGGGTGATGCGGATCCCCCTGGACGAACTGGCGCCCGGCAGCACCCGGCGTGTCGACCGGCGCGTCCGGGTGGGCCGGTGGACCGTTGCGGTCAAGGAAGTAGCTCGGCCCGACGGGGCGCGGATCGTGTTGAACCTGGACCTGGGGCCGGCGCAGGACGGGAGGGTGCTCGAGCGCGTATCCGTCACAGCGAGCGTCATCCCTGAAGATGTGGCGGAAGTCTCCCCCGGAGCGGAGGCGGGCTGGATACCGGACGGCGTGGCCACCGAACACGACCCCCACACCGGCCAGTTGGACCGAGTGCACTTGACCTATCCAGTCCTTCTTCCCCGGGACGGGGTCCTCGTGGTCCGTTTCGCCACCCCGCAGTCAGTGGTGGACGGCCCGTGGTCGGTGGAGATCCCCTTGCGGTGACGGCCCTGCCGGACCGAGGCACCCCGCCACTGGGACGAACCGGCGGCGGGGTGCCAGGCTGGGCGAGGGAAGAGGGGCCCGGGCAGATCCGGCGCCAGGATCGGGTACGGGTCGATCGACCCGCACCCGTTTCCCATCCTTGCGGTCCTCGCGCGTTCCGGGCCGGCCACGCCGGCTTGCCCGTTCAGCCCATGTCGGCGCCGTTCAACCGCCGCCAGAGCAGATACGAGTAGACCGTCGTTCCCATGGTGACCCCGATGACGCTGGTGAGGATCACCGGCACCGTCCAGCTGGGCGGCAGGAAGGCGGTCGTCGCGATGGCCAGCCCCGCGAGGATGAACAGCCAGCCCCCGGCACGATGGGTCTGGCGCCACACCGCCTCACTGGACAGCGTCCACGGCGTGCGGATGCCGAAGAAGAAGTTGGGGCGCACTTGACCCATGACGTTGCCCATGATGATCAGCATCAGGCCGAGGCCAAGGCCGATGACCCGGTCGACGGCGACGGGGATGCCGAGGCCGGTCATGAGGACCACCGCGTGGACGCCCAGCAAGAACAGGACGGTGATCAGCCGGACCAGCCGGTAGGCGCCTGCGAACCGGGGGTAGTTGGCCCGGCGCGGGTCGATGGGCGGAAGAACCTTCAGCAGAAGGTACGTGCCCGCCGCCGTCGCCCAGCCGAACCACGCCGCGAAGGCCCTGGGAGCCCATCCGTCTGGCTGCCCGGCTGCGTTCCAGTGGATCACCATCTGATCCGGAAGGCGCGGGTAGACCGCGGCGGTCGCCAGGGCCGCCAGGGCGAGGAGCAGCCATTCCAGGTCGTGGCGACCGCGGTCGTCCCGGCCGGGTCCGTGGCCGTCCTGGTGTGGAGCCGGACGGCCACCGCCCGGCGCCACTCCCGGGCCACCGGTTTCCGGACGGTACCCGGCGCCGGTGAAGGTCACCGCGGGCCCGCCAGGTCCATCAGCCATGCGATCACCTCCTGGAAGACCGTGGTGTTGAGGGAGTACACCACGTGTTGGCCTCGCCGCTCGTCCAACACCAGCCCCGCCTGCTTGAGAAGGCTAAGGTGGTGCGAGATGCTGGCCTGGGTGACCGGGAAGTGGGCGGCGATCTCCCCAGCCGTCAGGTCGCGGTCGCGGAGCAGCCGCAGGATGGCCCGGCGGGTGGGGTCCGCCAGGGCTTTGAAGACCAGCTGGGGCTCACCCACGCTGCTCCTCCTTCATGTTGGGTATTTAGACGGTTGTCTAAATATTAAACCAGGTGGGGTGAGCCGTTCAAGAGGGGCATGGCCAGGGCAGTGGGCACGGGGCCTCGCCCGGTGTTGCGGTGAAGAGGCGGTTCCTCCGAACGGGCCAGGGCATCGGACGAAGAGCACGGTCACCGGCTCACACCGCCGCGGAAGGCGATGGCGGGGTCCGGGGCGGAATCGCCGCGTCCGGATGCCGGTACGGCTGTGCCCACCGCGGGCTGGCCCGCCACCACCGCGTCCACACCGCGCGCGAACCGGTGCCACTCGTCTACCCAACGGTGGAGAACCTGCTGGCCGTGGGGCAGGGTGCGGTAGTACTTGCGAGGCGGACCCTGTGGCGAGGGCTCGAAGTATCCCTGGACATACCCGGCCCGCTCCAGGCGGGCGAGCACAGGGTAGATGCTTCCCTCGCTGACGAGGTGAAGCCCGCGCCGCCCGAGTTCTTCCACCATCTGGTATCCGTAACGGGGCTGCTCGGCAATCAGGGCCAGAAGCAGCATGTCAAGTACGCCTTTGAGCAACTGGCTGCCGCGGGTTTCGTCCCGACTACGGGCGGGCACGGCTTGGGCCACCTCCTCCAGCAACGGTGATTTGAGATTGTTCGTATACCCAAGACCTACCGAAAGCCCAGAGGGCGCCCCCTCATCCTCGCGACCGTGGTACCCTGGTTGGTAACCGTGGCATCCTGACCTGGAATGCTAGAGTCTTCTGCCTACTGAACGGAGGCCGGTGCCCGCGGCCGAGCAGGGTCCCGGAGGATCGCCAGCCCGCTGACCGCCATGCAAGCTGCCATGACGAGCACCGCCTGCCACCGCGGGATCTCGGCGAGAATCCATTGGGGCACCCAGGGCATGATCGGGCTAAGGAGCAGCATGCCGGTGAATGTGCCGATCACCACCGCGACCCACAGGCGCCCGTAACGCTCGTTCGCGCTATTCGCCAGCCATCGCCCGCCCAGCCGAGGCGCAAACAAGATCCAGATGCCCGTTGCCATCCACAGCACCTGAACGAGATGAGCCGCCTCCACCGCGACCACTGGCTGGAACAGGACGGCCGGCAGCAGGGTGAAGAAGACTGCCAGCGCAAGGGGGTGTGCCGCAAACAGCAACTGTTCCCATCTAGACGGGTGGCTACCCACGGCGCGCCGCCACTCCTCGGCGAACCGGGCGACGTCTCCGCCGATCACGGTCTCGACGGATTTGCCGGCCGCCACGGCTTGCTCAAGGTGGGCCCGCAGCTCCGCCGCCATCTGATCGATCTGCGGCCGGGGGAGTCCTGCCGTGGCCCAGTACACGATGCACGAGTCAACGGCCTCGGTGACGGGGTTGTCTGGACCGCGCACCATCACGCAACCCTCCTGGTCCTGATGTGTCTTGTAACGCAAGGTACCGCCTCGAGCATAGTCGATGGTATCGTGTTTTGCAACATAGTCTATGCGAGCCCAATATACAGGGCCGCCAGGCGGCTGGCGGCACGAGCTAAATCCAGGGCCGCCGCTGGCCGGCCGCGTAGCCTCACAGGGCGTGGCCCTTGACGGTGCCCGCACCCGCGGCAAACAAGTAACGTTGGTATGGTGCAGTACCTGTGACGGGGAACCCGGTGCGGTGCCATCGTCACCGGGAGCAGAGCCAGGCCAGATCCCGCGATCCCGCACGCCAAGGACCTGGGGAGGAGTGGGCAAGCGATGGAGACCCTGGCGGTGCGCGAACCTGCAAGCACCGGTGTGCCGGCGCGGGGCCGTCCCAGCAGGGCTATTCTCCGGGCAGTTCTGCTGACCGTGCTGGTTCTCGCCATCGCCGCCAGCCTGGCGGGGTGTGGCACTGCAACCCACCAGCCTGCACCGGCGGAGACTGGCACGCCGGAGGTGGCGCCGTCCGGTAGGGAATCGGGCGGGACCGATGGGAGCCAGTCCCTGGGAGCGGCGACCGGTGCCGCAAGCGAAAACGCCGAAGCCTCCACCGGTACCGGCGACGGCAAGGATCCTTCGGCGGCGGGCCGGGTGCAGTCTGCCGCGGAGCAACCCCGGGCAGGGATCACCCTGGCCCGGGTGGTCCAGGTGGTCGACGGCGACACTATCGAAGTCCGGCCCCTGGCCGGGGCGCCGCTTCCCGCCACCCGCATCCGGCTGATCGGTGTCAACACCCCGGAGATCCACGGCCGGGTGGAACCCTATGGCTTTGAAGCCGCTCGCTTTACCGAGCACCAGCTGGCCGGCCAGCAGGTGTGGCTGGAGAAGGACGTCTCCGAAACGGACCGGTACGGGCGTGCCCTGCGATACGTGTGGCTGGTGGAACCGCCCGCCGACCCCGCTCCGGCGGACGTCCGCCAGGGCATGTTCAACGCCATCCTGGTGCGGGAGGGTTACGCTCAGGTGGCTACCTACCCGCCTGACGTGCGCTACGCGGATCTGTTAGTCGAACTCCAGCGAGAGGCCCGGCAGGCGGGCCGCGGCCTCTGGGGCGAAACCGGCGGCGCTTCCGCCGGTGGCAGCGGATCCGGGTCAGCCGGTAGCGGCGGGGCCCGGTCAGGCCGTGCGGTCGCCGGGGCCGGTTCGTCCGGCGGGGGCGGCCGGGCCGGCTGCGACCCGGCCTATCCCGGCGTGTGCATTCCGCCGCCGCCGCCTGATCTGGACTGCGGCGACCTCTCCTACCGCAACTTTCGCGTCCTGCCCCCCGACCCGCACCGGCTGGACGGCCGCGACCGCGACGGCATCGGCTGCGAGTCGTGACCGCGAGTCGTGACCCAGCAGGCCCCACCGCCGGTCCTTGCTCGGGGCATGGGCGCGGGACCCTGCTGGGGGCACCGCTCGCGAGGCCCGCTCGCAGCAAGGTTCGAGGGGTGCGGCACCGGCCGGGTTCCCGGGCTCTGGCGCACCGGCCTGCCCGTGCACCGGCTTCCCCGGGGTGACCATCACAGCGGAGTGGCGGGGACCTCGGCCGAACCGGCTGCGCCGGACCCGGTCGAACCGGCCGAGCGGCGCCGCAAGGCCTCGGCCGTTTCGGCCAGCCGGAAGACGGCCAGGGCGCCGAGGCTGGTGGCCGCCGTGAGGGACCAGAGGGCCACCATGCCCAGCCGGTCGGCGACCAGCCCGCCTCCCAGGGGCCCGGCCATCCAGGCCACCCCGGCGATGGTGCCGGCCAGCCCCTGGTACGAGCCGCGGCGGTCGGCGGGCGCGACCCGTGCCACGGCGGCACTGTATGACAGCGCGTGGAGCACCTCGCCCACCGTGATGATCACCATCGCCGAGGCAAAGAGGGCGTAAGCCGTCCACTCCGTCGTGAAGGTCAGCAGGCCGAAGCCCGCGGCGTGCAGGGCGGCGGAGGCCTTCAGCATCCCGTCCAGGGTCCAGCCCCGCCGTTCGGCCCAGGCGGAGGCCACCGGAGTCAGGGCGACGACCAGCACCGCGTTGAGGCTCCAGAGCAGGCCGTAGGCCGCTTCGCTGAACCCCCGGCGCGTCATGTAGACCGGCAGGGCCGTATGCAGTTGGGCATACGGGAAGAACAGGCCGACGCTGCCCACGGCCAGGAGCACCACCGTGACGAGTCCCTGGGCATGCCAGGCGGCCAGTCGCGTGTGCCAGGCCGGCCGGGCCGGAACCGGGTTGGCGACCGGCCGCTGCGGCCCCGGCGAGATCTGTGGCAGCGGGCCCGCCGCAACGCCTGCACCACCGGAATTCCGTGCGGGGTGCGCCTCCGCGGTTGCCGCGGCCGGGCGGGCGGGCTCATCCCCTGGGGTGGGGACCCGGACCGAGGTGGCTCCTGCGGCGTCCGCGGGCCTGCCGGGGGGATCGCTGGCGGCTTCCGCAGGGCTTGCAAATCCGGCCTCCGCAAGCTTGCCGGCGGCCGCCCCGGACCCGTGGCGAGGGCCGGCAGGCTCCCCGGCAGCGGTTCCGGCCGTCCCCGGGGCGGGCGTTTCCGGGGCGAGGCCGGTGGAGGGGCAGGCGCTCCGCCGGCGCCGCCGGCGGAGCGTTTCCCCGTAGGGATCGGGAACGGCCTTGAGGAGAAGCAGCGCGAAAGCGGCATAGGTCAGGGCGTCCGCCCAGAAGACCACCCGGAAGGACCAGCTGGCCAGGAGGCCGCCCAGGGCCGCGCCGGCGGCCACGCCCAGGTTGTTGGCCATGTAGAGAAGCCCAAAGACCTGCCGCTCCCGCCCGGGGACCAGGTCGCTGACCAGGGCCTGGGAGGCAGGCCGGAACAGGCTGATCACCAGGCCGAAGACGACGGTGACGGCTGCGTAGGTGGCGGCCTCCTGCCGCCAGCCCAGCATGAAGGAGCAGGCCGCGGAGCCGAGCAGGCTCCAGAGCAGGACGGGCTTTCGTCCTGCGCTGTCGGCCAGCCGGCCGCCCAGGGCGGCGCCCAGGGTGGCAGCCAGCGAGTGGAAGAAGGCCACCGTGCCCGCCCAGGTCAGATCCCGACCCAGCACCTGCACCACGAAAAGGGTTGTCAAGGGGAAGACCAGGCCGCTTCCCAGGGAGTCGACCACCTGACCGGCGGTGAGCCAGTACACGGAAGGTGGGAGTCCCGAAGGCACCACGGTCCTGACCAGGCGGGCCATCCAGGCCACGGGCCGGTAGGCTCCGCCTGCGCGGTCGGGTTGCCTGGCCCCGCCGGTGCGGCCCGGATGCCCGGCGATGCGTTTCATGGGATGGCACTCTCCTTCTTCAGGTCAACGGGTCACCCCGCGGAACCCTGCTGGGGATCCCACAGGGAACGCCGCGCTGGACACGGCGCGGGCGCTGCGCCGTGCCCAGCGCACCTCTTGAACCGGCACTTCCCCGGCGCCGCGCCACCGCAGCGCGTCTCCTGCACCGGCACTTTGCCGGCACGACACCGCTGCAGCGTACCCCCTGCGCCTGCTGCTGCGCGGATACTACGCCGTCGCCGACCCTGTGCCGGCGTGCGTGGGTGCTACGCCGCCAGTGCGCCTCTTCGGGGCCGGCGCTCGATGGGCACGGCGCGGTAGCGGCGCCGGCCCAGGGACGGGACCGCGCCGGTCCAGCGCCGGCGGTGCACCGGGTTGCCTTGGATTGCGCGGATTGCGGGGACCGGCCGGCGACGGTAGCGAGCCTCGCGTCGCGGTCGCGATCCTGGAGGGATCAATGGAGGCCGGGGGGCATCGTGAGGCAGCCGGGACCGCCCGCTCCAGCCGGTGTCCCCATTCGAGGCGCGGTTGTCCCGGCCCCAGGCGTGACGGTGCGCATGGCTGCCTCCCTCCCCTCTTCTTCCAGAAAGTGGTATCATGGAAGCAAGACATCTGCTTTCTAGCATGCAGCGGGCCTGCCCGTCAACGGGGGCTCCGGGCCGGCTCCAGGTCGCGGCCGGCGGGTGTCGCCCGGCCCGAGCCCTCACCCCGGGTACCGGGGTGTACGGCCTGGCTCGCCCGGACGCGGCAGCAGGATGCTCGCGTTGATGCCTTGCAGGTTCACCGGCCCGCCGGCCTGCCGTTTTACAGGTCTTTTACATTCTCCATAAACGACCGCAACACGGGCCGGGTACCGTAGTCATTGCCAACCCGCACCGGTGCGGGTGGAGAAAGGGGGCGCATCATGAACAACCGCAGGTGGTTGGGCGGCCTGCTGGGCGCCGGGATCGTGGCCGCCGCCGTGGCGGGGATGGTGACCGCCCGGGCCGGCGCGGCCCAGCCGGCGTCCGGCTCTTTGGACGCCTCGTTGGGTGGTCGCGTCGTGGTGTTCCCGGCGGCGGATCGCGATACCGCAGCCGGGGGTTCCTCCGCCACCGGCACGATCGCACAGGATGCTGCCAGCACGGCGGGTGCAGCCCAGGATCCGCCGGCCGATCCGTCGTCCCTGACGGGTACCTTCGTTCGGCGTCTGGCCCAGGCGCTTGACCTGCCCCGGGAGCGGGTGGACGCCGCCATCCGCGAGGTGCTCAGCGGGATGGTGGACGAGGCTGCCCGGAACGGGCGGCTCTCATCCGAGCAGGCCGCGGCCCTGCGCCAGCGGATCGCCCAGGGGCAGTACCGGCTGGTGCCGCCCATGGGGGTGCCGGGCCACGGATGGGGCGGCAAGCACCGGCCCGGCGGGCCGTTCCTCCGGGAAGGCCAGCCGGCGCGCCTCGGCGGCTTGCTGCAGGCGCTGAGCGACACGCTGGACTTGACTCCGGGCCAGATCCTGGACCGGCTCTGGCAGGGCAAGACCCTGGCTCAGATTGCCGAGGAGCAGGGCGTCTCCCGCCAGCAGGTCACGGACGCTATCATCGGCCCGGCGAAGCGGCGCCTGGACGCAGCGGTGGCCGCCGGGCGGCTGACCCCGCAGCAGGCCAGCCAGCGGCTCGAGCGGCTGAAGGAACGAGGCAACGCCCTGCTGGACCGGAAGTTCACCCCACCCGGCGCCGCCCGTAACGATGAAGCCGGCGCCTCCCGTTCGGCCGCAAGCGGCGATGCCGGCTCTGCCCGTGGTGAACCCGCAGCTTCAGTCAGGGGCACCACCGGGACGGCGCCCGTCGTGCCGCCAGACGGTGGGGAAGGCTTCGGCGCCGGTGCGATGTGAATCGGGCGTGGCGAGAAGCTCGCTGCCGCGACTGGGACCGGCAGCCGTAGGGGTCAGGAACCCGTAGCCACAAAGAGTGCGTCGGTGGGCGGGCCCCAAGGGGGCCCGCCTTGTTGAACGTGAGAGCCAGCGGGCGAGGTGGGCGAGCCGGCGGGGCGGGGCCAGCCTACCCGTTGGGCGAAGCACGGCCGCGGGCCCAGGGTGAGGGTGGAGCCAGGCGGCGAGACGAGCAAGTTGGCAGTGCGCCCCACATGCCGTGGCGGGTGCGCCATCCCTTGGGTGGCGCCTTGTCCCGGCTTGGATGCCTGTGCTAACCTAACGCCAACCCGTGCCAAATCCCGGCGAATCCCGCCCCGGACTGGCTTCACCTCGCCGGCCCGGACCTTTGCATGACGGTCGGGCTTGCCGGGAGCGTTGCGTGGCTTTCCCCAAGCACAAGCCGGATCGCCGGAGTACCACCGGCATCACCAGGAGGAGAGCACCTTGCCGCAGCCCGAACTGCAGCCGCGCACGGCCTGGCCGCCGCTGGTCACCAGCCCCCGGGGGCATCTGGTGATCGGCGGCGCCGACGCCGTCGAGCTGGTCGAACGCTTCGGAACGCCCCTGTACGTCCTGGACGAGGCCGTGATCCGACAGCGCTGCCGCGCCTACCGCGAGGCCATGGGCGGCGCCGGCGTCATCGCTTACGCGGCCAAAGCCCTCTGCACCACCGCCATCCTCCGCATCATGGACCAGGAGGGGCTCTGGGTCGACGCCGTCTCCGCCGGCGAGCTCCACACCGCCCTGGCCGCCGGCTTCCCGGCCGGCCGGATCCTCCTGCACGGGAACAACAAGAGCGACGAGGAACTGCGCTTGGCCATCGAGACGGGAGTGGGCCGGGTCGTCGTCGACAACTTCCACGAGCTCGACCGCCTGGCCGCCATGGCCCGGGCCGCGGGCCGGTCCGTACCCGTGCTGCTGCGGGTGGCGCCGGGGGTCGAGGCCCACACCCACGAGTTCATCCGCACCGGCCAGCAGGAGTCCAAGTTCGGCTTCGACCTGGCCACCGGCCAGGTCCTTGAGGCCCTGGACCGCGTGCTGGACGAACCGGCCCTGGACTGGCACGGCTTCCACTGCCACATCGGCTCGCAGATCCTGGCCGTCGAGCCCTGGGAGCAGGCGGCCCGGATCATGATGGACCTGGCCGCCGAGGCGCACCGGCGCACGGGCCGGTTCGTCCGGGAACTGGACCTGGGGGGCGGCCTGGGCATCCGCTATGTCCCGGGCGATGAGCCGCCCTCCATCGCGGAGACGGTGACCCGCATCCGGACCGCCGTGGAGCGGGCGGCGGGTGAGCGCGGCCTGCCGGTGCCGCGGCTCATCCTGGAGCCCGGCCGCTCCATCGTGGGCGAGGCCGGGGTCACGCTGTACACGGTGGGGTCCGTCAAGCGGGTTCCGGGCCTGATGCCCTACGTGGCCGTCGACGGCGGCATGGCCGACAACCCCCGCTACGCCCTCTACCGCGCCCTCTACACGGCCG
The DNA here is from genome assembly GCF_000183545.2 of Thermaerobacter subterraneus DSM 13965. Lineage (NCBI taxonomy): Bacteria > Bacillati > Bacillota > Clostridia > Eubacteriales > Clostridiales Family XVII. Incertae Sedis > Thermaerobacter > Thermaerobacter subterraneus. The sequence continues at coordinate 920,205 of NZ_JH976535.1, forward strand.
TGCTGGCCAACCGGCCCCTGGACGAACCGGCCGAGAGGGTCTGCCTGGTAGGCCGCTACTGCGAGTCGGGCGACATTCTGATCCCGGAGATCGAACTGCCGCGGGTCGAGCCCGGCGACGTGGTGGCGGTCTTCAGCACGGGCGCCTACAACTACAGCATGTCCAGCCAGTACAACCGCTTCCCGCGGCCCGCCATGGTGCTGGTACGGGAGGGCGAGGCCGCCGTCATCGTGGAGCGGGAGACCTACGACGATCTCTTGCGCCACGACCGCATCCCCCCGTCCCTGGAGCGGGAGGGCTAGGGGGCCTGCTGCGGCAGGCCATCGGCAGCGGGGCTGCCCTTGGGGGCTGCCGGCGGTGCCGCCGATGCCGCGGGAGTCCGTTGCTTCCGTGATCCCCACCGGGGTCTGGGGCGTCCCGGTCCCGCCGGGGCAGGTCCCGGGCGAGGGCCGGTCAAGGACGGAGAAGGGCCGCTCAGCGGCGCGAACCGCAGCCCCCTTCGACCACGGCCTGGGGGCACCGTTCCCGCAGGAGAGCGATGAAGCCGTCGCGATCCAACGGAGACACCAGCACCGTCTCGCCCTGGTCGGTCTCGATGGCCACCCGGCGCAGGGACGGTGCCGGGCTTGCAATCGGGTTCCAGGTCGGGCGAACGCGGCGGATCCGGGTCAGTCGGATGTCGAAGTCGGCAAACCCCACCCGGATTTGCAGGTGGGTCGGCGTCACACGGTAGTAGGACGGGCGCCAGAAGGTGAAGCCCACCACCAAGAGGTATGGCCCCAAAGCGACAAGCCCGACGATGGCCGTCGCGTCGCCGCGCAGCGCCATGAAGAAGGGAATCAGCGGCGGGATGGCCGTCAGGGCGAGCAGGATCGTGCTGCGGGCGGCGGGGAAGTCGACCACCTCCGGCCAGGGGCCGTCCGGCCCTCTCGCGGCCGGCGCCGTCGGAAGGCGCAGCCCCGCCCGGTACACCCCCGCGCATCCCCCGATCGCCACCGTCAGCAGGGCCACGATCCACAGATAAAACCAGGGTGTAAGGCCAGCCCACCGGCCCAGGGCGACGGCGGTGACGCCCACCGTGAGATGCAGCAGCGTGGCCATGAGCAGGAACTTCATCCCGCGCACCAGGTGGCGGCTGGCGCGGGCCATGGCCCGGGCCGTCTCCGGCCGCGGTTCGACGGGCCAGTTGAGCAACGATGCCGGCAATCGCGTCACCGCCGTGACCAGCGCGTAGAGGAACACGCCGATCCCCCAGAGGCCCCAGATGCTGGCCCTGGCCCCGAAGCCATCGGCCTCGCCCCGCAGGTTGAAGTGCACCGGAATCCGGTCGGGCAGGTTGGGCCAAAGGGCGATGATCCACACCAGGGTCGCCAGGAGCAAGAGCGCCGACAGAATCTCAAGGACCCACTCCCAGACCGTCATGGGCTCCCGCCAGCCTCGCTCCAGCTCGTCTTGCGCGGCGTCTTTGCCCCGGGTAGGCTGTTCGTCCACCGTTGTTGCGCCGGAAGGCGCAGAGGGCAGAGGCTTCCGTTCCGGTGGGTTTTCATGCATCACGGGCTCACCTCGGGACTCGACCCGGCTGCGAACCGGCTTCCTGCGCCTGGCAGTATCCCCCTATAGGAAAACCCAACCTTCGTCTGGACGTTTCCCTGCCGGGCGGAATGTTCCCTTCCCCTCGGCTTTGCCCAGCGTCCTATGGGGGCTTCCAGCGGGTGGGCTACCGTTCTGCCGACCCCGAAGACGGGCGGGGGAAGCGGGCCATTGCCTGGGAAATTGCGCAATGCACTGCCCCACAAGCAGGAAATAGCGGTTTCGGCTAAGAAATGCCCATGGCGTTGGATCCTGGGGGACCGGCAGGTATGGCGGTGCGGTGGCTGTCGCCGCCAGAGGGCGGCCGCCACGTTGCGGACCCCGGGCCGAAAATCCCCGGACGGGGAGCGAAGGGGTGGTACGGTGAATCACGGTGCGTGGCACCGAACCGTTTTGCGGAGGATTCGCCGTGCGGGCGGTGCGGTCCTGGCGGGCGTGGTGCTGGTCGCCCTGATCCTCGGTGGTTGCGGCTCGCCGGGTTCCGGCGGGAGCGGCGGCGAGGAGCAGGTCCTCAACGACAACATCGGATCGGAGCCGCCGACGCTGGATCCGGCCCTGATGACCGACCTGACCAGCTTCCAGATCGTCAACTCGGTGATGGAGGGCCTGACCCGCATCGGTCCCAACGGGGTCGAACCCGGCATGGCGGCCGAGTGGGGGGTTAGCGACGACCAGATGACCTACACCTTCCACCTGCGGGATGCGGTGTGGCAGAACGGCGATCCCGTCACCGCCGAAGACTTCGTCTACGCCTGGCTGCGGGTGCTGAATCCGGAGACCGGGGCCCCGTATGCATACCAGCTTTACTACATCAAGAACGCCGAGGCCTATAACAGCGGTGAGATCACGGACCCGTCCCAGGTCGGCGTCAAGGCGCTGGACGAGAAGACCCTGCAGGTGACCCTTGAGTCACCCACACCGTATTTCCTCAGCCTGACGGCCTTCCCCACCTTGATGCCGGTGCACAAGGCGACGGTGGAATCCAACCCGGACTGGGCCGGGGAGGCGGCCACCTATGTGGGCAACGGTCCCTTCAAGATCGCCGAGTGGGTCCACGACAGCCACATCGACCTGGTGAAGAGCGACACCTACTGGGACAAGGACACCGTGCGCCTGGAGAAGATGCACATCGTGATGGTCAACGAGGGCGCCACGGCGGAGACCATGTTCGCCAACGGCGAGCTGGACTCCAACGGCAGCTTGAACCCGCAGGACATCCCCCAGCTGCTGGCCAGCGGCGAGGCGAAGACGTCGCCCATCATCAGCGTGACGTCGATCTACTTCAACACCCGCAAGGCGCCCTTCGACGACCCGCGGGTGCGCAAGGCCTTCACCCTGGCCCTGGACCGCAAGGCCATCGTCGAGCAGATCCTCAAGGGCGGGCAGAAGCCGGCCCTGGCCTTCGTGCCCTTCGGCATTCCCAACCCGGTGACGAACCAGGACTTCCGGGAGGAAGGCGGCGACTACTTCCAGGACGCCGACGTGGAGACGGCGCGGCGGCTCTTGGCCGAGGCGGGCTATCCCGACGGACAGGGCTTCCCCAAGGTGACCTACTTGTACAACGACAACGACACCAACCGGGCCCTGGCCGAGGCCTACCAGCAGATGTGGAAGCAGAACCTGGGCGTCCAGGTCGAGCTGCAGTCCATGGAGTGGAAGGTCTTCCTCGCCGCCCAGAAGCAAGGGGACTACGACCTCAGCCGCGGCAACTGGGTGGGCGACTACCTGGATCCCATGACCTTCCTCGACCTGTGGGTCACCGGCGGCGGCAACAACCGCGTGGGCTGGTCCAACGCGCAATATGACCGGTTGATCGAGGAGGCCAAGGCCACCGGCGATCAGCAGGTGCGCTTCCAGAACATGCACGAGGCCGAGAAGATCCTGATGGACGAGATGCCCATCGGCCCGATCTTCTTCGGGGTCAACGTCTACCAGGAAAAGCCCTACGTCAAGGGCGTCTTCCGCACCGCCCTGGGCACGACGGACTACAAGTGGGCCTACATCGAAGGCAAGGGCCAGTGAGCCCCGGGCCGGGGGCGCCCGGCTCGCCATAAGCGCCGCTTCCGCCGCCGGGGGAGCCGCCGTCGCGGGCGGCTCCCCCGGCCGGCGGCGGGGCGCGTTACCGCGGGTCCCGGGAGCCCTCCCGCCACCCTGGCCGCAGCGGGACGGCAGCCCGCCCCCTGCCCGCCCGGCACGCCCGCGGTGCGACCGGCCCCTCGCCGGACGTTGGCGCGTATCGCCCTGGGTGACCCAGGCGACCGGGCCCGTGGCGCTGGGGGGCTGCGGGCCCGGTTGTGATGCCTTGGGGGCGGTCGGGTTGTGATGCCTTGGGGCCGGTCGAGGCGGCGTTCATCCCGAAGGAGGCAGCACGGTGAAGTACGCGGGCCAGCGCCTTGTGGTGACCCTGATCACCCTTTGGGCCATCGCCAGCCTGACCTTCTTCATGATGCGGGCGGTGCCCGGCGGTCCCTTCGCCGCCGAGAAGGAACTGCCGCCGGCGGTCCTGGCCAACCTGGAGGCCCGCTACCACCTGGACTGGCCTCTCTGGCGCCAGTATCTGGACTACCTCTACCGCACCGCCGTGTGGGACCTGGGGCCGTCCTTCACCTACCCCAACCGGACGGTGAACGACATCGTGGCCGACGGGTTCCGGGTCTCGGCCGCCCTGGGCGCCCTGGCCATCGGCGTCGCCCTGGTGGCCGGCATCGGGGTCGGCGTGGCGGCCGCGGTCTATCACACCCGCTGGCCCGACCGGGTGGCCATGTTTGCCGCCACCCTGGGCATCTCCATCCCCAACTTCATCCTGAGCGGTCTGTTGATCTACGTCTTTGCCTACCATCTGCGGTGGCTGCCGGCCGGCCTGTGGGGCAAGCCCGCCCAGGCGGTGATGCCCACCCTGGCCCTGGCGGCCCTGCCCACGGCGGTCATCGCCCGGCTGGTGCGGTCCAACATGCTGGAGGTCCTGCGCCAGGATTTCATCACCGTCTGCCATGCCAAGGGGCTGAGCCCGCGGCGGGTGATCTTCGTCCACGCCCTGCGCAGCGCCGTGCTGCCCGTCATCACCTACCTGGGCCCGCTGGCCGCCGGCGTCCTGACGGGAAGCTTCGTGGTCGAGAACATCTTCGCCATCCCCGGGCTTGGCAAGTACTTCGTGCAGAGTGTCACGAACCGCGACTACTCCGTCATCATGGGCGTGACCATGTTCTACAGCGCGCTGCTGGTGGTGGCCAATGTGCTGGTCGACGTGGCGTACCGGCTGGTCGACCCGCGCATCCGGCTGTAGGTGGCGCCGTTACGGGAGGATGACGCCATGGCGACCCCCTCGACCCATCCCCTGCCCGGCGGAGGTGCCGGTTCCCTGGCCCCCCCTTTTCCGGGAGGAAGCGGTGGGGACGGACTGCTCGCCGAGACGCTGGCAGCTCCGGCGCCCGGATACTGGCAAGAGGCCTGGCGGCGGTTGCGGAAGAACCCGCTGGCCATGGCGGGCCTGGTGGTGGTGGTCCTCATGGTGGTGGCGGCCGTCGTGGGGCCCATGCTGTCCCCCTACGGCTACGAGGAGCAGGTGCTGGCCGAGGCCAACCAGCCGCCCAGCGCCGCCCACTGGTTCGGCACCGACCATCTCGGGCGCGACATCCTGACCCGGGTGCTCTGGGGGGCGCGGGTGTCCCTGGCGGTCGGCATCATGGCAAGTCTGATCGGCCTGACCATCGGCGTCACCTACGGCGCCATCGCCGGGTTCTACGGCGGCCTGGTCGACAACGTGATGATGCGGATCATCGACGTGATCTACGGCCTGCCCTTCATCCTGTACGTGGTCCTGCTGGTGGTGGTCATGGGCCCGGGGCTGGACAACGTGTTCATCGCCCTGGGCGCGGTGTACTGGACGGGCATGGCCCGCATCGTGCGCGGGGAGGTCCTGAGTCTCAAGCAGCGGGAGTTCGTCCTGGCCGCCCGCGTGATGGGCGTGCCGCCGTGGCGGGTGGTGTGGCGCCATCTGGTGCCCAACGCCATCGGACCGATCCTGGTCACCATGACGCTGCTGGTGCCCGAGGCCATTTTCAGCGAGGCCTTTCTGAGCTACCTGGGGCTGGGGGTGCAGGCCCCCTTCGCCTCGTGGGGCGTGCTGGCGGCCGAGGGCAACCGCGCCCTGCGGGCGGCACCCTGGGCCCTGTTCTTCCCTGCTACTTTCATCTGCGTCACCATGCTGGCCTTCAACTTTCTGGGCGACGGGTTGCGGGATGCCCTGGACCCGCGGCTGCGCTAGACCAGGACGACATGGCGATCTTGCAATCAAGGAGGCAGCGATGTGGGCAGGACGGGTGAGGTAAGGGCCGGCGCCGGACCGGGCCCGGGGACGGAGCCGGCGGGCAGCGGCCGGGTTGTGGCGGGAGTGAAGCCGCTGGGCCCGGAAGATCCGGCCGGCAGCACCGCGCCGGGCGCTGAGCCCCTGCTGGCCGTGGAGAACCTGGAAGTGACCTTCTTCACCGACGGGGGGCCGGTGCCCGCGGTGCGGGGGGTGAGCCTCACCGTGGGCCAGGGCGAGGTGGTGGCCCTGGTGGGCGAGTCCGGGTCGGGCAAGTCGGTGACCGCCCGGGCCATCACGGGGCTGGTGCCGCCACCGGGCCGGGTGGTGGGCGGCCGGATCCGGCTGGGAAGCCGCGACCTCCTCGACCTGAGCCCAGCCGCCTGGCGCGCCATCCGGGGCCGGGAGGTGGGGCTGGTCTTTCAGGATCCGATGACCTCCCTCGACCCCCTGTTCACCGTGGGCGACCAGCTGGTGGAGGCCATCACTGCCCACCGCCGGATGCCCCGGGCCAGGGCGCTGGCGCGGGCGGAGGAGCTGCTGGCGCTGGCCGGCCTGCCGCGGCCGGCCGACCGGCTGCGCCAGTATCCCCACGAGCTGTCGGGCGGCATGCGCCAGCGGGTGCTGATCGCCATGGCCCTGGCCACCCCGCCGCGGCTGGTCATCGCCGACGAGCCCACCACCGCCCTGGACGTGACCATCCAGGCCCAGATCCTGGCGCTCCTCGACGACCTGCGCCGCCAGACGGGCGCCTCCCTGCTGCTGATCACCCACAACCTGGGGGTGGTGGCGGAGCTGGCCGACCGGGTGTACGTGATGTACGGGGGCCGCATCGCCGAGGCCGCGCCCGTCGACCGGCTCTTCGCCCGGCCGGCCCACCCCTACACGCGGGCGCTGCTGGCCGCGGTGCCCGATCCCTTCGCAGCGGAGGCGCGACCTCCCGACCCCATCCCCGGCGATCCCCCCGATCCGCGGCGGCTTCCCGCCGGCTGCCCCTTCGCCAGCCGGTGCCCGCTGGCGGAAGAACGCTGTTTCCACCAGGTGCCGCCGCTGCGGGAGCTGGCCCCCGGCCACGTGGCCGCTTGCTGGCTGCTGGAAGAGGCGGGCGAAGGGGAAGGGCCCGCCGGCCGGGAAGCGCTGGCCGGAGGCGGCGGCCAAGGCGCCCCGCTGGCGACCTCCGGCCGGGCCGCTGGCGGACCGGGCAGTGCCGGGGCCGGCGCGGAACGCGCCTCGGGCCAGGGTGCGGCGGGACCGCGGGTGCGGGTGACCTTCGGCAGCGGCCCTGGGGAGCCGGTTCGTCCCTACGATGGACGGGGGTTGGGGCCGGACCCGGGGCAAGCGACTTGGCAGGATCCCTGGCAGCCCCCGCGGGAGGCCCCGGGGCAGGCGACCCGGACCGTGGGGCAGGATGGGCAGCGGGACCTGGGGCAGGCGGGCCGGCAGGATCGGCGGCAGGCTCCCCAGGCCGCCCGCGGCGGGGCGGCGGGCGGTGATCCCAGGCAGCCGGAAGTCCTGCTCCGTCTCGAGGATGTGGCCACCGTCTTTCCCATCCAGCGCGGGTGGCGGCAAACCCGCTTCCTGCGCGCGGTCGACGGCGTGTCCCTGGAAGTGCGGCGGGGCGAGACCCTGGGGCTGGTGGGGGAGAGCGGCTGCGGCAAGACCACCCTGGGCCGCACCATCGTGCGCCTGTACCGGCCGGCCCGGGGACGGATCCTCTTCCGCGACCGGGACCTGGCCCCGCTGGACGAACCGGCCCTGCGCCCCGTGCGGCGCCACCTGCAGATGGTCTTCCAGGACCCGTACGCCTCGCTGGATCCCCGCATGCGGGTGGAAGATCTGATCGCCGAGCCTCTCCACCTCGTCCCCGGCCTGAGCCGTCGGGAGCAGCGGGAACGGGTGCGGGCCATGCTGGCGCGGGTGGGGTTGCGCCCCGACCACGCCTTGCGCTATCCCCACGAGTTCTCCGGCGGCCAGCGCCAGCGCATCGGCATCGCCCGGGCGCTGGTGGTGGAACCCGAGCTGGTGGTCGCCGACGAACCCCTCTCGGCCCTGGACGTGTCGGTCCAGGCCCAGATCCTCCACCTGCTCGGATCCTTGCAGGAGGAACTGGGCCTCTCCTACCTGCTGATCACCCACGACCTGGCCGTGGTGCGGCACGTCTGCCAGCGGGTGGCGGTGATGTATCTAGGGCGGGTGGTGGAGGAGGCGCCGGTCGAGGAACTCTTTGCGCGGCCCCTGCATCCCTATACCCAGGCGCTGATGGCAGCCATCCCCGTCCCCGACCCGGTGCGGGCGCGGCGCCGGGAGAGGCAGCTGGTCCAGGGCGAGCCGCCCGATCCGGTGAACCCGCCTTCGGGCTGCCCCTTCCGGACCCGCTGTCCCCTGGCCCAGGCCCGCTGCGCGGAGGAGGTGCCCGAACTCCGGGAGCTGGCGCCGGGGCACCGGGTGGCCTGCCATCTGGCCGGCTGAGACTGGAAAGCCGGTTGAGGCCGGAAGGGAAAGGGCGTGCCGGCCTCCCAGGCCGCTGAAGAGGCCGGTCCGCTCCCGTGGGAAGGCCGGCTCGCTGCGGTGCGCCGCCGTTCCCTCGTCGTGCCGGCCTGTTGCGGGCGGTGCGCCGGTCCCCTACAGGTGCCGGGCTGCTGGGTGCGGTGGGGGCCAGGCAGGGGGCGGGCGGCACGGGCGCCGGTTTCAACTCCGGAGGCGGTGCAAGGTCAAGTCCGAGGGAGGCGGCAAGGCATGGCAACCCCTTCGCCTGCGAGCGCCGGTTCAGGCCAGGACAGCCCCGTGGGCCCCGCGGTCACCCGCTGGGTGGCCGTAGCGGTAGCCACCGTCTGGCGGGATCCCGGCCGGCCCCGGCCCGTCGACCTGCCGGCGCTGGCGGCCCCCGCAGGCTTGCGGGAGTGGCTGTCCGCCCTGGACGTGGAGGCCCGGAAGGACCTGGTGGGCCGCATCGAGACCCAGGTGTTGCTGGGCCAGCCGGTCACGGTGCTGGAAGAACGGGACGGGTGGGCCCGGGTGGCCGTTCCCGAACAGGCGGAACCCGGCGCTCCCGGTGGGTATCCGGGCTGGATCCCGGGCTGGCAGTTGACGGCCGATCCCGCCTGGGCGGCGGTGGCGCGCCGGGCGGGTCTTGCCGGGGCACCGGCGCCGGAGGAAGCCGGGGAGGGCCTGACCACCGCGACCGTCACGGCCCTGACCACGTGGCTTTACCACCGGCCCCACCCGCAGGCTCGCTGGCTGGAGGTGAGCTTCGGCACCTGCCTCCCCGTCCTGTCCTACGGAGACGGCGGCAGCGGGAGCCTGGCTGCGGTCTTGGACGGCAGCCCGGCGGCGGGAGGTGGCGAGGCCGCCGGTGGAGCGGAGGGCGAGTGGCTCCCCGTGGCGGTGCCCACCCCCAACCCGGCGCCCGGGCACAGGGCAGCCTTGACCCCGGACGCGGGCGGCGGCGGTCCGGCCCGGGCCGCCACGGCGGGCCCGGCGCCCGGCGATCCGGCCCGGCACCGGCACGCCAGTGGCCCGATCGAACTCCCGGCGGCCGAGGATGGCCCGCTGGCCGCAGGACCTCCCACCGTGGCGTGGGTGCGGCGGGCGGCCGTGCGCCTGGACCCTCCCCGCCGGGTTCCACCCGCTGGCCAGGCTTCACCCGCCAAGGTGCCGGGGACGGCCCTCCTGGAAACGGCGCGCCGGTTCCTGGGGCTCCCCTACCTGTGGGGCGGCACCTCGGGCTTCGGCGTGGACTGCTCGGGTTTTGTGTACCTGGTCCACCGCTTCCACGGCCTGCTGATCCCCCGCGACGCGGCCCCGCAGCGGGACCACGGCGACGGGCGGCCGGTGGCGCGGGACCGGCTGCAGCCTGGCGATCTGGTCTTCTTCGCCCACGACGGCGGCAAGGGCAGCGTGCATCACGTGGGGATGTACGCCGGCGACGGCCGCATGATCCACGCCCCCAGCTCCGGGCGGGTGGTAGAGGAGATCCCCCTGGACACGCCGCCCTACGGGGAGAAGTACGCCGGCGCCCGCCGCTACCACGCGGGCTAGCCGGCCGGATCCCGGGAGGCCACCGGCGCGGGCGGGCTTATGCCACGCGGCCGGCTTGCGGCGGCGGGCGCGGTTCTTCCGGTGTCCTGTTGCACAAGGATTCGGGCCCAAAGAAGCCCGCGGAGGCGCGGTCCGGTCCGGGCCCGGTTACCGATCCGGTGGCGGGGCTCGCGCGCGAGGCGGGGCGGCGCTCCGCCTCCTAGTGCCCGGTCAGGCCCGAAGTGGGGACCTCAGCGGCCCACGGCCTCCAGCCGGATGCCCGCCCGCTGCAGCAGGCGCAGCACCGCCAGGGTCAGGGCGCCGTCGATCAGGTGGTGCACCGCGGTGCCACCGCTGGTGAGCCACGCCTGGAGCGCCGTGCCGGAGGCCAGCCAGACCACCAGGCCTTCACCGGCGGCGTGCACCGGCAGGGTCAAGAGCAGCGCGGCCCAGAGGGGCCATCCCCGGCGCTGGGCCCAGGCACCCAGGACCGCGAAGGGCACGTGTACGAAAGCCCGCGCGGCCACCACCGGGCCCAGGGTGAGGAAGAACCCGGCCGTGGCACCCAGGCCCACCATCACGGCCACCCCCGGGCCGAGGGTCATCGCCAGCATGGGCGGGACGTGGGAGGCCAGGGTGGCGGTGTAGTAGGGGCCGAGGGTGAGCTGCAGCGTTCCCCGGAAGAAGATGGGGATCATCAGGGCAAGGGCGGTCAGCAGGCCGCCCAGCACCACCTGGCGGGCCACGGGCGCGGTGGCGGCAGGCGAAGCCTGCGGGGACGTCCTGGCGGGCATGCGATCCTTCCTCCCCGGGCGGGTACCCCCGGTCCTGCGGGGTACCGCACCGTTCGTGTTGGGTGCCGCACGGCCTGGGACGGGCTGCGCCCCGCGGCGGCCACTCCCTGCGATGCGGGCGCGTGGCTCAACGCGCCGGCGGGCGTGGTTGCCGAGACTCCGGCTCTGAAGCCGAGATCCGGAAACGGTGTATCGACACCGGAGCGATTGTATCTATACATCTGTATCTACAGGTGTATATACACAGGGGCAGCGATACAAATCAACAGGCACCTTGGGCGCGGCCTGGTCGCCGGCCGCAAGGACCACGATGGGGCGACAAGGAAAGCGGGGGCGATCCTGCGAAGGAGAGCACGGGCCGGTTCGTTCCGGCCTGCGTCCCGGTTCCACCACGGGAGGTTGGCCACGGGAACCGCCCGAACCCCAGGTTCCGCCACTGGCGAAGGAGGGGGCCATGTCGCCGCGGCGCCGCTCGAACGAAGGGACAGGCGGGCAGGGGCAAGACCAGGCCCCCGGGGGGCACGGACCCCGGCGTACCACGCCCTCCCATGGGCAGGGGGACGGGACCCGGCTGGATCCGCCGGGGGCCCGCCGGCAGGCTCCGGGGGAACCTACTGATTCCGGGCATGCCGGGCCAGCCGGCTCCCACGCTCCCGCTGCTTTGACGCCTGGGCGCGGGGCTCCTGGTTTCGAGGGGCTGACCCGGCCGGGTGATGCCGCCCGGCGGCGCCAGGCGATCCTCCAGCTCCTGGCTCGCGCAGAGGAACCCATCCCCGGCCAGCGGCTGGCCGGGCTGCTGGGCGTCACGCGGGCCGTGATCGTCCATGATGTCGCGTTGCTGCGGGCCCAGGGGGAGCCCATCCTGGCCACCCCCGCCGGATATGTCCTGAACCGGCCTCCGGCCCGCTTCACCTGGCAGGTGGCCGTCGAGCACGGCCCCGAGCTGCAGACCATCCGCCGGGAGCTTTACGCCATGGTGGACCAGGGCGTGACGGTGCGGGACGTCATCGTGGAACACCCGGTCTATGGTGAACTGAGGGGGCTCTTGGACCTGCGCTCGCGGCACGACGTCGACCGGTTCTGCCGGCAGATGGCTGCCACCGGGGCCGAGCCCCTGCTCACCTTGACGGGCGGCCCGCACCTCCACACCCTGGAGGCCGACGACCCTACCGCCCGTGCCCGGGTGGAACAGGCCCTGCGCGAGCTGGGTTTTCTGCTTGACAAGGAGTAAGCCCCTGGCGCCGGAGGGGAGCCTGGGGGTCCCGGGAACCCGGGGCGCCGTCCCTGGTGTGGACTGTGGGGGCCCGTCCCTGGCGTGGACCGTGGGCCCGTCCCTGGGGGGACCGCCGGTTCTTCCCGCCACGCCCGAACAGCGTGCCGGCCCGCCCCCGCCTGCTCCGCTCGCCCAGCTGTGCCGCCCGGCCCGCCCCCGCCTGCTCCGCCCGCCCACCTGTGCCGCCCGAACGCCCCGCCTGCCCCGCCCACCCCCCTGTGCCGCCCGGCCCGCCCGCCCCGCGTGCTCCGCCCGCCCCACGGCCTGTCCGACCCCTTCTGCCCCGTCCACCGGACCCGCCCGCCCCTGGGCTTGCACCCGATCCTGCCGGCGCGACCGCCCTTCTGCTGTGCACAAAGCCTATCCCGCCCGCGAATCCCTAAGTGAATCCCCAGGGGATGGCAGGAATCGCCGCCCGTCAGGGCCGGAACCCGGGCCGGTCCGGGCGGGGGAGGAGGGGACTGCATGTCCAAGCGGCAACGGCGGGCCGCGCTGGCCTGCCTGGTGACGGCCGCTCTCATCGCCCTCTCGTTCCTTACGGCACCCGCCCAGGCCTTTCAGGGGCTCGATGCGCGGGCGCATGGGGACGAACGGGCGGCGGCCCTGGAACCGTCCCTCGACATCCGGGACGACCTGCAGGCCCTGGACCTGCGGGAGCGGACCCGGGAGGCGGCGGCACAGCTGGCTGCCGAGGTCGGCGGCGGCCTGCGCATCCGGTGGAACCCCTTCTACAAGACCCCGTCCCTGATCACCCGCAGCCAAGGCTACCTGACGGGGCCGGCCGAGGGCCAGGCGGTAGACATCGCCCGGCGGTGGCTGCGGGAGCATAAGGACCTCTTCGGCTGAACGGACCAGGTGGTCGACGGGCTGAAGGTGGTCCGGGACTACGCCCTGCCCGGCACGGGCCTGCGCCCGGTCACCTTCCAGCAGACCTTCGGCGGGATCGAGACGGCCGCGGGCGGTCGCATCATCGTGGCCGTCAACCGGGAGGGGCGGATCCTGTCGGTGGCGGCCAGCGCCCAGCCGGCGGCGCCCGTCAAGGGCGGGTTCGACCTCAGCGTGACCGAGGCCCTGGAGAAGGTGGTGGGCGCCCTGGCGCCGGCGGTGGACTACGTGCCCGAGGTGACCGGCACCCGCGCCGGCTGGACCGTCCTCGCGCAGGGGCCCTTCGCCACCGTGCAGTACGCGCGCAAGGCCCTCTTCCCCATGGGGAAGGAGCTGCGGCCTGCCTGGCGGATCCTGTTCATCCCCAAACTCACCGAAGGTTACGAGGTCCTGGTCGACGCCACCAGCGGCCAGATCCTGTACCGCCGCCCCCTGGTGAACTTCAGCGGGCCCGAGGGGCTGGTGTTTGAGAACTACCCCGGGGCGCCGGCGGGGGGGAGCCAGGTGGTGAAGTCCTTCGCCGGGGATCCCAGCGCCTCGCCCAGGGGCTGGGTAGGGGTGCTACCCGGTGTCAGCGGTCCGACCACCTTCGGCAACAACGCCGACACCTTCGCCAACTGGAGCAACTTCCTGGTGCCGGAAGGCCCCGGGCTCGTTCGTCCGGTGAACCTGCTCTCCCACTTCAACTATGCCTTCACGGACCAGTGGGGTCGCACCCAGTGCCAGGCGACGCCACCCTCCTACGCCGAAGACGTGGAGGCCGCGGTGACCAACCTCTTCTACCACCACAACCTGTTCCATGACCACCTCTACAAGCTGGGGTGGACGGAGCCGGCCGGCAATATGCAGCTCGACAACTTCGGCAAGGGCGGCCAGGGCGGCGACCCGATCCTCGGCCTGGCCCAGGCGGGGGCGCTGACCGGCGGCGAGCCGCTCTACACCGGCCGGGACAACGCCTACATGCTGACGCTGCCCGACGGCTTGCCCTCCTGGAGCGGCATGTTCCTCTGGGAGCCCATTCCGGGGGCCTTTGAGGGCCGGTGCGCCGACGGCGATTTCGACGCCGGAGTGATCTACCACGAGTACAGCCACGCCCTGTCGAACCGGCTGGTGGCCGGCGGCGAGGCCCTCAACAGCCACCAGGCGGGGTCCATGGGCGAAGCCTGGGGCGACTGGTACGGCATGTCCTACCTGATCGCCCGGGGGCTGCAGGACCGGCCCATCGTCGGCCAGTACGTCACCGGCAACAGCAAGACGGGCATCCGCAACTACGCCCTGGATCAGAGCCCCCTGGGCTTCGGCGACATCGGCTATGACATCACGGGGCCGGAGGTCCACGCCGACGGCGAGATCTGGGCCGTCATCCTGTGGGACGTGTGGAAGGCTCTGGTGGGCAAGTACGGCAAGGCACAGGGCGCTCGGATCGCCGAGCAGCTGGTGACCGATGCCATGCCCATCTCGCCGCCCGATCCCAGCATGATCGACATGCGGGATGCCATCCTCACGGCCGACGTGGACCGCTACCACGGCGACCACTTCGATTTGCTCTGGACCGCTTTCGCCCGCCGCGGCCTGGGGGCCGGAGCCGTGAGCAACACCGGCGACGACACCGACCCCCACCCGGCCTTCGACCACCTGGCCAAAGCCCGCAACGGCCGGCTGGTGGGGACGGTGGTCAACGCCACCACCGGGAAGCCCATCGACGGCGCCCGGGTGATCATCGGCGAGTACGAGGCGCGGGTGAGCCCGGCGGCGGTGACAGGAGCCAAAGGCGGCTTTGCCCTCGACATGGTGGACGGTGCCTACACCGTGACCATCCAGGCGCGGGGCTTCGGGGCCCGGACCTTCCGCAACATCAAGGTCGCCGCGGGCCGGACCACCTCCCTGCGCTTCAGCCTCCAGCCCAACTACGCCTCGGCGGCCAACGGGGCCAAGGTGATCCAGGTCAGCCGTCTGGGCGAGGACGCCACCCTGCCGGCCAAGAACGCCCTGGACGACACCGAGGCGACGGTCTGGGCCACGGCCGTCAACGACCAGGGCTATGACGGCGAGTGGATCGTGGTCGACCTGGCCGGTGATCGGCCCGTGCCCATCACGGCGGTCCAGGTCAGCGCCTTCAAGGACATCGCCAAGGCGCGCTTCGCGGCCCTGAAGGACTTCACCCTGCAGGTGTCCACCGACGGGGTGGTGTGGAAGACCATCCTCCAGGGCAGCTTCCCCACGGAGAAGCCGCGTCCCGTGGCGCCCGCCCTGCACTACAAGCTCTGGACGCTGAGCCAGCCGGTGCAGGCGGCCTACATCCGGTTCTTTGCCGACAGCGCCCAGGACAACAGCCTGGGATACGCCCAGGTCGCGGAGATCCAGGTCTTCGGCGGGGACCGGGCCACGGCGGTCGAACCGGCGCCGCTGCCCAAGGAAGACCCGATCGTCGAGGAGGGGACGGTCCAGGTGGGCAACCCCACCTCGGACACGGTGGGCGGCGTGACGCAAAACGAGTTCGCCGCCACCTGCAACCCCAACCCCTCCAGCCAGGGCCTCGACGGGTGGGTGATGGAGCTGCCCGAGTCCTTCGGTGACGGGACCCATCGCATCACCGCCGCCGGCCCGGGCACGGGGACCTACGACTTCGACCTCTATTTCTATGCGGCGAACTGCCAGATGCTGGGCAGCAAGGCGTCGGCCGCCGCCGACGAGTCGGCGGTGATCCCCGGCGGCACCCGGTTCGTGGTGGCCGCCCTGTGGCTAGGCGCCAGCGTCCCGCTGCGGCTGATCGCCGAACCGTCCCAGTGAGGACGAACCGGCCGCGGCGCCGCGGAATCCGCCGGCGGCCCCGGCGCCGGCGGGCGGAGCGGGGGACGGCTTCCCCCGAAGGGGAGTGCCAGCGGGCAGTGGAGGAGCGGGGCCGGCGGGGCGCCTGCAGGCGCCCCGCCGGCCTTTGCCCGGGCACCGGGACGAGCCCGCCACGGGCCGGGTTCTTCTGGACCTGGGGGCCGGGCGGCCGGCCGACCTTCCCCAGCAGGTGGCCGCCGGGGTGCTGGATCCCTTCCTGGACCGGGCGCTGGCGGTTCTGCAATCACCGCCGCCAGGGCGATAGGGCCATGCGCCGGTAGGTGTGCCGCCGGCCGCGGATGGCGATGCCGTAGGCCATGATGTTCTCCGGCAGGGCGATGCCGTGGTAGCCCGCATCCCCCAGATGATGCACGTCGAACCCCGCCGCCTTGGCCATCAGGGCGATCTGCCGCACGGTCTCCTCGCCGGCCCCCTCCTGGGACGTGCCCACGGTGCTCATGGCCAGGGCGCCGGCGGCGTGGACCGCCTCCACCCAACGGCGCGCCTGGTCCAGGGTGACTCCCGGCACGGTGGCCGGCGCGGGCAGGGCCACCAGGTCGACCCCGGCCGCCACCAGGTCCTTGACGTCACCCTCGTCCAGAAAGGGTTCCTGCCCGAACCAGCGGCCGGCGCCGTGCATGCGGCCGGCGGCCAGCAGCAGCCGCTCGGGCGGAAGAACCCGGCGGATGGCCTCCGCCGGCCGGAGGATGCCTTCCGGGCTGACCCCCGTCTGGGGGTTGCCGGTCAACAGGATCCACTGGGCCCCTTGCTCCACCGCCCGCAGGGCATTCTCCGGGGTGGCCCGCCGCCCCGGCGGCACCCGGTCGCTGGGCTCCAGGTTGATCCCCACCACCCGGCCGGCCAGCAGGGCCAGGGCGGCCAAGGGGCGTACGAGGTCGAGCGCCCCGGCACCCGGCACCGCCTGCCCGGCGAGGGCAGGGGCCGCGGGTTGACCCGCGGGTGCGGCGGGTGCGGAGGCGGCCGGCAAGGCGGCACCACGACCGGTCTCGGTAGACGCGGCAGAGGCCGGAGCATGACCGGGCGCGGTGGTCGCCACCCCGGCTGGCATGGTGCCGGGCGCGACGGCCGGGGCCCCGGCTGCCGCCTGGGCGCGCCCGGTCAAGGCCGGCGGGGCAGCCGGCAAGGTGGCGGGCTCGCCGGCAACCGCCGCCGGACCCGGCGCGGCCCAGGCGGGGGCCGCGCCGGCCGGTTCGTCCCAGCCCGGCAGGCCGGCGATCCGGGGCGCCCGCACGTCGTAGACGTTGACCAGCAACAGGTCCGCACCGAAGGCGGCGGCCAGCTCGCCGTTGGTCACGCCGTCCACCAGGGGCGCGGCCACGGCCACCACCTCGGCGGCCAGAACCCGGCCCTCGCTGGCGGCGATGGCCTGCCGCAGGGCCGTGCCCCGCAGGCGCACCAGCTCGGCCGGTACCAACTCCAGCAGCCGCCCTGCGGGCCGGCCCTCCGGCGCCGGCGGCACGGCAGCCTGTACGGCGGCAGCCTGCACGATCTCTTGCGGTGCCCCCGTGGCACGCGGCTGCGGGGATCCAGAGGGCTGGGATAGGTTCTCCCCGGCGGGCTCGCCGGGGTGGAACGGGACGTTCACGGTTCGACCTCCTGGGGTTTCGCCACCTGGCATGGGCCGCTCGCCGGTCCTCAGGCGGGCCCGGCGGCCCATACCACCCGGAACAGCACGCTCTTCCCCGCCAGCGCGGTGCCCTGGGCCACGGGCGCAACCCGGCCCCCCAGCTCGTCCAGGTTGGTGACCAGGACCGGCGAGAGAGGGGAGCGGGCTCCTGCCTTGAGGCGCTCCAGGTCGATCCGGATCAGGGGCTGGCCCGCCTCCACCTGCTGTCCCACCGCCACCAGGGCCTCGAAGGCCCCCTCGGCGTGGGCCGAATCGATCCCCAGGTGGATGAGCAGCTCGACGCCCTCCGGCGTCCGCAGTCCCACGGCATGGCCGGTGGGGAAAAGGGCGGTGACGGTCCCGGCCAGCGGGGCGATGACGGGGCCCGCCTGCGGGTCCAGGGCCATCCCGTCGCCCACCATCCGCTCGGCGAAGACGGGGTCCGGGACCTCCTCCAGCGGGACGACCCGGCCGGTCACCGGTGCGGGCACGGCCAGCTCCCTGCGGTCACCGCCGCCGGCCGGCTCCGCCGCGGCGGCCCCGGCAGGGCCGCCGCGGGCCGGGTTCGACCGCTCACCCACGGCCCAGAAGCTCCTTCATCTCGGCTTCCAGGTGCTCGGCGCTGGTACCGAAGACCACCTGCACGGCGCCGCCCCCCATGCGCACCACGCCCATGGCTCCCTGGCGCCGCAGGGCGGCTTCGTCCACCTTCCCCGGATCCGCCAGCACCAGGCGCAGTCGGGTGATGCAGCTGTCCAGCTCCCGGATGTTGTCCGGTCCTCCCAGGGCCTCGATGACGGCCCGGGCCTTGTCCGACATCGTTCTCGCCTCCCCGGCTACCAGATGGGGCCGCGCCGTGGAGCCACCGCGGGCGGGCCCGGCGACGCCGCCCGGGCCCACCCGCTTCGTGGCTCTCTCCGCGCGGGTTGGGACGTGGTCCCGTTCCGGGGCCGGGTCTGCGACGAACCCGGCCCCGGTTTCAGACTAACCCTGCGGATTGCTGCGTGTCTCCACCGGCTCCCGGCCGGGCGTGGGCAGGTCCAGCCGCCGGATCAGGAACCGGAACAGGAAGTAGTAGACCACGCCGAAGACCAGGCCGATGGGGATCAGCAGGGCGGGCTGGGTCGCAATGCCCCAGTTCAGCACGTAGTCGATGAGACCGGCGGAGAAGGTGAACCCGTGGCGGATCCCCAGCTCGTAGACCAGGGCCATGGAGATGCCCGAGAGCACCGCGTGGGTGATGTACAGCACAGGTGTCAGGAACATGAAGGCGAACTCCAGCGGTTCGGTGATGCCGGTGACGAAGGAGGTCAGGGCCGCGGAGAGCAGGATGCCCCGGGCCGCCGCCCGGTTCTCCGGCTTCGCCTCGTGGATCATGGCCAGGGCGACGCCGATCAGACCGAACATCATGATCGGATACCACCCGGCCATGAAGATCCCGGCCGACGGGTCGCCGGCGAAGAACCGGTGCAGGTCGCCGTGGACCACCTCGCCCGTCTGGGGGTTGGTGAAGTCGCCGAAGACGAACCAGACCAGGCTGTTGATGATGTGGTGCAGGCCGAAGGGCAGCAAAAGCCGGTTCAGCACCCCGAAGACGAAGACCCCCGCAGCCCCCGCCCCCACGATCCAGTTGCCCAGGGCGTCGATGGCCTGCTGGACGGGGCCCCAGACGAACCCGAAGACCACGCCCAGGACCAGGGCCCAGAAGGCGGTGACCAGCGGGACGAACCGGCGCCCGCCGAAGAAGCCCAGCCACTCCGGCAGCCGGATGTTGTGGTAGCGGTTGTACATGGCCGCGGCCAGCGCGCCGGTGAGAATGCCCGCCAGGACGCCCATGTTGAGGTCCTCGTTGATGGTGGTGAGGGTCTTCTGGAACACCACGTACCCGACCAGAGCCGCCAGTCCGGCCACACCCGCCTGGTTGGCCAGGCCGATGCCGACGCCGATGGCGAACAGCAGGGGCAGGTTGGAGAAGATGGCATCCCCGGCCTGCGCCATCACCGGAATGTTCAAAAGGTCCGGCTGGCCGAGGCGCAGCAGGATGCCGGCCGCGGGTAGCACCGCCACGGGCGCCATCAACGCCCGGCCCACCCGCTGCAATCCCCCCATGACGTTCATCGCGGACACCCCTCCTCTGAATATGTCCACCTTGCCAGCAAAAAACCGGAGGATGCACGGCCTTGCTGCCGGGCCGCGCACGCCTCCGGTTCATGCCGGGTCGAACCCGTAACACACCGGGTTTCGATGGTGGTCTAGGCATCGCCTTTATTCGCGCCCTGAGGGTGCCGTTCCTTCCGGGGGCCTGCCCTCCAGCATCAGTTTGGCCAGGTGCAGGGCCACGTAGCCCAGGTCGTCTTCGGGCACGGGCTTGCCCAGCCGCCGGGCGATTTCTGCCCCCATCTCCTCCGCCAGGGCCATGGCCTGGGGGAACTCCTCCCGGATCCGGGGCAGCAGGGGGTTGGGGGTTCCGCCACCCTGCGCCACGGCGTCGACCAGGTAGCGCAGGTGGGCCACCAGCCGGGCGTGATCCAGGTTGCCAGGGCGCAGCGGCACCTCGAGCCGCCGCCGGACCCACTCCACCAGCTCGTGCACCAGCGCCGTGTCCCGGGCCGGCTGCTTGACCGGGACGCCCGCCCGGGCCGCTCGCAGGTGCAGGGCCACGAAACCGGCTTCCGCCGGTGGCAGAGCCGGCCCGCCGGCAGCGGCCACGTCCGCCAGCAGCTGGCGGGCCAGGAGCAGTTCCTCCGGGAACAGCACCTCGATCTCGTCCAGGAAAGGGTTCTCCAGGGGGAGGCCCTGGCGCACCCGGTGCAGGGCGAAGGCCAGGTGGTCCACCAGGGCGGGCACGATGTGGGGGTCCACCGGTTCGCCCAGGGCCGCCTCCGCCCGCTGCACGAGCCGTGCCACCACGCCCGGCAACCAGTCCGGGGCGGGCACCGCCGCCGGTTCGGCAACGTAGACGGCTTCGATGGCGGGATCACCGGCGGCAACCCAGCGGGATTGCCGGGACCGGTAACCCAGGCCGCGGCCCTGCAGCACTACGGCCCGGCCGTTCCCGTCCCGGGCCAGGACCGCGTTGTTGTTGAGGACTTGCATCACCCGGTACCCCGCCGGGCCCTCCTCACCGGGCCCGGCGATGCCCCGGCCGGGCCGCGCCCGGCGCGCCTCGGACTGGTGGTCGCGGGACATCGCCGGCCCTCCTTCTCGCCTGGCAGGATGCGCATCGGGTGCCATGGGTACCCGCCTCGCGCCCCGCGCCCGTGGCTCTCGGCTGGGCGTCGCCCCTGGGTTCGCGGGCGGCCGCCCGCGATCCTGCCGCCACCGGGGCGATCAGGGCAGGCGAGACAGATGGCCATCACGACAGGTCGAAGGACTATAAGGCTTTGACCCGATAGGCCGCCCTGCGGCCGGAACCGGCCGGCGGCATCGCGGCGGGCCGTCGCCGGGCTCGTCGAGAATTGTCGCACGAATCTCGTTGATTTCGTGGTATTTCGGAACATTTCGTGCCAGGAAATGGACAGGTCCGGGCGAACTTGGGCCAGTACCCGCGGCGGGCCGGTGCCCCGGCGAGGCGAGACCCCGCCCCGGCCGGGACGGTGACCGGGTTCTGCCCGGGTGAACGCGGGACCGGTGGGGGGAGCGGGCATGGGGATCCGGGATATTCCGGGCATGGCGCGGATGGCGTGCCTTCCGGCACGCTGGACGGCCAGATCCTCCAGATCGGGGTGGGAAGGCAGGGTGCTGCGGGCCGGGCCGGCAGCAGCCGAGGAGCAGGGCCTTCCCCCCGGGCCTGAGGGGGACCGGCACCGGAGCGCCGCCGCCGGGTGGCGGTGGCGCCAGGCCGCGGGCGTCATCCTCACGGTGGTGGCCAGCGTCACCGCGACCGAACTGGCCCGCCGCGCCGGCAGCCCGGCCTGGCTAGTGGTCCTGGCCGCAGCCGTACCTCTGGCGTCGGGTACCGCCTGGCTCGACCGGCAGTGGGGCCGCTGGTGCCGGCAGGAAGAGGACCGGCGCTGGCTGGTGGAAACGGTTCTGGACGAGTTCCGCTCCCGGGCCACCGCCGTCACCCTGGCGGCCGGCATGTTGCGGCGCAGCCGCTCCCAGGCCTCCGGCGGGGCCTCTGCGGTGGATCCCGCGACCCCGGCCGCGCCCGCTGGCCCGGCCTCGCCCGTCTCGCCGGCGACCTTCCCGGCGGTGCCGGCTCCCGCCTCCCCGGTGGCGCCGGCTGCCGCGGCTAGGGAGACTGCCGCCATCCCCAGGCCCCGGCTTCCTGATCCCCCGGACCGGCCGGACGCCCGCGCGTCCCTCGCCGGCCCTGGCGGCGGGTGGGGGCGCATCGTTCCCCTTCGCGTGCAGGAGGGGTTGCCCGCCGGCCGGTTCGCTGACGAGCGGTCCCACACCCACGTGCTGGTCCAGCTGGAGGCCGAGGCCGAGCTGCTGCGCCTCAGCGCCTTGCAGCTGGCCTGCTGGCTGCGCCTCCAGGCCCGGCGGGTGCGGCCCGAACGGGAACGGGTCGACCTGGCCGCCGTGGCCGAGCGGGTCGCCCGCCGGCTGGCTGCCGTGGCCCTGGCCCGCCAGGTGCAGGTCACGCTGGCCGGCCGGTCCGGGACGGCCATGGTGGTGCGCGGCGACCGGGCGTTGCTCGAGCTGCTGTGCTCGAGCCTGGTGGCGGCGGTCATCGACCGCTGCCCGCCCGGAAGCCGCCTGGAGATGCGGGTTGACGGTGACGGGGCGGCGGTCGTGCTGGACCTGGAGGCGCAGCTGCCGGCTCCGGGCGGCGACGGGGGCCGGCCCGGGATGAACCCGGCGGAGGGCAGGGCGGTGCTCTTGCCGCAGGCGGTCCGCGACGCTCGCCCTGGCGCCGTTGCGGCCGGCTCCCGGGCCGGCGGCCCGGCAGGCCCCGCCGGTTCCACTGCAGGACGAACCGGCCCCGCGGGAGGGGCGGCCGTGGGCAACCGGTGGCGCCGCGGCGTGACCTCGCCCCTGGCCCTGGAGCTGGTGGCGGCGGTAGCGGGCCTGCACGCCGGCCGCTGGCGGGCGGCGCCCGGCGGGTTGCGGTGGACCGTCGAGTTGCCCGCGGCCCACGGCCCCTTCGGCATCCTCCGGTCGCTGGTGCGCCCGGCGCCCTCTCCAGGTTTGCCGGCTTCGCGCCCCAGTCCCCTGGTCAAGGCGCGGGTCACCCCGGGGATCGTCTCGCCGGTGGCGGGTCTTGCCGCCGCCCGGGCCGCCGCCCCTCGCGCCCTTGCCCGGCGGGCCACGGTCGTGGCGCCGGCGGTGGTCCCCGGCGGGGCCAGGGTGGCGCCCTCGCCGGCGCGGTGGGCCAGCCCGCGCCGCGCCGGCGGTGCGCGCCCCTTGTCCCCTGGCGGCCCTGGGCGGCCCGCGGGGCAGGCCGGGGGTCCGGCCGGCCGGAGGCACGGGTGGCGGCCGCCCGGGTTGCGGGGAATCCTAACCAGGGTGAGAGCCGTGCCGCACCTCTCGGCGCTGGCCGTGAAATTCGTCGCCACGGCGGCCGTCCTGCTCTGGATCCTCCCTGCAGGCGGGAGCATGGCCGGACCCGGTGCTCTGCTCCTTCTGGCTGCCGCCGTCACCCTGGCCGGTTACGTCACCGGCGATCGCATCGTCCTGCCCGTCGGCGGGCAGGCGGTGGCGATGGTGGTGGACGTCCTGCTGGCGGCCCTGATCCTGGCGGTGGCCGGCTACCTGTGGCCGGCCCTGGCCCTGCGGCCGGGACCGGTGGGGCTGGCGTCCCTGGCCCTGGGCATCGCCGAGTTCTTCTTCCACCGGTACTTGAAGACACGGGGGCTGGCCCGGCCGGTGCCGGGCGAGTAGCGGGCACACCGTCCGGCAACCCTCCGGCCGCAGCCAGGAAACCGGAAAGCCCGGATACCCGGAAGACCGCGGGGTTCACCCCCTGCGACGGCCCATGCCGCAGCGGCCCCGTGATCCGCGCCGGCGGCGCCCTGCCGCAGCCCCGGTGGCCCGCCGCCGTGGCAGCCTCCTGCCGTCGTGGCCTACCGTTGCCCAGCTGTCCCGCCTCCGCGGTCCTCTCTCGCCACGCCCGGCCGCAGATCATCCTGCCAGAAGTGGTATCATCGAACTTCGGAAGAAGGACGGCCCGCCGGTGCGGTTCGCCCTGGTTTGCGCCGCACCGGCGGGTCCGTTCCAGGCGCCGTTCCCCGGGCCAACAGGTGCCGCCCAACGGCGGGCCGGGCCGGACGGCCGGTTCGACCGGCGGGAACGGCGGGTGGGAGGAGGGTTGCTTGTTGGATGCGGCGGAAGTGCTGGCCCGCCTCGCCTCCATCGCCGGTCCCCCGGGCCATGAGGGGCCCGTGGCGGCGGCGGTGGAAGAGCTCTGGCGGCCCCTGGCCGCCGAGGTGCGCCGGGACGCCCTGGGCAACGTGATCGCCGTGGTGCGGGGCGAGGGGCTGGCCCTCCCCGGCGGGCGGCGGGCCAGCGTGATGTGGGCGGCCCACATGGACGAGATCGCCCTGCTGGTGGCCGCCATCGAGGACGAGGGCTTCCTGCGGGTCGACGCCGCCGGCGGCGCCGACCCCCGCAACCTTTTGGGGCTCGAGGTCACGGTCCACACCGCGGGCGGGCCCCTCGCCGGCGTGGTGGGGACCAAGCCGCCCCACCTGACCAGCGCCGAAGAGGCGCGCCAGGTGCCCCGCCTGCGGGACCTGTTCGTCGACGTGGGCCTGCCGGCGGAGGCGGTGCGGCGCCGGGTGCGGGTGGGCGACCCCGTCACCCTCCGCCAGTCGCCGGCGCGCCTTCAGGGCCGGCGCATGACGGGCAAGAGCCTGGACAACCGGGTGGGCGTCACGGTGCTGACCCTGGCCCTGGCCGATCTGGCCCGCCGGCGCCACGCCGTGGACGTGTACGCCGTGGCCACGGTCCAGGAGGAAGTGGGGCTGCGGGGGGCCGCCACCAGCGCCTACGGCCTCGACCCCACCCTGGCCATCGCCGTGGACGTGACCTTCGGCGACCAGCCCGGCGTGCCCGACGGCAAGACCGTGGAACTGGGCAAGGGCGCGGCGGTCGCCCAGGGGGCCAACATCCACCCGCGGGTGCTGGAGGCCCTGCGGGAGGCGGCGAAGGCCGAGGGCATCGCCACCCAGCCCGAGCCCATTCCGGGCGCCTCGGGCACCGACGCCTGGGCGATCCAGATCGCCCGCGAGGGGATCCCCACGGGCCTGGTGTCGGTGCCGCTGCGGCACATGCACAGCCCGGCGGAGGTGGTCGACCTGGGCGACGTCCAGGAGGCGGCCCGCTTGCTGGCCGCCACGGCGGCCCGGCTCGACGCCGGGGCTGCCAGCCGGCTGGTGGGTCCGGGCTGGCAGGAGGTGAGGGCGGGTGCTGCTGGCGCGGCTCAGTGAGGCCCGGGGCGTTTCCGGGGACGAGGGGGCGGTGCGCGAGCTCCTGCTGGAGGCGGTGCGCCCCCACATCGACGCCTACCGCATCGACGGCATGGGCAACCTGCTGGTCGTCAAGGGGAAGGACAAGCCCGGCCCCAGGGTCATGGTGGCCGCCCACATGGACGAGGTCGGCGTGATGATCACCCGGATCGAGAAGAGCGGCCTCCTGCGTTTTGCCAAGGTCGGCGGCCTGGACGACCGGCTGCTGCCCGGCAAGCGGGTGCGGGTGGGGCCGGACGGCGTGCCCGGGGTCATCGGCAGCAAGCCGATCCACCTGGACCGCAAGGCGAGCAGCGTGACCCCCGCGGACGAGCTCTACATCGACATCGGGGCCACCTCCCGCGAGGAGGCGGAGAAGCTGGTTCGTCCCGGGCAGTACGCCACCTTCGACACGGCCTTCGGCGAGCTGGGCCAGGGCTGCTGGAAGGGAAAGGCCTTCGACGACCGGGTGGGTTGCGCGCTGCTGGCCGCCCTTCTGGAGGAGGACTACGACTTCCCCTTCTACGGCGCCTTCACCGTCCAGGAGGAGATCGGCCTCAGGGGCGCGGCCACGGCGGCCTATGCCATCGCGCCCGACGTGGCCCTGGTGCTGGAGGGCACCACCTGCGCCGACATCCCCGGTGCGGACGAACACGGCCAGTCCACCCGCCTCGGGCACGGGCCGGCCATCACCGCCATGGACCGGACGGTGATCCCGCCCCGCTGGCTGACGGACCGGCTGGTGGCGGCGGCCGAGCGGCGGGGCATCCCCTACCAGTGGAAGCGGACCACCTTCGGCGGCACCGACGCCGGCCGGATCCACCAGGCGCGCGCCGGCATCCCGTCGGCGGTGGTCTCGGTGCCGTGCCGCTACATCCACTCCCCCTGCGCGGTGATGAGCCAGCAGGACTATCACGATGCGGCCAGGCTGGTCCGCGGGTTTCTTGAAGACCTGAGCGAAGGAGGCGTGCCCCGCCATGGTGACTGACGACATGACGGCCGGTCGGGCCGGGCCGGGCGGCGAGCCGCCGCACCCCTCCGGTGCGGGCCGCGAACCGCAGCCCGTTGCCGCCCCGGCCGCGGAGCGGGAGGAGCCGGCGGGCGAATCCCGCCTGATCGGGTTCCTCCGCGACCTGACCCAGACCTACGGCCCGTCGGGCCGGGAGGAGGCCGTGCGCGAGTACATTCGCGCGCGGGTGGAGGCCTGGGCCGACGAGGTGCGGGTGGACGCCCTGGGCAACCTGATCGCGCGGCGCGGGCCGCGGGGTGGGGCGGCCCCGGGCCGCGGCGGCGGTTCGGGGCGGCGGATCATGGTGGCGGCCCACATGGACGAGATCGCCCTCATCGCCACCCACATCGACGAGAAGGGTTTCATCCGGGTCGAACCGGTGGGCGGGCAGGATCCCGTCATCCTCATGGGCCAGCGGGTCGAGTTTGCCGGCGGCGTGATCGGCGTGGTCTCCAGCGAGAAACTGGACGGCGCCCGCGACCTCAAGATGGGCAAGCTGTTCGTGGACATCGGCGCCGCCTCGGGCGACGACGCGCGCCGCTCCGTGCGGGTCGGCGACATGGCCGTGTTCCACCGGCCCCTGGAGCGGGCGGGCCGGCGCCTGGTGGCCAAGGCCATGGACGACCGCTCGGGTTGCGCGGTGGTCATGGAGGCCATGGCGCGGCTGGAGGACTCGCCCCACGAGGTGTTCTTCGTCTTCACGGTCCAGGAGGAGGTGGGCCTGCGCGGCGCCCGCACCGCCTCCTTCGGCATCGAGCCGGACGTGGCGGTGGCGGTGGACATCACCCTGGCCGGGGACACCCCGGAGCCTGAGCACCGGGTGGCGGTGGAACTGGGCAAGGGGCCGGCCGTCAAGGTGAAGGACAACAGCCAGATCGCCCACCCGCTGGTGCGCCGCTGGATGGAAGGCACGGCGGAGGCGGAGGGGATCACGTACCAGCTGGAGGTGCTGCCCTTCGGCGGCACCGACGCCGGCGCGATGCAGCTGGCCCGGGCCGGGGTGCCGGCGGGGACCCTCTCCATTCCCACGCGGTACGCCCACACGCCGGGGGAGATGGTCGATGCCGGCGACCTGGAGGGGGCCGTGCGGCTGCTGGTCGCCATGCTGCAGCGCCCGTTGCCGGAACTCTAGACCCCGGACGGAACGGCGGCATGCCGCGGGCGGCCTGCCCGCAGTCGGGCTGGGAGGGGCAAGGGCCGGGAGAAGCAAGGGCTGGGAGAACCCTTTGGGATGGGTGAAAATGAATATCACTTCTTTTCTGCCGAAATCGCGCGAATTTGCGAGTTCCCGGCAGGATTCTCGCCCGGCCATGCGGTACAGTAAGAGAGGCGGGCACTGATCCGGTCCCTGGCAACGCCTCCCGGCCGCCGGGAGCGCGCCGGGCGCTCCGGCCCACAGGCGCTTCCACGCCGGGGCCGGTCCACGGGGGTCCGCCAGGGGCAACCACAGCTGCCAGCCGCCTTGCCACGGTGGACGGGGTTGCCATAGACTTAGAGGGGTAAACCGGCGAGGAAAGGAGCACCGGCCGATGATCTACGTCATCTGCGAGCCGTGCATCGGCACCAAGGACCAGTCCTGCGTCGAGGTCTGCCCGGTGGACTGCATCTACGAGGGCGAGGACCAGTTCTTCATCCACCCGGAGGAGTGCATCGGCTGCAGCGCCTGCGCGGCCGTTTGCCCCGTCGAGGCGATCTACGACGAGGACGAGGTCCCCGAGCAGTGGGAGCACTACAAGGAGAAGGCCCGCAAGTTCTTCGAGGAACGCGGCCAGCTCTGATCCTCGGCCGCCCCAGCTCCCATCACCGAGCGTGCCAGCCAGCAGCGCCCCGGAGCCGTCTCCGGGGCGCGTGTTGTATTTAGGCCGCGCCCCGTCCAGGCGAACACGGCTTTGACCGCCGGAGTGCCGGCTCCCCGGAACTCGCCACCGGCCTTTGTTCAGGGCCGGCGAGCCGCCGTGGCGTTCCGCACGATGGCGGCGACGCGCATCTCCGTTAGCTCGTCCAGGTGCGTGAAAAACCAGGCACTGGGCATGAACTGGTCGGCCTGGTTCGGCTCCCGCTCGAAGTGCGCTTTGTCCGTCAGGCCGAAGGTCATGAAGCGCTCGTCGGCTCGGAAGAAGCAGAGGACAGGACCGCTGCCCCTGGCGTATCCGGGCATGCCGTACCACAGTCGCGGGGTGAGTCCGGGCACGGCATCGAGGATGACCCGATGCAGCCGCAAGCCGTAGGACCGGAAGGGTTCCCGCCACGTTTGGATCTTCTCCAGAACGGCGGTTTCGCCTAGGTCGCATCTTGTACCACTCAAGGCTTCTCTCCTTTCCCAGCGGCAAGGGCCGCGGGGCGGCCCTCCCTGGAGCCGCCCCGCCGGTCATCTCGCATACCCTCTCGCCTTGCTGTCGCCCCGCCCAGGCACCGTCACGCCGCCCGCATGATCTGCCGCAGCACCTTCTGCAGGATGCCGCCGTGCCGGTAGTACTCCACCTCGATGGGCGTGTCCAGCCGGCACAGCACCTCGAAGCGCACCTCGCTGCCGTCGTCGCGGCGGGCCGTCACCTGCAGGCGCTTGCGCGGCGCGAGGCCTTCGCCGATGCCGGTGATGGAGTACTCCTCGGTGCCGGTCAGCCCCAGGCTCGCCGCGTTCTGCCCGTCGACGAACTGCAGCGGCAGCACGCCCATGCCCACCAGGTTGCTCCGGTGGATCCGCTCGAAGCTCTCGGCGATCACCGCCTTGACGCCCAGCAGGTAGGTGCCCTTGGCCGCCCAGTCGCGGGAGCTGCCGGTGCCGTACTCCTTGCCGCCGATGACGATCAGCGGCGTGCCCTCCTGCTGGTAGCGCATGGCGGCGTCGTAGATGGTCATCTTCTGGCCGCTGGGGATGTGCAGGGTCCAGCCGCCCTCGGTGCCGGGGACCAGCTGGTTGCGCAGCCGGATGTTGGCGAAGGTGCCCCGCATCATCACCTCGTGGTTGCCGCGGCGCGAGCCGTAGGTGTTGAACTCCTCCCACTTGACGCCGCGCTCCAGGAGGTACTGGCCCGCCGGGCTGTTCTTGGGGATCGAGCCCGCCGGCGAGATGTGGTCGGTGGTGATGGAGTCGCCCAGGAGGGCCAGCACCCGGGCCCGGACGATGTCCTCCGGCCGGCCGGGTTCGTCCCCCATGTCCTTGAAGAAGGGCGGCTCCTGGATGTAGGTCGAGGCCGGATCCCAGTTGTACAGGTCGCCCTCGGGCGCGGGCAGCTGGCGCCACTGCTCGGGGCCCTCGAAGACCCGGGCGTACTCCTTCTTGAACAGCTCGGGCCGCACCACCTGGCGGATGGTCGCCTGGATCTCCTCCTGGGTGGGCCAGATGTCCCGCAGGTAGACGGGCCGCCCGTTGGGGTCATAGCCCAGGGGGTCTTCCAGCAGGTTGATGTCCACCGTGCCGGCCAGGGCGTAGGCCACCACCAGGGGCGGCGAGGCCAGGTAGTTGGCCTTGACCAGCGGGTTGATGCGGCCCTCGAAGTTGCGGTTGCCGCTGAGCACGGCCGCCGCCACCAAGTCGTTCTCGGTGATGGCCTGGGCCACGTCTTCGGGCAGGGCGCCGCTGTTGCCGATGCAGGTGGTGCAGCCGTAACCCACCACGTGGAAGCGCAGCGCCTCGAGATACGGCAGCAGCCCCGCCTCCCGCAGGTAGTCGGTCACCACCCGGGAGCCCGGCGCCAGGCTGGTCTTGACGTAGGGCTTGACCGTCAGGCCCCGCTCCACCGCCTTCTTGGCCAGCAGGCCCGCCGCCAGCATCACCGAGGGGTTGGAGGTGTTGGTGCAGCTGGTGATGGCGGCGATGACCACCGAGCCGTGGGTGAGCTCGGTGGTGGTCCTGGGCCGGGTCAGCACCGCCACGCCGCCGCCCTCGCCGGACGAACCGGCATGGGCCGCTCCGGCTCCCGCGCCGTCCCCGCCGGCCGCGGCCGCACCCGCCCGGGCGGCCTCGCGCCCCGGCTCGGCGCCCGGCCGGAAGGGCACCGAGGTGTCGCTGGGCTTCTTGCCGAAGGTGGCCAGCGCCTCGCGGAAGGCGCGGCCCGCCTCCCGCAGCGGCACCCGGTCCTGGGGCCGCCGCGGCCCGGCCAGGCTGGGCTCCACGTCGCCCAGGTCGAGTTCCAGCACGTCGCTGTAGACGGGGTCGGGCGTCTGGTCGGTGCGGTAGAGGCCCTGCTCCTTGCAGTACCGCTCCACCAGGGCGATGTGCTCCTCGTCCCGGCCCGTCAGGCGCAGGTAGCCCAGGGTCTCCCTGTCCACGGGGAAGAACCCGCAGGTGGCGCCGTACTCGGGGGCCATGTTGCCGATGGTGGCCCGGTCCGCCAGGGGCAGGTTGGAGAGCCCCGGCCCGAAGAACTCGACGAACTTGCCCACCACGCCCTTCTTGCGCAGCATCTGGGTGACGGTGAGCACCAGGTCGGTGGCGGTGGCGCCCTCGGGCAGCTGGCCCGTCAGGCGGAAGCCCACCACCTCGGGCACCTGCATGAAGTAGGGCTGGCCCAGCATCACCGCCTCGGCCTCGATGCCGCCCACGCCCCAGCCCAGCACCCCCATGCCGTTGACCATGGTGGTGTGGGAGTCGGTGCCCACCAGGGTGTCGGGGTAGGCCCGCACCTCGCCGTGTTCTTCCCGGCGGTGGACCACCTTGGCCAAATACTCCAGGTTCACCTGGTGGACGATGCCCGTCCCCGGCGGCACCACGCGGAAGTTGTCGAAGGCGTTCTGCGCCCAGCGGAGCAGGGTGTAGCGCTCGCGGTTGCGCTCGAACTCCTTCTCCACGTTGTAGAAGAAGGCATACTGGGTGCCGAAGGCGTCGACAATTACCGAGTGGTCGATGACCAGATCCGCCGGCACCAGCGGGTTGATCCGCTTGGGGTCGCCCCCCATGCGGGCCACGGCGCTGCGCATGGCGGCCAGGTCGACCACCGCCGGCACGCCGGTGAAGTCCTGGAGCAGCACCCGGGAGGGCATCCAGCCGATCTCCCGCCCGTCGGGCTTGGGCTGCCAGCGGGCCAGGGCCAGGACGTCGTCCTCGGTGACGGTCTCGCCGTCCAGGTTGCGCAGCAGGTTCTCCAGCAGGATGCGGATGGTGAAAGGCAGGCGATCCAGGTCGACGCCGGCCGCCTCGGCCAGCCTGGGCAGGCTGTAGATCACCACGGGGCCGCCCGGCGTCTCCAGGGTGGTGCGCACGCCAAACGGGTCGCGTCGCTCGGCCATCCGTCGTCCCCCTCTCTGGGGCCATTGTAACGCTTTTTCTGCCCGGCCAGGACCTGCCGGTCCCATCCCGGGTCGCAAAAAGGCGGGGGCCCGGCAACCACCGGCCGAGCCCCCCGAACGTCTGATATCCCACAAGAGCTATCGATGCCTTTTCGCCCCCCGGCGCCGCCGTGCCGCCGGCAGGCCCCCTCAGTCCTCGCCCTGCGCCTTGGTGAACCCCGGCTCGCCGTCGAACTCCTGCAACACCTCGATCTGCATCCAGCGGAAGCGGCTGCCCACCCGCTGGACCAGGTCGACAACGTCCTCCTGGCGCGCCTCGCCGTCGCCCTTGTAGAGGAAGCGACAGCGGTAGTGGTCCACCAGGTCGATCAGCCCGCCCGTGGGCGGGTACACCTGGGTCCCGCGGTTGGAGATCATCTTCAGGCGGAAGGCGCTGCCCTCCGCCAGTTCCTCCAGGGCAGGACCCAGCTGCTCCGGCAAGAGGTCGCTCTCGACGAACACGTCGGCGCCCACGATGCGGCGGCTCCGGGCCTTCACGTAGGCCGGTTCGGGGCTGATCTGGGGCAGCTTGACGGCGCGGTAGGAGCGAACCTGGGCGTTCCGCGGCTTCTGGCCCAGGTTGGCGATGATGGCGTCGGTGTACTCCGTGGTCTTGGCGCCGCGGTCGTAGCCCACGATGTCGCCCGTCAGGACCTTGCCCTCCTCCAGCGTGTAGAGGACGGCGTTCTCGATCAGCTCGGCCACGGCGAACTCCTCGATGTAGCGCAGCATCATCACCGCCGAGAGGAGCACCGCCGTGGGGTTGATCACGTTCTTGCCGGCGTACTTGGGGGCGGAGCCGTGGACCGCCTCGAAGATGGCCACCTCGTTGCCGATGTTGGCCGAGGGGGCGAAGCCCAGCCCGCCGACCAGGCCCGAGGTGAGGTCGGAGAGGATGTCCCCGTTCATGTTGGTGGTGACGAGGACGTCAAACTGCTCGGGCCGCTTTACCAGCTGGTGGGCGGCGTTGTCCACGATGATGTGCTGGGCCTCGATGTCCGGATACTCCTGCGCCACCCGTTCGAAGACCCGCTTCATGGTCCCCTCGCTGAGCTTCATGATGTTGGACTTGGTGGCGCAGTGGACCCGCTTTCGCCCTTCGGCCCGGGCCAGCTCGAAGGCGAAGCGGACGATCTTCTCCGATCCCTTGTCGGAGATCAGCTTGAGGGTCTGGGCGACCCCCGGAGTCTGCTGGTGCTCGATGCCGGCGTACAGGTCTTCCACGTTCTCGCGGACGACCACCAGGTCGATGCCCCGGCCCGAATAGGGAGTGGGCACGTTGGGCAGCTCCCGCACCGGCCGCACGTTGGCGTAGGTCTCGAAGAGCTTGCGCAGGGTGACGTTGGCGCTCTTCTCGCCGTAGCCGACAGGGGTCTCCAGGGGCCCCTTGAGGACGATCCGCGACTTGCGGATGGAGTCGATGGTCTCCTGCGGCACGCCGGAGGCAAGGCCCTTCTTAAATACACTGGCCCCCGCTTCTCGGATCTCGAAGACCAGGGGGGCCTTGGCTGCCTCCAGAATCTTTAAGGTCGCGTCGATACACTCCGGGCCGATCCCGTCGCCGGGAATGACGGTGACGAGTTTGCGGCCGTCTTCCGTGACGAAGAGCTTCTTCCCGCTCTCGGTGGTTACGAGTGGCATATCTTCCTCCCCAGGGGCTCCCGTGCCCCTCGACGCGAGTATACCACTGGGCTTGCAAGCCAAGTCAACTTGCGGCCGGACCCGCCGCCCCGGGGGAGGAACCGGCGGGGCCGGCGGCGTAGCCGCCGCCGGCCCCGGGGTTCCGCGAATTCAGCCCACCGGCCACACCTTGTGCAGGTTCGACCAGGCGACCACGTACATCAGGACGAACCAGGCCAGGAAGGCGAAGACCAGCACCACGGTGCCCGGCGCCTCCACCCGGGCCCCGGGAGCCCCGGGCTCCGGGGCCGCCCCGTAGCCGGCCCCCGCGGCCGGGCCCGCCCTGTGGCCCGCCGGGCCCGTGCCGCCCGGCGCACCCTGGGCTTGCCGGCCCTGCTCGCCGCCCGGCCCCTCGGGGCCGGATCCGCCGGTGATGGGCGGGATCGCGCCGGGTGCGGTGGCCGGCAGGGCGATGCGCAGCCCCGCGCCAACCCGGGTGGTGGTGCGGTGGGAGAACAGGGTGCCCAGCATGACCGCCACGAACATCGCCCCGCCCAGCACCGCCAACACGGCGCCCATGCCGACCCCGGCGAGCAGCAGCTGGACCCGGGGATCTTCAAAGACCGTCACCGGGATGGCCGCCTGCTGGTAGGTGATGTCCCACAGGCGCCGCGGCACGCCCAGCTTCCCGGCGGCCATCATGCTTCCGGTCAGGACGGCCAGGCCCAGGGAATAAATGTAGGGCTGCCACCGGGCCAGGCCCGGGAAGGCCAGGGGCCGCTGGCCGATCAGCGGCAGCAGGTAGTAGGCGATGCCCATGAAGGCCACCGTGGTGCCGGCCACCACCGTGGAGTGGAAGTGCCCCGGGACGAACAGGGTGTTGTGCACCAGCATGTTGAGCTGCATCTGGCCCATGATCACGCCCGTCACGCCGCCCACGAAGCCGAACCACAGCACGGACAGGGCCAGGGCGGCGAAGCCGGGCTCGCCCCAGGGCGCCTTGCGCAGCCAGGTGAACAGGCCGCGGTGATGCCCCCGCTCCCGCTGGGCGACCTCCACGGCGCTGGGGATGGAGAAGGCGTGGATCATGCTGCCCACCGTGGCCAGGTACATGAAGTAGCTGGTGTTCATGATGCGGTTGCTGGTGCCCAGCCCGGGGTCGACCAGCAGGTGGTGGATGGAGCCCAGCTGGATGAAGGCCACGTAGAGGAAGAAGGCCAGCCGGCTCAGCCCCTCATGGAGCGGCCGCGCGCCCACCGTCAGGCTGGCCAGGGCATACCACACGCCCACCATGGCGGCCAGGTTGACCTGCTGGGAGCCGTGGCCGAAGCCCCAGAAGAGGAGCCGGTAGACGGCCGGGTCGACCGACGGCAGCCAGCCCATGCTCCACAGGAAGGTCGGGATCAGGGCCAGGGCGCCCGAGACCAGGGTGAAGACCGCCAGCACCGCTGCGGCCAGGAAGGCATAGGTGACCAGGGGCAGGGAGGTCTTCACCAGGCCTTCCGCCCGTGCCCGCAGGACGGTGGCGAAGAACACGCCCACGGCCACCAGCGCCCCCACGGTGAAGACGATGAGCCCCAGGTAGAAGGCCGGGTGGCCCTTCAGGGGCGGGTAGGCGGTGACCATCACGTTGGCTTCGCCGGTGAGCATGGCCGCCTCGGTGACCAGGGCGCCCGCCAGCATGAGCGCGTAGGCGATCCAGCCCGCCCGCGGCGTCACCAGACGGGTATTGAGCAGGACGGCGCTGCCGAAGTACAGGCCCGCCACCTCGAAGAACAGGATCCAGAAGACCAGCATGGTGGTGCCGTGGGCCGTGACGAACCGGTAGAACAGCTCCGCCGGGAGAAGGTGCACCGCCGGCCAGCGGGTCAGGCCGATGAGCAGGGCCAGCAGGCCGCCGAAGGCCAGGAAGACCACCGCCGTGACCGCGTTGACGATGATCAGCGTCTCGGCCTGCCGGTGGACGGCCAAGCCGGTGACCGGGCACGTGCGGAAGCCGGCGGCAGGCCCTGCCGGCGCCGGGGTGCGGGTCGCCACCACGGTGCTTGACGCCATGAGCCATCCCCCCCACCTAGTCGACCACGATGAGCCGGCCGCTCATCAGGTGGTGTCCGACGCCGCAGTACTCGTTGCAGACCACGGCGTACTCGCCGGTCTGCTGGGGCGTCAGCTCGATCACGTAGACGTAGCCGGGCAGGACCTGGAAGTTCAGATTCAGCGGCTGGATGGAGAGGCCGTGCTGAAGGTCGGTGGAGGAGACGTAGAGCCGGTACGTCTCGCCGCGCTTGAGCCGCAGGATCGGCCGCCACTGGTAGGCCATGGCCTCCAGGTAGACCTCGCCTCCCGGCTCCGGTTCCACCACCGGCACGCCGAACTCCTCGCCCACCTGGTGCTCCTTGATGAAGGCCTCGGCCGCGGCTTTAAAGTCGGCCGGCGCCATGCGGTAGCTCTCGATGGGCGTGTTCTGGTGGCCCACGTGGGGCCAGATCCACATCATGGCGAACATCACCAGGGCCCAGATCAGGGCCGCGATGAGCCAGACCCGTTCGATCCGGCCCAGAGGACCCCACCACACCCGCGGGGGCGGTTCGAGGGCCGAGGCGCTTCCCGGACCGGCCACGGCGTGGACCGCCGGGCCACGTTCCGCTGCGTTCATCCCCTTGACCTCCTTTGCGTGCTGCGGCACCGCCGGCGGCTGCCGCCTCCCCTGGGGCGAGGGGGCGCCGCGCCTGTCGCCAGGCTGCCGGCGTTGCCGGTTCCACCGCCCTTGAGCTCACTGCCGCGTCCCGTTGCCGGCTCCGGCCGGGCGCGATCACCGCGGGAACAGGGGCACCTGGGCCAGTTCCATCAGGCCCCACACGATGTAGAGCAGCACCGGGACCATCAGGCCCACGCCGAGCAGGAAGAACTCGTCATCCAGCAGCCGCTGGATCCACGGCACCGGCTCCGGCACCGGGTCCGTCTGCGCCGCCGCGCGCCCTCCGTCCATGGCCTCACCCCCTTCCTGCCAGGGCCAGCGCGAAGACCGCCAGGATCCAGCCCAGGTAGGGGCCGGAAAGCTTGTACAGCCGCCAGGCCAGGCGCTCCCGCCGGCCGGGGCCGGCCAGGGCGACCGCCAGGTTGAGCGCCACCATGACCGCCCCCGCTGCCGCCACTGCCAGGGTGTGCCGGCCCCGGTACCAGCCCCAGAGTGCGGGGATCAGGGAAAGGACCACCAGCGCCAGGGTATTGGCCAGGGTGAGCCAAGCCGCCCGGCGGGGTCCCGCGGTGACGGGCAGCATGGGGATGCCGGCCCGGGCGTACTCGTCCCGGACCACGATGGCCAGGGGCCAGAAATGGGAAGGCGTCCAGAGGAAGAGCCAGGCGAACAGGAGCCACGCTCCGGGACCCGGGGTGCCGGTCTGGGACAGCCACCCGGCCAGCACCATCAGGCTGCCGGCGGTGCCGCCCAGGACGATGTTCCACGCCGTGCGCCGCTTGAGCCAGAGGCTGTAGAGCCCGGCGTAGACGGCGATGCCCGCCAGCAGCACCAGGGCCACGGCGCCGCCCAGCAGCACCGCGGCGGCCGAGACGCCGGCCAGGGACAGGACCGCCCCCACTTCCAGCGCCCGCAGGGGCTCCAGGCGCCCCGCCGGCAGGGGCCGGGCGGCGGTGCGGTCCATGCGCCTGTCCACGTCCCGGTCTACGAAGTGGTTGAACGCCGCCGCCCCGGCGGCGGCCATGCCGCCGGCCAGGGCGAAGCCGGCGAGCCGGGCCGGATCGGGCTGCCCGCCAGCCCCGGCGTACCCCGCCAGCACCCCCGACAGGACCAGCATCAGGACGATGCGCGGCTTGGTGAGGATGACCAGGTCCAGCATCATCCGGACCTTATCCGTGGGGGCAAGGGCCCGGCACGGAGAACAGCCGTATGGCGTGGCGCCCGGAACCGGAGCCCGCCGGGACGGCAGCACCGGAGCCGTCCTCGGGGCCGCTTGTGGCGGGGCGCCTGCGGCGTCCGTGGTGCTTCCCGTCATGGCGCGTCCCCCCTTGTCCCCGGGGTCGGGCGTCCTTCCCCTGGGCGGGACTTCCAGGATCCACGCTAGGGAGGGGACGGGGAGGCGCCGTGTGACGAAGATCACACGAAAACCGTAAATAAGGTGAGTTAAAGGGCAAGATCCGGCGGAGGAGGGGCGCTTTAAGTCTTTATTGAGTTGAAAGGTAAACTGGGTCTTGGCGCGTGGAACGGGCCCCTGCAGGGAAGCCAGGTAGGGAGGCCCGGGTAGCGAAGCCCAACTGCAGGCCGGTTCGGCGGCGGCGAGGCGAGAGGATTCAGCGAAGTCCCAGGGGGCGACCGCTGGCCGGGGGACCTTGCCCGTCTTGACCGGCCGCGGCGGCCGGGCTAGCTTGTCCCGTCAGGGCTCGCCCCGTCCAGGCGAGAAGAACCGCCAGGATGCCGACCGCAGCGGTCCCGGCCAGGAAGGTCCAGGTGGGATGGCCCAGCGCCCCCGCCGCGGCGGAACCGGCCACGACGGCCACCGAAAAGCACGCATAGAACAGCCCGAAGGCCCGGCCCCGCTGCCCCCGGCCCGTGGCATCGACCACCAGGGCCGCAGCCGCGGGGAACACCAGGGCAAAGCCGGTGCCAAAGACCACCATGGCCAGCGCCAGGCCGGGCAGGGAACCGAAGGCGGCCAGGCCCGCCAGGGCCGCCGCCACGGCCAGCAGGCCCGCCAGCAGCGGCCGAACCCGCCCCCAGCGGTCGGACAGGCGGCTGGCGGGGGAGAGGAAGAGGGCGATGGCGGTAAGCCCAAACAGGCTGAGCAACATCCCCGTGGCGGCAGGGCCAGCGCTCAGGGCGGCCACCTTGGCGGGGAGGGTGTACACCAGGAGCCCCAGGGCGAACATCAGGGCCAGGGCCCCCAGGTAGGCTAGGCGCAGGGCTGTGTTCCTCCACAGGGGGGTCGTGCGGGGCGCCGCCGGGGCGCCGGGCTCGGGAGCGCGCCGCCCGCCCGGGGCTGGGGAGCGGGCCGGGGAAGGGGATGAACCCTGCGGGGCCTGAGCGGCGGCCAGGGCCGGGTTGCCGTACGCCGCCATGTCACCCCCGCCGGCGGCCAAGCCGGTCCGGCGGGCAGGCCCGTGGGAGGCCGCGACCTCCTCGTCCCGGACCCAACGGGCCACGACCATGGTCACCAGGAACAGCAGCGCTGCGGTGGTGGCGAACACCCAGCCCGGACCCAGGCGCTGAGCCAGCAGGCCCCCGTAAGCCGGGCCCACCACCGAAGCCAGGCCGATGGCGGCACCGGCACCGGCCATGATCTGCCCCCGGTGGGTGCTCTCACCGTGGTCCCCCAGGAGAGCAAAGGCCGCCGGCGTCACCAGGCCTGCACCAAAGCCATGCACCAGCCGGGCCAGCGCCAGCTGGGCGGCCGTTTCCGCCGGGGCGTAGGCGCCGGCGCCCAGGGCCGCCAGCGCCAGACCCAGCACCAGCACGCCCTTGCGTCGCCCCCCATCCAGCCAGCGGCCGGCGGCCAGGTTCCCAGTCAGATTGGTCAGGGAATAGGCCCCTACGATGAGTCCCGCCAGGAAAGAAGGGACCCCCAGCCGGTGGGCATAGGGGGCGATCAGAGGCATCTGGGAGAACTGGTCGAAGAAGGCAGCCATGACGGCCACATAAAGCAACCGGTGCATGACGGTTCGCTCCCCGGGCCGGGCTCCGGCATCCCGCGTACGGGCCTGGCACTACGAGTGTAGTCGTGCCGGCGGCCCTGCAGCAACGGCCGAACCGGGCTGGTCTCATTCCGGTGGGTGTACACTGCGCTGGTGCACTCCTCCGGTGCACTGAACTGCGTCAAGGAAATGTAGCTTTGGCGTCACGAAACATGTAGCCTTGGTGTAAATGGCAAGACATGGATGGGCATCCACAATGGACGAGGGGCCTCGCGCCGCACCCTGGGAACACCGGGCAGGACCCCTGCGGGAAGGAGCCCTGCACAGGAGCCTGGGAACCCCGAGTCGGGCGAGCTCCCGGAACCACAGTCGGGGGGATGGCGAAGGTGAGGCGGGTGGTCGCAACGGTGCTGGTCGCGGTGGGGTCTATGGTCCTGGCCGGCGTGGGGTCCGCGTCCCGCGCTTCGGAGCCGTGGTGGTTTGACCTGCCTCCCGGCGAGAAGCGGGAGATGGCGGCCCGGGAAGACGTCTACAGGCGTTCTTCTCCCCCGGCACCCAAGGACCAGGTGGGGGCGCGGGAGGCCGTGCAACAGGGTGACCCCGCAAGACCGGCGGGCATCATCGAATCGGGCGAGTATCCGGATCCCACGGTGGTGATCCAGAACCGCTGGCAGGGCCCCGCCGGGGACGGCCATATGGCGGTCTTCGCCGGTGCCTACCGCGACCGGCCGGAGCAGGGCCTGGTGATCGTCCACTGGTACGATGACCAGTGGCGGTTCGTCAGGGGGAGGCCGGTGGAATCGCCCCGTGCGCAGGGCAGCCTGCGGATCACCGGCGCCGGGGACGGGGTCTTGATCCTGCGGGCCGGCTCGGGTGATGAACTGCGCTTTGACCTGGCTACGGCCACGTTCGTGGATTGATCCCCCTTGCTACAGCGGCGGGTCGCAACGGCAGCGGGGCCGGTGCCCCAGGCGGCACCGGCCCCGCGGGTGAGGGGAGGGGGCTAGGAGGCTACCTGGCCACGTTGCGGCCGACGGTGCGGTCGGCCAGCTTGATCAAAGCCGAGGCGATCTGCGCCTGCTCCTGATTGCTGGCGTTCTGCCACATCTCCTTCAAGAGCCGCTGCTCGGCGCTGCGCGGCTCCGCTTCCCGCGCCAGCCAGTCGCCGACCTCCGTCACCACGCCGGTAATGCCCTCGCTGGACATCCCCAGGTTCTCCATGGTGCGGACCTTGTCGGCCAGGACGGTCAGTTGCTGGCGGAAGACCTCGCTGAATTCCGGCACCGGTGATTCCTCCCTTCGCCGATGTCTAAGGTGTCACCGGCACCGCAGCGGTATGCGAGGGGCGGGCGGCGGCGCGCCTCGTACCCGGGCCTCCCGGGCGGCCCGGCCGCCTTGTCTCCCTCATAAAGGCCATGGGAGGCGGGAACCCCATTTCGGGGGTCACGTACCGTCCATGGCAGGAGGTGACATCTTGAGGCCCACGGACGGTGGGTTCCGCCACCAGACCGGTTTTCAGCGGGGCGCGGAACCGGCACCGGGTACGGGCGGGCAGGTACCAGCTGCAGGCGCATCCGGGATGCGGGCAGCCGGCAACCCGGGGCCTATACCCCGGCCGGTGCCTGCGCCAGCTGGGGCGCAGCCGCCGGCCCACGATGGACCCGGTGGTCAGGGGCCGACGCGCGAGGCGATGCAGGAGAAGATGGCCCACCAGTTCGGCTTCGACAGCTGGGAGGCATTCCGCGCCGCCGCCGAGCGGCGCCTGGGCAAGGCGGTGGTGCGCCGGCTGGAGAGAGAACTGGCCCGCTACCCGCGGGCGGGCTCGTAGGGGCCGCCCCGGGCCGGGATCCACCGGATGAAGAGCAGGAGGCCCGCGGCCGGCACCAGCAGCGCCAGGGCCAGCTCCCGCAGCATGGCGCTCCCCAGCGGCCCGCCCAGCAGGATCCCGAGCAGGCTGCTGGAGAGGATGCTGCCGATGTAGCGGCAGGTCATGTAGAGCCCCGAGGCGGCCCCCGTTTCCTCTCTGCCCGGGGTTCGTAGCTGCTTACCATTCCATCATCATCTGTTATCAGCCGTAGGCGAACCTTCCGCATAACGGTTCTCCCACTTCCGACCTGTCCCCTATTCGGCTTGTGGATGGAACATATGTTTGGTATCCTGGGAAGGGAGGATGATCGGGCCGATGCAGGCGACCTTCCAGACGAAGATCCATGACCGGTCGGTTTACCCGGCCCTGGACGCCCTCGCCGCCCTGTACGGTCGCCTGCTGCGCCGGTTGTTCGTCGATCTCTACGTGCGGAAGCGTCCCCTTGTCGAATGCAAGCGGGAGTCCATTGCCCGCGACGGCATCACAGCCCGCTACTTCAACGCGCTGGCCACCGAACTGAAGGCCAAGGTGAAGGCGGCGGAGGAAGCCCATCGGCACCATCTGGCGCACCTGCGCGGGCAGATCCAATCCACCGAACGCGCGATCGCCAAGCTCCACAAGCAGGAGAAAGCCTTGGCCTCGGGCAAGGGGCGCTGGGCGACCCTTGCCCCCCAAGAGAGGGCGGCGCGCCGGCGTCGGATCCGGTTTCGGCTGCACCAGAAGAAGCGGCGGCTGGCGATGCTGCGCGCCCGCCTGGCAGCGGCGGAAGCGCGGACGGGATCGCCGCCGATTTGTTTTGGCTCGCGGCGTTTGTTCCACCGGCAGTTCCACCTGGAGGCGAATGGGTTCGCTTCCCACGACGCATGGCGCAAGGCATGGCGCGATGCCCGCAGCCAAAGCTTCTTCTGCCTCGGCTCCAAAGACGAGAGGAGCGGCAACCAGACGTGTTCGCTCTTGGGCGACCGCTTGCGCCTTCGGTTGCCCAACGCCCTGGCCGGCCGCTTTGGACGGCATGTTTGGCTGCACGGCGTCCGTTTCCCCTATGGGCAGGATGTCATCCTGGCGGCCCTCGCGTCTGGGCAAGCGATTTCCTACCGCTTTGTCCGGAAGAACGGCGCCTGGTACGTCTTCGCCACCACCGAACGGCCCGCGGCCCCGATCACGACATCGCGAAGGGCGGGGGCCCTTGGTGCCGATCTGAACCCCGACCGGCTGGCCGTGGCGGAGGTCGACCGCTTCGGCAACCCGGTGGCGGCGCGCGACATGCGACTTCCGCTCCAAGGCAAGCGCCGGGAGCAGGTGAAGGCCATCCTGGGCGAGGTGGTGGCGGACCTGGTGGCATGGGCAAAGGGCGCCGGCAAGCCCATCGTGGTGGAGCGGCTGGATTTTCGGGAGAAGAAGGCTCGTCTTCGAGAAGAGGGCGATCGGTACGCCCGGATGCTGTCCGCCTTTGCCTACGGCGCGTTCATGACCCTGCTGCTCTCCCGGGCCGCCCGGGAAGGCGTGGAAGTGATCCGGGTCAACCCGGCCTTCACCAGCGTGATTGGCAAGGTCAAGTTTATGGCCCGGTACGGACTGTCGCCCCACGCCGCCGCGGCGGTGGCGATCGCCCGCCGGGGCCTGGGTTTGGGCGAGCGCTTGCGCTCC
Source organism: Thermaerobacter subterraneus DSM 13965 (assembly GCF_000183545.2). Taxonomy (NCBI): domain Bacteria; kingdom Bacillati; phylum Bacillota; class Clostridia; order Eubacteriales; family Clostridiales Family XVII. Incertae Sedis; genus Thermaerobacter; species Thermaerobacter subterraneus. The sequence continues at coordinate 961,974 of NZ_JH976535.1, forward strand.
GGAACCGCCCGCCCTCTACCCGCGAGGAATCGAGGGCGGCACGTCTGGAGCGATTGGCGGCGCATCGCCCCGTCGGTGCGCGGCCAGCGGGCGCACCGGCTCTATGAGCGGTCCTCCGAGGACGCCCCAGGTCGGGGGGAACCCCGATCCACCCGGGCACCGGCGGCCTCAAGGCCGCACGGCCCCGGGTGCGATGGTCTGGCTTGGGGTCCGGGGTGCGATCCCCCGGCGCGAATCGTCGGGAGCACCGTTCGCCCGGCGTCATAGGCGGATGCAATCAATGCCTATGTTTTGAGGAACGGTCTAGGTGGCGGACCTCCTCGAAGTAGGCCGGCATGCCGAAGAAGATCGTGTAGAAGGCGAGGTTGGAGGGCTCCCCGCCCGCCGCCTTGACCCTCCCTTCCCGGCGCGCCAGGGCCAGACCCAGGGCGACGGCCACGGGCACCGCCCACCAGGCGGGGCGAGGCTCGGACAGGGAGAGCAGCGCCGCCAGCCCGGCCAAGACGGTTCCACCGAAGAGCATCATGCCCGGCAGGTCGAGCCCGCCGGCCCCTTCCGCCGCCCGGGCCCGTTCCACCGCCCGGACCCCCCGGGAGGGGGACGAACCCGGCCGCTCGGCGTGCCCGGCCCCGGCGGCGCTGGCCCTGCCCCGGCCCGCGGCGCCGGGCGCGCCACTGGCAACTTCGCGCGCGTCTTGAGCGCCGGGCCCGCCACCGGCGATGCCTGCCGGGGCCCTGCTGGCGGGCCCGTGACCTGCGACCCGACCCGGGCCGGCGCCGGCAGGATCGCCACCGGCGGCTCCGCCGGGCGGAAAGGCCTGGGCCGCCAGCGCCAGGCTGAGGGCCACGGGCAGGTAGTTGACGTAGAACAGCGCCTGCCAGCCGCCGGCCCTGACCAGGAACCCGCCCAGGGAAGGGCCCAGGGCCGCCGAGGTGGAGGCGAACACCGCCAGGATGCCCAGGGCCTGGCCCGTTCGTCCGGTGAAGGCGTCGCGGACCGCGGCCATGCCGGCCGGGTAGAGGGCCGAGCTCCCCAGCGCCTGCAGCACCCGGGCGGCCACCAGGGCCCCCAGGGTCGGGGCGTGGGGCGCCAGGGCAGACGCCGCGGCCACCAGGACGAGCCCGGTGAAGAAGACCCGCCGCCGGCCCAGCCGGTCGGCCACCTTGCCCAGGACCGGCTGGCCCACCGAGCTGGCCAGGTAGAAGGCGGCGATGACCCAGGTGAGCCGCCCGATGGGCACCCGGAAGTCCCGGGCGATGGCGGGCAGCGCCACGGCGATCATCGACGAGTTGAGGGGATTCAAGAGGGCGCCGAAGGCCACGGCGGCCAGCAAAAGGCCGCGGGCGGCCTCCGGCCGGCTTCGTTCCGCCCTTGCCACGTTCCCGATCCACCGTCCCGGATGTTCACGGTCCCCAGGTCATGCTGGGGAGGGAATGGCCTTCCATGGCGAAGTTATTACATCGCCGACATCGCCTGCGAATGCCGCTCGAAAAGGGGCCCAATCCTTGATGCGCCTGGAAGAGATTACCCGGGGAGCTTTGCTTGCGGGCCTCCTGCCCAGCGGGCCCGTCACCGTGATCGACGTGCGCTGGCACGGGTCCAACGTGGTCGAGCTCTTCTACAAGGATGCGTCGGGGCGGCCCGGGACGGAGCTGGTCTTCCGCGACCGGGAGCCCATGCTGGAGATCGTCACGCCGGGCCGGCCCTGGAACCTGGATGCCGACGGGGCGGCCCTGCGCCTGGTCTCCGAGGCCTTGCGCATCTGCCTGGCCCATCTCTTCGACCCGCTGCTGGCGGTGCACACGTCGCTGATCGAACCCCTGCCCCACCAGATCACGGCGGTCTACGGGGAGATGCTGCGCCGGCAGCCGCTGCGCTTCCTCCTGGCGGACGACCCCGGCGCCGGCAAGACCATCATGGCCGGGCTCCTGATCAAGGAGCTGATGCTGCGGGGCGACGTGCACCGGTGCCTGATCGTCTGCCCTGGCAGCCTGGTGGAGCAGTGGCAGGACGAGCTGTCGGCCAAGTTCGACCTGCCCTTCGAGATCCTGACCAACGACCGCATCGAGGCGGCCCGGACCGGCAACGCGCTGGCGGAGATGCCCCTGGTCATCGCCCGCCTGGATAAGCTGGCGCGGGACGAGGTGCTGCAGTCCAAGCTGGCCCGTACCGAGTGGGACCTGGTGGTGGTGGACGAGGCCCACAAGATGTCGGCCTCCTTCTTCAGCGGTGAGATCCGGGAGACCAAGCGGTACAAGCTGGGCAAGCTGCTGGCCTCCGTCACCCGGCACCTCCTGCTGATGACGGCCACGCCCCACAACGGCAAGGAGGAAGACTTCCAGCTCTTCATGGCCCTTTTGGACGGTGACCGCTTCGAGGGGCGGTTCCGGGACGGCGTCCACACCACGGACGTGTCCGACCTCATGCGCCGCATGGTCAAGGAAGACCTGGTCCGCTTCGACGGGACCCCCCTCTTCCCGGAGCGCAAGGCCTATACCGTCGCCTACGAGCTCTCCGACGGCGAGGCAGCCCTTTACAAGGCGGTCACCGACTACGTCCGCCAGGAGTTCAACCGCGCCGATGCCCTGCAGAACGAGGGGCGCAAGGGCACCGTCGGGTTTGCCCTGACCATCCTGCAGCGGCGGCTGGCCTCGTCCCCGGAGGCCATTTACCAGTCCCTGCGCCGGCGCCGCGAACGGCTGGAGCGGCGCCTGCGGGAGGAAGAGGCCTTGCGCCGCGGTGCCGAGGCGCAGCGGCGCCTGGCTCAGCTGGCCCCGGCGGTCGCAGGCGCTGCAGCCGGACGGGGCCCACGCCTAGAATGGTGGGATGAACTGCCGCAACTGGACGCGTCGGAGTGGGCGGACCTGGAGGACGACGCGCCCGCCGGCGAGCTGGAGCAGGTCGAGGAGGCCATCGTCGATCAGGCGACGGCCGCCCAGACCATCGCCGAGCTCCGAGCGGAGATCGAAACCCTCAAAGAGCTTGAAGCCCTGGCCTTACGGGTGCGCCAGAGCGGCACCGACCGCAAGTGGGAGGAGCTCTCCAAGATCCTCCAGGACCGGGAGGTCATGTTCGACGCCCGGGGGCACCGGCGCAAGCTGGTGATCTTCACCGAGCACCGGGACACGGCCCGATACCTGGCCTGGCGGATCCAGACCCTGCTGGGGCGCCCCGAGGCCGTCGTGGTCATCGAGGGCACCATGGGCCGGGAGGAACGCCGCAAGGCGCAGGAGCTCTTTACCCAGGATCCCAACGTGCATGTGCTGGTGGCCACCGACGCCGCCGGCGAGGGGATCAACCTCCAGCGGGCGCATCTCATGGTCAACTACGACCTGCCGTGGAACCCCAACCGGCTGGAGCAGCGGTTCGGCCGCATCCACCGCATCGGCCAGACGGAAGTCTGTCACCTCTGGAATCTGGTGGCCCAGAACACCCGGGAGGGCGAGGTCTACCTGGCCCTGCTGCGCAAGCTGGAGGCGGAGCAGCGGGCCCTGGGCGGGCGCGTCTTTGACGTGCTGGGCAAGGCCATCGACGGGGCGGAGCTGCGCAACTTGATGATCGAGGCCATCCGCTACGGCGACCGGCCCGACGTGCGTGCCCGCCTGAACCAGGTGGTCGCCGTGCGGCTGGACCGGGAGCGGCTGCGCCAGCTGCTGGAGGAGGGGGCCCTGGCCCGCGACACCCTGGACGCCCGCCAGGTCCAGCAGATCCGGGAAGAGATGGAGCGGGCCGAGGCCCGCAGGCTGCAGCCCCACTTCATCGAAGCCTTCTTCCTTGAGGCCTTTCGCCAGCTGGGCGGCGCAGCCCGCCAGCGGGAGCCCCGGCGCTACGAGATCACCCATGTGCCCTCGGTGATCCGGCAGCGGGACCGAGTGATCGGCCGGGGGGCGCCGGTTCTTCCGCGGTATGAGCGCATCTGCTTCGAGAAGGAGCTCATCCGGGTCCCCGGCCGGCCGCCCGCCGCCTTCGTCTGCCCCGGCCACCCCTTGCTGGATGCCACCATCGATGTGATCCTGGAGCGGTACCGCCCGCTGCTGAAGCAGGGGGCGGTGCTGGTGGACGAACGGGACGAGGGGGAGACGCCCCGCTGGCTCTTCTACCTGGAGCACGCCATCCGCGACGGCCGGGTGGACGGCGAGGGCCGCGTGCGGGTGGTCTCGCGGCGCCTGCAGTTCGTCGAGATCGATGCCGACGGTCGCGCCCGCAACGCGGGCTACGCCCCGTACCTGGACTACCGGCCTGTGGCGGAGGAGGAGAAGGCCCTCCTGGCCCCGGAGCTGGAGGCACGGCTGCAGGGGGCGCAGGCCCACGACCTGGAGGCGCAGGCCGTCTCCTACGCCATAGAGAAGTTGGTACCCGCCCACTTCGAGGAGGTCCGGCGGCACAAGGTCGCCCTGGTGGAGAAGACCATGGCCGCCGTCAAGGACCGCCTGACCAAGGAGATCGCCTACTGGGACCACCGGGCCGAGGAACTGCGCCTGCAGGAGCAGGCGGGCAAGGTCAACGCCCGGATCAACTCCGCCAGGGCGCGCCAGCGGGCCGACGAGCTGCAGGCCCGGCTGGAGAAGCGCATGCGGGAGCTGGAGCAGGAGAAGAACCTGGCGGCCCTGCCCCCGGAGGTGCTGGGCTATGCCCTGATCGTGCCCGTGGGCCTGTTGCGGCGGCTGCGGGGGGAGGTGGCTGCGGACGAACCCGGCCTGTTCGCCCGGGAGACGGAAGAGGTCGAGCGCCTGGCCATGGAGGCGGTCCTGGCCATCGAACGTGCTCTCGGATACGAGCCCCGGGATGTGAGCCGGGACCGCTGCGGCTACGACATCGAATCCCGGATCCCCACCCAGCCGGGCCGGCTGCGGTTCATCGAGGTCAAGGGCCGCGTCGCCGGCGCCCGCACGGTGACGGTGACGAAGAACGAAATCCTCACAGCCCTGAACAAGCCGGAGGACTACATCCTGGCTCTGGTTCAGGTGAAGGACGGCCGGGTGCAGGAGGTCCGGTACGTGCGGCGGCCCTTCCGCCGCGAGCCGGACTTCGGGGCGGCCAGCGTGAATTACGATTGGGAGGATTTGTGGGGGCGGGGGGAGACCCCACGGCAAGACATGATCGCTGCTGGTGAGGTGGACTGACCTTGACCCGGAAAAAGCTGATCGAAGTCGCCCTGCCGTTAACCGAGATCAACGACGCTTCGGCCTATGACAAGATGCCGGGGATCGGCCCCCATCCCAAGGGGATCCACCACTGGTGGGCGCGGCTGCCCTTGCCGGTGGCCCGGGCGGTGCTCTTTGCCTCTGTGGTCGACGACCCGTCCAGCCACCCGGACCGCTTCCCCACCGAGGAGGAACAGGCCCGGGAGCGGGAGCGGCTCTTCGGCATCATCCGGAAGATGATGCAGAAGCAGCTTCACAAGCACCCCGAGGTCTACGCCGAGGCCCGGGCCGAGATGCTCAAGCACTGCGACGGGAAACTGCCGCCGGTGCTGGATCCCTTTGCGGGCGGGGGTTCCATCCCGCTGGAGGCTGCGCGCCTGGGGTTCGAGGCCTACGCGGGGGATATCAACCCGGTGGCCGTTCTCCTCAACAAGTGCAACCTGGAGATTGCACCCCGGTGGACGGACCACCCGCCCGTCAATCCGGAAGATCGCGGCAAAGTCGGTGGCAATGCCCGGTGGCGTGGTACAGCCGGTCTCGCAGCGGACGTGCGTTACTACGGGCGGGTGATCCTCGAGCGGGCCCGCGAGAAGATCGGCCACCTCTATCCCCCGGTCAAGGTGACGCCGGAGATGGCCGAGGGACGGCCGGATCTCCAGCCGTACGTGGGCAAGGAACTGCCGGTGATCGCCTGGATCTGGGCGCGGACCGTGCCGAGCCCGAACCCGGCGGCCAGGGGCGCTCAGGTGCCTCTTATGAGTACATTCTGGCTATCCAGCACAAAAGGCAAGGAAGTATATCTTGAACCCGTAATTGACCGTGCAACCTGTACCTGGTACTTCGTTGTGCAAACTGGACGTCCTAAGGATCGCGTTGCAATCACTACAGGGACGAAGATGGCGACTTCTGGGTTCCGATGTATTTTGACCGGTGACCCCATTTCCTTTGTATATATCCGTAAGCAGGCGCAATCTGGTATGATGGCCACTCGTCTTATAGCCATTGTTGCGGACTCGGGGCGTGGCCGACTCTACCTTCCTGCCTATGCGCATCACGAACACGTGGCTAGCATGGCCAACCCCGATGACTACCCGGTGCAGGAAATGCCATCTAAAGCCCTAGGCTTTGTCGTACCAAACTACGGTTTCAGGTACTGGTATGAACTATTCACCCCCCGCCAGCTCACGGCCATGGTGACGCTGTCGGACCTGGTACGGGAAGTGCGGGCGGACGTACGACGAGATGCGGCCGCCGCCGGACTGTCGCACGACGAGGCAGATGCCTACGCCGCTTCAGTGGTAGTTTTTCTTGCACTCGCGCTTGACAGGTGCGCGGATTTTAACAATGCCTTGAGCACGTGGAAACCTAGTGGTCAACAACAGATGCACCTATTTGGCCGCCAAGCCATTCCGATGGTATGGGATTTCGCTGAAGCTAATCTCCTAGGTGAAAAGGCCATTTGCTGGTATAATGCGGTTAATATATGCGCTGATGCCATCGAGACAATTCCTGTTGTCGGAGTTCCAAAATCTCCGGGGCATGTCCGCTCTCTCGACGCTGCTCGGCCGTGGGATCACCTCAAGAACCTCCTCGTCAGCACCGATCCGCCCTACTATGACAACATCGGCTACGCTGCCCTTTCGGACTTCTTCTACGTGTGGCTGCGGCGGACGATCGGCGATCTCTACCCGGCCCTCTTCGCTACCATTCTTGTACCCAAGGAGCCGGAGCTGGTGGCGGCGCCGGAGCGGTTTGGTGGAGACAGGCATGAGGCCAAGGAACACTTCGAGGAGGGCTTCCGCCGGGCCTTCGGGCAACTGCGCGAGAAGATGGACCCGCGGTTTCCCCTCACCGTCTACTATGCCTTCAAGCAGGACGACGAGGAGAGCGGAGCGGGTAACAAAGACGAAGAGACGAACGGTAACCGGGTGGACCGTACCACCGGGTGGGAGACGATGCTGGAGGCTCTGATCGGCACGGGTTTTCAGATCACCGCCACCTGGCCGGTGCGTGCCTCGCAGAAGTGGCGGATGCGGGCCATGGGTTCCAACGCGCTTGCTTCCTACATTGTGCTGGCCTGTCGACCCCGACCCGAGGATGCACCCCAGATTGACCGCCGCGGGTTCATGGCGGAACTCAAGCGTGAGCTACCCGACGCGATCAAGCGGCTCAAACAGGGCAACGTCGCTCCCGTGGACTTGGCCCAGGCCGCCATCGGTCCGGGGATGGCCATCTACTCCCGTTGCAGCCGGGTGTTGGAACCCGACGGCCGGAAGATGACGGTCCGCACTGCGCTGGCCCTGATCAACCAGGTTCTCACCGAAGTGCTTGCCGAACAGGAAGACGACTTCGACAACGAGACCCGCTGGGCCATAGCCTGGTACGAGCAGCACGGGTTCGACGAGGGGGAGTTCGGTGAGGCCGAGCTCCTGTCCAAGGCCAAGGTGACCACCCTATCCGGCCTGGAGCAGGCGGGGATCGTACGGGCCCAGCGCGGCCGTGTCCGCCTGCTGCGGCCGGAGGAGCTCGACCCCAACTGGGACCCCGAGCGCGACAAGGCGCCGACCGTGTGGAGTGCCACCCACCAGCTCCTCCGGGTCTACTATCACGAAGGCGCTGGCGAGGCGGCCACGGCCTGGCTGGTCGCCAGGCTGGGTGGCCGGGCGGAGATGGCCCGGGACCTGGCCTACCGGCTGTTCCGCATCAGCGAGCGCAAGGGCCGGACCCAGGAGTCCCTGGCCTACAACGCCCTGGTTCTGGCCTGGCCCGAGCTGGTCCGGCTGGCGCAAGGCCGCCAGGGCGAGCAGATGACCGTGCTATGATCGGCCGGATGGCGAGTTTTTGGGGGTGGGACCGTGGCCGTAAGCAACTACGAACGGGTCCGCAGGGCTCTCGAACTGCTGCGCAACGGGCTGGCGCCCTTCGTCGCCCGGGAGATCCGCCTCGCCCGCAAGGAGGGGCGGGTGGATGACCGCGTCCTCTTGCGCTTCGTCGACGATCCCCTGGTGGCCGAGAAGCCGGTGGAACAGTGGGACGTCGCCCTCCTCCTCAAGCTGATGTGGAACACGTGGAACGACGTGTTCAAGCATACCCTGGGCCAGGCCGAGCGCAGCTTCGTCTCCGAGATGCGCGATTGGCGCAACCGTTGGGCCCACCAGGAGCCCTTTAGCAGCGACGACACCTACCGGGTCCTCGATTCCGCCCGGCGCCTGCTGGCCGCCATCGCCGCCCCTGAGGCAGAGGAATTGGACCGTATGACCGCGGAGCTCCTGCGCATCCAGTTTGATGAAAAGGTCCGGCAGCAGCGGCGCAAGGCGGGCGGCTCCCTGATCGAGGCGGCGGCCAGCGGGATGCTCAAACCTTGGCGGGAGGTGGTGAGCCCCCACGAGGACGTGGCCGGCGGGCGCTACCAGCAGGCCGAGTTCGCTGCCGACCTGTGGCAGGTGTACCTCGGTGAGGCTCGGGACGAGTACCAGGATCCGGCCGAGTTCTTCCGTCGCACCTACCCGACCCAGAGCTTGAAGGGGCTGCTGGTGAATGCCGTACGACGGCTGTCCGGCCAGGGCGGCGACCCCGTGGTCCAGCTCCAGACCAATTTCGGCGGCGGCAAGACCCACTCCATGCTGGCACTGTACCACCTGTTCTCCGGCCTCGGGCCGGGGAGCCTCCCGGGCGTCGAGGACGTGCTCAGGGAGGCCGGCTTCACCTCCATCCCCCGGGCGCGGAGAGTGGTGCTGGTGGGCAATCGCATCTCCGTCGGCAACCCCAGCGTCAAGGACGACGGCACGGTGGTCCGCACCCTCTGGGGCGAGCTGGCCTGGCAGCTGGGGCGGCGGGACGCCTACGAGCGGGTGCGGGCCGACGACGAGCGGGCCACCAACCCCGGCGACACCCTGCGCCAGCTGCTGGCGGACTACGGGCCCTGCCTGATCCTCATCGACGAGTGGGTGGCCTACGCCCGCCAGCTCCACGACGCCGGCGACCTGCCCGCCGGCAGCTTCGAGACCCAGTTCACCTTCGCCCAGGCCCTGACCGAGGCGGTCAAGGCCGTCCCCCACGCCCTGCTGGTGGTGAGCCTGCCGGCGTCGGAGAGCCCCACCGCCACCCGCACCGGTGCCGAGGACGTCGAGGTAGGCGGCTCCCGCGGCCGGGAAGCCTTGGAGCGGCTGCGCAACGTTATCGGGCGCGTGGAGGTGCCCTGGCGGCCGGCCACCCCCGAGGAGAGCTTCGAAATCGTCCGGCGCCGGCTCTTCCAGCCCATGACGGACCCCGAGCAGTTCGAGGCGCGGGACGTGGTGGCCCGGGCCTTCATGGAGCTTTATGAGAAACATCCCGGGGAGTTCCCCGCCGAGTGCCGGCAGCCCCAGTACGAGCGCCGGATCAAGGCGGCCTACCCCATCCACCCCGAGGTCTTCGACCGCCTATACGGCGACTGGGCGACCCTGGTGCGGTTTCAGCGGACCCGGGGCGTGCTGCGGCTCATGGCCGCGGTGATCCACAGCCTGTGGGAGCAGGGAGACCGCAGCCCCCTGATCCTCCCCTCCACCCTGCCCATGAACGACTCGCGGGTGCAGTCGGAGCTCACCCGCTACCTGACGGACAACTGGGTCCCCGTGATCCAGCGGGACGTGGACGGCGAGGGCTCGCTGCCCCGGCAGATCGACGGCGAGTCGAACACCTTCGGTCGCTACGGTGCCGCCCGCCGGGTGGCCCGAACCATCTTCCTCGGTTCCGCCCCCACCTACACCGCGGCCAACCGGGGCCTGGACGACCGGCGGATCCGGCTGGGCTGCGTCGGACCCGGCGAGTCGCCCAACGTCTTCGGGGATGCCCTGCGGCGCCTGGCCAGCCGGGCGACCTACCTGTACACCGACGGGACCCGTTACTGGTACGCTCCCCAGCCCAACGTCAACAGCCTGGCGGAGGAACGGGCCGAGCAGCTCAAGGGCCAGCCCGACAGGGTGGCCGAGGAGATCGAGCGCCGTGTGCGGGACCAGGCGCGCCACGCTGCGGGCCCCTTCGCGGGGGTGCACCCCTTCCCCCGATCCAGCCAGGAGGTGCCGGACGAACCGGCCGCCCGGCTGGTGATCCTGGGCCTCGACGCCCCGCACCAGCGCAGCGGCGAGAGCCCCGCCCGGGCGGCCGCCGCCCAGATCCTCGAGTGGCGTGGCCACCAGCCCCGCGTGTACCGGAACACGCTGGTGTTCCTGGCGGTGGACCGCTCCCAGTTGGACGGCCTCGATGAGGCGGTCCGGCGCTACCAGGCCTGGGATTCCATCCTGCGGGAGCGGGAGGCCCTCAACCTGGACCCCCACCAGACCCGCACCGCCGAGCGGCAGAGGGCGGACGCCGATGCCACGGTGAACCTGCGCCTGGAGGAGGCCTTTCAATGGGTGCTGGTACCCGAGCAGCCCGACCCCCAGGGAGAGATGGAATGGGTGGCCGTGCGGTTGTCGGGCTCCGGGAACCTGGTGGAACGGGCCGGCAAGAAGCTGGTTCCTGACGGTCACCTGTACACCCAGCTCGGCGGCAACGTGCTGCGCCTGCAGCTGGACAAGGTGCCCCTGTGGCGCGGCGACCACGTGGAGGTCCGCCAGCTGGTGGAGGACTTCTTCCGCTACCTCTATCTCCCCCGGCTGCGGGATCCGTCGGTGCTGGTGGGTGCGATCGAGAACGGCGTGGGGATGCTGACGTGGCTGCAAGACGGCTTCGCGTATGCCGAGAGCTATGACGAGGCGGCCGGCCGTTACCGCGGGCTGAGGGCGGGGGAGGGGGTCTCCCTGGATGCCCTTGCTCCGGTGGGGCTGCTGGTTCGTCCGGCGGTGGCGGAACGGCAGCTCAAGGCCGAACTGGTCGGGCCGGCCGGAGCGGGTGATGTGGCCGGCGGAGGCCCGGCCGGGCAGCCCGCGACCGCCGGTGCCGCCGGGGTGACCGTGGCCGGTGTGGTGGTCGCTCCGGGCGGGGGCCAAGGGCCGGGGGCTGTGCCGGGCACGCCGCCCCAGCCCGTCTTTCGCCGCTTCTACGGCAGGGCCACCTTGAACCCCATGCGGGTGGGAGGGGATGCCGGGAAGATCGCCGAGGAGGTCATCGCCCACCTGGCGGCCCCGCCCGGGGCTGAGGTCCGGATCACGCTGGAGATCGAGGCGTCGCTGCCCGCGGGGTTCTCCGAGCCCGTGATCCGGACGGTGCGGGAAAACTGCAACACGTTGAAGTTCGAGGAGCACCACTTCGAAGAAGAGTAGGCCGCGCCCGTGGCGGGGTTGGGGCGGCGGGGTTGGGGCGGGGGTACCTGCCCGATCGCGGCAGGCAATGCCAGAGCACAACCGAACTGAACCCGGTGGGTTCGTTCCTAACGACCGTTTGTAAGCCTCGTTGGAAGCCTCGCGGCGCGGGGCCGCCCGCGCCGGGGGAGCTCCTGACAACAGGGGGGAGCGGCGTGGGCAGCTTGCACCACCTCCGGGAGGAGACCCTGGAGCTGGTCCGGGTGCTGGACCCCGACGGCAACCTGGTCGGGGAGCCGGCCCCGGATCTTACCGATGAGAAGCTGGTGGAGTTCTACCGGTGGATGGTCCTGGCCCGTACCTTCGACGAGCGCTGCCTCAACCTGCAGCGCCAGGGGCGCATGGGGACGTACGCCCCGCTGGCAGGGCAGGAGGCCGCCCAGGTGGGCAGCGCCTTTGCCCTGCAGCCCGAAGACTGGGTCTTCCCATCCTACCGCGAGCACGCGGTGACCATGATCCACGGCCTGCCCATGGAGAAGGTGCTGCTCTACTGGATGGGCCGGGAAGAGGGCAACCAGATCCCGCCGGAGGTCAACGTCTTCACCGTGGCGGTGCCCATCGCCACCCAGATCCCCCACGCCGTCGGCGCCGCCTGGGCCGCCAGGATCCGCGGCGACCGCCGGGCCTTCATCGTCTACTTCGGCGACGGCGCCACCTCCGAGGGCGACTTCCACGAGGGCTGCAACTTCGCCGGGGTCTTCAAGGCGCCGGTGGTCTTCTTCTGCCAGAACAACCAGTTCGCCATCAGCGTGCCCCTGCACCGGCAGACGGCGTCGGAGACCATCGCCCAGAAGGCGGTGGCCTACGGCTTCCCCGGGGTCCGGGTCGACGGCAACGACGTGCTGGCCGTGTACAAGGTGACCAAGGAGGCCCTGGACCGGGCCCGGGCCGGCGAGGGGCCGACCCTGATCGAGGCGCTGACCTACCGCTACGGGCCCCACACCACCGCCGACGACCCCACCCGCTACCGCGGGCGGGACGAGGTGGAGGAGTGGCGCCAGCGCCGGGATCCCCTGAACCGCATGCGGCGCTTCCTCATGGCCCGGGGCCTGCTGGACGAGGCCCAGGATCAGACCCTGGCCGAGGAAGCCCGGCAGCGGGTGGCGGCGGCGGTGCAGGCGGTGGAGGCCATGCCCAAGGCGTCGCCGGCGGCCATTTTCGATTACGTCTACGCCCAGCTGCCCTGGCACCTGGAAGAACAGCGGCGGGAGCTGCTGGCGGAACTGGGGGAGGCCGGGGCTGCGGGCGGCAGCTTTGCTGGGGGCGGGGCCCCGGGTCCGGGTGCGGGCGGTCCGGGCGGAGCGGCGGCCGGCGGGAGCGGCACGGCCGGTGGCCAGGGCGCTACCGCAGCGGGCGGGGCCCCGGGCGCCGCACCGGGCCGGGACGGCCAGCAAGGGGGTGGGCGGTGATGGCCAAGCTGACCATCGTCCAGGCGGTGGCCGACGCCCTGCGCACGGAAATGGAACTGGATGAACGGGTGGTCGTCCTGGGCGAGGACGTAGGCGTCAACGGCGGCGTCTTCCGGGCCACCGAAGGCCTCTACCAGCGGTTCGGCGAGAACCGGGTGATCGACACGCCGCTGGCCGAGTCGGCCATCGTGGGTACCGCCATTGGCATGGCCATCTACGGCCTGCGGCCCGTGGCGGAGATCCAGTTCGAGGGGTTCATGGCCCCGGCCTTTGACCAGATCGTCAACCACGCCGCCCGCATCCGGGCCCGCTCCCGCGGGCGGTTCACCTGCCCGCTGGTGATCCGGGCCCCCTGGGGCGGCGGTATCCGGGCGCCCGAGCACCACTCCGACAGCCCCGAGGCCTGGTACATCCACCAGCCGGGGCTCAAGGTGGTGATCCCCAGCACCCCCTACGACACCAAGGGCCTTTTGATCGCCGCCATCCGCGACCCCGACCCGGTGATCTTCTTCGAACCCAAGCGGATCTACCGCGCCTTCCGGCAGGAGGTGCCGGAGGAGGCCTACACCGTCCCCATCGGCCGGGCCCGCACGGTCCGGGAGGGGCGGGATGTGGCCATCTTCACCTGGGGCGCCATGGTGCGGATCGTGGAGGAAGCGGCGGAGGAACTGGCGGGCCGTGGCATCGAGTGCGAGATCGTCGACCTCAGGACCCTGAGCCCGGTGGACGTGGACGCCATCGTGGCGGCGGTGCAGAAGACGGGCCGGGCCCTGGTGGTCCACGAGGCGCCCAAGACGGCCGGCTTCGGGGCGGAGATCGTGGCCCTGATCAACGAGCGGGCCCTCCTGTACCTGGAGGCGCCGGTGTACCGGGTGGCGGGCTTCGACACCCCGATGCCCCTCTTCCACCTGGAAGACTACTACCTGCCCAACAAGGAACGGGTGATCCGGGGCGTGGAGCGGGTGCTGAACTTCTGACCCGGACTTCCGAGCCGGACGTCTGACCCGGGCTTGTGACCCGGGCTTCTGACCCGGGCTTCTGACCCGGGCCGTGGAGCGGGTGCTGGGCTCCTGGCCCGGGAACGGCCAGGTGCGGCCCCGGAAAAGCGAGGTGCGGCGGATGGCGTACGAATTCCGGTTGCCCGACGTGGGCGAGGGCATCCACGAAGGGGAGATCGTCCGCTGGCTGGTCAAGCCGGGGGACCGGGTGCACGAGGACCAGCCCCTGGTGGAGGTGCAGACCGACAAGGCCACGGTGGAGATCCCGTCCCCGGTGGCCGGCGTGGTGCTGGAGCTGCGCGGCAACGAGGGCGATGTGGTCCAGGTCGGCAGCGTGATCGTGGTGATCGAGACAGAAGCCCAGGGGGACGAACCGGCTGGGGCGGCGCCGGCTGCTGCTGCGGCCCCTGCGGCCCAGGCGGCGCCCCCGGCGGCGCCGCACCAGGCGCCCCCGGCTCCGGCGGCCGCGGGCCCGGCCGCGGCCCCGGGAGGGGTGCCGGCCGCCTCACCTGGGGTCACGCCGCCGCCCCCGCCTGGCCCGGCCGCGGTGCCCGGGGCGGATGCAGCGCGCGGGGCTCGGGCGCCGGGCGACGCAGCCCCGGCGGCCCCAGGCGGCGGGCCGGCGGCCGCAGCGCGGCGGGTCCTGGCCACCCCGGCCACCCGCCGGCTGGCCCGGGAGCTGGGGGTCGACATCCGGCAGATCCCCGGGACGGGCCCGGCGGGCCGGGTGACGGCCGAGGACGTGCGGGCCTTTGCCGCGGCCCGGGCAGCCGGGACGCCGGCGGTCACGGCGACTGCGGCCGGTGCAACGGCGGGTGGCGCGACGGTGGCGGCCCCGCCCGCAGCTCCGGGGGCAACGCCGGCCGTGGCACCCACTGCGCCAGCGGGTGCGGCCCCGTCTGCCGGACCGGCCGTTGCATCCCCTGGCGCCGCCGCGGCGACCCCGGCGGGGGTACCGGGGGTGGCCGCCGCAGCCACGGCGGGCGCGGCCAGGCCCGCGGCCGCGGCCGGTTCGGCCGCCAAGTGGGTCGTTGCAGCGGGAGGCGAGCAGCGCGTACCCTTGCGGGGCCTGCGCAAGCGCATCGCCGAGAAGATGGTCCAGTCCAAGTACACCGCCCCCCACGTGACCCACGTGGAGGAGGTCGACGTCACCGAACTGGCGGAGCTGCGGCGCAAGGCCCTGCCCCTGGCGGAGCAGCGGGGGATCAAGCTCACCTATCTACCCTTCATTGCCAAGGCCGTGGTGGCGGCCCTGCAGCAGTTTCCCATCTTCAACGCCAGCCTGGACGACGAGCGCCAGGAGATCGTGCTCAAGGGTTACTACCACATCGGTGTGGCCACGGCCACCGACGAGGGCCTCATCGTTCCCGTGGTGCGGGACGTGGACCGCAAGAGCATCTTCCAGCTGGCCCGGGAGATCGCGGCCTTGACCGAAGCGGCCCGGGCGCGGCGGATCGCCCTGGACGACGTGCGGGGTTCGACCTTCACCATCACCAACGTGGGCGCCCTGGGCGGCGGCGTGTGGTCCACGCCCATCATCAACTACCCCGAGGTGGCGATCCTGGGCGTGCACAAGTTCCGCGAGACGCCGGTGGTGCGGGATGGGCAGATCGTGGTGCGGACCATCACGTACCTCGCCCTGAGCTTCGACCACCGGGTGGCCGACGGGGCCGACGCGGTGCGGTTCGTCAACCGGATCAAGGAGTACCTGGAGCAGCCGAGCCTGCTGTTCCTGGAGATGGCCTGATGGCGGGGCAGAACGGGAGTGGATGGGATGGTCGTCGGCGAGGTGGCGACGGAGACCGAGGTCCTGGTCATCGGGGGCGGCCCGGGGGGTTACGTGGCCGCCATCCGGGCCGCCCAGCTGGGCAAGGACGTCACCCTGGTGGAGAAAGACCGCCTGGGCGGGGTGTGCCTGAACGTGGGCTGCATCCCCTCCAAGGCCCTGATCGATGCCGCCAAGGCCTATCACCGGCTGGCCCGGGAGGCGGAGCGGGGCATCGTGGTCGAGGGGGCGCGGCTGGACTTTGCCCGGTTGCAGGGCTGGAAGCAGTCGGTGGTCCAGCGGCTGACGGGCGGCGTGGAGCAGCTCCTCAGGGGCAACGGCGTGACGGTGGTGAAGGGGCGGGCCACCTTCACCGGGCCCAACCAGGTGCTGGTGGAAAACCCCGGTGGGGGCAACGAGGTCTACCGGTTCAAGCACTGCATCCTGGCCACGGGCTCGCGGCCCGTTGAGCTTCCGGGCTTCGCCTTCGACGGCATCCGCATCCTGGATTCCTCGGATGCCCTGACGTTGGACCACCTGCCCCTGCGGCTGGTGGTGATCGGGGGCGGGTACATCGGCCTCGAGCTGGGCACCGCCTTTGCCAAGCTGGGGTCGGAGGTGACGGTGCTGGAGCTGGCTGACCAGCTGCTCCCCGGCACCGATCCGGAGCTGGTGCAGGTGGTGGCCCGGCGCCTCCGCCAGCTGGGGGTCAAGGTCCACACCGGCGTCCGCGTCCTGGGGTGGGAAGAGGCGCCCGGCGGCGAGGGGGTCCGGGTGGTGTTCCGGCCCGAGCCCCGCGGGGAGGGGGCGGCGGGAGCCGGGGCGCCGGGATCGGCGGGTTCGTCCGGATCGGAAGAACAGGCCGTGGTGGCCGACGCGGTCCTGGTCAGCGTGGGCCGGCGGCCCAACACCGGCGGCCTGGGACTGGAGCTGGCGGGCGTGGAGCTGGACGAGCGGGGCCGGGTGAAGGTCGATGCCCAGCTGCGCACCAGCCAGCGGAACATCTTCGCCATCGGCGACATCGTGCCCGGTCCCATGCTGGCCCACAAGGCCAGCCGGGAGGGGATCGTGGCGGCGGAGGTCATCGCCGGGTTGCCCGCGGCGGCCGATTACGTGGCGGTGCCGGCACCCGTCTTCACCGACCCGGAGATCGCCACGGTGGGGCTGACGGAGGAACAGGCGCGCCAGCAGGGCTACGACCCGGTGGTCGGGCGGTTCCCCTACGCGGCCAACGGCCGGGCCCTGACCCTGGGCGAGCGGGACGGGTTCGTCAAACTGGTGGCCGATCGGGAGAGCAAGGTGGTCCTGGGGGCGGGCATCGTGGGGCCGGAGGCGTCCGACCTGGTGGCCGAACTGGCCCTGGCCATCGAGATGGGCGCCACCCTGGAGGATCTGGCCCTCACCATCCACGCCCACCCGACTTTAAGCGAGGCGGTGATGGAGGCGGCGGAGGCGGGGCTGGGCCACGCCATCCACGTGCTGGGGAAGCGGTAACGAGCGGTAACGGAGAGCGGTCACGGGGGGGGCAATGCCTCGACGGTCCGGTGTGCCGGGGGCGATTCCTCCCCTCCGGCATGCCGGCCGCATTCCGGCAGCGATTCCTTTGGATACCGGGGCGATCCCTCCGCTGGAGGCGATCGTCGAACGGCGCGACGGTGCATCAGCCCATGTCCATCAGCCCATGTCCATCAGCTCGTGCCAGCCGGCCCGCCGGTTCCGTTCCGCCGGCGGGCCATCACGGTGGACACGGCCCAGATGACGCCGCCGGCGATCAGGAGGAAGGGCAGCAGGCCCAGCCCCAGGGTAAGGGCGAAGATCCCCAGCCGCGCTACCAGCAGGAGCGCCAGCCCGGCCACCACCAGCGTCAATGCCCAGCCCATCCCGATCACCCCACCGGTTCGTCCGTTCCGGTTCACCCGGTTTCGCAGCAATAACCTGCCCGGAACGGCGGGGCCGCAGACCGGAGCCTTGTAACAGCGCGGGCAGGTCGAGGGCACGGCGGGCGACACCTGCGGCTGTTCCAGGTGCCGCCGGATTTCGCGGGCTGGCGGATCTCAGGTCTTGCCGGATCTGTTATAGTCATCTTAGAGGTGGGTTTTCGTCCGGACGGTCCTCACCTCCACATCACAATCCATGACCTTCCTTCGGGGCAGGGTGGAAGTCCCGACCGGCGGTGATGGCGGCGCGCCAGTCCTGGCGCGACCGCACCAGCCCGCGAACCGCGCGCCGGAGCACCCATGCCCGGGCCGAGGCAGGCAGGCCTCCCCGGCGCCGGTGCGGTGAAGGGCGCGGCCGATTCCGGTGAGAAGCCGGAGCCGACGGTGATAGTCCGGATGGGAGAAGGAAGGGACGCGGGATTTCCCGGGAGAGGCGAGCGCGGCCTTGCCGTGCTCGCCGGGTGGAGTGCCGCGCGCAGGTGTGCCGCGTCCTGGCGGTTGTCCCGCCATTGTGCACCGAGCACCTGGCGGACGTCCCGCGCACGTGGTGGTTGCGCTCCGCTACCGCGCACCTGGCACCGGGCGGATGGGCCCTGCTGGCGACGCCGGTGGCGGGGTGGGCCGGGGTCGCCGCGGCGGAGTGCCGCCAGCGTGCCGACCGCGGGGGTTCGGCGTTCGACCGCGGAATGTGCGGCGCCCGGTCGACGCCGGTGCGCCAGGGGAAGCCGGCCGGGGGTGCCGGCCGGGGGTCGTGGTCGACCGCGACGGGCGCTCGCAGTTGCGGCGCCATCTCCCGTGCGGGACGCCCGCGGTCGCGTGCGGCCGTGCGGATCACGCGAGCGCGGAATTCCGCGCGCCACCGGGAAATCGTTGACCCACGCGCAAGCCTACGGGTCCACCTGCGTCCGTTCCCCCGAAGGGCTGGGCGGGACGGGCTTTTTTGATGCCCGCCCGCACGCTCTGCGCAGGGGGTGCATGCCGGTGGTTCGTCGCATGGTGCGCCTGGCGCTCCTGGCGTCCATGGCGTTCCTGCTCATGCTGTGGGAGATCCAGCTGACGCCTCTCCTCCCCTTCATCCCGGCGTACCTCAAGTACGATCCCGGCGATCTGCCCGTGTTGATGGGCGGCTTCGCCTACGGCCCCGCGGCCGGCGCCACGGTGGCGCTGGTCAAGGACCTGCTGTTCCTCTTCTCGGGCAAGTCCACGGCGGGTTGGGTCGGGATCGCCGCCAACCTGCTGGCCAGCCTGGCCTATGTGGTGCCGGCCGCGTGGCTTTACCGGAAGATCGGCAGCCGCTGGGCCCTGGCCCTGGCCATGCTGGTGGGGACCGCCAGCACCAGCGCTGTGATGGCCGTGGCCAACTACTTCGTCTTCCTGCCGCTGTGGGGGGTGCCCGCCGAGCAGGTGGGGGCCACGGTGGTCACCGCCATCACTCCCTTCAACCTGATCAAGGGCCTGGCCACCGGGGTGTTGGCGCTGGTGGCCTACCCGCGCATCGCCCGCGTGCTGGAGGACCCCGTCTTCACCACGCCGGTGGCCGAGGGCTGGGCGGGCCAGGCGGCCGGGGAGCCGCGGCGCCCGTAGGGGGAGCCCGGCGGGCTGCAGCGCCAGGCGAGCTGCGGAGCCTGGCGGCCCGCGGCGCGGGGCCTGGCGGCTGCAGTGCATGACGCGCGCAGGGCGCTGGGCGCGGGCCCGGGGGGCGCCTGCACCTGGCAGGCCCTGGGCTGGCCGTGCCCCGGCGTCCTCGCCCAGGAAAAGGGGGCCGGTTTCTGCGGAGGAACCGGCCCCCTGCCTTCTCCGCGCCCTGCCCTCCTTCATGGCGACGGGCCGGCGACCCCGGCGGCCGCCGGGCAGGCGGGCTTGACCGCCCGCCCCCCGCCCGCCTCTTCCGGGCTTTTCGTGGGCCGTTGACCCGGGCTTCCAGGCTTCGGCCGGCTCTTCGGTACCCCCTTCTCCCGGCCCCGAGCCCAGCCCATGGCCTCCTCCCCCAGCCCTTCACCCGGCCGCCGGGCCCGGGTCGTCGCCGCCGGCCGCCGTCACGGCGGGAGCCGGTTCCACCGCCAGGAGGCGTTCCAGGGCGTCGCGCCCCGTCATCCCCGGGTGAATACCCAACTCCCGCGCCGCGCT
The DNA here is from genome assembly GCF_000183545.2 of Thermaerobacter subterraneus DSM 13965. Classification (NCBI taxonomy): domain Bacteria; kingdom Bacillati; phylum Bacillota; class Clostridia; order Eubacteriales; family Clostridiales Family XVII. Incertae Sedis; genus Thermaerobacter; species Thermaerobacter subterraneus. Next base: position 981,635 of record NZ_JH976535.1, read on the forward strand.
GGTGACCGACTCCAGCGGGCGCTCCAGGAGATCGCTGAAGTCGCGGACGCCGAGAGCGCGGCCCGCCACGATGCGGCGGGCTCCGAGTAGGTCGTCCAGCAGGCGCACGTCCAGGGCGCCGCACATGATGTACCCGGCGGGGGTCGCGATGGCCACCAGCCGGGTCTTGGGCAGTTCCACCTTCACGCCGACGGCCGTTCCGCCCTTGAGGGGGATGGGCCGAACCTCGACCACAGGCATTCCCTCCCGATGGCGCGGGCGCATGGTGCGGGCGCAGCGCGCCCGTTCCGTGCGGAGCCCGCCGGTCCGGTTACGGGCCGCCCCGGTGCCGGGGGCGGGGGCCCTCCGGGGAAACCGCGGCAACCGCGGCGGATCCCGGCTTGAGGGCCCGCCGCTGGCCGGGGTCGCCGCCCGGACCTGGGCCCCTGGAACCGCTGGCTAGGGCATTGTATGGCCGCCCGTGGGCCGCCGCCCCACACGGGGCGGCAGGCGGGACTCCTCCCTGCACGTCCCGCTCGCAGGAGCGGGGCTCACCTCTTCTCCGGTACGCCATCTGGCTGCCTCGTGGCCCGTGGCCTGCCCGTCCCGGCGAGACGGCGGTCCGTGACCGGGGGACCGGCCGCCCTTGACCCGTGGAGCCCCCGGCGTGACCGGCCGTGACGGGTAGAGTGACCGGCTTGACCGGCCGGACGGGACCGGCCGGGCTGCCGGGCGGACGGCCCCCGGTGCCGGGAGATGGTGGCAACTGGAAGGTATAGCAGCCGGGGGCTTCCGCAATCTAACCGCTGGAAACAGCTAGCCGTCAGGGGGGATCATCGTGGACGAACCCAGCGCCTTTGGTGGCCCGAGCCACGCTCGTTACGGCGCAACGCCGCAATCGTACAACCCGCAGGAGCAGTACACTTCCCAGTGGCAGTCGCCGGCGGGCGGGCAGGGCCTGGGCAACCAGGCTTCGGGCCAGTTCCAGAACCAGGCCGGCCAGGCCGGCGGGCAATTGGGCCAGTACGGCCAGTTCGGGCAGGCTGGCGGCCAGGCCGGCCAGTACGGGCAGTTCCAGAGCCAGGCGGGGGCGTATGGCCAGTTCCAGAACCAGGCCGGGCAGTTCGGGCAGTATGGCCAGAGCGCCCATGCCCAGTACGGCGCCACGGCCCAGAGCTACGATCCCGCGGAAAACTACAGCAGCCGCTGGCAGTCCCAGGCCGGTGCGGGTAACATGAGCAACCAGGCCGGGGGCGCCAGCTATGGCGCCGCGGGGGCTGGCCAGTACGGCCAGCCGTACGGGCAAGCCGGCGGCCAGTATGGCCAGTTCCAGAACCAAGCCGGGCAATTCGGCCAGTACGGCCAGTATGGCCAGGCGGGTGCCCAGGCGGGAGCCCCGTACGGTCAGTACGGCGGCCAGTACACCCAGAGCACGGCAGGCCAGTTCCAGAGCCAGGTAGGCCAGTACGGCCAAGCCGGAGGCCAGTATGGCCAGTTCCAGAACCAGGCGGGGTCATCCGCCCAGTTCCAGGGCCAGGCCGGCCAGTACGGGCAGTTCCAGGGCCAGGCCGGCCAGTACGGGCAGGCCGGCCCGGGCGGCCATGCCCAGTACGGCGCCACGGCCCAGAGCTACAACCCGGCGGAGAACTACTCCGCCAAATGGCAGTCGGCCACGGCCAACGAGCAGGCGGGTGGCGCTTTCCGGGGTTGACGTGACCGCCGCCGGTGCGGTCGTCCAGGGGGCCGGGTTCCATCCCGGCCCCCTTGTCGCGTTGACGGCCGGTGCTGTGCTGCCGTCGCGGCTCCCCGAGCCGGGGGAGCCCGCGGTGGGAACTGGTGGGCACAACGCGCCGCACGGCCCCCGCCGCAAGGCCTCGGCCTGAAGGCCCCTGCCGAAAGTCCCCGCCCGCAGGTACCTGCCCGTGGAAACCCGCCCGGGAGGAACCCGGCGCCCGAAGGCGAAGGCCCATTTGGCAGCCGCGCCGGGCCGGCCGGCCCTGCGGCGGCCACCCCAATGAAGGTGGGATCGCGCCCCATGGAAGCCCTTCACCGGAATGGAAGCTCGCCCGAAACGGAAGCGCTGGCGGGACCGCAGGAGCCTCGGTCCGGCGCCGGCCCGGCCATCGTACCTGCTTCCCCGGCGGCTCGCCCTGGCCAGGCAGGTGCCGGCCAGGAAACCGGTCCGGCTCTTCCCGGGCCCGACGCCGCCGCCACGGCCCAACCCGGCCGCTCCCCCGCTGGGGCCGGACCGGCGCCGGCGGCCGGTGGATCCGGCTCCGATGCCCGTACCCGAGGGTTTCGTGACCTCCCGGCGGCGGACGGCCATGCCCTGGCCGGCGGTCACGCCGGGCGCCGCCATCCTGACTGGCTCAAGGTGCGGCTGGCCCAAGGGCCCAATTACAACCGGCTCAAGCGGCTGCTGCGCGGCATGAGCCTGCACACCGTCTGCGAAGAGGCCCGCTGCCCCAACATCTACGAGTGCTTCGAGAACCTGACCGCCACCTTCATGATCCTGGGGAACATCTGCACCCGGGCCTGCCGGTTCTGCGCCGTCACCACGGGCCGGCCCACCGAGCTGGATTGGGCGGAGCCGGAGCGGGTGGCGGATGCCGTCCAGCGCCTGGGCCTGCAACACGTGGTGGTCACGTCGGTGGCGCGGGACGACCTCCGGGACGGGGGCGCCGCCGTCTTCGCCGAGACCATCCGGGCCATCCGGCGCCGCTGTCCCGATACCGCGGTCGAGGTGCTGATCCCCGACTTCAACGGCGACTGGGACGCCCTGCAGGTGGTCCTGGACGCCGAACCCGACATCCTGAACCACAACGTGGAGACGGTGCGGCGCCTCTCCGACCGGGTGCGCTCGCGGGCCCGATACGACCGGTCCCTGGCCCTCCTGGCCGAAGCCAAGCGGCGGGCACCCCACATCAAGACCAAGTCGGGCCTGATGCTGGGATTGGGCGAGACGTGGGACGAGATCCTGCAGACCCTGCGGGACCTGCGGGCCCACCAGGTGGACATCGTCACCATCGGCCAGTACCTGCGCCCGACCCGGGAGCCCGTCCATCTCCCGGTGGAGAAGTACTACCACCCGGACGAGTTCGCGGAGCTCAAGCGCATCGGCCTGGCCATGGGCTTTTCCCACGTGGAATCCGGCCCCCTGGTGCGGAGCTCGTACCATGCCCACGAGCAGGCCGACCGGGCGCGCCGGCGGGACGGGGCGGGGGACGAAGCCGCACCGGCGCAGGTCCAGGCCGGGCCCCCGGAGACCCACCGCGGGGCCCCAGCCCAGGCGGCCCCCTTGGCAACGGTCCATGGCCTGCAGGCTGCCCGGGCAGCGGGGGGCGCAGCGGGAGCATGAATCCCCCAACCGGTCCCCACACCGGGATACGGACCGGTGGCATCATAAGAACCGCCACCGCCACCGGCGCGGGTGGCGCCGCGGGGCCCCAGCGGGCCGTCCCAGCGGCATCCGCTGCCGGCCCGGCGCTGCCGGACGGCCCGCCCGTCCTGCGGGTCACCTGGCTGCCCGGCCTCACCCCCTACGAACCGGCCTGGCGGCTGCAGGAGCGACTGGCCCGGGCCCGGGGCGAGGGCCGGGTGCCGGACCTGTTCCTCCTGCTCCAGCACCCGCCGGTCTACACCGTGGGCCGCAGCGGCCGCGACGACGAGATCCTGCTCAGCCCCACCCTGCGCCGGCAGCGGGGTGTGGAGGTGTTCCACATCGACCGCGGGGGCAAGGTCACCTATCACGGCCCGGGGCAGCTGGTGGGCTACGGCATCGTCGACCTGAAGAACCTGCCCGGGGGCCTCAAGCGCTATGTCCACGGCCTGGAGGAAGCCCTGGTGGCGACCCTGGCCCGCTTCGGCGTCGTAGCCCACCGGGAGGACGGGCTGGTGGGCGTGTGGGCCGGCCGTGAGAAGATCGCCGCCATCGGCATCCGCGTGAGCCGGGGCGTCACCTGGCACGGGTTCGCTCTCAACGTGGACCCCGACCTGGCCTATTTCGGCGGCATCATCCCTTGCGGCATCACGGACCGGGGCGTCACCTCCATGGCCCGCTTGCTGGGCCGGGCACCGGCCCTGGAAGCGGTGGCGCAGGTGGCCGCGGAGGAACTGGCCCGGGTCCTGGGGCGCCGCCTGGAGTGGACCGGCGACTCAGGCTGGCTCGAGGCGTGGGGGTACCGGCCGGCTGGCCAGGCGGCCGGTCAGGGTGCGGAGGGCGCGGCGGCCTCCCCGGCCACCAGGGAGGGGACCGGGTGATGGAGCCCACCTTGCGGGTGCTGGCCTTTCCCCTGGGGCCCGTCCAGGCCAACGGGTACGTGCTGCTGGATGATGCCGGCAAGGTCGCGGTGCTGGTCGACGCCCCCCATGACCCCGATCCCATGCTGGAAGCCGTCCGGGGTTACCGGGTGGCGGCGGTGCTGCTCACCCACGCCCACTTCGACCACATCGGCGGCCTCCAGGCGATCAAGGAAGCCACGGGGGCTCCGGTGTGGATCCACCGCAACGAGGCGAGCTGGCTAGGAGATCCCCAGCTGAACCTGTCGGTCTGGCTGGAGCCGGTGGTGGCGCCGCCGGCGGATCACCTGCTGGAGGGCGGCGAGCGCCTGGCGTTCGGGTCCATGGAATTCGAGGTGCGCTTTACTCCCGGGCACAGCCCCGGGCACGTGGTGTACGTGGGCCGCGGTGCCGCCGAGGGGCTGGTGCTGGCTGGCGACACCCTCTTCGCCGGCGGGATCGGCCGCACCGACCTGCCGGGCGGGGATCTGGAGACGTTGCTCCAGAGCATTCACCGGGAACTGATGGTGTTGCCCGACGCCACCCGGGTGCTGCCGGGCCATGGGCCGGAAACCCGCATCGGGACCGAGCGCGTGGCCAACCCCTTCCTCCGGTTGCGGTCCGCCGGTCGGGGCCTGGATTGATGGCGAGACGGGTGGTGGTCAGGCCTCCCGGTCCGGGCCGGCCGGTTCGTCCGGACCGGTGCCGGGACCCGTGGATCCGTTGTGACCGGCGGCGCGGCGCCAGCGCGGCGGTGAGGACCCCGCGCTGGATCCCCCCGGGCCGATGCCCTCCGACGCCGCGTCCCAGCCGGCGGGGCCGCAGGAAGCAGAGCCACCGCCCCGTGCGGGTGGGATCGGCTTGCGGCCGCGAAAGCCCTCATGCTCGCCGTGGTAGTAGGCAACCCGGGGCTCTCCCAGCCGCCAGCAGAGGAGCACGGGCTCTCCGTTCAGGCGCGCCGGAAAATCCACCAGGCCCAGGTCGACATCCTTGACCAGGCAGCCCAGGCTGTGGATCTCCGCCAGCAGCTGGTTGGCCTCTTCCACCGCTGCCCGCAGCGCCTGCCGCGCCAGCTTGTAGTCGTAGGACATGATCAGGGTGCCGTCGGGCTTGTAGCCGACGGCCTCGATCTGCTCCATCTCCCGGTACGACTGGCGCGCCTTCTGGTAGAGGCGGCGCAGGCGCAGGAGCCGCTGCCGGATGACGGGCAGCAGGGCGGTGGCCTCTTCGGGGGTGAAGAACTTGCGGCCTCCGGCGGGCATCGCGGTCACCTCGACTCAAACTGGTGTTATTGTAACATCGCCGCAGGCGGCGGCAACGGCTGACCCATCCAGCCGGCCGTGCAAGCCGCCGGGGAGTCTGGGCAAGCGGTCGCCGGGCACTCCACTTAGGCGGTCAGGCAATCAGGCGGGGAGGAAAGCGCCGATGGCCGAGCAGCAGAGCGCGCAGGATCCACCAGCCCGGGCGGATCAAGCCGTCCGGCCCCACCCGCACCCGGAGCCGGCTCCTCCGGCCGGGTCACGCCAGGAGGATCCGGCCGACCAGCGGCCCCCCTGGGATGCCTATTTCATGGAACTGGCGGAGGTGGTGGCGAGGCGGTCCACCTGCCCGCGCCGCCACGTGGGGGCGGTGCTGGTGCGGGACCGGCGCATCCTGGCCACCGGCTACAACGGGGCGCCACCGGGGTTCCCCCACTGTACCGAGGCCGGTTGCCTGATGCAAGACGGGCATTGCGTCCGCACCATCCACGCCGAAGCCAACGCCATCCTCCAGGCGGCCTTGCACGGGGTCACCGTGAAGGGCAGCACGCTCTACACCACGGCCACCCCTTGCCTCCACTGCGCCAAGCTGCTGATCGGCGCAGGGGTGGTGCGGGTGGTCTACCGGGACTGGTACCCCGACCCGCGGGCGGTGGAATTCCTGGAGCGGGCGGGGATCCCGCTGGAGCCCATGGCGGGCGGTGCCGGGGGACCGGCCCCCGCATGACGGCCCCCGTGTTGGGGCACGAGCACGCCGGCGGGCCGGTGGCTGCCGGGCAAGAGCCGCTGCCAGGCAAGAGCCGCAAAAAGCAGAGGCGCTGCGCGGGTGGCGCATCGCCTCTGCTGGGGGCATGGGTACCCTCCGGCCCGGCTCCGGGCGGGCGGGGCAGGCGACCGCCCGGCAGGGCCGGAAGCTTTGGGGCCAGCGGTGAGGAACCTGGCCGGTTGACGAGGGGCGGGGCATGCTGCAGGTCCCCTCGTCGCTATGGGTTTTCGACACCTCGTTTCGTATCCCTGCTTCTTTCGGGGGGCGAATTGATTAATTCAAACCCTAAACCGCTGGGCTATCTCACCAGGGCGTCCAGATCCTTCAGGATCTCCCCCGTTTTCCGGGCGTACTCCTCATACATTTGACGAGCCTCGGGGTCTTCCGTTTCCAGGGCCCAGCTGGCGAAGTCCGCCTGGAGGGATTCCAGGTCGGCGCCCAGGGTGGCCCGGAGCGAGGGCTGGGTGATGGTCTGGGTGTCCTGCTTGAGGTCCACGTACAGCTGGTTGCCGATGATCTGGCCCACCATCACCTGGCTCGGGTCGTCGACCCCGTTGCGCAACAGCTCCTGGCGCAGCCAGGCCTCGTCCTTGCCCGCCGCGCGCAGGGAGTTGGGAAGAACCTGCCCGTCCGCAATCACCACATACGGGAATTCAGGGCGGGACGGGGTCAGCACGCCCGCGGTCTTTGCCGTCAGCGGCTCATGTTCGGGTTTCTTGAGAACCGTGAGCTGCCCGTCGGTTTCCATGAGGGCCCAGTCCACCTGGCGCAGGTCGAAGATGTTCTTCTGGCGCAGCAGCTCCATGAGCTCCGCCACCGAGAGCCGGGCCATCCGCAAGCCCTTCTCCTGCACCTGGCCCCGGGCGACCACCACCACGGGCTCCCCTTCGATGAACTTGCGCGCCGCGTTGCTGTTTTGCTGCAGGTAGGTCAGTGCGAGTGCAGCCAGCGCCCACACGGCCACGCCCACGATACCGTCGAGGAACCGGTTCTGGGGATCGGTGGAGGTCTGGGCGGCGATGGACCCGATGGTGATCCCCACCACGTACTCGGTGAACGTCAGCTGGGACACCTGCTTGCGGCCCACGAACCGGGTCAGGAAGAAGAGCCAGACGAACGCGATGATCGACCGGATCAGCACCAGTAGTGTTTCCGGCACCCGCACGTCCCCCCAAGCCACCGTCCGGATCACGTCGACGCAAAACCGCGCAACCGGCGGTCCCTCCGCCGGCAAGGCCCGGCAGCGGCACTGATCAGGCCGGGTCGAACGGGCGGTGACGCCCGCCCGCCGGCCGGTCACGCCTGTCCGCTCCCAGTGTCTGCGGCACTGGCGCGAAATACGCACCCCGCCGGCGGGGGATACTCGCAAGCGACGGGCCTTCGCCATGGGATGGATTCCGCAGGAAGCCGCGACCGGCCGTTGCAAGGAGGGCCTGTGGCATGACGACCTACGCCAAGCTGTTGCGGGCGGCGGCGACCCTGAAGCGGGTACGGGCAGGACTGGATTCCCTCGCCGCCAGCGCGCAGTCGGAAGAAGAGCGGGAGCGCCTGCGCCGGGCGGCGGCCCAGGCGCGGGTGATGGAGCAGGGACTGGAACGCCGCATTCGCAAGGTGGCGGCGGAGGAACCGGAATACCCGCGCCAGTCGCCTGGAGGCGAGCTGTTCGGCGCCGACGGGCACAACGACCACCGTCCCCCGGCCCGGGAGCGGCCCGAGCCCCCGGCCGAGGTGGCACCCGGCGAGCCGCTGGCCGGAGCCCAGGGGAGTCCCCGCCGGCGGCGGGGCAAGGCCGAACCGGTGGCCGCAGGCCGGGGCGCCGCCGGCGGCGGGGCGGCCGGCGGCGGTAAGGAGTAGCCGGGTCCATGAAGGCACGGCGCTACATCATCGTCACCCTGCTGGTGATCATGGGGATCGCCCTGGGCGTGGCGCCGACGTACTTCCGCAAGCCCCTGACCCCTAGCGGCTCCATCGGCCAGGGCATCCAGGCGACGCGGGAGGCCGTCCAGGCGGAGGACTGGCAGCGGGCCGCCGCCCTCGCCGCGCGCCTGGAATCCGAGTGGAAAAGGGTGAGGGTGCCCGTGGCGGTGAACAGCGATGCCACGGCCATCCGGGACTTTGAGGCCCAGCTGGCCACGTTGCGTGCAGCCATCGAGCTGCAGGACAAGAGCGAAGCCATCACCGCCCTGGCCCTGATGACCACCCTCATCGAAGACATCGGCACCTACTGACGGGGCATGGCGAACCGGGTAACCCAAGGGCCCATCGGCTGCGGGGCACGGGCCGGGCAAGGCAGGAGGGCGCAGCAACATGGATGACGGGGCACGGCGCTGCGGGGACACGGGCCGCGGGCATGCAGCCGGACCGGGCCGGCCTGAGCCTGAAGACCGGCACCCGGACGGGTCCGGAAGGCAGGGCGGGGAGAAAAGGAACGGCCGGCCTCGCCCCCGGGCGTGGCGGGTGGTGGCCCTGACAGGCCTTGTAAGCCTCAGCGTCCTTGTGGCCGGGTGCCGGATGAACCTGGCCCAGGCTCCCGACGGCGACCGGGCGGCCAAGCCCGGCAGGGCCCCCGGCCTGAGCGCCTCCAGCATCCCCGTGGTCGATCCCGATTCCGGTGACACCCTGGCCCGGCTGGACGAGCTGCTGGACCGCGCCCAGCTGCGTCCCGGCGCGCGGCAGCCCGACTACGGCCCCCTGGTGGCCAGGGTGCGGGAGTTCATCGAGACGCGGCCCCAGACCTTCGGCATCTACTTCAAAGACCTGCAGACGGGCGCCACCTGGGGGATCAACGAGCGGGAGCCGATCCACGCCGCCAGCACCATCAAGGTGCCGCTGGTGCTCTACGTGAACCACCAGGTGGCCGCCGGCCGCGCCCGCATGGACGACCGGATCGTCTACGAGCCCGACCGGGATTTGACGGGCGGCGCCGGCATCCTCCAGAGGGACGGCTTCCCCGGCAAGAGCTACTCCCTGCGCGTGCTCACCAACCTGTCCATCACCATCAGCGACAACGTGACGACCAACATGCTGTTTCGCCACTTCGGCAAGGACAACGTGGGCGAGTTCATGCGCCGGCTGGGGGGCGAGGTGATCTTCCCCGGCGGCCGCCGCATCAGCACGGCCCGGGACATGGGGATCTACGTGGAGGCCGTGCTGGACTTTGCTCGCCAGCACCCCTTGCTGGGCGGCCGCATGCTGGACGACATGGGTCACGCCATCTTCCACGTCGGCCTGCCGGGTGAGCTGCCCCCGGATGTGTTCGTCGCCCACAAGGAAGGGGACATCGAGGGTGTGGCCGACGACGTGGGCATCGTCTTCGGCCGGCGGCCCTTCGTCCTGGCCGTCCTTTCGAAAGGCGTGGACAACATCGACCAGGGCTTCGAGGACATCGCCCGCATCAGCAAGATCGTCTACGATTTTCAGGAACAACTCGGCCCGGCGCGGTAGGGTTCATCTTGGAGCCGGGCCGGGCCCTCACTCGGCCCGGCCCGGTTCCGTCATCCGCCGCGGGTCCAGCAGGCGGGCCGTCTCCTCTTCCGAGAGCAGGCCCTTCTCCAGGATCAGCTGCCGCACCGTGCGGCCGCTGGCGTAGGCCTCCTTGGCGATGTCGGCGGCGGTGTCGTAGCCCAGCCGGGGCACCAGGGAGGTGACCATGGCCAGGGACCCCTCGATCAGCGCCTCGCAGCGCTCCCGGTTCGCCTCGATGCCGCGCACGCAGCGCTCGGTGAAGGTGGCCGCCCCGTTGGCCAGCAGCTCGATGGACTGGAGCAGGTTGTGGGCCATCACCGGCATCATCACGTTGAGCTCGAAGTTGCCGTGGGTGTTGCTGACGGCGATGGCCGCGTCGTTGCCGATGACCTGGGCGCAGACCATCATCAGCATCTCGGACATGACGGGGTTGACCTTGCCCGGCATGATGGACGAACCCGGCTGGGTCGGCGGGATCAGGATCTCGCCGATGCCGCAGCGGGGTCCGGAGCCCAGCCAGCGGATGTCGTTGGCGATCTTCATCAGGCTGGTGGCCACGGTGCGCAGCTGGCCGCTGGCTTCCACCACCGCGTCCCGCGAGCCCTGGGCCTCGAAGTGGTTCTCCGCCTCGCGGAAGGGCAGGCCCGTCGCCTCGGCGATGCGGGCGATGGTGCGCCGCGGGAACTCGGGGTGGGTGTTGATGCCCGTGCCCACCGCCGTCCCGCCGAGGGCCAGTTCGGCCAGGTGCTCGCGCAGCGACCGCAGGCGGCGGATGCCGTGGTCGACCATGCTGGCGTAGCCCGAGAACTCCTGGCCCAGGCGGATCGGCGTGGCGTCCTGCAGGTGGGTGCGCCCGATCTTGATGACGTCATCGAAGGCGCGGGCCTTTTCGGCCAGGGCGTCCCGCAGGGACTCCAGGGCGGGGATCAGCTTGCGTTCGATCTGCTCCAGGGCGGCGATGTGGATGGCCGTAGGGATCACGTCGTTGCTGGACTGGCCCATGTTGACGTGGTCGTTGGGGTGCACGCTGCGGGAGCCGATCTGGCCGCCCAGGATCTGGATGGCCCGGTTGGCGATGACCTCGTTGGCGTTCATGTTGGTCGAGGTGCCCGAGCCGGTCTGGAAGATGTCCAGGACGAAATGGTCGTCCAGCTTGCCCTCGATGACCTCGCCGGCCGCCTGGACGATGGCCTCGGCCAGCCGGGCGTCCAGAAGACCCAGCTCGGCGTTGGTCTGGGCGGCGGCGCGCTTGATCAGGCCCAGGGCGCGGATGAAGGGGCGGGGAAACCGGATGCCGCTGATGGGGAAGTTCTCCACGGCCCGCTGGGTCTGGGCGCCGTAGAGCGCATCGGCCGGAACCCGCATCTCGCCCATGGAGTCCCGCTCGATGCGATAGGCCTGTTCTGCCACGGGGTGCCACCTCCACCAGGATGGCTTGTGCCATCCTGATCATACCATGGGCGGGTGGCGGCGTACGGGGCTGCGGGGGCCGGCAAGCGGCGTGCGGAGCGCGCCGGTGCCGGCGGCGCGACCGGTCCGGCCCTCCGCGCCCGTCGCCGGCCCCCACGGAGGTCAGGACTTGTGGCGAGGGTTGCCCGCGGCTTCCGCCGGTTCCCGCGGGGGGAACAGGACCGAGGCCACCACGGACGCCCCCAGAATGAGAGCCAGGATGCCCAGCGAGGTGGCGGGGGCCAGGTGGATCACGTCGATCAGCAACATCTTCACCCCGATGAACACCAGGGTGACGGCCAGGCCGTACTTCAGGTAGCGAATCAGGGGCAGGATGGCGCTGAAGACGAAGAACAGCGACCGCAGCCCGATGATGGCGAAGACGTTGGCGGTGTAGACCACGAAGGGATCCCGGGTGATGCCGAAGATGGCCGGGATGGAATCCAGGGCGAACATCAGGTCCGTGGTCTCGATCAGCACCAGGACGACGAACAAGGGCGTCGCCCACAGCCGGCCGTTCCGCCGGACGAAGAACCGGCCCCCGTGGTACTCCTCCGTGACGGGCAAGAGCTTGCGCACCAGCCGCAGCACGGGGTTGCGTTCCACGTCGCCGGCCTCGTCGTCCTTGTGCCGCAGGAAGCGGATGCCCGTGGCGATCAGGATGACCCCGAAGACGTAAAGCAACCAGTGGAAGCGTTCCAGCAGGGCGGCACCGCCCCAGATCATCAGCCCGCGCATGATGAGGGCACCCAGCACGCCCCACAGCAGCACCCGGGGGCGCAGCTCCTCCGGCACGGAGAAGAACGAGAACAGCGCGATGAAGACGAAGATGTTGTCCATGCTCAGGGCGTACTCCACCAGGTAGCCGGCGAAGTATTCCGCCATGGTGGTGCCGCCCCGGGCCTGCCCCAGCCAGATGCCGAAGCCGACGGCGATGGCCACGTAAAAGAGCGTCCGGAAGACGGCCTGGCGAGCCGTCAAGGTGGCCTGGCGCCGGCCAAGGCCCAGGTCGAAGAGGATCAGGGCGACGACCAGCAGATTGAACAGGACCAGGGCCAACGTCCGTCCCTCCTGTTGGTCTCGAGGTCGGCTACAGCATGGCCGAACCCCTGACGTTCAATAAAAAACCTTCGGGCCGCTGCGATCGCACGGTCGCAAGCGCCCGAAGGTCTTGCCCGCTGGACCTGCGCACCGCGGGCCGGGCGGCGCCTGGTCGCCCCGTATTGACGGCCCGCGGGACCGCGAGACCCCGGCGATCATCCCGGTGCCGTCCCGATGGGCGGCACCGGCCGGTTCGTCCCGCGGCGGCTACTCCCCTTCAGGGATCCTCGTTGTGGGCTCGGGAGCCTGGCGCGGCCCCCGGCCGGATCTTCACCTCGATTATACTGGGGAGGGACGGCAATTGGAAATGGAGTGATCGGTCCTGGTCTGGCTTGGAGTCGCGCTGGGGGGAGCGGCCGGCGCGCTGGCGCGGTACGGGCTGACCCAGTGGATCGCCGAACGGACGCCTGGAGGGTTCCCCTGGGGAACGCTGGCGATCAACCTGACGGGCGCCTTCATCTTGGCGTTCCTGCATCCTTTGCTGCTGAATACCGTGACATCGCCCGCCGTACGCCTGGCGTTGACCAGCGGGTTTGTCGGCGCCTACACCACCTTTTCCACCATGACCTGGGAAGCGCTGACCCTGCTGCGGGATGGGCGCCCCGGGGCAGCCGCCGCCTACCTGGGGGCGAGCCTGGTCCTGGGGATGGCGGCCGCCTGGCTGGGCTGGGGTGCCAGCCAGGCGCTGGGGGTGCGGTTGTGAGGGAGCGGGGGCGGACATCGCGGGAAGAGGGGGAAGGGGCCTTGCGCATCCAGGCGCCGGCCCGGCGCTTGACGGTCTACATCGGGGAGACGGACCGGTGGCAGGGGCAACCCCTCTACCACGCCATCGTGCTCAAGGCGCGGGAGCTGGGGCTGGCCGGGGCCACCGTGTACCGCGGGATCGAGGGATACGGCGCCAACAGCCGCGTCCATGCGGCCCGGGTCCTGGAGCTGTCGGCGGATCTGCCGGTCATCGTCGAGATCGTCGATCACGTCGACCGCCTGCAGCCGCTGCTGGCCTTCCTGGATGAAGCGGTGCAGGAAGGCCTGGTGGTCCTGGAGGACGTGGAGATCGTCGCCTACCGGAAGAACCGGCAGCGCTGACGACCGGCAAGGCGGCGGGCGGGCCCGCCGGCGCCGGCCTCGCTGCTGCCCCAACAGCACCGGTGGGGCGGAGGCGGCGGCGGAGGGCCGGGCGGAGGCGACGGAGGGGCCGTGCAGGCGGGGATGGGCACACAGGGCGGCCAGGGGGTGGCGAGGCGCGGCGAAGGTGCCGGGTGCGGGCAATGGGGCCGAGGCGCGCGGTGCTTAGCGCTCCCCGCGGATCACCACCCGGGCCACCATGCCGTTTTTCCGGTGGCCCGGCATGCCGCACCAGATGGGGAAGGCGCCGGGCTCGGCGGGTGCCTTCCAATCCAGGACCTGGCGCTGGCCCGGCTCAAGCTCCAGGTCGGGCCCCAGCTTGGCGGCGGAGCGCACCTGGTGGGGCAGGCGGGTGTCGGCGTTGACCACCACGAGCCGCACCGTCTCCCCCGGGCGCACCACCACCTCCCGGGGTTCCATGGTGAACTCCGGAGTGAGGGTGAGGGTGATGGTCCGGGGACCCCAGGGGCGCGCACCGCAGCCGGCCGCCAGCAGGGCGACCACCAGGATGCCCAGCGCGGGGGCCAGGTGCCGGAGCGCCCACACCCCGGGGATGCGCCACCCGGGTCGGGACCGCAACCGCAACCGGAACCGGTGCCCCCGGCGGCTCCCCCTGGACCCGGCGGCGGTGTCCCCAACGGGTGCGCTCGGACGGCGACCGGCAGGGCATCCCCGGGGGACGGGCGGGCGGCCAGTACCCCGCCCCCGGGGACCGGGTTCGTCCGGTGTGGGTGGCCGGTAGGGCGGGCGCGCGACCCGTGCGGCGGCTTCCGGCACGGAACTCCCCCCTGGTCGTCCGGCCCGGGCGGACCGTGGTGAGCCCGTGACCGGTTCATCCCAGATCTACGCCGGCCGGGGTCCGGGCAGACCTGGCGCCGCGGGCCACCGGGGCGGGCGGCGGCGCGGAACGAGGGAGGAGGCGGCATCATGGCGGGGGGGCTGCGGCGGTACTTGGCCTGGCGACTGGCGGTTTACTTCCCGCTGGGTGTGGCCGTGGTGGGGACCGTGACGGCCCTGTTGCTGGGGGAGCTGCCGCAGCTCTTTTCCCGGGACTTTTTGCCGACGCTGATCCTGGGTCTGCTGGTGGCCGCCCTGACCGGTGCCGGCCTTGGCTGGGCCATGGCGGAGCGGGTGACCCGGCCGGTGCGGGAACTTGTGGCGGGGGCGCGCCAGCTGGCCGCGGGCGAGTTCGAGCGCCGGGTGCACGTCGACGGGCCCGACGAGCTGGTTACCCTGGCCCGCGCCTTCAACGAGATGGCCGCCCGGCTGCAGGTGACCTTGCGCGAGCTGCGGACGGAGCAGGCGCGGCTTGCCACCGTGGTAGGTGCCATGACCAGCGGGGTGCTGTTCATTGACGGTGATGGCCGGTTGCGCCTGGCGAATCCGGCCGCCCGCCGGTTGCTGGATATTCCTGAGCAGGCACTGGGACGCGACTATATCAGCGTGACCCGGAACTACGGCCTGGCGCGCGTGATTGAGGAAGGCCTTGTCGGAGGGCAGGTTGTGGAGCACGACGTGACCATCCCACCCGATCCCGGTGCAGCGCCGCGACACGTGCGGGTCACGGTGGTGCCTCTAGGTACCGATGCCGGGGGGGCGACGGTGCCGGATGGTGTGGATGTCCCTTGCGAAGCCGGCTCCAATTCTGCCGGGCGCGGCGTCACGGCTGCGGAAGGGAAGCGCGGTGGCGTGGTCGTTGTCCTGCACGACATCACCGAGATCCGGCGGCTGGAGCAGATCCGGCGCGACTTCGTAGCCAACGTCTCCCACGAGTTGCGCACGCCCGTGGCCGCCGTCCAGGGGTTCGCGGAAACCCTGCTGGAGGGCGTCATCCGGGAAGATCCGGCCACGGCCGAACACTTCGCGCAGGTGATCCACCGCGAGGCCGAGCGCATGGCCCGTCTGGTCCAGGATCTTTTGGACCTGGCGCGCCTGGAGTCGCCGGAACCGGGGTTGCAGCGGGAGCGGTTCGATCTGCGGGACAGCGCGGTGCAAGCGGCGGAGCGGTTCCGGCCGCGCCTGGAGGCGGCCGGGTTGCGCCTGGAGGTGCAGTCGCCGCCCGAGCCTGTGCCGGTCTGGGCCGATCGCCACCGCCTGGATCAGGTGTGGACGAACCTGTTGGAGAATGCGCGCCAGTACACCCCGGTGGGCGGGACGGTGACGGTGGCGGTCGGTCGAGAGGGGCAGGGCCACCAGGCCATGGCGGTCGGTGAGGTGCGGGACACTGGGCGCGGCATTCCTCCCGATGTCCTGCCGCGGATCTTCGAGCGCTTTTACCGCGTCGACCCCGGTCGCAGCCGGGCGGCCGGTGGGACCGGTCTCGGCCTGGCCATCGTCAAGCACATCATCGAGGCTCACGGCGGGGTGGTCGGGGCCGAAAGCCAGCTGGGTGCTGGCACCGTGATCCGTTTCCGCATCCCGCTGGCTGCCGACGACGTCGCGGCGGGCGCGAAGGGGGTGGGGGAATTCCCCGGCGGCTGCGAGGGTGGACGTTGACGGCCGGCTGCGAAGACCTTAACAGAAGCTTCACAAAAGGTTCCCCGTTCACCAACCTGTCCCCGCGGAGGGTCCGGTAACGTGATAAGCGCAACGAATCTTCATCCCCAGGGAGGGACAGGCGTGGCGAAACGTTTCACGCGCCGGATCTGGCTGGCGGTTTTGCTTGCCAGCGCACTGGTCTTGACAGCCTGCGGCGGCGGCTCGTCGGGCGGGCAAGGACAGGATCAGGGCGGGCAGGCCCCAGGTACGGACCAGGGGGGCTCTTCTTCCGGATCTTCTGCCCAGACCGTCGTCCTGAACGGGGCTGGCGCGACCTTCCCGTATCCGCTCTATTCCAAGTGGTTCGACGAGTATCACAAGCTTCGTCCTGACGTCCAGATCAACTATCAGTCCATCGGTAGCGGCGGCGGCAAGCAGCAGATCACGGCCAAGACCGTGGACTTCGGCGCCTCGGACGGCCCGATGAGCGACGAGGAGCTGGCCAAGGTCCAGGGTGAGCTGATGCACATCCCCACGGTCATGGGCGCGGTGGTGCTGACCTACAACCTGCCGGGGGTGGAAAGCGGCCTGAAGCTCACTCCGGAGGCGATCGCCGGGATCTACCTGGGCAAGATCAAGAAGTGGAACGATCCGGCCATCGCCAGCGTCAATCCCGGCGTCAACCTGCCGGACGCGGACATCGTCGTGGTCCACCGGTCCGATGGTAGCGGTACGACGAACATCTTTACCGAGTACTTGAGTGCCGTGAGCTCGGAGTGGAAGAGCCAGGTGGGGGCCGGCACTTCCGTCGACTGGCCCACCGGCATCGGCGCCAAGGGCAACGAGGGCGTCGCCACCCAGGTGCAGAAGCTGAAGAACTCCATCGGTTACGTCGAACTGGCCTACGCCATCGAGAACAACATGCCCTACGCCCTGGTGAAGAACAAGGCGGGCAACTTCGTCGAGCCCTCCATCGACACGGTCACGGCGGCGGCCGCCGGGGCTGCGGCGAACATGCCCGAGGACTTCCGGATCTTCATCGTGGACCAGCCCGGCGAGAACGCCTATCCCATCTCCGGCTTCACCTGGCTGCTGGTCTACAAGGATCAGACGGATTGCACGAAGGGCAAGGCGCTGGTGGAGTTCCTGCAGTGGGCGCTGACGGAGGGCGAGTCTTACGCGGCGGACCTCCTCTACGCGCCGTTGCCGGACAACGTCAAGCAGATGGCGCTGGACGCGGTGAAGACCATCACCTGCAACGGCCAGCCCATTCTGCAGTAAGGAATCGATCCAGAGAGGTTTTGGGTTACCCCCCCCTCCCGTTCGGGCGTGCGTTCCGGTCGTTCCGCGGGCGCGCGCCCGTTTGGGTTGCTTGCCGGGCGCAGTTTGACAACGCCTGGAATGAGAGGTGTCGCCGTCGTGCGGCAACGACCAGGACCGTGGTGGAGAAGTCGGTTCGAGCTAAGCGGTTTCCAGCTGATCACGCTTCTCGCGGCCGCGGCCGTGGGTCTCGTGCTGTTGGGGCTGGCGGTGGAGCTGTACCGGAACTCCCAGGATGCACGCGCGGCCTTTGGCTGGGGGTTCCTCCGCTCGCGGGCGTGGGACCCGGTGGCCGGCGAGTTTGGTGCCCTGCCCTTCATCTACGGAACGGTGGTCTCATCGCTGCTGGCGCTGCTCCTGGCGACGCCCTTGGGCATCTTGACGGGCATCTACCTGGCGGAACTGGCGCCCCCGCGCTGGCGGGCGTTGCTGTCCTTTCTGGTGGAATTGCTGGCCGCGGTGCCCAGCGTGGTCTACGGCCTTTGGGGCTTGTACGTCATGGTGCCGTGGCTGCAGGAGAGGATCCAGCCGTGGCTGGGCGAGCACCTTGGCTTCCTCCCGCTGTTTGAGGGAGCTCCGTACGGGATCAGCATGATGGCCGGTGCACTGGTCCTGGCCATCATGATCGTTCCCACCATCAGCGCCATCTCCCGGGACGTCATCGGTGCCGTGCCCCGCAGCCAGCGAGAGGCCTTCCTGGCGCTGGGTGCCACGCCCATGGAGACGATCTTTCGGGTGGTGCTGCCCTTTGCCCGGTCCGGCATCGCCGGCGCCGTCATCCTGGCCCTGGGGCGCGCCCTGGGAGAGACGATGGCGGTGACGATGGTCATCGGGAACGCTCCCGAGATCTCGACCTCGCTGCTGGCGCCGGCGGCGACCATGGCCAGCGTCATCGCCAACGAGTTCGCCGAGGCCACAACCGAGCTTCACCGGGCGGCGCTGATGGAAATCGGTTTGTTGCTCTTGGTGATCAGCTTGTTGGTCAATATCCTCGCGCGCCTGTTGCTCCGGCGCCTGCAGGTGGTGGAGGGAGCGCGATGATGCAACCGGCGGAGAACGCCCACCCGTTTGCTCCGGATCCGGTGCTACGGCGCAGGGTCGTCGCCGACAGGGTCTTGCGGTGGCTGCCGGTCCTGGCCACGGGCATTGTCCTGGTTTCCCTGGTCATCGTGATGGCGTATGTCGTTCGCGAAGGGATGGCAGCGATCAGCTGGGAGTTCCTCACCTCGCTGCCGGGCGCGGTGACCGACCAGGGTGGTGGCGTGGGCAACGGCATCGTGGGCACGTTGATCGTCGTCCTGGTCGCGTCCTTGGTGGCGGTGCCGGTGGGGATCCTGGCGGGTATCTATCTGGCCGAGTTCGGCGACGGGCGCCTCGGCACCCTGCTCCGGTTTTTGACGGAGGTTCTGAGCGGGGTGCCGTCCATCGTGGTGGGCCTGTTCATCTACGGGCTCGTTGTGTTACGCACGGGCACGTTCTCGGCTCTGGCGGGAAGCATCGCCCTGGCCGTGATCATGCTGCCGCTGGTGACCCGCACCACCGAGGAGATGCTGCGCCTCGTCCCCGGGGCTGTGCGCGAGGCGGGACTGGCCCTCGGCATTTCACCCTGGAAGGTGACGTTGCGAATCGTTCTCCCGGCGGCAGCGGGTGGCGTACTGACCGGCGTGATGCTCGCCGTGGCCCGCATCGCAGGCGAGACGGCACCGTTGCTTTTTACGGCGCTCAACAACAATTTCTGGTCCTGGCGTCTCGACCAGCCCATTGCCACCCTCTCGGTCCAGGTGTTTACCTTCGCCTTGACCCCCTTTGAGAACGCGCAGCAGAAGGCGTGGGGCGGGGCGTTCATTCTGATCACCCTGGTCTTGGCCCTGAACATCGTGGCACGGACGCTGGTGGCGCGGCGGCAGGGAGGAGGGACGAACTAAGCCATGGAAGTGCTGCGTGTGGCGGAGAGGGACGCTGCGAGTACGCCCGCGTCCGCCGGCGAAGCGAATACCAGGGAACGGAAGGGTGTCATGGAGAGTTCGATCAAGTTGTCCGTACATGGTTTGTCGGCCTGGTACGGGGATCGCAAGGTCCTGCACGGGGTGAGCCTCGAGGTCGGTGCAAAGGCCATCACCGCCATCATCGGTCCGTCGGGTTGCGGTAAGTCGACCCTGATCCGGTGCCTCAACCGCATGCACGAGGTGGTACCGGGCGCGCGGGTCGAAGGGAGCGTCTACGTGGACGGGGCCGACATCTACGCACCGGGCGTGGACCCGGTGATGGTGCGGCGCCGAATCGGCATGGTGTTCCAGCGGCCGACGCCGTTCCCCACCATGTCCATCTTCGACAACGTGGCCTCGGGGTTGCGTCTGGGTGGGCGTCTTCCGAAGCCGCAGATAGCGGAACGGGTCGAGCAGGCGCTCAGGGCGGCGGCGTTGTGGGACGAGGTGAAGGACCGCCTCAACGCACCGGCCACCGCCCTCTCGGGCGGCCAGCAGCAGCGGCTGTGCATCGCCCGGGCCCTGGCCGTCGACCCGGACGTGCTCCTCCTGGACGAACCCACCTCCGCGCTGGATCCGGCGGCCACAGCCCGGATTGAGGACCTGGTCACGGAACTCAAGCAGCGGTACACCATCGTCATCGTTACGCACAACATGCAGCAGGCGGCCCGCGTCGCGGATCGGACGGCCTTCTTCCTAAACGGCGAGCTGATCGAGTACGGGCCGACGTCGGCGATCTTCACCCGGCCCCGCGACAAGCGAACGGAGGATTACATCACGGGTCGCTTTGGTTGACGTCGGGCTCCCGGCGCCGCCATTGCCGCGAGGCCGGCGGGCGGAGAGATCGTGGCGGTGCAGGCGGCCCGGGCGTTCCGGGGCCAGGGGGAGTGACGTATCCTTGCGCAGGGCGCCCGGTGAGCACCCGGGCGGCCGTGGGGCGCCGTGAGGCCGGTGCCATGGGGCCGCCGCGGAGAGGAGGAATGGGATCATGGCGCGCGTCTCTTACCATGCCGAGCTGGATGCCCTGCGCCGGGACTTGCTGCGCATGGGGACCCAGGTGGAGGAAGGGATCCGGCTGGCGGTGGAATCCCTCAAGGAGCGGAATGCGGAGAAGGCCCACAGGGTCCTGGCGCTGGAGGACGAGGTCGACCGCATGGAGCTGGACATCGAACGGCGCTGCCTGAACCTGATCGCCCTGCAACAGCCCATGGCAGGCGACCTGCGGCAGATCGGCATGACCCTAAAGGTGATCACCGACCTGGAACGCATGGCCGATCACGCCCACGACATCGCCAAAGTGACGTTGCGCCTGGGCGATGAGCCTCTGATCAAGCCGCTGGTGGACATTCCGCGCATGGCGGAGGTCGCGGAGAAGATGGTGCGGGATGGCCTGAAGGCCTTCGTCGAAGGCGACGTGGAACTGGCCCGGGCCATGGTGGCCCGGGACGATGAGCTGGACCACCTGTTCAACCAGATCTTCCGCGAGCTCTTGATGATCATGCGCGAAAAGCCGGGCACGGTGGACCAGGCCACCCAGCTGCTGATGGTGGGCTCCCACCTGGAGCGCATCGGCGACCACGCGACCAACCTGGCCGAGTGGGTGATCTACCTGGTGACCGGCGTCCGCCAGGAGCTCAATGACTGAGCCGGACTTCCGGTGCGGCGCCAACGCGACAAGGGGGCTCGACGTGTGGCGAAGCGCTTGATGTTCCTGTGCACCGGCAATTCGGCGCGGAGCCAGATGGCGGAAGGACTGGCCAGATCCTTGCTCGGAGGGACCTGGGAGGTGTACAGCGCAGGCCTGGATCCGAAGGGGGTACACCCGCTGGCCGTTCGCGCCATGGACGAGATCGGCATCGACATCCGCGCTCAGTCCTCCAAGCCCATCGATCCCGCACTGCTCGACCGGATGGACCTCATCGTCACCCTGTGCGACGATGCGGCCGAGCGCTGCCCGGTGACCCCACCCCACGTGCGGCGGCTGCACTGGTCCCTGCCCGATCCGTCGGCCGTCGAGGGGACGGAAGAACAACGGCTGGCCGCCTTTCGCCGGGTGCGCGACGAGCTGCTCCGGCGTATCCGGCAAGCGTTGCTTCCGCCCGGTCGTCCCGGTCTCGCTCCGGGCGTGGGAGACGGCGGCGAGGAGGAGTGACATGGGGGACACGGAGATGGATGGGGCGCCGCGGGTGTCGTCGCGGCAGGCGCTGAACCGGTACCCGATCATCCCGGCGGTGCGGCGGGAAGAAGACCTGGACGCGGCCCTGGGCTCGCCGGCGGGAGCCTTGTTCCTGCTCAGCGCCAGCTTGCTCACCCTGCCGCGGGTGATCGAGCGCTGCCGGGCTGCGGGCAAGGCCGTGTTCGTCCACTACGACCTGGTGGAGGGGCTGGCGGGCGATCGCAGCGGGGTCGAGTTCCTGGCCCGCTACGCCCGGCCCGACGGGATCATCACCACCCGCAGCACCGTGACCCGCTACAGCCTGGAGGCGGGTCTGGAGACCATCCTGCGGATCTTCGCCCTGGACAGCGCGGCCGTGGCCACCGCGGTCCAGGTGATCCGGCGCACCCAGCCCGGGGCCGTGGAAGTGCTGCCGGCTTCGCTGCCTGCCTGGGTTTTCGCCGAGATCCGCACCGTGCACGGGGGGCCCCTGGTGGCGGGGGGACTGGTCCGGGTCCTCCCGGACATCAAGAAGGTGCTGGCGGCCGGTGCCACGGCCGTCTCCACCAGTAGTCCTGCCCTGTGGGGCGGGTTGGAGTCCGGTTAGCCCCCAGCGGGTCTCCACCTCGCCCCCCATCCTCCGCCGGCGGTCCGCGGGCACCCACACCCGGCGTGCCGGACCGGGGCCATGGCACCGCCCTTTGCCGGCCGGGGACGATCCCCCGGCACCGCCTCCCGCCCAACGCGCCGGTGTGCTCCGATGGCCGGGGCCCTGCCGTTCGGAATTCCCTCCGTGATCCCCAGGGGACCGGCAGGAGAACGGCGCCCTTCCGCGAAGCCCTTCTTGCAGAACGGCAATCATCATGCAAAATCCGCTGCCTCAAGGCGCGGCACCCGCTGGCATGGGCCGGAGACCTGGGAGAAAGGCCCTGCGCAAGGCGCACCACGCTTCGCGCAGGGCTTTCCTGCTTTGGGCCCGGTGCGCGGATGGGCCACCGGCCGGGGCGGGAACGGGTGGCGCGCCGGCGGGCAGGAAGGGGGGAGGGGGCGGGGCGCGGCGGCGCCAGGGGCCAGGCCGCGCCGGCCGCCCGGCGGGGACGGAGCCCGCGGGGCGGGCAGGGCTGAAGGAGCAGGGATAAGAAGGGGAGCGACCGCCCACAACATTCAGGGGGGTTGATCTGTGAGCCCGTTTCTTGGGGAAGTCCTCGGCACCGCGATCCTGATCCTGCTGGGCGACGGTGTCGTGGCCAACGTGCTGCTCAACCGGTCCAAGGGCCAGAACTCGGGGTGGATCGTGATCACCACGGGCTGGGCCCTGGCCGTGACCGTGGCGGTCTATGTGGTGGGACACGTCAGCGGTGCCCACATCAACCCGGCGGTGACCATCGCCCTGGCCTCCATCGGCCAGTTCGACTGGGCCCAGGTGCCGTCCTACATCATCGCCCAGTTGATCGGCGCCTTCCTGGGCGCGGTGCTGGTCTACGTGACCTACCTGCCCCACTGGGGCATCACCGACGATCCCGAACTCAAGCTGGCGGTCTTCTCGACAGGGCCGGCGGTGCGCAGCCCCGCCGCCAACCTGGTGACGGAGATCATCGGCACGGCGGCGCTGGTGCTGGGCATCCTGGGCATCGGCCACCCGGCCAACAACCTGGCGGGCGGCCTCAACCCCTTGCTGGTGGGCTTCCTGGTCTGGGCCATCGGCCTCTCCCTGGGCGGCCCCACGGGTTATGCCATCAACCCGGCCCGCGACCTGGGGCCGCGCATTGCCCACGCCGTCCTGCCCATCCCCGGCAAGGGCAGCTCCGACTGGGGCTACGCCTGGATTCCCGTGGTGGGGCCGGTCATCGGCGGCATCGTAGGCGCTGTGCTCTTCCAGAGCCTGTTCGGCTGATGCCTGGGGCAGTTCACCCCTTTGGCTGATGGTTCCGGACGAACCCGGCCCCCTGGCGCGTGACCGGCGGCCGCCCGCCCGGAGGGCGGCTGCCCCAGCGGGGCACCGCCTCGCAGCGGGGAGGTCGCCCCAGGGGGCGCGGGTGCCCGGGGGAAGGAGGTCCACTCCGTGAAGAAGCTGATCAACCGGGTGGAAGCGGTGGTGGACGAGGCCACCCAGGGTCTCGGACTGGCCCACCCCGATCTGGTGCGGGTCCAGGCCGAGCCGCGCTTCGTGGCCCGGGCGGACGCGCCGGTGCAGGGCAAGGTGGCCCTGATCTCCGGCGGCGGTTCCGGCCACGAGCCCCTGCACGGGGGCTACGTGGGCCGCGGCATGCTGGATGCGGCCTGCCCCGGCGAGGTGTTCACCAGCCCCGTGCCGGACCAGATGGTCGAGGCGGCCAAGGCGGTGCACGGCGGCGCCGGGGTCCTTTTCATCGTCAAGAACTACACCGGCGACGTGATGAACTTCGAGCTGGCCGCGGAACTCCTGCAGGCCGAGGGCATCGCCGTGCGCTCGGTGCTGGTGGCCGACGACGTGGCGGTGGAGAACTCCCTCTATACCGCCGGCCGGCGGGGCGTGGGCGGGACCGTGTTCGTCGAGAAGATCGCAGGGGCCGCCGCCGAAGCCGGGGCGTCCCTGGACGAGGTGGAACGCATCGCCCGCAAGGTCAGCGACAACGTGCGCTCCATGGGCATGGCCCTGACCTCCTGCACGGTGCCGGCCAAGGGTTCGCCGACCTTTGAGCTGGGCGAGGACGAGATGGAGATCGGCATCGGCATCCACGGCGAGCCGGGGCGCGAGCGGATGAAGCTGCGGCCCGCCGACGAGATCACCGCCATGCTGGCCGAGCCCGTGATCGACGATCTGGGCCTCAAGCAGGGCGAGCAGGTCATCGCCATGGTGAACGGAATGGGCGGCACGCCGCTGCTGGAGCTCTACATCGTGTACCGCAAGCTGGCGGAGATCCTGGGGCAGCGGGGCATCACCATCGCCCGCAACCTGGTCGGGAACTACATCACCAGCCTGGAGATGCAGGGCTGTTCCATCACCCTGCTGCGGGCCGACGACGAGCTCTTGCGGCTGTGGGACGCGCCCGTCCACACGCCGGCCCTGCGGTGGGGCGTGTGAGGTGACGCCGGTGGCAGGGGACGCAGCGGCGGCGGTCGACGGCGAGCGGATCCGGGCCTTCATCCGCCGCTTCGCCGAGAAGGTGGCCGCCCAGAAGGACGAGCTGACGGCCCTGGACGCGGCCATCGGCGACGCGGACCACGGCACCAACATGGACCGCGGCCTGCAGGCGGCCCTGGAGCGGCTGCCCGGGGAAGGCGCTGCACCCGGCGACCTGCTCAAGGCCGTCGCCATGGCCCTGATCTCGAAGGTGGGCGGGGCCTCGGGCCCGCTCTACGGCACGGCCTTCCTGCGGGCCGCCGCCGCGGTGGCGGGCAAGGCCACCCTGGAGCCTGGGGACGTGGCGGCCCTTTTCAAGGCGGCCCTGGCCGGTATCCAGGAACGGGGAAAGGCCGGCCGCGGTGAGAAGACCATGGTCGACGCCCTGGCGCCGGCGGTGGAGGCCCTGGACGCGGCCCTGGCCCGCGGGGCTTCCCTGGGCGAGGCCCTGGCGGAGGCCGCCCGGGCGGCCCGGGAGGGCTCCGATGCCACCATTCCGCTGGTGGCCACCAAGGGGCGGGCCAGCTACCTGGGCGAGCGTTCCCGGGGCCACCGCGACCCGGGCTCCCTGAGCGCCACCCTGATGATGGAAGCGGCGGCCGAGACCCTGGCGGGGGGGCCGGCGTCATGACCGGGCCGGCCGCCCCCACCGCCCTGGTGCTGGTCTCCCACAGCCGCACCCTGGCCGAAGGGGTCCGGGAACTGGCCGCCCAGATGGCAGGACCCGGCGTCCCCATCCTCATCGCCGCCGGGCTGGAGGACGGCAGCCTGGGGACCGACGCGGCCGCCATCCTGTCCACCCTCGAGGCGGCCCTCGAGCAGGCAAGGGAGGCGGTGGTCCTGTTCGACCTGGGCAGCGCCTACCTGAACACCGCCACCGCCCTGGACCTGCTGCCCGAGGAGAAGCGCGGTCGGGTGGTCCTGGCCGACGCGCCCCTGGCGGAAGGCGCGGTGATCGCGGCGGTGGCGGCTTCGGTGGGGGACGGGGCGGCCGCCGTGCGGGAGCGGGCCGAGGAGGCCCGGGGCATGCGCAAGGTGCCTGAAGAGCCGGTTCCTCCGGCGGAAGGAAGCCGTTGACGGGCCGTCGCCGGAAAGCACTGGCGACGCGTGCGGAACACCCAGCACCGGGGACCGGGCGCAGGAGCGGCCGGTCCCCGCGGGGCGGAGAAGCCCAGGAGGGATAGGGACATGGCACGTTACGTCCTCGCCCTGGACCAGGGCACCACCAGCTCGCGGGCGATCCTGTTCGACCGCCAGGGCACCGTGGTGGCGGTGCGCAACCAGGAGTTCCGCCAGATCTACCCCAGGCCGGGCTGGGTCGAGCACGACCCCCTGGACATCTGGGATTCCCAGCTGGCCGTGGCCCGGGCGGTGCTCAAGGAAGCCGGTGCCACCCCGGATGACATCGCCGCCATCGGCGTGACGAACCAGCGGGAGACCACCATCGTCTGGGACAAGGCCACGGGCGATCCCGTGTACAACGCCATCGTCTGGCAGGACCGGCGCACCGCCGACCTGTGCACCGACCTCAAGCGCCGCGGGCGGGAAGCTTTGTTCCGGGAGAAGACCGGCCTGGTGGTCGACCCGTATTTCTCGGGCACCAAGATCGCCTGGATCCTGGACAACGTGCCGGGGGTGCGGGAGCGGGCCGAGCGCGGCGAGGTGATCTTCGGCACCGTGGACACCTGGCTGGTGTGGAAGCTGACGGGCGGCCGGGTCCACGTCACCGACTACTCCAACGCCTCCCGGACCCTGATCTTCAACATCCACACCCTGGACTGGGACGACGAGCTGCTGCAGGAGCTCAACATCCCGCGGGCCATGCTGCCCGAGGCCCGGCCGTCCAGCCAGGTCTACGGCGAGACGGACCCGGCCTGGCTCGGCGGCGCCATTCCCATCGCCGGGATCGCCGGCGACCAGCAGGCCGCCCTCTTCGGCCAGGCCTGCTTCCGGCCCGGCATGGCCAAGAACACCTACGGCACCGGCGCCTTCGTGCTGATGAACACCGGCGACCGGCCTGCCCGCTCCGAGCACGGCCTGATCACCACCGTGGCCTGGGGCGTGGACGGCAAGGTGGAGTACGCCCTGGAGGGCTCGATCTTCATCGCCGGCGCCGTGGTCCAGTGGCTGCGGGACGAGCTCAAGATCATCGAGAAGGCGGCCGACACCGAGCCCCTGGCCCGGTCGGTGGACGACACGGGCGGCGTCTACCTGGTACCCGCTTTCGCCGGGCTGGGCGCGCCCTACTGGGATCCCTACGCCCGCGGCACCATCGTCGGCATCACTCGGGGCACGGGGCGTGCCCACCTGGCCCGGGCGGCCCTGGAGTCCATCGCCTACCAGACCCGCGACGTGCTGGGCGCCATGGAGGCCGACTCGGGCCTGTCCCTGAGCGCCCTGCGGGTCGACGGGGGCGCCGTGCTCAACAACTTCCTCATGCAGTTCCAGGCCGATCTGTTGGGGGTGCCGGTGGACCGGCCGGTGGTCAACGAGACCACGGCCCTGGGCGCCGCCTACCTGGCCGGCCTGGCGGCGGGCTTCTGGCGGAATCGCGAGGAGATCGAGCAGTTCTGGCAGCGGGACCGGCGGTTCGAGCCGGCCATGCCGGAGGACGTGCGGGAGAAGCTCTACGCCGGCTGGAAGCGGGCGGTGGGGCGGGCCAGGGCCTGGGAAGAACCGGCCCAGTGAGGGAGCGGCGGGGCGGCCGGCAGACCGGCCGCCCCGCACGCCCTGGGGAAGGAGTGGCAGCCGGCAGCGGCCGGCAGTTCGACGGTGGGAGGCGGTGGCAGTGAATCGCCAGCAGGCGCTGGCCCAACTGCAGCGGGAGACCTTCGACCTGCTCATCATCGGGGGCGGCATCACGGGTACCGGCGTGGCCCGGGAGGCAGCGCACCGGGGGCTCCGGGTCGCGGTGGTGGAGGCGCGGGACTTTGCCGCCGGGACCAGCAGCCGCTCGACCAAGCTGATCCACGGCGGGCTGCGTTACCTCAAGGAGCGGGACTTCCGGCTGGTCCACGAAGCGGTGGTGGAGCGCATGCGCCTGCTGCGCCTGGCACCCCACCTGGTGCGGCCGGAGTGGTTCGTCTTTCCCGTGTACCGGGGTGACCCCGACCCGCTGTGGCAACTGCGCATCGGCCTCTGGCTTTATGACCGGTACGCCGGCCGGAGCCTGGGCACCCTGCGGCACCGGATCCTCAGCCCGGCCCGCGTGCAGCAGGAGGAGCCCCTGCTGCGCCAGGAAGGGCTGGTGGGGGCCGGCATGTACGTCGACGCCGTCACCGACGACGCGCGCCTGAC
The DNA here is from genome assembly GCF_000183545.2 of Thermaerobacter subterraneus DSM 13965. Lineage (NCBI taxonomy): Bacteria > Bacillati > Bacillota > Clostridia > Eubacteriales > Clostridiales Family XVII. Incertae Sedis > Thermaerobacter > Thermaerobacter subterraneus. Next base: position 1,009,395 of record NZ_JH976535.1, read on the forward strand.
GGCGACGGTGGCACGCCAGGCCGTGGCCGCAGGGGCGGTGGTGGTCAACTACGCCGAGGTGACCGGGTTCGTCAAGGACGCGGGCGGGCAGGTGGTGGGCGTCCGGGTCCGGGACCTGCTGGCGGGCGGCGGGACCGGGGTAGGGACGGCGGCGGCCGGCACGCCGGAGGCAGGCGGCGCCGAGGTCGCGCCCGGGGCAGGCCAGGGAGCTACGCCGGGGCAGGAGAGGGCCGCCGGCGGCCCGGCGGTGCACGCGGCCGGCCAGGCGGCGGCCGGTGGCGCGGCCGGCCAGGCGAGCACCGGCGGCGCCGAGTTCGTCATCCGGGCCCGCCGGATCCTCAACGCCACGGGTCCCTGGGCCGACCGGGTGCGCCAGCTGGACGACCCCGGCTCGCCTCGCCTCCTGCGGCTGACCAAGGGCATCCACATCGCCTTCACCCGCGACCGGTTGCCCATCCGCCACGCGGTGACCATGCGCGGCCCGGACGGGCGCATCATGTTCGCCGTGCCCCGGGGAGCCTTCGCCTATGCCGGTACCACCGACACCGTATACCGGGACGATCCGGCCCGTCCCCGGCCCGAGGCCGCCGACGTCCGCTACGTGCTGGACGCCCTCAACCGCACCTTCCCCGCCACCCGCCTGGGACCGGACGACGTGATCAGCGCCTGGGCGGGCCTGCGGCCGCTCATCGACCCGGGGGATACCCGGGATCCCAGCGCCATCTCCCGGGACTACAAGCTCTACACCAGCCCTTCGGGCCTGGTGACGGTGGCCGGCGGGAAGCTGACGGCCTACAAGGCCATGGCCCGCAACATCGTCGATCAGGTGTTCCCCGAGACCCAAGGGGCACCGGTGGACGAGGAGCCCCTGCCCGGCGGCGCCCGCGTGCCGGCGGAGGCCGAATTGCGGCAGAAGGCGGCCCAGACGGGCTTGCCCGTGGAGGAACTGCAGTGGCTGGCCCGCCACTACGGCGATGAGATCGACCGGGTCCTGGGCTACCTGCGCCCCGAAGACCTGCAGGCGGGGCCGCGGGCGGCCCGGGTCCGGGCGGCGGCCCGGTACGCCGCCGCGGAGGAGATGGCCCAGACCCTGGCCGACGCCCTCTGGCGGCGGGTGCCCGAGGCCCTCTGGAGCACCGACAACGGGCGCGGGGTGGCGGCCGACGCGGCGGCGGCCATGGGCGAGATCCTGGGTTGGGACGAGGAGCGGCGGGACGGTGAGGTGGCCGCGTACCTCAGCCAGGTGCAGGCCATGCACGCCTGGCGGGAGGGCTTCTGACGGTCCGGGCCGCGGGGCGCTTCTCACGGTCCGGCCCACGGGGCTGGGGGTTGCGCGGCTGCGAGAACGAACCGGCAAGGGGCCGCGGCGGCGGCCCCTTGCTGCGCCGGGGCCGGGGCGATGCGACTTCGGGGCCATCTCCGTGCGACGCCAGGCCCACCGCCACGCTGAGGACCATCTCCGCGCTGCGCCATGCCCCTCGCCGCGGCGTTCCCCTCCGCGCTCGGCTGCCGGCAGCGACCCTCAGCGCCGGCCCGGGCGGTGGCCGGCCGGGCCGGGCCGGTCACCGGGCGGATCGGGCAAGTGGGCCAGCACCTGGTCCGGATCGGGCAGGTAGCCCAGATCCGGGGCCCGCCAGACCCAGCGCACGACGCCGCGTTCATCCAGGACGAACACGGCCCGGTCGGCAAAATCGCCCAGGCCCCAGCGGCTGATGGCCACACCGTAGCGCCGGATCACCCGCCGGTTGTAATCGCTGGCCAGGGGGAAGGGCACCTGGTAGCGGTCGGCCCACGCCCGGAGCGCATAGGGACTGTCGGTGCTGATCCCCACCACCTGGGCGCCCCGGGAGGCGAAGTCCGGGTAGCGGGCGGTGAAGTCCTCGATCTCGTTGCAGCAGCCGGGGCTGAAGGCAAAGGGGAAGAACAGCAGGACCAGCGGGCGACCCCTGAGATCGCGCAGCCGCAAGAATTCGTCGCCGGTCCCGGCCAGGGGCAGGGTGAAGTCCGGCGCTTCCCGGCCCGGCCGGGGCATGCGCCGGCGGAGCCAGGCCTCCCGCCACCGCTGCACCGGACCGAGGCCGGCCCCCCGGCTCACAGCCCGGCCACCGGGGAGTTCAGCTTGTAGCCGTGTCCCCGCACGGTGAGGATCCACTCCGGCTGGCTGGGGTTGCGCTCCAGCTTCTCCCGCAGGTGGCGTACGTGGACGTCCACGGTCCGCGGGTCGCCGAAGGCCTCTTCACCCCAGACCCTGTCCAGCAGCTCCTGCCGGGTGAAGGCCCGGCCCGGCTCGGCAGCCAGCGTGGCCAGCAGCTTGAACTCCGTGGGGGTCAGGGCCACCCGCTGGCCGTCCCGGTAGACCTCATGGCCGGCGTAGTCGATCACGATGGGGCCGATCTGCTGGCGCCGGCCCTCGGTGCGGCGCAGCAGCGCCTTGATCCGCGCCACCAGCTCCCGGGGGCTGAAGGGCTTGGTCACGTAGTCGTCGGCGCCCAGCTCCAGCCCCAGCACCTTGTCGATCTCGCTGTCCCGGGCGGTCAGCATGAGGATGGGCGTCTGAATGCCCCGCTCCCGCAGGTGGCGGCAGAGGGTGAAGCCGTCGGTATCGGGCAGCATGACGTCCAGGATGATCACCTGGGGCCGGCGCTCCTCCAGGCGGCGCAGGGCCTCGGCACCGTCCCGGGCCAGCACCGGTGCCATGCCGTTGCGCTGCAGGTTGTACGCCACCAGTTCCAGCAGGGACTCCTCGTCGTCCACCACCAGCACGGTGGGACCGGCCGGTGCCGGCCCGTCCGGACCGGGGCCGGGCCGGGCGGCGGGGGCTGCCGGCGCCAGGGCGGAGGGCTTGCCGCCGGCGGAAGCCGGCGCCGGGCGGGCGGTTGGGGTGGAGGCGGCCGCCGGCGCCGGTGGCCCGGCGGGAAGGCGTCGGGCCGGGGGCCGGGCCTGGCCCGCATCGAGGGCCGGGCCCGCCGGCTCGCCGCGGCCGCGTTCGTCCCGCAAGAACACCGTCACCGGGCCTCCCCGGCGTCCCCGGCGGCCAGCAGGGCCCCGTGGGCCTCCATCTCCGCCAGGGCGCGCTCCCCGTCCCCCGGGGTCACGTCGACGGCCCGCACGGCCGGAACCAGCACCGTGACCCGAAAACCCTCCCGCAGGCCGTCCAGCACCGTGGCCCGCACGCAGTAGTCGGTGGCCAGGCCGCCCACGTACAGGTGCCGGACCCCCTGCTGCCGCAGCCAGCCGGCCAGGGTGACCTCGGGGCGGACCCCGGCCTCACCGGCGGCCAGGGCGCCGTCAAAGCCACTGTAGGCCTCCCGGTCGGGGGCGAACCCCTTGCGGAAGACGGTGCCCCGGACCTGCAGGTCCGGGTGGAAGGCGGCCCCCGGGCTGCCCTGCACGCAGTGGACCGGCCAGGGCCCGCCCTGCTCGCGGAAGCTCACATGGCCGGAGGGATGCCAGTCCTGGGTGAAGACCACGGGCCGGCCCGCCGCGTGGAAGGCGCCGATCCAGCGGTTGAGGACGGGCACCACCTGGTCGCCCTGGGGCACGGCCAGGGCACCGCCGGGACAGAAGTCGTTCTGGACGTCCACCACCACCAGGGCGGCGTCAGGATGCTGGGCGGCTGCCTCGGGGGTCACGGCGCCGGCGGGGGCCGGTGCCGCCCCGCCCCCCGTCGCGGCGCCGCCGGGCTGCAGGCGGTCCATGGCTGGGCTGCCTCCTTGCGCCGTTTTCCCTTCAATTATAGGCTTATAGGCTGCCGCCGGCAGGATGCGGGCCACCTCGGGCCGGCAGTGCCCGGGCCGCAATGGCACGCCGGCGGCCGGCAGGGCCCGCAGCGGGCGACCGCCGGGGATGGCGCGGTTTCACCCCACCCTGGGGTGTGGGGGCAGCAGGACTTTCGTCCCCGGCCCCGAATAGCAGTCCCCAATGCCCGCATCCCGCGCGAGGGTTCCAGCCCGCTGCGGCGCCGGGGCGCCAGGCCGCACCTGGGCAACGGGCCCTGCAAGCCCACCGGGCCCACGCCGGCCGGACGAGACCCGGAGGGCCGCGGACCGCGATGACGCACCGCAGGCCGCGAGGCCATGGGCCCCTTCCTTGGCTGTGGGATGCGGAAACCCGGGGGGCCTTGCAGGCCGCAGCGCCTGCAACCCCGCGGTCGCTGACAAGGGAATGACCGGACAAAGCCCTATCGAGAGTGGCCGAGGGACGGGCCCGATGACGCCACGGCAACCGGCCGCCGGCTCCACCCAGGCGGCACGGTGCCAATTCCCGCGGGAGGCGTTCCCGGGAGATAGGGAAAGGCGAGGAACCTCTCCTTTCCCGGAGGGGTTTTTCATTTTCAGTCCCATCCCACGAAGGAGGCGCGGACCCATGGCCGTGGCAACCAACCTGGGCTTCCCCCGCATCGGGGCCGGCCGGGAGTTGAAACAGGCCCTGGAGGCCTACTGGGACGGCAAGATTTCCGCGGACGCTCTGCTGGCGACGGCGGCGGCCTTGCGGCGGCGGCACTGGGAGCTGCAGCGGGCGGCGGGGATCGACGTGGTGCCCGTGGGGGACTTCTCCCTCTACGACCACGTGCTGGATACCGCCTGCATGGTGGGGGCCGTGCCCGCCCGTTACGGGTGGGCCCCTTCAGCGGAAGCCGGCGCCGCAATCCCCCCGGCTCCTGGTGGCGATGCCGCCGGCGCGGGCCGGGCCACCCCCGCGGCGGGCCAGAGGGCGGAGGCGGGCCCGGGCGCGGCGGCCGCCGCGGCTGCTGGGGAGGTCCCCCTGGACGTCTACTTCGCCATGGCCCGGGGCACCCCCGGCCGGGGCGTCCCCGCCCTGGAGATGACCAAGTGGTTCGACACCAACTACCACTACATCGTGCCCGAGCTGGAACCAGGGCAGGCCTTCCGCCTGGCGTCCCGCAAGGTGGTGGAGGGATTCCGCGAGGCCCGCTCCCTGGGTTTCGAGGCCCGCCCCGTGCTGCTGGGCCCGGTGAGCTTCCTGCTGCTGGCCAAGCTCCGCACTCCGGCCGGGGCGGGCGCCGCCGGCCGGGCCCCCGAGGCGAGCCGCGGCGAGGCCGGGGGTCTGGGCGGCGGGGCGGCCGGTTCCTCCGGCGGGGAAGGGGTCGCCGGGCCGCGCCTTGCCTTGCTGGACGGCCTGCTGCCCGTGTACGGGCAGGTGCTGCGGGAGCTGGCGGCGGCCGGCGCCACCTGGGTCCAGCTGGATGAGCCGTTCCTGGCCCTGGACCTGGACGAACCGGCCCGGGCCGCCTACCGCCGCGCCTACGCCACCTTAGCCCAGGCGGCCCCGGGGCTCCGGCTCTTCCTGGCCACCTACTTCGAGGGGTTGCGGGACAACCTGGAGCTAGCCTTGAGCCTGCCGGTGCAGGCCCTGCACCTGGATCTGGTGCGGGACCCCGGCCAGCTGGAGCAGGTGCTGGCCGCCGGGGTTCCGCCCACCCTGCACCTCTCCCTGGGGGTGGTGGACGGCCGCAACGTCTGGCGGGCGGACCTGGAGGCGGCCCTGGCCCTGCTGGAGCGGGCCCGGGACGCCCTGGGGGCCGGGCGGCTCTTCGTCGCCCCCTCCTGCTCGCTGCTGCACGTGCCCATCGACCTGGACCTGGAGACGGATCTGGATCCGGAGATCAAGGGCTGGCTTGCCTTCGCGAAGCAGAAGCTGGAGGAAGTGGCGGTCCTGACCCGCGCCTTGAACCAGGGCCGGCAGGCCGTGGCCGGCGCCCTCGAGGCCAGCCGGGCGGCGGTGGAGGCCCGGCGCCGCTCGCCCCGGCGCACCCGGCCGGAGGTGCAGGAGCGGTTGGCGCGGCTCAACCCGGACGAGGCCCGCAGGCCCTCCCGGGCGCCCCAGCGGCGGTCGCTGCAGCGGGAGCGGCTGGGCCTCCCGCCCCTGCCCACCACCACCATCGGCTCCTTCCCCCAGACTCCGGAGGTGCGCCGGCTGCGGGCGCGCTGGCGGCACGGGGAGATCGACACCGCCACCTACGAAGAGGGCATCCGCGCCGAGATCCGCCGGGTGATCCGGCTGCAGGAGGAGCTGGGCCTGGACGTGCTGGTTCACGGCGAGGCCGAGCGCAACGACATGGTGGAGTACTTCGCCGAGCAGCTGGAGGGCTTCGCCTTCACCCGCCACGGCTGGGTGCAGAGCTACGGCAGCCGCTGCGTGAAGCCGCCCATCCTCTACGGCGACGTGGCCCGGCCCGGCCCCATGACCGTGCGGTGGATCACCTACGCCCAGTCGCTGACGGACCGGCCGGTCAAGGGCATGCTGACGGGGCCCGTCACCATCCTGCAGTGGTCCTTCGTCCGGGACGACCAGCCCCGGGAGGTGACTTGCCGCCAGATCGCCCTGGCCATCCGCGACGAGGTCCAGGACCTGGAGGCGGCGGGCATCCGGGTCATCCAGATCGACGAGCCGGCCTTCCGGGAGGCCATGCCCCTGCGGCAGGCGGACCGGCCCGCCTACCTGGCCTGGGCCACCGAGTGCTTCCGCCTGGTCACCGGCGGGGTGCGGGAGGAGACCCAGATCCACACCCACATGTGCTACTCCGAGTTCAACGACATCCTGGACGCCATCGCCGCCCTGGATGCCGACGTGATCCTGATCGAGGCGTCGCGCTCGGGCATGGAGCTGCTGGACGCCTTCGTGCAGCACCGCTACCCCAGCGACATCGGCCCGGGGGTGTACGACATCCACTCGCCCCGGGTGCCGCCGGTGGATGAGATCAAGGCGCTGCTGCGCAAGGCGGCCGCGGTGCTCGACCCGGGCCAGCTCTGGGTGAACCCGGACTGCGGCCTCAAGACCCGGCGTTACGAGGAGGTTGAACCGGCCCTGCGGCACATGGTCCAGGCGGCCCGGGAACTGCGGGAGGAGTGGGCACCCGCTCCCGCCACCGGCGGCCGGTAGGCCGGAGCCTGCAGCCCGCAGGCGACGGATGGCGACAGGGTTCGACAACCGGCAAGGGGCCGGCAGGGGTATGGGGACGGCTTCCCTGGGAAGGGGAAGTCGTCCTCTGCATTTTCGGCAAGTATCGTATAGGCGTGATGGACCCTTTGTCGAATAATGACTTGTTTATGGACGCTACTGTGCCTCAATACCGCGTCGAATCAAACCATTTCTTTTAAAATCGTACCCCTACCATAAAAAGGCCAAGCCCAACGAATCCTAAATACTAAACGTCCATTTAGTCGGTATGGGGGAGGGGGAGCATGCGGCAAGCGGAACAGGCCTCCCGCTGGCGGCGCCCGGTGGCCTGGGTCGCCAGCCTTGCCCTGGTGGTGGCCACCGGTGGCGGCGTCCTGCTGGGAGGGGGGCCGGCGGCCAAGGCAGCCGGCCCGCGCCTGCCCGGCTCGGAGAAGGTGCAGGAGGCGACCCAGGGGGTACCGGCCGCCGGCGGCAGCACGTCGCGGGATGCGCCAGCGGCATCCGCCAGGCTGGCGACGGCAACGACGGGCATGCTGTCCGGCAGCCTCGGCGTGGTGACCGGGACCGCCGCAGGAACCGCCGGCACCATCGCCGCCACCGCCGGCGAGGCCGCCGGCCAGCTGGCGGGCGCCCCTACCGGAGGGACAGGCGGTGAGGCCGTCGAGGGCACGGTGGACCAGGCGGGCCAGACGGCCGGTGGGGCGGCCGGGACCCTGGCGGGAGACCCGCTCGGCTCCCTGGTGGAGGGGGTGGCCGGGACCGTGGAAGGCGCCGCCGGCACCCTGACCGGCGCCATCTTGGGCACGGCCGGCGACCTCCTGTCCACGGGGGGAGGCGGAGACCAGGACGGCAACACGGGTAGCGGGCCCTCCTTGAAGCTGCAGATCGGCGACCAGAACGTGGAGGTCAGCCTGGACGGCGGCCTCCGCATCAGCCCGGACCCGACGGGGGGGCTCCTGTCAGGTTCGGACGGCGGCAATGGGGACCAGTCCGACAGCGACGTGTCCGGCGGTGGACCCGGCGGTGGGTCCGGCGATAGCGGCCCGTCCGGCGGGGGAGGGGATGAGCCGGTGCGGGTCGACCTGCCCACGGGCACCATCACCGGCCTGGTGTGCGACGCCCTGAGCGGTCTTCCCATCCCGGGCGCCACGGTGTCGGTGGGCGAGGAACTGGGCGCCGCGCTGGGGATCGCCCGGACCGACCTGGGCGGGAACTTCAGCCTGGACATCGGACGCACCTCCAGCGGCCGGTTGACCATCACCGCCAGCGCCGGAGGATACGCCGTGGCCACTTCCGGCCCCGTCACCCTGGGGCCCGACGGCACGGCCACGGTGAAGGTCTGCCTGGAGCGCGCCAGCACCGGCCCCCAAAACCCTCCCGGCGATCAGCCCGGTGAGGACGGTGACGGGGGATCGCCACCCGGCGGCCCGGGCGGTGGCACTCCCGGCCCTGGTACGGGACCGGGCACGGGCGGGTCAGGTGGCGGGTCCACCGGCAGCGGCCCCGGCGGCAGCGGCGGTACCGGCGACGAGCGGGCCAGCTGGGGCAGCCTGCCGTTCACCGGCGGCAACGGCCTGGCCTTTCTGCTCGCCGGCTCCTTGGCGGCCGGCGCCGGCCTGGCCGTTCGGCGGTGGGCACTGAACGGTGGCGCCCGGGGCGTGCGGGCAGCCTGCGGGACGATGACGGAGGCGGGTGTTGCCGGCCCATTCCCCGCCGGCATGGCGGCCGGCGCGCCCGCACCGCCGGAGGGCGGCGAGCCCGCCCCATCCTGCTGACCCAGCGGGCGGATCCCAGCCTGATGGGAGGCGAAGGCGCCGTGGCAGTGCGGGTCACGCGCCGGTGGTGGGGAACCCTGGCGGGCTGGGTCCTCGTCCTGGTGGGGGTCGCCCTGGCCACGGCGCCCGCCTTGCAGTGGGTGTACGGCGCCGGCTGGCAGGCCCACCTGAAGGCGCAGTTGGTACGGCCGGGTCCGGATGATCCGGGCGGGGACCCGGGGGAACCCGCGGCGCCGGGCTTGGGGCCTGCCGGCCGGATCTGGGCGTCCCCCGCCGCGGACCGGCTCCTCGAGCTCCTTGGCCGCTGGTTGGGCGGGCTCGAAAGGCTTCTCGGCTGGTTGCGGGAGCTCCTGACCGAGGCGGGCGTGCCTGACGGGTGGCTGGCCTGGTGGTGGGAAGACCCCGGCCTGGCCGCCACGGCGGCCGTCCCTGGCTCCGGGGAGCTCCGCGGCGGGGAGCTCCAGGCGGCACCCGGGCGGGGCGCCGGAGGCGCCGGCGGAGACGCGGCGGCTGGCCGCGAAGCGGCCGCCCGGGAACCGGGGCAGCCCGTGGCGCGGCTGGTGATCCCGCGGGCCGGTGTGGACGCCGTGGTCCTTTACGGTACGAGCCGGGCCGTCCTGGCGCGCGGACCCGGCATCTACCCGGAGGCCGAGCTGCCCGGACCTGGGGCCCGGGTGGCCATCGCCGCCCACCGGACCACCTATGGCGCCTGGTTCCGTCACCTCGACCGGCTGCAGCCCGGCGATGCCCTCGCCCTGTGGTATCAGGGCCGCTGGTACCGGTACACTGCCCGCCGCGTCTTCGCCACCCACCGCAACGACTGGCGGGCGGTGCTGGAGGGGCCCCGGCCGGGGCTCATCCTCACCACCTGTCACCCGCCGGGTTCGTCCCGGCAGCGGCTGGTGGTGTATGCCGAACTGACCGGCGTTACGCCGTAAGGCTCGTCCCTGGGCTGAGGGTGAGGCCGAGGCGGGGCTCGAGGCCCCTGGGCTCGAGGCCGGGGACCTCGAGCCCAGGGGCCGGGCCGCCATGCGGGCGAGCCGCCGGCACAGGCCTCCGGCCAGCCGGGAGCACGGGGGGCTCCGCTCTCACGCCTCCTGCCGCGCCCGGCCGGCCAGGATGGCTTCGGCCCGGGCGCGGGCCTCCGCCAGGGACAGGGCCGACGGCCCCTCCAGCGCCTGCTCCAGGTCGGCGGCCAGGTCGTCCACCGCTTCGATACCCACCGAAAGCCGCAGCAGCCCCTCGTCGATGCCCAGCCGCTCCCGCAGGGCGGCAGGCATCTCCCTGTGGGTGGTGCTGGCGGGGTGGGTGATCAGGCTCTCCACGCCGCCGAAGCTTTCCGCGAAGAGAATGAGCCGGAGCCGCTGCAGCACGTGGCCGGCCCGGCCGGCATCCTGCAAGCGGAAGCTGAGCATCGCCCCGAAGCCCTCCGCCTGCTGCCGGCAGCGCCGGAAGAAGGGGCTTGACGGCAGCCCCGGATAGTACACCGCCGCCACCGCCGGGTGGGCCGCCAGCCAGTGGGCCAGGGTCAGGGCGTTGTGCTGGGCCTGGGCCATGCGCAGCGCCAGGGTCTTGAGGCCCCGCACGGCCAGCCAGGCGTCGTGGGGCCCCAGGATACCGCCCGTGACGGTGCGCACGGAGGTCAGTTCGTCCGCCAGGGCCGGGGTCGCCGCCACGGCCACGCCCGCCACCAGGTCGTTGTGGCCGGCCAGGTACTTGCTGGCGCTGTGGATCACCACGTCGGCGCCCCGGGTGAGGGGCCGCTGGAAGAGGGGCGTGAACAGGGTCGAATCCACCAGCAGCCACAGGCGATGGTGCCGGCACAGGGCGGCCAGCCCGTCCAGGTCGGCCACCCGCATGAGGGGGTTGGTCGGGCTCTCCACCAGCACGGCGCGGGTCGCCGGCGTCAAGGAGCCCGCCACGGCCGCGGCGTCGGTGGTGTCGGCCAGGGTGTAGCCGATGCCCAGGTGGCGGAACAGCTCGTCCAGCACCCGCCAGGTGTGGCCGTACAGGTCCTCGGTCACCACCAGGTGGTCGCCGGGCCGGAAGAGGTGCAGCACCGCCGTGAGGGCGGCCATACCGGAGGCGAAAGCCAGGGCGGCGAAGCCTTCTTCCAGCCCGTTGACCGCCTCTTCGAAGGCTTCCCGGGTGGGGTTGTGCAGCCGGCTGTAATCCCAGCCGGTGGTCTGGCCGGGCCCCGGGTGCTCGTAGGTGGCCGTCTGGTAGATGGGCACGGCCACGGACCCGGTGCGGGGGTCGCGGCGCACGCCCGCGTGCACCACCCGGGTGGCGGGCTGCAGCCGGGGGACGGGGAGGGTCCCCTCCGGGTCCGGGACCGCCCCGCCCTGGGACCGGGCGGGGACCGGTTCAACCGGCATGGTGGCGCACCTCCTCCGGGCTCCGGGCTGCCGGGCCCCGGGCTGCCGCCGCGGGAAGGGGGCCGTCAAGCCATGCCCGCAAGCGCCGGACGAACTCGGCCACCGGCTCCGCCTTCCCGTAGGAGATCACCACGTAGACCCCGGCAATGTAGGGCCGGGCCGCCTCCACCACTTCCTCGGCCAGCTGGAGGCCCACCTCCAGACCCCGCTCGCCGGCCCGGTCCAGGGCCTCGCGGATCCGGGCGGGGATGGAGATCCCGGGTACCTGATGGTGCAGGTAATGGGCGTGGCGGCCGCTGTGCAGGGGCATCACGCCCATGACGAGGGGTACCGGGCACCCGCCCAGCCGGTCCAGGACCCGCTCCAGGGGCTCCAGCTCGTAGAGGGGCTGGGTCATGACGAAGTCCACCACGCCCACCGCCAGCTTGCGGCGGAAGCGGTCCAGCTCCTGGTCCAGATCGTCCGCCGACGGGCTCAGGGCGCAGGCCACGGTGAAGTCGGCCGGCGCCCCCAGGGCGTTGCCCCGGGGATCCTCGCCCCGGCGCAGGGCCGCCAGCACCTCCAGCAGGCCGATGGAGTCCACGTCGTAGACCGGGGAGGCGCCGCTGGAACCCAGGCGGGGATGGTCGCCCGTCAGGGCCAGGACGTTGCGGACGCCCAGGGCATGGGCGGCCAGCAGGTCGGCCTGCAGGGCCATCAGGTTCCGGTCCCGGGTGGTGCAGTGCATGATGGCGTCGATGCCGGCGCTGCGGGCCAGCAGGGCACCGGCCCAGGCCGCCATCCGCGGCCGGGCCATGGGGCTGTCGCCCACGTTGACGGCATCGGCTCCGGCCGCCGCCACAGTGCGGGCATCGGCCAGGAACTTGGTGGCCACCGGACCCCGCGGCGGATCCAGCTCGACGCTGATGACGAACCGGCGCCCCAGCTTCTCCCGCAGCGGAGCGGGGCTTCCGGGGCCGGTGGCCCCGCCCGCGCCGCTGGTGGTTGCGCCTGGGAGGGAGCCTGCACCGGCAGGCCGGCTCCTGCCCCAATGGGCAGCGGCGGGCAAGGAGGCGGCCTGCTTGCCGGCGTCAGGATGGCCGGCGTCAGGATGGCCGGCGCCCGGCCCGGCGGGGCCGCTGCCCGAACCCGTCCGGTTCAGAGGGCCTAGGACCGGCAGGGCCGGGGCCGGGCCCTCCGGCTCCGGGTGGACCGCTTGGATGCGGCCGGCCAGAGCCTCCAGGTCCGCGGGCTGCCAGGGGCCGGTTCCACCCACCCAGCCGGGTCCGAGGAGGCGCAGGGCATCCCACGCATCCCACCCGCCGGTGTCCTGGGTGGCCGGCTTGGGGCCGGCCAGCCCACGGGCCACAGGTTCGGGCCCGTCGTCCAGCCGTCCCAGGGTGACCCACAGCGGGCCGCTCCACCCGGCCCGCCGCACCGCCGCCAGCCAGCGGGCCGCCCGTGCCGGCCCGCCGCCGGTGGCCACACCCAGGGCGTCGGGCCAGCCGGCCGAGTGGAACGCCTCCAGCCAGGGGGAGGGGAGGGCATCCGGCGGCTCCCCCTCCCCCACCAGCAGGACACCCACCGGCAACCGGGCCGCCTCCCGCACGGCCTTCAGGGCAAGGCCGGCCTCCAGGGGGTGGCGGGCTTCGACCCAGAACAGGTCGACGCCCCCTGCCAGCAGCCCGGCCACCTGGCGGCGGTATCCTTCCAGGACGGCCTCCGGCTCGGTGCTGCCGCCGGCAGCGGCGGTGGCGGGCAGCGGTCCCAACAACCCCGCCACCAGGCAGGGCCGCCCGGCCAGCTCCCGGGCGGACCGCGCCAGCTTGGCGGCCCAGAGGTTGATCTCCTCGATCCGCTCCGGGGACGTGGACGGCAGCCACCAGGGGCTGGCCCAGCGGGTGGCGGTGCGGACCAGGCGGGCTCCGGCCCGGATGGCCGCCAGGTGGACGCCTTCCACCGCGGCGGGTTCGGTGAGGGGAAGGAGGGCGGTGCCTAGAGCCGGTTCTTCCTCCTCCCGGGCCGTGCCCCGGGGCCCCCCGGGCGCCCCGGGGCACGGCTGGGACGGCGCGGGTCCGCCGCCGGACGGGCTGTCGCCCGCGGGGGAGGGCCGGACCGGGCGGGCGGCCAGGGCCCAGGAGGGGTCGCCATCGGCCAGGGCGGGCAGAGCGGGTCCAGGACTCACCGCCGGCAGGGTTCGGGGAGCCGGATCCGGGGCGAAGGGCACGAAGGTTCCTCCGCCCCCGCCCCCTGCAACCGGGCGTGCCGGAGGGAGGCCGGCAGGGCCCGCGGGGCCGTTGTCCTCGGGCGGGTGGCCCGCGGCAGGGAAGGCCGCCCGCGGCGGAGCCGCGTGGCCGGGCTGGGAGTCGGCCGTGGCCGGGTGGGCAGGTCGCGGTCCGGCGGCCGGCCGGAAGGGCTGGGTCACCCTGGTCGTCACCTCCAGTTCGCGGCGCCGGCGACAGCGCCCCGGCACGGGGTGCCTGGGCTTCCGCACGGCGCTCGGCGCTGCAGGATGGGGGGGAACGGGCCCTTCCTGGCCCCACCGGCCCCTGGCTCGCCGGGCTCCGGGACCCCCTGGGTACCTGGGGTCCCCGGTCCCTTAAGCTCTGGCGGCCAAAGAAGAAGCCCCTTCCGAAGGAGGAAGGGGCTTGGTGATCGCAGCAGGGTCCCCGTCCCCCTTCTCTCATCTCTCGGCTCCCGGAGGGAGCCGCGGGAGTTGGCACCGCACGACCAAGGTCGCCGGTTGCCGCGGCGTCATCGGGCCCGTCCCTCGACCGCTCTGGATAAGAGAGGGGTCGGCCGGCTCGGCCGGCCGCATCCGTTGTCAATGGAGATTACGCACAGTATAGCCGGGTTCCGCCATCCCGACAACAGGTCAGAGCCGGTTTCCTTCGCTACAATAAAAGGCGTGCAACCGGCGACGTTCGGCAGGGCCGCCGGTACGTTTGAGCGGTGGAACCGCAGGCGGGACGCCCAGACGGGGGCTCACCCGGCCGGCGGGCAGGCGCAGGATGGGGGAGAGATCCGGTGCACCAGGCGGACGAACACGGCCCGGCCATGGCACGGGCGGCGGCCGCGGGCGCAGGGGCCGAGGCGCCCACCGCCCGCTCCTGGCGCCTGCTGGCCCGGGCCTGGTTCCAGGCCAGCCGCCCCCACCTCAAGCCGGTCACCATCATCCCCGTGCTGGTGGGGATCCTGGTGGCCGGCGGGGAGGGCCACTTCGACCCCTGGCTGGCGCTGCTCACCATGCTGGGCAGCCTGGCCATCCACGCCGGCACCGACATGGCCAACGACTACTTCGACTACATCATGTACGAGGGCGATGCGCCCTTCACCGGCGGCAGCGGCGTGATCCAGGCGGGGTGGCTCAGCCCGGACAGCCTGCGCCGGGGAGCCTGGGCCACCTTCGGCTTCGGCGCTCTGGTGGGCGGCTACCTGGCCGCCCGCACGGGCTGGCCCGCCCTGGCCTTCGGCCTGCTGGGCATCGCCAGCGGGCTCTTCTACACGGCTCCGCCCGTCCGCTACGGCTACCGCGGGCTCGGCGAGGTCATGGTGGGACTCAACATGGGCGCGGTGCTGGTGCTGGGTTCGTACTACGTCCAGGCCCGCACCCTTTCCCTGGAGGCGCTGGTGGCCTCCTTGCCCCTGGTGTCCCTGGTGGCCCTGATCCTCTATGCCGAGTCGATCCACGACATCGAAGAAGACCGGGCCACCGGCAAGATGACCGTAGCGGCGCGGCTGGGAGAGACGCGCGCCCTGCGCCTGTACTTCGGGTGGGTGGCGGCCACGGCGGTGCTGATCGTCGCCGGGGTGGCGGCCGGGCGGCTGCCCGCCCTGGTGCTGGTCACGCTGGTGCCCGCGGCCCGCTGCCTGCGGCAGGCCCCGCTCTTCCTGGCCCGGCCCTACCGGCACCAGGACCTTTACCGGCTGGGCCGGCTGGCCCTGGGGCTCTACAAGGCGGCGGGGGTCTCGCTGGTGGCGGGATACGGCTGGTGGTGGCTGCGGTCGGCCCTGTGGTCCTGACAGGACCGGGGGTTTGCGGGAGCGAGCCGGCCGGCCGGGCCCGGCCGCCCGCCATGGGCCGAGCCCGTCGCCGGGGCCGCCGGTCTTGAGGGTCCCGGCGGCCTGGGTGCAACGGGGTTGGGGCCGGCGTAGCCGGCAGCCGGGCGGGGCGAGCCGCCGGGCGAGGCGGGCGCACGGGTGTGGCCGACCCTGCCCGGCCGGGTGGCCTTGAGGAAGGGATCTGGGCCTCGCTCACGAACATCCCTGCTTTGGGTCGCCGGTGAATGAATGTTCACCCAGAGTTCACCGGGGACGCCAGCCGTTGCCGATTCGAGGAACCAGCAATCCGCCGGGTTCGGCGAACTTACGATCCTTAGGATAGAGGGATGACACCCTTGGCCAGGGAAGTGCCCCGTCTTGCGTCCCTCACGGGACCCGTCAGTCGCGATCTGGACCGGCTCCATGCCCGGGCCCGGGACCAGGCCCGGCGCGGGCGGCGGCCTGCCGTGGTGAGCTTTACCGTCGCCGCCGAGGACCTGGACCCCATCGCGCTGTGGGAGGGCGCCGCCATCCTGACCCACGAGCGGGCGCTCTGGTCTGCTCCGGGCGGCACCATGGCCATGGTCGCCCTGGGGGCGGCAGCCGTCCTGGAAGCCGGTCCAGGTCCGGATGCGGCGGCCGGGCCGGAAGCGGCCGGCGCCGGCCCCGCCGCGCCCCTGGCCGCCATCGCCCCGGCCCTGGCTTCCGCCTGGCAGGCCCTGTGCGAGGGTGCGCTCATCGATGCGCCCCACGGCGTGTGGGGAACGGGACCGGTGGTGGTGGGGGGCTTCGCCTTCGACCCCCAGGAGGCGGCGGATTCGCTGTGGGCCGGCTTCCCCGCGGCGCGCTTCGTCCTGCCGGAGCTGCTGGTCACCCGGACAGGCGGCGGGACCTGGCTCACCTTCAACCGGGTGGTGGTCCCCGGGGTGGTGACGGCGGCGGAGAGGGGGGCCGGGACCCCGGCCGCCGCGGGCGCGGGTGGCGAGGGAGCCGGGTGGGTTTTCCCCGGGGGCATCCGGCTGCGCGTGCCCGCGGCGGCCACCACCGCCGCCGGCGAGCGCGGCCGCCGCTGGCTCTCGCTGCTGGCCGTCGCTTCAACGGCCGGGCGGCGCCCGGGAAGCGGCGGGACGGACCCCCGAGGGCCTGCCGGTGCCCCGGGCCCTGGCGGGCCGGGCAAGGCGGAGGCCGGGCCAGGCGGCCGGGCCGGTCTTCAACTGGCCGGAGCCGCAGGGCTCGGTGCTGCGCCCGGTGCACCGGGCTGGCCTGGGTCAGCCGGCGGTCGGGAGGGGTCCGGTTCGTCCGCCCGGCCGCACGGGGCCGGTGGATTCCCGTCCCTGCTGGGTGCGCGGGCGGTGCCCGGCCGGGACGAGTGGGAGGCGATGCTCGGCGCGGCGCTGGACGCCATCGGCCGGGGCGAGCTGGCCAAGGTGGTCCTGGCGCGCCGCCTGCACCTGCGGGCCGCGGCGGCCTTCGATCCCGGGACGGCCCTGCGCCGGCTCCAGGCCGGTTACCCCGAATGCTTCATCTTCGCCGTGGCCCGAGACCGGACCGTCTTCCTGGGGGCCACGCCCGAACGGCTGGTGCGGCTGCGGGACCGGCGGGTCGAGACGGCCGCGGTGGCCGGTTCGACCGCGCGGGGGGCGACCCCTGAGGCCGACGCTGCCCTGGCCCGGGAGCTGCTGGCCAGTCCCAAGGAACGGGAAGAACATGCGCTGGTGGTGCGGATGCTGCGGGACACCCTGGGGCCGGTGTGCCGGGTGCTGGACGTCCCGGCGGAGCCCCGCCTGCTCCAGCTGCGGAACGTGCAGCACCTGTACACGCCCATCACGGGGGTGGTCGATGGCGCCACGGTGCCGGAGCTGGTGGCGCGGCTCCATCCCACACCGGCCCTGGGCGGCTGGCCGCGGGAGCGGGCCCTGGCGTTCATCCGTCGCTGGGAGGGCGGAAGCCGGGGCTGGTACGCGGCTCCCCTGGGCTGGTTCGACCACCGGGGGGAGGGGGAGATGGCGGTGGCCATCCGCTCGGGGGTGGTGCGGGGGCCCGAGGCGTGGCTCTTTGCCGGCTGCGGCGTGGTGGCGGGGTCGGACCCCGGGCGCGAATGGCAGGAGACGGCCCTGAAGCTGCAGCCGCTGGCCGCTGCCCTGGGGGTGGAACCCGGCGCCCCGGAGGTGGACCACGGTGGCTGAGCCGGTCGGAGCAGGCCCCCAAGGGCGGCGGGAGGAGCCCGGCGCAGGAAGGGCCGGCGCCGCGGCCGGGCCCGCCGCGGGGGGTGCGGTGGCCGGTGCATCCTCCGGCGGGGGCGATGCCGGCAGCAGGACCGCGGGAGCCTGGGGCGCCGCTGGGGCGGCCGTGCCGGCCGGGCCTGCTGGGTCCGCCGGGCCCTCCGGCCCGGGGGCCATTGCGCCCGCCGTGGCGCCCGGATCTGCCGCCCTCGGGGGGCCGGACCGGGGCCGGATCAACCTGGTCTGGGCCCTGGCCCTGGTGGACGGCCTGGTGAGCGCGGGGGTCGAGCACGTGGTGGTGTGCCCGGGGTCCCGGTCCACGCCCCTGGCCCTGGCGGCGGCCCGGCATCCGGGCGTGCGGCTCTGGGTGCAGCTGGACGAGCGCTCGGCGGCCTTCTTCGCCCTGGGGCTCGGGCGCGCCACGGGCCGGCCGGCGGCGGTGGTGGCCACGTCGGGGACGGCGCCGGCCAACTTCTACCCGGCGGTGATCGAAGCGCGCTACGGCCGGGTTCCGCTGGTGGTCCTCTCCGCCGACCGCCCCCACGAGCTGCGGGAGTTCGGCGCCTCCCAGACCGTCGACCAGATCCACCTCTACGGCCGGCACGCCAAGTGGTTCGCCGACCTGCCCCTGCCGGAAGACGACCCCGCCGCCCGCGCCTACGTGACCCGGACGGCGGTGCGCGCCGTGACCGAGGCCCTGGCGGCCCCGGCGGGCCCCGTCCACCTGAACGTGCCCTTCCGGGAGCCCCTGGTGCCCGAGGCGCCGGTCGAACTCTGGCCGGCCGGGCAGGGCGCCTCATCCCATCCCGCTGCGGTGGGCGGCTCCGCAGCCGCTGAAGCCGTTGGCCTGATGGGAGGCCTCGCGGCCGTTGAACGGCGGCGGGCCGGGGGGGAGCCGGTTGGTCAGCGGCCATCGGAACGGGAAGCCGTCGAGGCGCACCTCGCCGGCCAGGTGCGGCCGGCGGGCCAGGCGCCGCTCGGCGCCGCAGCGCGGCTCGCCGGGGCGGGCCATGCCCAGCCGCTCGCTGGGCCGTGGCCTGCCCGGTCGCGGCCTGCACAGCCGGGGCCTGCCCGGCCGCGGCTCGTCGAGCCGAGGCTTGGCGCCGGTGCCCTGACGGAAGCCCAGGCCCACGAGCTCTTCGGCTTGCTGGCCGGCGCGAGGCGGGGGCTCATCGTCTGCGGGCCCCTTTCCCCCGCACTGGCGGCGGCCCCCGGTGTGGGGCCGGCGGCAGGCGGTCCCGGCGGCGCACCGGCCTCCCCGGCGGAGGGACCGCCCCTGGCCGTGGCGGTGACCCGGCTGGCCCAGCGCCTTGGCCTGCCCGTGTTGGCGGACCCCCTGTCCGGGGTGCGGTGCGGCTCCCATGTGGTGCCGGGGCCGGTCCCGGGCCCCATCATCGACGCCTACGACGCGTTCCTGCGGGTCCCCGGCCTGGCAAGGGCCCTGGCCCCCGACGTGGTCCTGCGCCTGGGCGGCATGCCGGTGTCCAAGCCCCTGGCCCAGTTCCTGGAGCGGCACCCCGGGGCCGTGCAGGTGGTGATCGACGAGGGCGGCTGGCCCGACCCCAGCCACGGGGCAGCGCTGGTGGTACGGGCGGACCCCGTGCAGGCCTGCTGGCAGCTGGCGCAGCTAGCGGCGGCCCATGGCGGGGACGAACCGGCCCGGGCCCGGCAGGACCAGCCGGCGGCCGGGCAAGGCGAGCCCCAGGCCCTGGCTGGTGCGGCGGGTGAAGCCGCCCCGGGGACGGAGACCCGGCGGTGCGCCGGGACGGGGGCCGGAGCCGTCGCGGGGACGCAGACCCTGCGACCCCCGGGGACGGGGGCCGAAGCCGTAGCGGGGACGGAGCCCGCCGGGACGGGGATGGCATCCCGGGCGGGCGGCCCGCCGGCGACCCGGGATCAGGGCGCGCTGTCCAGCCCGGGGGCCGCCGGTTCCTCCACAGGTTTCTCCAGCGCGATCGTCCCGGCCGGTTCGGCAGCCGCCGGCGGTCCGGCGCAGCCGGTTCCGGTGCCCGGCGATACCTTGAGTCCTGCGGGCGGCAGTTCCTGGCTGGGCCTCTGGCAGCGCCTCAACCACATCGCCCGCCAGGCCATGGCCCGCCAGCTGGCCCGGTGGGACGAACCGGCCGAGCCCCGGGTGGCGGCGGAACTGGCCCGGCTCCTGCCTGCGGGCACCCTGCTCTTTACCGGCAACAGCATGCCCGTCCGGGACGTGGACACCTTCTTTCCGGCGGGCCCGCACCCCGTCCGCATCCTGGCCAACCGCGGAGCCGCCGGCATCGACGGGGTGGTCTCCACCGCCGCAGGGGTGGCGGCGGCCGGCGAGGGGCCCGTGGTGCTGCTGCTCGGCGACCTCTCCTTCTATCACGACCTCAACGGCCTCTGGGCGGCCGCCCGCTACGGGCTGCCGCTGGTGGCGGTGGTGGTGAACAACGACGGCGGGGGGATCTTCTCCTTCCTGGCCCAGAGCCGGCTGGATCCGGCGGAGTTCGAGGTGCTCTGGGGCACGCCCCACGGGCTGGACTTTCGCCATGCAGCGGCCCTGTACGGGATCCCCTACCGCCGGGTCGACACCTGGGATGACTTCCGGGCGGCCGTGCAGGAGGCGCTGGACCGGGCGCGGGGTGGTGGTGGAACCGGCCTTCCGGGCGCCCCGGCCCCGGGCACCCTTGCGGAGCGCACCGGCCCTGCGGACGGCAGCACCCCTGGCCCGTCCATCATCGAGATCCGGACGAACCGGCAGCGCAATGTGGACCACCACCGGCAGATCTGGCAGGCGGTGGCGGCGGCGCTGGCAGAGGCCGGGCTGGCCGGCGCGCCGCCGGAGGCGGCCACCGCCCGGGCCCTGGAGCCCGCCGGCGATGGGGCTGCGGCGGGTTCAGCCCCCCCGGCAGCGGAAGGCAGGGGGGGGCCAGGCCAGGAGGACCCGGCATCCCGGCCGGCAGAGGTGCTGGCAGTGGCCGGCGGGCAGGTTCGAGCCCCGGGAGCCGGTGGGAAGGCTCCAGAGCCTGGGGTTGCGCCGCCGGCCGGGGGCGCCCAGGCCGGGTTCGTCCGGGTCCGCGGGGCCCGCTATTACGTCGAAGCCGAAGGCTGGCCACTCCGCCACCATCTGGAGCTGGGGCCGCTCCTACCGGCGCTCCTGCCGGCAGGGGGCAGCTTCAGGCTCCCGGAGCCGGCGCTGCTGCTCCACGGCTTCACCGGCAGCACCGCCACCTGGGTGGGGGTCTGGTCCCAGCTGGCCGCCGCGGGGCCGCTGCTGGCCGTGGACCTTCTGGGCCACGGCCGCTCGGCGGCGCCGGCCGGCCCGGACCGGTACCGCATGGAGGAGCAGGTCGCCGACCTGGTGGCCCTGCTTGACCGGCTGGGCATCGGGCGGGTGCACCTGGTGGGCTACTCCATGGGCGGGCGGGTGGCCCTGAGCCTGGCGGCCGCGGCGCCGGAGCGGGTGGCTTCGCTGGTGCTGGAGTCGTCGTCGCCCGGGCTGGCCGATCCCGCCGAGCGGGAGGCCCGCCGCCGGTCCGACGAGGCCCTGGCGCGCCGGATCGAGGAGGAGGGGGTCGGGGCCTTCACGCGGGCCTGGGAAGAGCTGCCCCTCTTTGCCGGGCTTAAGGACCTCGACCCCGCGGCCCGGGCGTCGGTCCGGGCCGCCCGCCTGGCCCAGCGGCCGCGGGGGCTGGCCGGCAGCCTGCGGGGCATGGGGGCCGGGGTTCAGCCGCCCCTCTGGGACCGCCTGCCGGACCTGCCCATGCCGGTGCTCTGCCTGGCGGGCGCGGCCGATGCCAAGTACGCCGCCCTGGCCCGCACCATGGCCGAGCGGATTCCGCGCGGGCGGGCAGTGATCGTCCCGGGGGCAGGGCACACCGTCCACCTGGAAGAACCGGCCGCCTTCGTCCGGGAGGTGGGAGCCTTCTGGCGGGAGCACCGGCCGTGATCCGGGAAAGCCCGGGCGCGAAAGCCCTGGCGGGCCCCGGGCAGCCGGAAGATGGCCCCGCCGCCCGGTTGCCGGTGCGGCGCGGGTCGCCGCCGCCCCAAGAGTCCGGCCCGCCCAAGGTCCGCCCGGCGTGCTACGATGGCGCGGCGGGTACCACGGCGTGGTAGGTACCATGGCGTACTACGATGGACAGGCAGCCCGAAGGGGCAGAGTCACCGGGGAGGGAAGGGGATGGCGACGGACGTCCAGCTTCCGCGCTGGATCAAGGTCAAGGATTACGAGGACATCATCTACGAGAAGGCCGACGGCGAGGGCATCGCCAAGATCACCATCAACCGGCCCCACGTGCTCAACGCCTTCCGGCCCGAGACGGTCATGGAGATGCAGGACGCCTTCACCGACGCCCGCAACGACCCGCGCATCGGCGTGGTCCTGCTGACGGGGGCGGGAGGCAACTTCTGCAGCGGTGGCGACCAGAAGGTGCGGGGCCACGGCGGCTACGTGGACGAAGGGGGCATGGCGCGGCTCAACGTGCTGGACCTGCAGCGCCAGATCCGCACGCTGCCCAAGCCGGTCATCGCCCTGGTGGCCGGTTACGCCATCGGCGGCGGCCATGTGCTGCACGTGGTTTGCGACCTGACCATCGCCGCGGACAACGCCCGCTTCGGCCAGGCGGGGCCCCGGGTCGGCAGCTTCGACGGCGGTTACGGCGCCGGCCTGCTGGCGCGCATCGTGGGGCACAAGAAGGCCCGCGAGATCTGGTACCTCTGCCGCCAGTACACCGCCCAGGAAGCCCTGGAGATGGGCCTGGTCAACGCCGTGGTGCCTGCCGACCAGCTGGAGGCGGAGGGCGTCAAGTGGGCCCGGGAGATCCTGGACAAGAGCCCCATCGCCATCCGCATGCTCAAGGCGGCCTTCAACGCCGACACCGACGGGCTGGCGGGCCTGCAGCAGCTGGCGGGCGACGCCACCTTGATCTACTACCTCACCGACGAGGCCAAGGAAGGCCAGCGGGCCTTTCTGGAGAAGCGCAAGCCCGACTGGAGCAAGTTCCCGCGGTTTCCCTGATGGGCACACCGCGGTTCCATGCATGGGTTCGGTCCGCCCACCGATGTTGACCGGAGGCCCCGCTGTTCCGCGGGGCCATTGTGTTGCTTCAAGTAGGCACGGCTGCAGCGGGTTCGGTGCAGGCCGGGTTACCGTGACCGGTGTCCCTTGCGCCCGGGAGCGCCCTGGGATTTAATGAGTATGCCGAGCGGATTAGGAGGGATGCTGCGGGACCACCGCGGCGGCCGCAGCAGGGGAAACCGGGCAGGTAAGGAGGATCCCGCAATGGCATGGCTTCCCGTGGCGCTGAACGTCGCGGGTCTGTTCGTCCTGATCGCGGTGCTCTACTGGATGAAGGGCCGCGGGTTCAGCTTTTCCAGCCGGGTGTTCGCCGGCCTCGGGCTCGGCGTGATCTACGGCCTCATTCTGCACACCGCCTACCAGGCACAGCCCGGGGTGATCCCTGCCTCGGTGGAGTGGTTCAACCTGGTGGGGACGGGCTACGTCAAGCTGCTCCAGATGGTGACCATCCCGCTGGTGTTCGTCGCCATCGTCTCCGCCTTCACCCGCATGGAACTGGCCGACAACACCGGCCGGCTGGCCCTGACCGTGGTCGCGATCCTGGTGGCCACCACGGCCATCGCGGCCGTCCTGGGCATCGGGTCCGTCGGCCTGTTCGGCCTTGACGCCAGCCAGTTCCACCAGGGCCAGGCGGAGGCCCAGCGCATCCAGCAGCTGGAGCAGACCTTCGGCGAGCTGCAGCAGATGTCGGCGCCCGAGCGGCTGCTGGAGCTGCTGCCCGCCAACCCCTTCCTCGACTTCACCGGGCAGCGGCGCGCGTCGACCATCGCCGTGGTGATCTTTGCGGCCTTCGTCGGCTCGGCGTACCTGGGCCTGCGGCACCGGGACCCCCAGGCGGCCGAGACCTTCGCCGGGATCGTCCGGGCGCTGGAGGGCGTGGTCATGGGCATGGTGCGGCAGGTGATCCGGCTCACGCCCTACGGCATCCTGGCCATCATGACTCGGGTGGCCGCCACCAGCGACTACGGCGCCATCTGGCAACTGGGCAAGTTGGTCGTCGCCTCCTACGCGGCGCTGGTGGCCATGTTCCTTCTGCACCTGCTGTTCTTGGGGGCGGCCGGCCTGAGCCCGGCGGCCTACGTGCGCAAGGCGCTGCCCGTGCTCACCTTCGCCTTCTCGTCCCGGTCGAGCGCGGCGACCCTGCCGCTCAACGTCCGCACCCAAGTGGAGGAACTCGGCGTACCCCAGGGCATCGCCAACCTGGCCGGGTCCCTGGGCCTGTCCATCGGGCAGAACGGCTGCGCCGGCGTCTATCCCGCCATGCTGGCGGTCATGGCGGCGCCTTTGGCCGGCATCGACCCCTGGACGCCGGGCTTTTTGCTCAGCGTGGTCGGCGTGGTGGCCATCAGCTCCTTCGGCGTGGCGGGCGTGGGCGGCGGCGCCACGTTTGCGTCGCTGCTGGTGCTGTCCATGCTGAACCTGCCCGTGGGGCTGGCGGGCCTGCTGATCTCGGTGGAGCCCCTGATAGACATGGGGCGCACGGCTCTCAACGTCAGCGGCGCCATGACGGCGGGGATCCTGACCAGCCGCCTGGCGGGACGCCTGGACGTTGACGTGTACCGCGGGCGCCGGGTGCCAGGCCCGGGGACCGGGACCGGGGCGGAAGCCGGCGTGCGGGTGGGCGCCTGAGCGCCGGAAGCCTGCAAGGGTTTGGAAGGCCCGGCGGGTCGAGAGCCCGGCGGGCATCGCGGTGGGACGCGGCGGGAATAGAGAGGACAGCTTTGGACGGGCCGGGACGCGCCGGCCTGCGGGCCGCCGGTTCCCAAGGGGGAACCGGCGGCCCGCCTTTTTGCCAGGGGGTTGGGGGGCGGCTCAGACCTGAGGGGATCAGGGGACACCGGGGGTGCGCGGCAGAAACGGTGACCAGGGTCCTCTGCGGGGGAGGGCGAAAGAACCGCTCAAACCGGAAGACGGAGGGGGATGGTCATGTCCTCGTGGGCGGGCAAGGTGCGGCACTGGAACGGGTGGGGCTATGCCGGGGAAGAACCCGGCCCGGAGGCCGTGGAGCGCTGGCGGCGGTCGCTGGGAGTGCTGGCCGGCGTGCGGGCGGAGGATTACCGGTCACCGGTACCGCTGGACGGCCTGCGCCTGCCTCCGGCGCGCCTCGAACTAGACGGGGCGGGGTGTCTACCTGGCCTGCAGGGGTTCCGGGGGCGCCTGGCCGCCACCCCCTACGAGCGGGCCCTGCACGCCGCCGGCCGGAGCACCGGGGACCTGATCCGCCTGCGCACCGGTACGAACCTGCGCTTCCCCGACCTGGTGGCCTACCCGGCTGACGAGGAGGACGTCCTGCGCCTCCTGGAGTACGCCGCAGCCCGGCAGGTGGCCCTGATCCCCACGGGCGGCGGCAGCTCGGTGGTGGGCGGCATCGAGCCCGACGTGCGCGCGAGCTACAACGGCGTCATCAACGTGGACCTGCGGGACTTGCGGGGGGTGGTCGCCATCGACCGGGCTAGCCGGCGCGCCCGGGTGCGGGCGGGCACCCTGGGGCCGGACCTGGAAGAGACCCTGCGCAGCGAAGGGCTGGCCTTCCGCCATTACCCGCAGTCCTACGCCTGCTCCACCGTGGGCGGCTGGATCGCCGCCCGGGCCGGCGGGCATTTTGCCACCCTGTACGGCAAGATCGAGACCGCGGTGGAATCCCTGCGCGTGGTGACGCCCCGGGGCAGGGTCGAGACCCGGGAGGTGCCCCAGTCGGCCTCCGGCCCCGACGGCAAGGCCTGGTTCATCGGCTCCGAGGGCGCCCTGGGCGTCATCACCGAGGCGGTGCTGCGGCTGCAGGTCCCTCCCGCGCGGAAGCGGGCCACCGGCTTTCGCTTCGCGGGGTTCGCCGAGGGGCTCGAGGCGGTGCGCCGGATCGTCCAGGCCGGCATCTACCCGCCGGTCCTGCGCCTGCTGGACGAGTACGAGGCCATGGTGGCCTTCTGGGGCCGGGCGGGGATGGAACCGGGGGCCTTCCTGCACCTGGGCTTCGAGGTGACGGAACCCGACGGGGAGCGGGCGGTGACGGTGGCCTGGGAGGAGGCGACCCGCCTGTGCCGGGCCGCCGGCGGCCGGGAGGTGCCGCCGGCCGGCGTGCAGGCGTGGAGGGAGGGGTTCGTCCAGCAACCCTACTGGCGGGACGTGATGATCGACCACGGCCTGGTGGTCGACACGCTGGAGACGGCGACGGCGTGGTCCCGCGCGGCGGCCCTGCGGGAGGCGGTGCGGGAGGCGCTGTTCCGGCGCATGGAGCGATGGTCGGCGGTGGCCATGGTCCTCTGCCGCGTGACCCACGCGTACCCCGATGGATGCTCGCTCTACTTCACCTTCGTCCTCAAGCCGCCGCGGGACGCGATGTGGGCGGCGTGGCGGGACGTGCAACAGGCAGGGTTCGAGGCCTTCCTTGCCCACGGCGCCACCCTCAGCCACCACCACGGCACCGGCCGCGACTTTGCACCGTTCTTCGAGCGGGAGCACGGCCCCGGGCACGTGGCGGCCCTGCGGGCGCTGAAGGCCGCCCTCGACCCGGCGGGGGTGCTCAATCCGGGCGTGTTCTTCCCGGCCGGTGCCGCCTAGGACCCCTTGCGCCGGTGGGCGACTCGATGCGCCAGTACCGGCGGCTCGATGCGCTGGTACCGGCCGCTAGATCTTGTCCCGGCGCTGGCGCTGGTAGTGGGCCCGGCGCATGAAGGCCCACAGGGCGATTCCGGCGGCAACGATCAGTCCCCAGGTGATGACCCAGGGCCAGAGGGTCGGCATGGCGGCGATCCTCCCTCGCGGCGGCTGCCGCATCCGTGCTCCGCTGCCCGGCGGCCTGTCCGATAGGATGGCCAAAGGGGCGGGCTCAGACCACGTCGCGGCGGGTCACGGTCAGGACCGCCAGCGCCAGGAACCCCAGGAACAGCGGCGGCAGCTGGACCTACCAGGTGTTAGAATGTTTTCATCAGGATCTGCGTGGGAGGGTTGGCCATGGGGATCCGGCGAATCTTACGGATCGGCCAGAGCCTTGGTGTTACCCTGCCCGCCCGGGAGCTTCATGAGCTGGGGCTGAAGGAGGGTGCTCCGGTCGAGGTCGAGGTGGATCGTGTCCAGCGGCAGGTGGTCATCCGGCCCTTGGACTCCGCGACAGGCGTTGACCCGTCGTTCGTCGAGGAGGCCCGGCGATTCGCCGAAAGGCACCGGGTCACCCTCGAAGAGCTCGCCCGGCGATGAGTCTCACCCCCGCTCAGATCCTCTATTTACACGACCTGGCCCTTGAGTTCGGCGGTGGCGCGCCAGGGGTTCTTGACGTAGGTCGCGTTGACGCGGCTGGTGCGAGGGCACTCCAGACTGTCGGTGGACAACCTGCTTACCGGACGCCTGTTGCACAGGCAGCGGCGTGTGCGCATGCCCTTGTGCGCGACCACCCGTTTGTGGATGGAAACAAGCGGACGGCTTTCTTGGCACTCGGCCTCTGGCTTGCGTCCGAAGGTCTCGTTTTCGATCCGCCACCAGCGGAGGCGGTTGAGGTCATGGAACGGGTAGCGGTTGGTCACATGGATGAGCGGGAACTGGCACGATGGGTGGAGCGGTGGGTCAGGAGACGAGACGGTCAGGCGAAGTTGTCGTGAACATCGACCGAGCGCCCCTTACAGACCAACGTGTCGGGGCGGCGCGCGTCCCGCCCGCACCGCCCCTTGCTGCCGGCCGCACGTCGCGGTCGATAGCCCTCCGCCTGCCCTTCCTCACCGGCCCTCACCGGACGAACAGGGACTGGGGGAGGAACGCCGAGACCAACCAGTTGGGCGCGTCGACCACCTCGCTGATCTTCAGGTCCACGGCCACGCTGGCCAGGGCGTAGGCCTCCGCAGGCTCCAGATGGTAGGTCTCCCCCAGATAGCGGATCATCGCCCGCACGGCCTTGCGGCTGGCCTCCATCAGGTCGTCGCTGATCCCGGTGGTGACGAAGTAGCCCCGCGGGTCCTGGCCCGACGCCAGCGGCCCCGGCACGATGAAGGCCGGTTCGTCCAGGCGCAGGTCGCGGCGGATGCGGAAGCGGCAGGCCACCTGCATGGCCGTCTCGATGGCCGTGCCGCACACCTCCCCGTCCCCCTGGGCGGCGTGGGTGTCGCCGATGGAGAAGAGCGCCCCCTCGACCCACACCGGCAGGAGCAGCCGGGTGCCGGCGGTCAGGTGGCGGATGTCCATGTTGCCGCCGTTCTTCCGCGGCGGGACGATGCTGTGCCGCCCCGGCTCGGGCAGAGCGACGCCGATGGTGCCCGGGAAGGGGGCGAGGGGCACGGCGATGCGCTCGTTGAACCAGGCGCGGTCACCGGTCCCCGACAGGTCCCAGATCTTGAGGTAGGGTTCCGGGAACTCGCCGGCCAGAAGGCCAAACCCGGGGATGATGGCCGTCCAGCCCCAGCGGGCGGGACCGAACTCCAGGATCTCGACCTCCAGCACGTCCCCCGGCTTCGCCCCCTTGATGAACACCGGTCCGGTGACGGGATTGACCCGCTCGAAGTCGAGCCGCGCCACGTCCGCGGCGGTCGAACCGGGGTTCAGCTGGCCGCCCGAGGCATCGACCACCTCGAACTCAACCGCCTCGCCGGGTTCGACCTCCAGCACCGGCTCGAGGCCGTTGTCCCAGCCGTAGTGGACGTGACGGGAGTGGATGGTGTGGGCCATGGGGTTCCCTCCTTGCAAACGGCCTGGTGTCCCTGGATGCCATTTCGGTGGCGACCGGGAAAAGGCCTGTCTTGGTTCGGCGACGAGTCCTATGATGGTGGTGGTGCGCAGGGGGCCGTGACGTCTGCCCGGCGACGACGCCGACCAGGCTAGGTGGAGGAGGAAACGTGACCGCGCCCCAACCCCCCGTTTCTGATCAGGCGGGACGGCCGGAGCACGTTGGGCCGGGTCGACCCGGAACGGCCGGGGGGCCGGCTGCCTGGGCATGGACCGGGCCGATGCCCGACTGGCTTCACCGCCAGGCGGAGCTGCAACCCGACGGCCTGGCTTTGCTGGTGGCCGGCGACCCAGCCTCCACGCGTGACGAACGCTGCTGGACCTTCGCGGAGCTGGACGCCGCGGCGACGGCGCTGGCCGAGCGGCTCCGGGCAGCCGGTGTCCGGCCGGGCCAGACCGTCGCGGTGCTGGCGGCCAACGAGCCCGGATACGTCGTGCTGATCCACGCCGTGATTCGGGCGGGCGCCGTGCTGGTTCCCCTCAACGTGCGCCTGACGCCGGCCGAACTGGCCTGGCAGGTGGCCGACAGCGGCGCCGGCTGGCTGATTTACGGCCAGGGGTTCGGGGAGACCGCAGCGGCGGTGGCGGCCCACCCTTCTTCCGAGCCGGCGCAAGCCAACCGGGCACCGTCCGGCTCGAAGGGGCGGCCTTGCCTTCTCTCCCTGGCCGGCCTAGCCAGCGATTTGCTGATGGCGGGGGCGGCGACCCAGGGACCGGTCCAAGCCCCTTGCGCCACGGCTTCCGCCGGGGGTGCTACCACGACTTCCGCCGGTCCCACGGCCCCACCTTCCACCGGGGACACCGGGGCTGCCGCGGTCCCGGCTTCTGCCGCGGTTCCGTCCACGGCCTCGACCGCGGGGCTTCCCGCCGCCATCGACCTGGCGGCGCCCCACTGCATCATCTACACCTCGGGGACCACGGGCCGGCCCAAGGGCGCCGTCCTGACCTACGGCAACCACTTCTGGAGCGCCGTCCAGTCGGCCCTGAATCTGGGCCTGCACCGGGACGACCGCTGGCTCTGCTGCGTGCCCCTCTTCCACGTCAGCGGGCTGTCCATCGTCTTCCGGTCGGCGATCTACGGGATCCCCATGGTGCTGCACCGGCGGTTCGACCCGGCGGCGGTCAACGCCTCCATCGAGCGGCACCGGGTGACGGTGATCTCCGTGGTGGCCACCATGCTCCAGCGCATGCTGGACGAGCGCGGCCCCCGGCCGTATCCCGAGCACCTGCGCTGCGTGCTGCTGGGCGGCGGGCCGGCCCCGCGGCCCTTGCTTGAGGCCTGCGCCGCCCGCGGCATCCCGGTGGTGCAGACCTACGGCATGACGGAGACGGCCTCCCAGTTTGCCACCCTGGCGCCGGCCGACGCCCTGCGCAAGCTGGGCTCGGCCGGCAAGCCGCTGTTCTTCAACCGGCTGCGCATCGTGGACGAACGCGGCCGCGACCTGCCGCCCGGCCAGGTGGGCGAGATCGCCGTGCAGGGCCCCACGGTCAGCCCGGGGTACCACCGCCGGCCCGATGCCACCAGCCGCGCCTGGCGGGACGGCTGGTTCCACACCGGCGACCTGGGCTACATGGATGAGGAGGGCTACCTCTACGTGGCAGACCGCCGGGACGATCTGATCATCTCCGGCGGCGAGAACGTCTACCCGGCGGAGGTGGAGGCGGTGCTGCTGGCCCACCCGGCGGTGGAGGAGGCCGGGGTGGTCGGGGTGCCGGATCCGGAGTGGGGGCAGGTGCCGGTGGCGGTGGTGCGGCTGCGTGCACCCCACCTGGATGCGGCACCGGGCGCGGGCCTTGGCTCCGGGGGGGACGCGGTCCCGGAAGCGGGTCGCACTCCAGTCCCTGCCCGGGACCCGGAACGGAGCCGCGCCTCAGCCCCCGTCCTGGCTGCGCAACCGAGCCGGTACGGATCCCCGGCCCCGGATCCGGCCCGGCCTCCGTCTCCGGTGACGGAAGAGGCTCTCCTGCGCTTCTGCGCCGAGCGGCTGGCGCGGTACAAGGTACCCCGCCGGGTCCTCTTCACCTCCGAACCCCTGCCGCGCACTGCCAGCGGCAAGCTGCAACGGCATGTGCTGCGACAGCGGCTGGGCTCGGCGTAAGGGCCTGCGGGGCCGGGCGCTGCAATCGCCCTAACCATCAAAGCGGTACCCCACGCCCCAGACGGTGGCGATGAGGTGGCGCAGCCCGAAGGGCTCTAGCTTCTCTCGCAGGTTGCGAACGTGGCTGTCGACGACCCGCTCGTCGCCGAAATAGTCGCCGCCCCGCAGGCGGTCCAGGATCTGCTGGCGGCCCAGCGTCTGGCCGCGGTGGCGGGCCAGGATGTAGAGAAGGTCGAACTCGGTGCGGGTCAGCGGGACGGGTTGCCCGTCGACCGTCACCGTGCGGGCGCCGGGATCGATGACCAGCCGGCCGAGTTCAAGGGCCGGTTCGGCCCCCGGGGGCCGGGTCGCCCCGGCAGCCGGCATCCCGCGGCGGAGGAGGGCCCGGACGCGGGCCACGATCTCCCGCGGGTCGAAAGGTTTGACCACATAGTCGTCGGCCCCCAGGTGGAAGCCGTGCAGCCGCTCGTGGATCTCACCGCGGGCGGTCAGCATGAGGATGGGCACCGGGCTGCGTTCCCGGAGCCGTTCGCAGACCTCCCACCCGTCCATGCCGGGCAGCATCAGGTCGAGCACCACCGCCGCCACGGGGCGGCCTTGCCGCCCGGCGGCATCGAAAGCCGCCAGGGCGGACGGACCATCGCCGGCCTCCATCACGACGAACCCGGCCCGTTCCAGGTACAGCCGGAGCAGGCGCCGGATCTCCGCCTCGTCGTCGACCACCAGGACGGCCGGGGCGTCCGCGCCGCGATGGCGGTCCGGTGACGGTGCATCACCGGAATGGTAGCCGTATTCTCCCGTCCCCATTTCCCGGGTGACCTCCCCAGGACGTCCACGCCGGTGCCACCTACGATTTCATGATGTCGTCCTTGATCCGCTCGAACTCCTCGCGGCTGATCTCGCCCCGGGCGTACCGCTCCTTGAGGACGGCGAGGGCCCGGCGGTTCTCGTCGAAAACCGCCGGCTCGGACCCCCGGTCCCCACGATGGCGGTCCCGTCCCAGGAAGAGCCAGAAGATGCCGGCCACCAGCAACAGCGGCACGAGCCAGAAGGCTACCATGGCCAGCCACATCCCCCACAAGCCCCAACCGTTGCTCCACCCGGGATGCATCATCATGTCGACCGGCCTCCCATCCAGGCCCTGTATAAAAGGGCGATAATGCCCGCCAGCAAAACGGTGCTGACGGCTCCCGTCAGGGCGATGATCAACAGGTCGGCAAAGCCTCCGGCACCCGCCGGGGATACCAGCCGGGGCAGGAGCGAGGCCGTCGCCAGCGCCAGAACGCCCACGATCACCAAGAGCGCGGCGACCAGGGACTCGCCGCCGGCCCAGGCACGGTCCCCGGCCCTCGGCAGCGGCCCCGGGGCCGGCTTTTGCACGGAGGCGCGCGGCCCGGGACCGGACGCCGCCCGGCGGCCGGGTTCGTCCGCGGAAGGCATCCCAAAATCGCCATCGCCCGCAGCATTGGGGATCGCCCTCCCCGGCCGGGCGGCTGGCGCCGCCGCGGCAGGAACGCCGGCCGGCGGCATCACCGGCAGGCGAAAGCCCACCGAGGCGCCCTGCCCCGGCCGGCCGTCGGCATGGACCGTACCGCCATGGGCTTCAATGACCTGCCGCACCGTGGCGAGCCCGAGGCCGTAACCCCGCCGCCCCGGGGGCCGGGGGCCTCCGGAATGCCTGTCCACGCGGTAGAACGGGCGCCAGATGTTCTCGCTCTCCGCGGGGTCGAAACCGGTGCCCGTGTCGTGGACCGTCACCTCGACCGCTTGCCCGGCGCGGCAGACCTCCACCCAGATCCGGCCGCCCGGTGGGGTGTGGGCCAGCGCGTTGTCGAGCAGGTTCCACAGCACCTGGCGCAGCCGGCCGGCGTCGGCCTGCACGGCAGGCAAGGGCGGGTGCACCTCCAGTTCGAGGTCCACGCCCTTTTCCCGGGCGGCCGGGGCCGCATCCTCAACGGCCTCGCCCGCCAGGACGGCCAGGTCGACCGGCCCGGTACGCAGGGAGACCCGCCCCGAGGCCAGGGCTTCCCGATCCAGCAGATCCCCGACCATCCGCCCCAACCGCCGGGCCTCCCGGTCGATGACCGTCAGGTGGTCGCGCACGGCCTCCGGGTCGGCCACCATGCCGTCAAGCAACGACCGGGCGTAGCCCTGGAGGTAGGTCAGCGGCGTGCGCAACTCGTGGGCCACCGCCGCCAGGAAGGCGTCCTTCTGGGCCTGTTCCCGGGCCAGTTCGGCCGACAGGGTCTCCAGGGTTCGGGCCAGATCGGCGGCCTCCCGGTATGGGGCCGGCGGAAGCTGGACCACGTAGCCCAGGGGCTGCCGGGCGATGGCTCGGGCGGCCTGGCCCAGCCGTTCCAGGGGCCGGGCCAGCCGGCGGGAGATCAACCAGGCGAGGCCGGTGGCCACGGACAGGGCGCCGGCCGAAGCCAGGACCATGACCACCATGACGGTCCGCAGCACCGCCGCGCCGCCGCGACCGGCCGGACCGGCCTGGGCGGCCAGGGGGATGAACACGAAGCCGAGGACCAGGGCGGTCAGCAGGCTCAAGCCCGCGCCGAAGGCCCACAGGCTGAGGAACAGCGGCTTCGGACGCACCGGTCGATCCAACCTTCCGTTCCAGGTCGCCGGGGATCCGTCGCCGTTGCGGCTCGCCAGGGTTCCGGCGTGACCCGCCTGCCCAGCGAACCGGCCGGGCACGCCAGATACCCCCGCCGCGATCCGGCCCGCCTCCCAGGGTCAGTGTACCGCCCGCGTGTGCGACCCGGGTGCAGAATCTGTGCAGAAAGCATGAAGAGAGCCCTTCACCCCTCCACCGATTCTCCCCGCCGCCGGCACGGGACTTCCACAGGGGCGTGTTACGGTGACGGTGGGCCGGGGCCGGCACAGCAGGGCCCTGCCAACCCGTCCCGGCCTTCCGCGCCGGGAAGGCCAGGCTGCTCCGGAACGGCTGGCCCGCCGCGGAACGGCCGGCGCCAGTGACAGGAGGTGCAGGGGATGAAGCGCGTGGTGAGGAGAGGTTGGGCGCTGCTGTTGGGGCTGGTTCTCATTCTCGTGCTGGGCGTGTCCTCCGCCGCCTTGGCCGCGTCCGGCAATGCCGGACCGCGGGGACGCAACGGGGCTCTAATGCCGGCGGGCATGCGCGCCGTTCACCATCCGGCCATGGCGGCCGCGAGGGCCGGTTCGTCCCGGGGACCCATGGCCGGGGCCGGCATGGACGCGATGCACCAGACCATGATGAACATGTCGTATGACGAGATGATCCGCCTCTGTCAGGTCCACCACACCGCCATGACCAGCGGCGCTGCGGCGGCCACGAAGTGACAGGGGACGGTGCACCAGGGGGCGCCCGCATGCCCCCGTGTCCTGCGCGCAGGAAACCCGCCAGTCCGGACCCGTATCCGGCCTGCCGTCCCGGCCGCTGGCCAGGGCGTGGCCCTCTCCGGTGCCGGTGGTGCCTTGAGCCGCCTCCGCGCCCAGGCTATGCTGGGGCTGGAAGTTACGCGCGGCCGTCACAAGAAGGTGCGGGCGGCCGCGGCCATGACGGCGCCCGCTAGCGCCGGTGCCCTTGGCGGAAAGGTGGGCCGTGCCGGGGAAGCAAACACCCGGCTACGAGCCCCGTGGCCGACAGGGACGGGGCTCGGGCTGGCTCCCGCAGTGGAGGCGATGGCATGGCGCTGATTCGCGAGCAAGACCGGAAGGTGCTGCAGGAACGGCTCCAGGACTTGGCGGGCCCCGTCGATGTGGAGGTATTCACCCGTGACATGCGGCTGTTCGTTCCCGGCCGCGAGTGTCCCGGCTGCGAGGAAACGGTCGAGCTGATGAAGGAGCTGGCCCAGCTTCATCCTTCGATCCGCCTCCAGGTCAGGGACATCGACCGGGAGAGCCAGCGGGCGAGGGAACTGGGCGTCGAGCGGCCGCCCACGGTGGTGCTCCACGGCCGGGCCGGCGGCCGGGTGCGGTTCGTCGGACCGCCCCTCGGCTACGAGTTCGCGACGCTGGTCGAAGCGCTGATCGAGGCCTCGGCGCCAGTGCCCGCCGGCGGTGAAGGTGCCGGGGGCGACGCACCCGCTGCCGGCGGGGCGGGGAGCCAGGCCGGTCACCAGGCCGAAGCTCTGGCCCTGCTTGGCGAGGCGGGCCGGCCCGTTCACCTGCGGGTCTTCTTCACCCCCACCTGACCGCATTGCCCGCGGGCCGTGCGCTCCGCGATCAACCTGGCCATGCAGAGCCCGCTGGTGACCGCCGAGGCCGTGGAGGCCACCTCCTACCCGCAGCTGGCCCAGCAGTACCAGGTATTCGCCGTGCCCAAGACGGTGATCAACGACCGTGTCTCATTCGAGGGCGCGGTGCCGGAGGACTATCTCTGGTCGGCCATCTGGCGGGCGCTGGATCTGCACCCCGGGCAGCCGGGAAGCACGGAAGAACCGGCCGGGCCGGGGCAGTAACCTTCCGGCAGGGGCCCGCCCTGCCGCTGGATCGACCTGTAGGTGCTGCCGCTAGACCGGCCCGTAGGGGCCGAACCGCAGCCACCGGAGAGGGCTCTCGCCGGATCGCGGGCTTGCCCTCTCCGGTCACCTGTTTCGAGGTGGAGTAGGCATGGACAAGGGAGCCTGGTGATGGTGGTATCCATGCCGGCGATCGATTCCTTGCCCGAACGACGGGGTCCACGGCCCCGGACCACCCCGGCGAACCCCCACCAGCAGCTGGACCAGAACGCTCCCCCCCGGCTGCAGGAGGCGCTGTTTGAGCGGGCCCGGGCTCTGCCCGGGGTGCGCGTGGGGCCTAGCGGGATTTCCGTTCCGGGAGCCCGGGCCTTCATCCTCGATGAGGAGCTGGCGGCGGGGCCACCGGAGGCGTTCATGATCGGCCGGGAGTTCGCCCACCTGCACCCGCCCTACGACGGGAGCCTGCATCTCATGCTGCCCGAAGCCACGGCCCGCGTGGTGGTCGCCAAGGGTTGGGGCGAGTTGCATCCGGTTGCCCGCCGGGGCTGGCTGCCGCCCACGGCGATGATGGTCTACGGTCCCCGGGACGACGATGAGCTGGAGGTCGTGTGGACCATCCTGCAGGCGTGCTATGCCTTCGCCCGCGGCGCGCAACCGGGCGGCCGTGGTTGAGGTGTGGGGGCGCGGTGCCACGTTGGGAGACGGCGCGGCAGTGGCGTCCACCCCGCTTCCTGTTACCGCCGTAGGGGCTGGTTCCGCGCAAGGTTGGCCACGCACGGTTGGCATGGAAGAGCCGGCAGGGGACGCCCACGGTGCGGTGCGGGGGTAGGAGGGGGCTTGCCTGACCAGTGCGCTTGCCCGCCGGGCGCTTCTGGGCAGCGGACCTTGCTCTCCTGCCGACCGTGCCTCCGTCCCACGGGGTGGCCCGCGGTGGGCTCCGGGCGAAGATCAGCGGTGACGTCGCCACCGCCAGAGGTGCCAGCCGCCACCCAGCATGCCGCCCATGGACGCGCCCATGGTGATCATCACGCTGGCGGAGAGCCCGTGCGCCGCCGTGCCGGACCAGAGGTCCATGAACGTCGTCGATGCCGCCGCCAGGGCGCTCCCGGCGAGAGCGCCAAGCCCGGCCAGGGTCATGGCCGCATGTTCCTCCTCCGCCGCGGGCCGCACCGTCAGCGGCGCGGCCAGGGCGAGCACGGTTGCCAGCAACCCGTGCAGCGACAGGCTGTGGTCGAGGAAGCTCCCGATCAGCCCGGCCCAGGCCGAACGCTGGAACAGGGCGTCACCAAGCACCGCGCCACCTCCCCGTGATGCCGAGGTGCGGCGGGCCGCGAGCGGGCTGCACAGGCCACTGTCAGGCGCGGAGAAGGGGGATAGTTTCCAGGGGTGGCCTTCCGCCCGGGCCGTCACTTATGCCGTATGCGCGGCAGGGGCTTTCGATCCCATCCCGTGGTTGCCGTCCAACGGCCTCCCGGGGGGCTCCGAAGCGGCAACCCGGCGTCCCCGGGGAACGCCGCAGCGGAGGGACCGGGGGGTACAATGAAATGAAGGGTGTCCGGTGAAAAGGTAGGAGGGGTCGGGCCGGAGCGAGAAGCCTACCCCGACGCCGGGCCGCCGGTACGGTTGCGGGGTGGGCGGGTCTTCGGCATCGCGGCCGGGAACTCCCGAACCCGGTACGACCACGGCCAGGGGAGGAGTCACCGTGGCAGGCCACCCATTCTTCGCGGCCGTGTACGACCTGTTCCAGCGCCCGGCGGCGCCCCTGATCGATCCCTGGCGCCGGCGCGTGGCGGGTGGGGCGACCGGCCGTGTCCTGGAGATCGGTGTCGGTACGGGCCTCAACCTGCCGTTTTACCGGATGGAGCGAATCACGCGGCTGGTCGGGCTTGAGCCCGACCCCCACATGCGCCGGCGGGCGGCGGCCCGGGCCCGCCGCCTCGGCATCCCCATGGAACTGGTCGCCGCTCCGGCGGAGAACATGCCCTTTGCGGATCAATCCTTCGATACCGCGGTGGCCACCCATGTATTCTGCAGCGTCAGCGACCTGGAGCGGGCCTTGCGCGAGGTCTTCCGGGTGCTCCGGCCGGGCGGGACCTTCCGGTTCCTCGAACACGTGCGGGCCCGGGATGAACGGGCGGCCCGCTGGCA
This sequence comes from Thermaerobacter subterraneus DSM 13965, assembly GCF_000183545.2. NCBI lineage: Bacteria > Bacillati > Bacillota > Clostridia > Eubacteriales > Clostridiales Family XVII. Incertae Sedis > Thermaerobacter > Thermaerobacter subterraneus. The sequence goes on from NZ_JH976535.1 coordinate 1,046,165, forward strand.
GGACCGCCTGACCCCGGTATGGCGCTTCGTCGCCGCCGGATGCCATCCCAACCGGCGGACGACGGAGGTGATCGAGGCCGCGGGCTTCGTCCTGGAGGAGCTGGAGCGGTTCGACCTGTCGGTGGGTGGTCCCGTCAGGCCGCAGGCTTTCGGTGTGGCGCGGCGCCCGGTGTAGACACGAGGAAGGGTGCTTGCATGGTGACATCCGGGGACGGCGCGTTGCCCCTGTTTCGCGTTCCCGGAGGCGGGCGTGGTCCAGGCGGCGGCCGTTCTCCGGGAGGCGGCCGTTCATAGTCGATCCGCCGCTGCGCCCCCTCGGGCCGCGGCCGCGCCGGTACGGGGAGGGTCTCGATGAACCGGATTCTCGGGGGAGCTGTCCTGCTGCTCGTGGCCATGTTGCTTGCCGGCGGAAGCCTTAGGCCGGAGGCGCCTTCGGCCCCTCCGCCGGGGGACTTGCGCCTGGCACCGGCGCCCGAGGGGACGCCGCCGCCCGCCGGGCAGGGCGGGACGGCGCAGGAACCGTCCCCGCCGGTGATCGCCGTCGGCATGCCCGCACCCGACTTCGAACTGCAGGACGTCACGGGTCGCACGGTGCGGCTTTCGGATTACCGCGGCAAGGTGGTCTTCCTGAACTTCTGGGCCACCTGGTGCCCGCCCTGCCGCGAGGAGATGCCGGAGATCCAGCGGCTGGTCGACAAGGGCGTCCCGGACCTGGTGGTGCTGGGCGTGAACACCAGCGATCCGGCCACGCCCGCCGAGGTCAAGGCCTTCATGGAGCGGAACGGCTTCACCTGGCGCGTTCCTTACGATGCGGGCAGCCGTGTGGCCCGCATCTACAGGGTGGTCTACCTGCCGACCAGCTACTTCATCGGGCCGGATGGCATCGTCTGGGCAAAGTATATCGGGCCGATGAGCCTGCCGGTCATGGAAAGCTACGTAGAACGGGCGCGCCAGGGAGGGTGAGCCCCGGCGGGTGCCCCGCGCTGCATGGTCGACAAGGGAGGGACGGTGCTTGTCGCTGCCGGTTCTACCTGACGTGATCGGCCTCGGCCCGCTGGCTTTCCCGACCGGGCCCCTGGCCACTGTGGCCGGTACGCTGGTGGCGTACGTCCTCGCGGTCAAGCTCGCCGAGCGAGCGGACGCGCGCGCCGGCCCGGCGGGACCGGCGGCGCCCGCACCGTCCCCGGCCACGGTGCCGCATTCCCCGCAGGCCCCTTCCCCGGTTGCCGATCCGGCCCTCGTCGACCGGCTGTTCACACGGGTGGCCATCGGTCTCTTGCTGGGCGCCAAGGCAGCCGACATCCTGGGCTCGCCGTCCAGTTACATCCACAACCCCCGCCTGCTGATCGCCTGGCCCGGCGGTTCCACCGCCGCGATCGGGGCCTTGATCGGAGCCTTGCTGTTGGCCGGTCCCTTGGCGCGGCGGTGGCGCGAGATCCCGGCCGTTCTTGACGTGGTCGCGACGCCGTTGCTTCTGGGCCTGGGCGTCGTCGCGCTGGGGCTGCGCGACCCGCGCGCATTTCCCCTGGCGACGGGTCTCGTGCTGGCGGCAGGGATCCTCGCCCGCTTGCGTCCACTGGCTTCGTTCCCGGGCCATGCCGCTTTGGCTGGCGTCGTTCTGGCCAGCGTGGCGGCTGTCGGAGCGGATTTCTTCCGCCCGGCAGCGGTCATGCTTGGCGGCATCAGCCGTTTCCAGGTCATGGCCGCGATCACCGGCCTGCTGGCCTATGGGGCCGCCGTGGCCATCGCACGGGCCCGCGGGAGAGCGGAGCGCGGGGAACCGCAGCACCCCGTCGTCAAGGAACCGTGACCCTCCTCAGCAAGGAAGCGCCAGACGCGGCGCACGGCAAGGTGGCGTGCAGCGCCGCGCCCCGGCGAGGCAGGGCGCCTCGCCACCGTGGGGCGCACGCTCTCCCCTCGTTCTTCACACGCTTCTCACACGACTGGCCTAAAATCGCCGGCGCGGGCCGCATCGGGCCGCATCGGAGCGCGCAGTGGCGGCCCGAGCGGCCAAGCGGGGTGGTCGAACCCGTCGAGGCGGGTTCAGAGTTCCACTCTCATCGAGGAGGAGCCAGCGATGCGCGTGTTGCGGAGGAGATGGACCGCGGCGTTGCTTGCCGCGGGGCTGGCCTTGCTGGCCGGCTGCTCGAGCGTCGGACCGGCCGGCCCCACAGCGGGCGGCGGCGACGGCGCGGCACCGGTCGACACCGCCGGCAGCGAGATGGCGACGGCGCCGGCGATCTTGCGTCCCGATGAAACCGGTGAGATCCGCCTGGTGGCCAAGCCGGCGAGGCTGGAAGTCGCCCCGGGCGTCGAGAAGGAAGTCTGGGCCTACAACGGCAGCGTCCCGGGACCGGAAATCCGGGTCAAGCAGGGAGAGACGATTCGCGTGCGGTTCAAGAACGAGCTTCCGGTCCCGACGACGATCCACTGGCACGGGTATCCGGTCCCCAATGAAATGGATGGTGTACCGGGTGTGACGCAAAACCTGGTCAAGCCGGGCGAGGAGTTCGTATACGAGTTCAAGGCGACCGTTGCGGGGACGTACATGTACCATTCCCACCAGGAGAGCGCCGAACAGGTCGACAGGGGACTCTACGGTGCGCTGGTGGTGGAGGAACCCGAGTCCGCGTACGATCGTGATTTCACGCTGATTCTCGACGAGTGGACCAAGGCGGGAGAAAGCGACGCAGAGCCGGCCGGGACCGATATGGATCACGGGAGCATGGGGGGCATGTCCGGCCAATCGAGCCAGGGAACGGAAGCGCAGGGCATGCAGGGCATGCAGGGCATGCAGGGAATGCAGGGCATGCAGGGCATGCAGGGTATGGGCGACATGCCGGGCATGTCCGGGGACACGAAGAACGACGGGATGGGTAGCCCGCAGGATATGTCGATGCCCATGCACACGATGCAGTACGACATCTTCACCATCAACGGCAAGTCGGGTTCCCTGGTACAGCCCCTGACGGTGAAGGAAGGGGAACGGGTTCGGATCCGCCTGATCAACATGGGCTACCTCCGGCATGACCTGCATCTCCACGGGCATTCCTTCACCGTGGTGGCCCGCGACGGTCAGCCCGTGGCCGGGGGCCGACCGTTGAAGGATCAACTGATCTCGATCGCGCCCGGTGAGCGTGTCGACATCGCCTTTGCGGCGGACAATCCGGGTACGTGGTACCTTGAGGCCCACGACGCGGGCGCTGCGGCCGCTTCGGGGATGAAGGTGGCCATCGCCTACGACGGCGCCTCGCAGCAGACGGGCCAGCCCAACGAGACGGCACAGCTTCCGGTGGTCGATTTGCTGAATTATGGGCAGGATGAGCAGGGGCCCTTCACCCTGGACCAGGAATATGACGTCCAGTACACGATGGAGCTGGGCACGGGCATGGGCGAGAACGGGGTCATCTACACCATCAACGGCAAGACGTTCCCGGACACGCCGCCCATCCGCGTTAAGGAGGGCGATCTGGTACAGGTACGCATCGTGAACCGCTCCCCGACGGATGAGCACCCGATGCACCTCCATGGACACTTCTTCCAGGTTCTGAGCAGAAACGGAAAGCCGTTGACGGGTGCCCCGGTGATCAAGGACACGCTGAACGTCAAGCCCGGCGAAGAATACGTGATTGCCTTCCGTGCGGACAACCCGGGCAACTGGGTGTTCCATTGCCACGAGTTGCATCACGCCGCGGGCGGCATGGTGACACAGGTGCTCTACGACGGGTACGTCAGCAACGTGCAGCCGGAACCCGACGCCAGGCCGGAATGACGCCGGCCGTTGCGGGACGCGGAAGACCAGAAGGGGTGCCTCCCTTCTGGTCTTCCGTTTGTGTGCGCCCGGCATGGGCGAGTGCTAAGGGGTGAAAGTCCCCTGCGGAGGGTGGCCCCGTACAACCGCTAGCCGAAGGCAAGGGTGCCCGCGGCGACGCGGGATCCGAAGGAAGCCGGAGGCAAAGTCGCGACCCGACGACCAGGAACCGCGGGCGAGGCGGCGCCGTCTGGGCGAGCTGGCACAACACAGCGAAGCCCGAGATGGGCCGAAGGGCGGCGCTGTAAACGCGGCGGGTGTGCGACGAAAGTGCTCGCTCTTACCCGGGGAGGCCTGCCGGTAGGCCAGCGGAGCTGGCAACCCGCGACCGCAAGGCGCGGCTGAGCCGGCAGGAGTCAGCAGAGGCCGTAGTACCGCCGGCCGGGCCGGCGGGAAGGGCCGAACGTCGAGTCCGGGAGGGTGTTGGCGCGTTCGCGCCGGGTGCGAGGAGAGCAGCCAACCCGAGAGGGCCTCGCCCAGGAAGCGGTGGTGAATCCCACCGGGGCCTGGGTGAGAGCGGAGCACCCGGCCGGGACAGACCGGCGCCCCTCCCCGCGGAGGACGTGGTGGCGTGGACCTGATGGAGCAGGTGGTGGCCCGGGAGAACATGGGGGCCGCCCTACGACGGGTCGAGCAGAACCGGGGCGCGCCGGGTATCGACGGCATGACCGTCGAACAACTGCGGGGTTTTCTGCGGGAGCGGTGGCCGCAGGTGCGCGCCCAGCTGCTGGCGGGAACCTACCAGCCGCAGCCCGTCCGCCGGGTGGCGATCCCCAAACCCGGAGGCGGCACGCGCCTCCTGGGGATTCCGACCGTCCTGGACCGCCTGATCCAGCAGGCTTTGCTGCAGGTGCTGACGCCGATCTTCGACCCCGACTTTTCGGAGCACAGCTATGGCTTTCGGCCGGGACGCTCCGCCCACCAGGCAGTCGAAGCGGCGCGGCGGCACGTCGAGGAAGGGTACGCCTGGGTGGTCGACCTGGACCTCGAACAGTTCTTTGACCGGGTGAACCATGACGTCCTGATGGCCCGGGTGATGCGGAAGGTCGCGGACAAGCGCGTCCGCATGCTGATCCGCCGCTACCTGCAGGCCGGCGTGATGGTCGGTGGGGTGAAGGTGCGGACGGAAGAGGGGACGCCCCAGGGCGGCCCCCTCAGCCCGCTCTTGGCCAACATCCTTCTCGACGACCTGGACAAAGAGCTGGAACGGCGGGGACACCGCTTTGTCCGTTATGCGGACGATTGCAACATCTACGTCCGCTCGGAACGGGCAGGGCACCGGGTCATGGCAGGCGTACGGCGCTTCCTCGAGCAGCGGCTTCGGCTCAAGGTCAACGAACAAAAGAGCGCGGTTGATCGGCCGTGGCGACGCAAGTTCCTCGGCTTCAGCATGTATCACGGCCGGGACGGCGTCCGCCTGCGGGTGGCCCCCCAAACGGTGCAGCGGCTCAAAGACCGGCTTCGCACCCTGACCAGCCGGACGTGGTCCGTTTCCATGGCCGAGCGGATCCGCCGGATCAACACTTACCTGCGGGGCTGGCTTGCGTACTTCCGGATTGCGGACATGGCAAGCCTCCTCGATACCGTGGAAGGTTGGCTCCGGCGACGCTTGCAGGCGTGCCTTTGGAAGCAATGGAAACGGCCCCGCACCCGTTTGCGGGAACTCCGCGCCCTGGGACATCCCGAGTGGAAGGCCCGGCAGTGGGCCTTTTCGCGCCGGGGTTATTGGGCCATGGCCGGTGGCCCGCTCAACAGCGCCCTGGGCAAGCGCTACTGGCTTGCCCAGGGGCTGCTGAGCCTGACCCAGTACTACCACCCACTTCGCCATGCTCGACGAACCGCCCGGTGCGGACCCGCATGCCGGGTGGTGTGAGAGGACGGGGCCGTGACCGGCCCCTCCTACTCGATTGTTGGGACGGAAACGATGCGCGCCGGCCAAGGCCGGGTTGTCCGTCGATGCCGCCGTTGTCAAGCTGAAGGGGAGCGGATCGGGGATCAGCGGCCGGTGGTGCGTTCCGGGGAACGGGGCCGCTGCATCCTCCAGGCGGCGGGGAGGGCAGACCATGCGCATCCTGGTGGTCGACGACGAGGCTCCGATGCGCGCCTTGCTCCGGCTGTTCCTCGAGCAGCACGGGTTTGCGGTCTCCGAGGCGGAAGACGGGTATGAGGCATTGGAGCGCGTCCGGACCGAGCGACCGGATCTGGTTCTGCTGGACATCATGCTGCCGGGCATCGACGGCTGGGCGGTGTGCCGGATCCTCCGGAGGGAGAGTGATGTTCCGCTCATCATGCTGACGGCCCGGGACGACGTCCGGGACCGGGTCTCCGGTCTCGAAGCCGGGGCGGACGACTACCTCGTCAAACCCTTTGCAGAAGAAGAACTGTTGGCCCGCATTCGAGCGGTCCTGCGCCGCACCCCAAGGGTCGAGGGGCGACCGGCCGACCGGGTGATCGCCGGGCCCCTGCTCATCGACGTGCCGGCCCGGGAGGCATACTGCCATGGACGCCGTTTGAATCTGACGCCTAAGGAGTTCGATCTCCTGGCCTTGTTGGCACGGCATCCGGGGCAGGTGCTGGACCGCGCGCGGATCATCGAGCGGGTATGGGGCTGGGATTACGACGGCGACGTGCGCACCGTCGACACCCACGTCAAGACGTTGCGCGCCAAATTGGTCGCAGCCGGCTGTTCCCGGCACCTGATCGAGACCGTGCGCAGCATCGGGTACCGTTTGAACCCGCAACACGACGGACGTGGTGGGACCATCCCATGAGTCGTCTGCAACTGTCGACCAAACTGGGGCTATTGTTGTTCGCCCTGTTCAGCTCGCTCTGCCTGATCCTGCTCGCCGTCCTCTACGTGGTCTTCAGCCGCTCCCTGGTGGCCCAGGCGGCGGCGGATCTATTGCACCGCGGCCACGGGCATGCCGAAGCGCTCAGCGGCCGGTGGGGGCCGGAGGCCCTGAACCACGTGGTCGCCATGGAGCGACAGACCCCCCTGATCGCAGCCGTCGTGGATCGTGGGGGAACGGTCCTGGCGTCCTCGGAACCGCTGGGCCCCGAGCAGGCGCGCTACCTCCAGGTAGACGGCCGTGCCCTCGCCACGCCGGAAGGGGCCGTCGTCAGTGGCGACTGGCGAGAGGAACCCTACCTCGTTGTATGGTCGCCCGTGTTCAGAAACGGTGAGTGGGTGGCCACGGTGGTCCTCTTCGAACCCACGGAACCCTTCCGACGTGACCTGGAGGCGTTCAAGGTCGCCAGCTGGATCGCCCTCGGCATCATGGCGGTCTTGGCAACGGCGGTGACGGTCGTGTTGTCGAGACGATTGACCCGACCGTTGCGGCAGATGACGGCCGTCACGTCCGCCATTGCCGCAGGGGACTACACGCAGCGCGTGGCGATTCGTGGCAACGACGAGATCGCTCGCCTGGCCGCTTCCATCAACCGGATGGCCCAAAGCCTGCAAACGTACCGCGCCCAGCAGTCGGCGTTCCTGGCCGACGTATCGCACGAACTGCGGACTCCGCTGACGTACATCCAGGGTTACAGCGAGGCCCTCGTCAAAGGTTACGGGGACGAAGCCCAGCGCCGGGTGATGGCGGCCACCATTCACCAGGAGGCGGGCCGGTTGACCCGCCTCCTTCAGGACCTGTTCACCCTGGTGCGCCTGGAGGAGCCGACCTTCTCCCTCCGTCGCCAGCCGGTGGAAGTGGGCCAGACCGTCAAAGCGGTGGTGGCGCGCCTGTTGCCGGCCTTTGCGGAAAAGGGTGTGAACCTCCGGGTGGATGCGTCGGAGGATCTTTGGGTGGACGGTGACGGCGAACGGCTGGAACAAGTGTGGATCAACCTGCTGGACAATGCGCGCCGGCACACCCCTTCCGGAGGAGAGGTGACGGTTAGCATCGGCCGCGAGGGGAGGGAGGCGGTGGTGACCGTGCGGGACACGGGGGAAGGCATTCCACCCGACGACTTGCCGCATATCTGGGAGCGCCTCTACCGGGTCGACAAGTCGCGCTCCCGCGCCGGCGGAGGGGCGGGGCTCGGCTTGGCCATCGTCAGGCGCATCGTCGAGCTGCACGGTGGCCGGGTCCATGCGGAAAGCAGATGCGGGCAAGGGGCGACGTTCCGCGTTTGGCTGCCTCTGCGTCCGGTGTGAGGCCCGGGCGGAAGCCTTGCGCGACAAGCACCGTCACGAAGTGAAGAACCCGGAGAGGTACCCGTCTCTCGTTCCGTATATTGCCAGCATGGCGCGACGGCCCTGGCAGGACGTTATCCACGGGGATCGTGCCGGCGCGGGAATCGGGCCGGCACGATCCTAGCCTATGGAAGAAAGGGGGTATCGGGGTGGCGGTTGTTCACACGGACGTGCAGCAGTACAAAAAGTGCATTGACGCCTGCAACAGCTGCATGCAGGCCTGCGAGCAATGCCTGACGGCCTGCCTGAAGGAGCCGGACGCCGCGCAGCGCGGCCGGTGCGTGCAGCTGTTGCGCGATTGTGCAGACATTTGTGCGCTGGCTTCCCGGGTGATGTCCCGAGGCAGCGACTTTGCCGGGGCCATTTGCCGGGTCTGTGCCGAGATCTGTGAAGCCTGCGCCCAGGAATGCGGCCGGTTCCAAGACGAGCACTGCCAGGAGTGCGCGCGCGAGTGCCGCGCGTGCGCCGAGGAGTGCCGGCGGATGGCCGCGTGACCGCGTTCGCCGCGTGGCGGGACGGGACTGGGACAGCGCAGCGGAAGGCCGCTGGATCCTCCAGCGGCCTTCCGCTCTCGCGCCGGGGTTGTTCCACCCCCGCCATGCTCGATCAACGCCCGGTGCGGCCCCGTATCCCGGGTGCGGGAGGACGGGGCTTTCCTTCGCCGCTCCTCCTCGATCGGCGTCGGAAGGCCGCGCTACAGCGGCCGGTGCCCCACGGCCGACCGCCGCGGGGTCGGCGTGGGATGGCCGGCTCTCGTCTTGCTTCCCCACCCGTCGGATGGTAAGTTATTCATGGCTGTGATACCTCGTAGGGGTATCGTGTCGTCGACAGCCGTCATCCCCCAGGTGGCCGGACCGGTCATAGGGTCATAGGAGGTCGTCGATGACATGGATGAATCGAGCCCACACCGCCATCGCGGTGAGCACGCCCCGCACGATCCGGTGCACTCCCATCCACCCCATCACCCGCATCACCACCATCACCACCCTTCCCATCCTGCGGCGAAGAGTGTTTCGCCGGAGGACAAGCCTTCCCGGAGCGACGGTGGTCGATCTCCACTTCAAAGGGCCGTCTCTGCATCCGAAGCCCAAGGGCTTGAGAAAGGTGTCCACGGCCGTGACCTCCGCGACGCGCAAAGTGTAGACCATCATCACGGTGCCCATGACCACCACGGCGCCCACGACAAGCACGCGGGTCACAGCCCGGAGATGTTCCGGGACCGGTTCTGGGTCTGTCTTGCTCTCACCGTGCCGATCCTCTACTTCGCACCCCTCACCCAGGAATGGCTGGGCTACCGGGCGGTCCAATTTCCCGGGGCGGAATGGGTCCAAGCCCTCCTGGCCACTGCCATTTACGTGTACGGCGGACTGGTGTTCATCAAAGGCGCGGCTCACGAGCTGCGGGCGCGCGCCCCGGGCATGATGACCCTCATCTCGCTGGCCATCACGGTGGCCTTCGTCTACAGCGTGGCGGTGACCTTTGGCTTCAAGGGGATGCCGCTGTACTGGGAGCTGGCCACACTGGTGACCATCATGCTGCTCGGCCACTGGATCGAGATGTCGTCGGTCCAGGGAGCCAGCCGGGCGCTGGAGCACCTGGCGGCGCTGGTACCCTCCCGGGCCCACAAGCTGGAAGGCGGTACGGTGACCGACGTGCCGGTGGAACAGCTGAAGGAAGGGGATCGCATTCTGATCCGGCCCGGCGAGCAGGTACCGGTGGACGGTGTGGTCGAGGAAGGCAGCTCCAGTGTCAACGAGGCGTTCCTGACCGGGGAATCGCGGCCGGTTCCCAAGGAACCGGGCGACGAGGTGGTCGCCGGGTCGGTCAACGGCGAAGGCGCCCTGACGGTCCGGGTCACGCGCACCGGCGACGACACGACCCTGAGCCAGATCCAGCGCCTGGTGCGGGAAGCCCAGGCGTCCCGCAGCCGCTTTCAGAACCTGGCCGACCGGGCGGCGGGCTGGTTGACCTACATCGCCATCGGCGCCGGCGCCCTGACCTTCCTGGCCTGGTGGGCGTCCGGGGAGCCCCTGGACTTCGCGCTGACGCGGGCGGTGGCCGTGCTGGTCATCGCCTGCCCCCACGCCCTCGGATTGGCGATTCCGCTGGTGACGGTCAACGCCACGTCGATGGCGGCGCGCGCCGGCATCCTGGTGCGGAACCGGGAAGCTTTCGAGCGGGCACGGGACCTGAAGATCGTTGCCTTCGACAAGACGGGCACGCTGACGGAAGGCAAGTTCGGCGTGCGCCGCATCTACACAGCCGGCTTGCCGGAAGAGGAAGCCTTGCGCATCGGCGCGGCGCTGGAACGGCGTTCTGAGCACCCCCTCGCCCGGGCGGTGGTCGAACTGGCGGACCAGCGGAATCTGCAAGTCCCGGCGGCGGAGGACTTCCGGGTGGTCGCCGGCAAGGGGGTGATCGGTTCGGTGGGTGGGAAGGTCTATCGGATCGGTCGCCCCGAGTGGATCGCCGAGCTCGGGCTGGAACTGCCCGTCGCATTGCGCCGGGGTCTGGATGAAGCGGAAGCTCGCGGCGAGAGCGTCATCGCCCTGATGGACGAGCAGGGCGCACTGGCCTTGTTCGCCCTGGCCGACAAAGTGCGGGGGCGGGCCCGGGAGGCCGTGCACAGGCTGCGGCAGATGGGCATCCAGGTCGTGATGATCACCGGCGACGCGGAGGCGGTGGCCCGCTCGGTCGCCTCGGAACTGGGGATCCAGCGGTACCACGCCCGGGTATTGCCGGAAGAAAAGGCGAAGATCGTTCGCCAGCTCAAGCAGGAAGGTCCGACGGCCTTTGTGGGCGACGGCATCAACGATGCCCCGGCGCTGCTGGAAGCCGATCTGGGCGTGGCCATCGGAGCCGGTACCAACGTCGCCATCGAGTCGGCGGACCTGGTCCTGATCGAAGACGATCCGCTGGACGTGGCGGGTGCGCTGCAAGTATCGCGAGCCACCTACCGGAAGATGGTCCAGAACCTGTTCTGGGCGACCGGGTACAACACCGTCGCCCTGCCACTGGCGGCAGGCGTCGGCGCCGCGTGGGGACTCCTGCTCTCACCGGCCATGGGCGCGGTGTTCATGAGCCTGTCGACGGTCGCGGTGGCGGTCAACGCGATGCTGCTGCGGCGACTGCGGCTCGAGTGAGCGGCGGGAGAGCGGGCTGAGCAAGGGGAGAGGCATGGGCCGCCGGCGGCGGGCGCCATGCCTCTCCTTGGCGGACGGGCCGGCCTGATGCGGCCGGCCTGCTTCATTCGATGACCGTGCGGAGGAGCACCTCCAGCTCGAATTGGACCCGGCAGGCCACCTCGCCGGGCGGGCCGACGATGTAGCCGTGCATGAACGGAGGGGCGGGGTCCGTGTGGCGAGGGTTGACGCTCAGGATATAGGTGCGGACCACGTCGGGGACCTGCCCGCGTTCAACCAGCAGCAGCGGCGCGTGGGAGGCGAGGTGCGAGAAAAGGTTGCCGGCGATGGCGGACTGCCAGGCGTCGACGGCGGAGAAACGGAAGAAGTGACCCGCGGGTTCGGTTTTGCCCCAGCCGAAGTCGCCCGCCGGGCTGAGGAAGCGGGACAGTTCCACGGAGATGGCGAAGGGTGACGCCCCGCTGATCCGGTGGACCAGACCGGTCGTAAGACCTCGGATGGCTCGTTCCACTTCTCGAGATACGGTCCGCTCGCTGCCCACGATGTAGACGTTGGGATTGCGGGCGAGGGCGATGACCCGCGCCGTGGCCAGGGGTAGCGTGTCACGGCGCGTCAACAGGATGGGCTGACCCGTGTGGGCCGACCACGCCGCCGCCGCCAGCCCCTCGGCGAACTCTTCGCCGGATACGACGATGACGGTCCTGCCTACACCGACGAATTGCGCTACCTGGGCGGCCGTCTCGAAGACGTTGCGGCCTCGCAGGCGCAGGGACCGGAAGCCCAGCCGCCGGACCTGGTGCTCGACGGCGTGCGACAAGTCGCCGACCAGGAACACCTGGACGGGACCCTGGTGCGTGCCTTCCGCCGGACCGGGGGCGGGGGCAGGCTCCAGTTCCGGCAGGGGACCGGAGTCCGTGCCCTCTGCGACCATACCCGCTGGTGTTCCGGCCGGTTCCGCCGCACCGGGCGCCGTGCCGTGCCCTGGCTGCGCGCCCACACCCGGAGGGCGCAGCCGGAGGAGCTCGTCGCGGACGAGCGGGTCCAGTTCGTCGGGGAGGGTCAGCAGAATCGGCCCGTTGCGCGGGTGATGCATCAGAGGAGACGCGACCAGGGCGTCCTGAAAGTGGTCCTCGTCGCCTCGGGCCAGGATGGCGACGCCGGGACGAAGTTCGGGGACGGACGGGTCGGGGAACGCCGTCTGCGACGCGGCCACGCTGGTCGCGATGGGGTGCCGGCCCGCCACCCGGGTGGTGTGGTGGGTGTCCGCGGCCAGCGGCAGGCAACGGGGCGCCTTGGCTTGCTCGAGGTGACCCTCTTGCCCCGCGACGTCCGGCATGGGCATCGCACACCGCTCCTTTCGCCACAGGTCTGCCAGGGATCCCCGGCGACAACAGGTGGGGCCGCGGCGGACGTGGCCCCACCTGTCCGCAACCTATGGCCTGAGGGTAAGGAGGGTGCGCTGGGAGCCGTCAAAATGGGCGCGCCGTGGGTCATTGCGGTGCCCCGATCGTTTCCCATGTCCCGCCGCCGTCGGTACTGCGCCAGAGCGTGCCTGTCATGGTGATGGCGTAGATCCGCTGCGGAGCGTCGGGGCGGGCCGCCAGGGCGGCCAGCGGATCTTGTGGGTCCACCCGCAAGCCCGACCCCGCGGGCTGCCACGTCCGGCCGCCGTCGGTGGAGCGGAGGAGCCCCTCGGCGGCGTCGTAGACCAGGATGGTCCCACGGTCCGTTCCGGGAACGAAAGCCGCCGCGGTCACCACCCCGTCCCGCAGCCGTTCCCAGGTTCGCCCGCCGTCCGTGCTCAGGAGCAGCCCGTTCTCCCCGGCCGCCAGCAGCGTCGCGGGATCGGTCGGATGGGCCACCAACTGCAGCGGGCCCAGACCACGGGGGCCGGCCAGATCCGAAGCGGGGGTGCGGGTCCACGTCTGCCCGCCGTCTTCACTGCGGTAGAGCTGCCCGTCACCGTAAAAGTAACCGTAGATCAGGCCGGGGTGGGCCGGACTCACCGCCATCGCATGGAAGTCGACGACGCCCTCCAGGCTGACGGGTTCCCAGGTCCGGCCGCCGTCCTCGCTGCGGGCGAGCCCCAGGGGGTTGTCCAAGTTCAACTGCGGTCCCGGGTGCCCGCTGGCGTAGAGGCGGCCGTCAGGCCCCGCGGAAAAGCCCATCAGGTCTGCCACCGGGCCCACGCGGCCGCGCCAGCCACCGGGTTCTTCCCAGACCAGCAGGCCGTCGTGGGTGGCCACCCAGAGCCGGTTTGGATCCCCGGGATCCACCGCCATGCCGTGGACGTGGCGGATGGACGGGGACGAGGCCGCCCCGCCCCACCCCAGGACCCCGCCCGCCACGATGACGCCGGCCACGGCGGCCACGGCCACCATGACGGCCACCCACACGCCGGTTCTTCGCCAGCGCTCTGTCCGGGACGAACCGCGGCCCTTGCGGCGGCCCTGGCGGCTCATGACGCCGGGCTCCTTTCATCGCGGCGGAAGCGCCGCATGGGATCGAAACGCTTCAGCAGGGTGGAGTTGGTCGTGACCGAGACGGAGCTCAGCGCCATGGCCGCGCCGGCCAGCACCGGGCTCAGGTAACCCAGGGCGGCCACCGGGATTCCCAGGGTGTTGTAGATCAGCGCCCAGAACAGGTTCTGCCGGATCTTGGCCAGGGTGGCCCGGCTGAGCTCGATGGCGGCCACCAGGGTGCGCAGGTCGCCCCGCATCAGGGTGACGTCGGCCGCCTCGATGGCCACGTCGGTGCCCGTGCCGATGGCGATGCCCACGTCGGCCGCCGCCAGGGCCGGGGCGTCGTTGATGCCGTCGCCCACCATGGCCACCTTGCGGCCGCGGGCCTGGAGCTCGCGCACCTTGGCGGCCTTGTCCGCGGGCAGCACCTCGGCCAGGACGCGCTCGGCGGGAATCCCCGCCTGCCGGGCGACGGCGCGGGCCGTGCGGGCGTTGTCGCCGGTGATCATCCAGACTTCGAGGCCCATCTCGTGCAAGGCGGCCACCGCCTCGGGGGCCGTCTCCTTGAGGGTGTCGGCCACGGCGATGAGGCCCGCCAGGCGGCCGTCCACCGCCACCAGCATGACCGTCTTGCCCTGTTCCTCCAGGGCGGCCAGCCGGTCCGCCGCGGCGTCCACGGCGACGCCCCGCGCCTCCATCAGCCGCCGGTTGCCCACCACCACGTCGCGGCCGGCCAACCGCGCCTGCACCCCGTGGCCGGGGATGGCCTCGAAGGATTCCGGTTCGTCCAGGTCGAGGCCGGCTTCCCGGGCCCGCTGCACGATGGCGGCGGCCAGCGGGTGCTCGGAGGCCCGTTCCACCGACGCCACGAGCCGCAACAGGGCCCGCTGCGCGGCATCCAGGTCGGAGGAACCGGCCCCGCCGCGGCCGGGGGCTGCGTCACCGCCCGGGGCGGCGTTCCCGCTGGCGCCGGCACCGGTTGGGGCCTCGCCGGCATCCTCGGCCGCATCCTCGACCACGTCGCCGTCAACGCCCGGACCGGCATCCAGCGCCTCCAGCGCCTCCAGCACCACTACGTCCGTCACCGACGGCTTGCCCACGGTGAGCGTCCCCGTCTTGTCCAGCAGGATGGCGTCCAGGGTGGCCGTCGCCTCCAGGTGCTCGCCGCCGCGGAAGAGGATGCCGTTCTCCGCGCCGCGCCCCGTCCCCACCATCACTGCCGTCGGCGTGGCGAGGCCCAGCGCGCACGGGCAGGCGATGACCAGCACCGCCGTGGCCGCCAGCAGCGCCCGGGTGAGGTCGCCCGTCGCCACCAGCCACCCCGCAAAGGTCACGCCGGCCAGCGCCATCACCGCCGGGACGAAGACGTTGGACACCCGGTCGGCAAAGGCCTGGATGGGCGCTTTGGAGGCCTGGGCCTCCTCCACGATGCGCACGATCTGGGCCAGGGCCGTGTCCCGCCCGACCTTGGTGGCGCGGAACTTGAAGGTGCCCGTGGTGTTGACGGTGGCGCCGATCACCTCGTCGCCGGGGCCCTTCTCCACGGGCAGGCTCTCGCCCGTGAGCATCGACTCGTCCACCGCGGAGCGGCCTTCCAGCACCACCCCGTCCACGGGGATCTTCTCGCCGGGCCGCACCACCACCACGTCGCCGACGGCCACCTCCTCCACGGGGACGTCCACCTCGCGCCCGTCGCGGATCACGCGGGCCGTCCGCGCCTGCAGGCCGAGGAGCTTCTTGATGGCCGCCGACGTGCGCCCCTTGGCCACGGCCTCGAGGTACTTGCCCAGCGCCACCAGGGTGATGAGGATGGCGCTGATCTCGAAGTACAGCCCCGTGATGCCCAGGCCCGGCCAGAGCAGGGCCACGACGCTGTACGCGTAGGCCGCCGTGGTGCCCAGGGCCACCAGCACCGACATGTTGGCGTTCCGGTTCTTCAGGTTGAAGTAGCTGTCACGGTAGAAGATCCAGCCCACGTAGAACTGCACGGGCGTGGCCAGGGCCAGCTGCAGCCATCCGTTCTGAAGAAGGTCGAACACCGGCCCGTGCCACGTGAAGAAGTGGGCGGCCATGGCTACCAGCAGCGGCAGCGACAGCACGGCCCCCAGGACGAACCGGTTCCACCACCCGCGGATCTCGCGCTGGCGCGCCGCCTCGGCCTCGTCGCCGGCCTCGCCGACTGGCTCCGCCTCGTAGCCGGCGTCGCGGACGGCGCCCACCAGGTCGGCCACCGAGGCCGTGCCGGGGAGCAGGCGCACGGTGCCGGTGCCTGTGGCCAGGTTCACCGCGGCTTCGGCCACACCGGGGACGCGGCGCAGGGCCCGTTCCACCCGGTTGACGCAGGCCGCGCAGGTCATGCCGCTGATGGCCAGGCGCACCTGCTGCAGGGGTACATCGTAGCCCAGGTCACGCACCCGCGCCGCCATGTCGGTCACCGTCACCCGGCTGGGGTCGAACCGGACCCGCGCCCGGGCCAGCGCCAGGTTGACGGCGGCGTCGGCGACGCCGTCCATCTTCTTCAGCCCCCGCTCGATGCGGTTGGCGCAGGCGGCGCAGGTCATGCCCTCGATGGGCAGGGTGACCTCGGCCGTGGAGGCGGAGGGTGTCGCGGCGCTTGCACCGTCGGCGCTGGCACGCGGGTTCCGGGCGCCGTCCACCGTGCCGTTGCCCACCGTGCCGTTGCCGGGGCCGGTGGGGCCGCCGGTACCGTGGCCGGTGTGGTGGCTGACGCCGTCGCCGGTTCGGTCGCCGGTGCCGGTACCCGGGCCGGGGCGAGGCGTGGGGCCGGTCCCGGCGCCGGCGCGCTGTTGAAGCAAGCTGGTATCGGCCATGGGGGAACCTCCTTACAGGCTGTCTTGCTGCGAACAGGCCAGCGGGCTGAAGACGGCGTGGCTACGGGGTCCGGAGCAGCCGCTGCACCACCGCCATGACCTCGTCGATGGCGGCGTCGCCGTCACCGCTGCGTACGGCCTCCTGGACGCAGTGGTGGGTGTGCTGCTCGAGGAGCTGCAGGGCGACGGCGTCCAGGGCGGCCCGTACCGCCGCCACCTGGACCAGCACGTCCACGCAGTAGCGCTCCTCTTCCACCATGCGCTGCAGGCCGCGGACCTGGCCCTCGATGCGGCGGAGGCGGTCCAGCAGCTTCTTGCGGTCGGCATAGGGCGTCATCCGGCGCTGCCGGTTCCCGCCCGCCTGCATCCCGCCCGCGCCGTCGTCGTCCCTTCCGGCGGCGTCCGTTCCACTCCCGCCGGCGGTACCGGTCGCGCTCCGTCCGGCGCCGCCGGTGCCGGGTTCATCGGGACCGCGATCATCGCGGAGCCCGGCCTGCACCACGGGATGGCAATGTTCACGGATAGGATGACCGGCTGCCCCCGCGGGCTGCCGGCGTGCGTCTTCGGTCGCCACACTCTCGTTTCGGCCGGTCAAGTGGTTCCCTCCCGTTGGTTCCGCGGTGCGCCTTCGACGTGGACTCACGCGACGTTCGCCACGATCATACCCCCATGGGGTATATTGAGTCAACGGTGGGTGCGAACACCGGCCCAGGCCGGTGGCGATAGGTGGGTTTGACAGGGTAGGAGACCCTGGTCTACCATGAATGCAGAATACCCCTACGGGGTATGTTCCGCTTGGAGCCGCTCCGTCAGGGGAGTCGTCCCCTGGGGCTATCCTAAACGCCGGGGGCATCCGGTCGGGCCCTGCAGGGCCTGCCGGTCGCATGCAAGGAGGGGATCCCATGGCGACGCGGGTCTACCAGGTCAAGGGCATGTCCTGCGACCACTGCAAGTCGGCGGTCAAGAAGGCGATCTCCGGGATTGCGGGCGTGAAGGATGTGGAGGTCGACCTGGCCACCGGCCGTGTGACGGTGACCTACGAGGGCGACCTGGACGACACCCGGGTTCGGGAGGCCGTCGAGGACGCCGGCTACGAGGTGGCGTAACGCCTCAAGGCGCTTGGAACCAGAGCGCCGGAGTTGGTGCGCAGGCGCCCCTACGGGCGACCCGCCAGGCTTGGCGGTCCGATGTGGCCCGGCGGCGACCGGCATCCAGCATGGGTCATGCGGATGCCGGTGCCCCGGGCCGTTTTCTATCCCTTCGTCGATCCATTCGCCATCCGGTGGACGTTACAGGAGGCCGCGCACCCCGGGCCGAATCCTTGCCCTGATGACGACCCGATGGCGACGCGACCCGGTCGGGATCCTGCCCGAAGCGAAGGAGGCGGTGCCGGTGGACGTGGCGGCGCCGATCCAGGAGCGGTTCAAGTGCAGCAAGTGCGGCAACGACCAGGCACGGGTCAAGGAATTGGCCATGACCGGTACGGGGCTCAGCAAGCTCTTCGACATCCAGCACAACCACTACCTTTTTGTCTCGTGCCTCCACTGCGGTTACACCGAGGTATACGACCCCCGCATCCTGGGCGGCAAGCGCGGCACCCTTTCGACAATCCTGGACGTCCTGTTCGGCGGGTGACGCGCCCGCCGCTCACCCGGCCGGCGGCGGGTTGCTCGAACGGCTCGCCGCGGCCGTCTCCCGGTAGAAGCGCTCCATGTCTTCCAGGGTCATGGGGCCGCGCCAGTGAATCCGCACGATCCCTTGCTCGTCGATCCAGAAGGTCTCCGGGTACCCCGTGACCCGATACTGGCGGTAAACGGTCTTGTCCCGGTCCAGCAGCACGGGGTAGGTGGCGCCGAACTCCGCCAGGAAGGCGCGCACGGTGTCCACGGGTTCGGCGACGTTGATGGCGTAGAAGGCCACCCGGTCGCCGTACTGCTGGTAGAAGGCCTTGAGGGCCGGCGTCTCTTCGCGGCACGGAATGCACCAGGAGGCCCAGAAGTTGAGGACCACCACCCGGCCGCGCAGGTCGGAGAGCCGCACTGGCGGGCCGTCCAGCTGGGGCAGGGTGAAGTCGGGCGCAGGCTTGCCCGGTGCCGGTGCCGAGGCCAGGATGTGCCCCATGGACCGGACCCCCACCAGGAAGGCGGCGGCCAGCACCAGGGCCACGGCCAGGGCGATGCGCCGCCGGCGCCGCCGGACGTCAGGCGGCACCGGGAAGGCATCCGAACCGGGTTCGCCCGTCCTCGACGCGGCCGGGGATGCCGCTGCGGCCGCCGCTTCTGCCTGGTGGATTCCGTCATCGCGCTTGCTCATGCCGCCGGGCTCCCTCCCTCGCACGCTGCGGGCCGGTTCTTCCCGTCGTCCCCGCCGTGAGCCGGCGCGTCCGGCCGCGCCGGCAGAGCCGGTCCGTCCGGCTGGGCGTACCACCGTCCGGTTCTTCCGGGTCCGTGGGCGGGGACGTGCCGATCCCACCGCTCCCGTCCCGCGCCCGTCCGGTCCCACCATGCCGGAACGGCCCGCCGGAAATCAATCCGGCGCCAGCAGGAACTCCAGGTCTTCGCGGGTCAGGTCCTTGCCCAGTTGGCCGTCGCCCGCCAGCAGGGCGCCGGCCAGCGCCCGCTTCTGCTCCTGGAGCTGCAGGATCTTCTCCTCCACCGTGCCCCGGGTGATCAGCTTGTAGCTGAACACCGGCCGGTCCTGGCCGATGCGGTGGGCACGGCCCGTAGCCTGTTCCTCCGCGGCCGGGTTCCACCACGGGTCGTAGTGGATCACGTAGGAGGCGGCGGTCAGGTTGAGGCCGGTGCCGCCGGCCTTGAGGCTGATGAGGAAGACCGGCACGTCGCCCTCCTGGAACCGCCGCACCCGCTCCTCGCGGTTGCGGACCCGCCCGTCCAGGCGCTCCCAGCCCAGCCCTAGCCGGTCCAGCTCCCGCTGCAGGATGTCCAGCATGCTGGTGAACTGGCTGAAGACCAGCACCTTGCCGCCGCCGCCGGCGACATGATGGACCAGGTCCCGGAAGGCTTCCAGCTTGGCGGAGCCCGCGTTGCGGTAGCCCGGAAGGTCCAGCAGCGCCGGGTGGCAGCAGGCCTGCCGGAGGCGCAGCAGGGCTTCCAGGATGGTCATGCGGCTGCGGGCGATGCCCGCCCGGTCGACCTCGGCCAGGACGCGGGCGCGGTAGGCGGCCAGCAGCTCGCGGTAGAGCTTTCGCTGGGCGGGCAGCATCTCGCAGTACTGCACCACCTCGGTGCGGGGCGGCAGGTCGCGGGCCACCTCGTCCTTGACCCGGCGCAGGATGAAGGGGAAGACCCGGCGCCGGAGCTCCGCCACCCGCGGGTCGGGGCGACCGTCCGCCGGGGCCGGCTCCGCGGCAGCCCCCGCGTACCGGCGCACGAAGGCCTCCTGCCGGCCCAGGTACCCCGGCATCAGGATCTCGAACAGGGCCCACAGGTCCAGGACGTGGTTCTCCACGGGCGTTCCGGTCAGGGCCAGCCGGTGGCGGGCGCGAAGCCGCCGCAGGGCCTGCCAGGTCTGGGTGTCCGGGTTCTTCACGTGCTGGGCCTCGTCGAGGATCAGGTAGTGGTAGTCGCGCGCTTCCAGGTGCGCGATGTCCCGCCAGATCAGGGGATAGGTGGTGATCAGCAGGTCGTATTCCCCGGCCTGGCGGAACAGGGGCGCCCGCCGCGGTCCCGTCAAGGCCAGCACCCGCAAGTCGGGCGCGAACCGCCGGGCTTCCTCGACCCAGTTGAAGACCAGCGAGGTGGGTACCACCACCAGGCTGGGTGCCGCGGCCCGGCCGTCCTCCATCTCCGCCAGCAGCAGGGCCAGGACCTGGACGGTCTTGCCGAGACCCATGTCGTCGGCCAGGATGCCGTGCAGGCCGTGGTCGCGCACAAAGCACAGCCAGTGGTAACCCCGGACCTGGTACGGCCGCAGCCGGGCCTTGAGGCCCCGGGGCAGCGGCATCTCGGGGATGCCCTCGAAGCCGTCCAGCAGCCGGGCCAGGTGGCGGAAGCCCTGGTCCGCCTCGCGGCGGTCGGCGGCCTCCAGCAGGTGGGCGGCGACGCCGAATGCCCAGCGGCTGAGGCGCAGCGGTTCCTCCCCGGACGAACGCGGCTCGCCGCCCGCCCCCCGGCGCCGCCGGTGATGGCGGGCGTGCTCAGCCAGGACGCCCAGCCGCTGCAGCCACGCTTCGGGCAGCCGCGCCATGACCCCCGAATCCAGGCGCACGTACCGGGAGTGCCGCTGCAGCGCATCGAGCAGCGCCTCCCAACCGGCCGTGCCCTCCGGGGATGCCAAGGTCACGTCCAGATCCAGCCAGTCGATGCCGGTGGCGACCCGGACCTGGGATCGCAGGGGGCTGCGGCTCACCCGGAAGCGGACCAGCCGTTCCTGTCCCCGGACCTCCCAGCGCTGGGCCAGGCGAGGCAGCGTCTCGGCCAGGAAGTCCAGGGCCTGGTCGCCGAAGAGCCGGACACTGCCGTCGGGCCCGGGCCCGGCGTCGACGGCCGCCATGGCGGCGGCGAACTGGTCCCACGCCGCCCGCTCCAGGTCCGGGCGGCGGCGGTACCAGACCCGGACGCCTCCCGGCACCAGGGCCGGCTCGTCGTCGCCGGCGCGGATCGAGGGCTCGCCGTCGCCGTAGGCAAAGGCCAGTTCCACCACCAGGGCGCCTTCCTGCTCGGACAGCAGGATCACAGGACGGGGCGCCCCGTCGCGGATCTGCTGCTGCAAGGCGCCCGGCAGCTGGATCCGCGCCCGCCGCTGGAGCCGGGGCAGGTACCGGCCGATGAAGTCGGGCACCTCGGCGGCCGGGACGGTCACCGGCCGGGCGCCCACGGCCAGGTGGAGGGCCACGTCGCCAGCGGTGAGCACGGGCCGCAGGACCGGCCCCCATTGGACCCACAGGTAGCGCTCGCCCGGGATGCCGACGCTGCCGGCGGGCGGCGACCACGGCCGGCCGTCGCCGGTGAACCAGCGGGTGGTGAGGGTCAGATCGTCCCCCGCAGGGACGGCGACGACCTCGACCCGGTAGGGCTCGTGCTCGATGCGCAACGGCTCGCGCCCGTCCCCGGCGAACACGAAGGGCAACCGGCCGAGGAGCTCCAGGCAGAGGTCGACCATCCCGGGCGGGATCTCGTAGAGGGGGTCGTAGGTGGCGGCCCCCGGCCGTCCCGGGTGGGGGACGGGATGCTCCAGCATCCGGAAGAGCAGGCGGTGCAGGGGCCCGGCCGGCGAGGGCAGCCACGGTGACAGGGGGTCGAAGTGCAGCGGCCGCTCCTTGCCAAGCCCCTGCTTGCCCCAGCGGGCGCGGTGGATGGCGATCCGCAGGCCGTCGGGGTAGAAATAGAGGCGGACCACCACCTGGTCGGTCCCGGGCTGCGGCCCGGCACCGGGGTGGCCGTCACGGCCGGACTGCGGGCCGCGGCCGGCCGGAGCATCCGACCCCGCCCGCTCGAGCCACCGGTCCACCTCGGCACGCCACCCGGCGGAACCGGGCCGGCCGGCCGGCGCCGAGCCCGCTGGCGGTGCCGATGCCGGCGGTCCAGGCGGGGGAGACGATGCGGGCGCAGGCGCCGATCCGCCAGAGGGTACGGCTCGGTCCGATCCGCCGGGGGCCGGGACCCGGTCCGGTCCGCTGGAGGCCACGGCTCGGGCCGGCCCGCCCGCAGCCATGGCACGTTCCAGGCCGCCTGCCGGTTCCCCAGGCCGGGCCCCAGCCGGCGGGGGCGTCCCGTCACCCGCCGCGGCGGCGGTGGGCCCGGTGGTCCCGGGGTCGTCCGGCAGGTCTTCCCCTGCCTCGAACCGGTCCATGAAACGGAGGATGGCCGCCACCACGTGCTTGCAGGGCCACCCCTCATACGGGCACGAGCAGGTCGCCTGCCAGCAGTCGGAGGTGGGGTCCCACCAGACGGCGACCCGGTACGGCTCGCGGGCGGTTCCTTCGACCTGCGCCCGGAGCGCCGGCCCCGGCCCCCAGGCCAGGTCCAGCACGCGCCCGTCGTCGGCGTAGTCGCGACCCCGCCAGAAGATCCGCTCGGGTGCGGCCTCGAGGACCTCCCCCAGCGACTCGAGGACTTCGTCGAAGGAAGGGTTGCGCGTCACCGGCTCTCGCCGCAGGGGATGCTCACCTCTCCTCGATCCGGTTTCTCTGGGATGTGGTGGCGGTTCCGCTGGCTCGTCCTCCGCCCCGCCCGGCCCGGCCCTGCGCCGGGGAGGCCGCCAGGGCGGTCGTCAGCCGATCACCCCGGCCTCCCGCAGCCGCCGGCGCTCCTCGGCCGGCAGGCCGAGTTCCTCCAGCACCTGGTCGGTGTGCTGGCCGAGCAGGGGCGGGGGTGCGTAGATGGCGCCCGGGGTGGCCGAGAGCTTGACCGGGATGCCCGTCACCCGGATGACCCCGGCCCGGGGGTGCTCCAGGGAGACGATCATCTGCCGGTGCTGCACGTGGGGGTCCTGGGCCAGGTCGGCGATGCTGAGGATGGGACCCGCCGGTACCCCGGCCCGGTCCAGGCGCCGGAGCCACTCGGCGGTGGTCCGGCGGCGCATCAGCGCCTCCAGCTCCGGCAGGAGCTCCTCCCGGTGCTCCACGCGCCCGGCGTTGGTGGCATAACGGGGGTCGGCGGCCAGGTCGGGCCGTTCCGCCGCCTCGCAGAAGCGCCGCCAGAGGCTGTCGTTGCCCACCGCCACGATCAGGTGGCCGTCGGCCGTCTCGAAGGCCTGGTACGGCACCAGGTTGGGGTGGGCCGAGCCGTAGCGGCGCGGGACCTGGCCGGTGGCGAAGTAGTTGCCGGCCACGTAGGTCAGCCAGGCGATCTGGCCCTCCAGCAGGGAGACGTCCACCACCTGGCCGCGGCCGGAGCGCTCCCGCTCCCACAGGGCGGCCAGGATGCCGAAGGCGGCCCACATCCCGGCGCCGATGTCGGCGATGGCCACGCCGGCCCGCACCGGGGGCCGGTCGGGCTCGCCGGTGACGTGCATGATGCCCCCCATGGCCTGGGCGATGGCGTCATAGCCGGGCTTGTCCCGGTAGGGCCCGTCCTGGCCGAAGCCCGAGATGGAGGCGTAGACCAGTCGCGGGTTCTCCCGCAGCAGGTCGTCGGGCCCGATGCCCAGCTTGGCGGCGGTGCCCGGGCGGAAGTTCTCCACCACCACGTCGCACTGCCGCGCCATGCGCCGGATCAGGTCGCGGCCCTCGGGCGCCTTGAGGTCGACCACCACGCTGCGCTTGTTGCGGTTGACCGACAGGAAGTAGGCCGCCTCCCCGTTGACGAAGGGCGGTCCCCAGGCCCGGGTGTCGTCCCCCGTCTCGGGCCGCTCGATCTTGATCACGTCGGCGCCGAAGTCGGCCAGCATCATGGTGCAGTACGGCCCGCTGAGCACCCGCGAAAGGTCGAGGACGCGGATGCCCTGAAGCGGTCCTTGGCGGCCCTTCACCGTCCGTTCCTCCCTCCGGTGGCGTATGGCCTGCGGGTCCTTGCCTTCCTACTTCCGGCTGCCGAGTCCGCGGTTGCGGTGGCCCCGGGTGCGGAGCCCGCGGGGGCGGAGCTCTCCGGGGGTCGAGGCCCCCGGGGAGCAGCCCCCTGGTGCGGAGCGCGGCCTGTACTTCCTCAGCCGCCCCGCCTGGGCGGCTCCTCCGCGTTGCCGGGGGCTTCCGCCCGGGGCGCCCCTTCCGGCCCGGCCCCGGTGCCCGCGAGGGTACCCTGCGCAGGCCCGGCGGGGTCTGGGCCGGTGCCCGCCTGTTCAACGGCGGCCGCTGCGCCGGTGCCGGCCTGGGCACCGGCGGCCTCTCCGGGCGCCTCCGGGCCGGGGGCTGCGCCGGAGGCCGGGGCCCTGCCCCGGCGTGCCTCCTCCCAGAGCTGCTGGAGCTGGCGGAGGTCTTCGAGCCCCAGCCAGTCCACGCCGGCCAGCCCTTCGACGTGGTGCTGCAGCTCGTGGAGGATGGTCTCCTCCAGCTCGGCGTACCAGACGCCGGCGGGTTCTCCCGCCAGCACCCGCTCGAAGGAGCCGTAGTAGATGCGGATGAACCGGCCCAGGTAGGGCTCGGTGATGTACTCGCCCAGCAGGTAGACTCCCGGCGGGTCCGAGGGGATGCGCCGGGCCTTGGGGTCGATCTGGACCCCGCCTTCGAGCTCCTGCAGCAGCCGGGGCGGCAGCCGGTCGACGATCTCTTCCGCCCAGGACGTGAAGGTCTCGAAGTCCACGGGGACGAACCGGTGCCGCCGCAGGCGGCGCGGCCGGCGGGCCGGGGGGCGGGCCGGCCCTTGACCAGCAAGCTCCATGGTGGTGGGCTTCCCTCCCCTCGGGGCCCCGGCGGGGCCGGCGCCGGCGGGGCCGTGGATCAGCGGCGGGCCAGTTCCTCCACTGCCGCCAGCAGCCGGTCAACCTCTGCGACCGTGTTGTAGGGCGCCAGGCCCACCCGGACCAGGCCGCCCGACGCCGCCAGGCCCAGGCGTTCGACCAAGGTGACGGCATAGAAGTCGCCGTCCCAGACGAACAGGCCCCGCTCGGCCAGGTACCGGGCGACGTCGGCCGGATGATGCCCGGCCACGGTGAAGGACACCGTGGGGGTGCGGGGATGGCCTTCGGGAGGCCCGTAGACCTTGACCCCCGCCAGGGCGGCCAGGCCGGCCCGCAGGCGCGCTGCCAGGGGCGCCTCGTGGGCCTCGATGGCGTGCATGCCGGCCAGGATCTCGGCCCGGCGGCCGGTGGCCTCGCCCAGCACCGGCCGGAAGGTGTCCAGGTAGCGGCGGCCCAGGCGGGCGATGAAGTCGATGGCCGCGACCACCCCGGCCAGCCCCTCGTGGTTCAGGGTCCCCGTCTCGATCTTCTCCGGTGCCGAGGGCGACTGGGGCCGCACCCGGTAGGTGGCCAGCGCCTCGAAAGCCGCCCGGCGCCCGTAGAGCACGCCCACGTGGGGGCCGAAGAACTTGTAGGCCGAGCAGAGCAGGAAGTCGCAGCCGACGGCCCGGACGTCGACGGGCCCGTGGGGCGCGTAGTGGACGGCGTCGACCACCGCCAGGGCGCCGGCGTCGTGGGCCATGCGCACGGCCCGGGCCACGTCGTTGATGGTGCCCACCGCGTTGGAGGCCCAGCCGATGGCCACCACCCGGGTGCGGCGCCCCAGCAGGCCTGCCAGCTGATCCAGGTCCAGGGTGCAGGTCTCCGGGTCCACGGGCAGCCAGCGGATGACGGCCCCCTGTTCCTCCAGGGCCAGCCAGGGGCTGACGTTGGCGTCATGGTCCAGCTCGGTCACCACGATCTCGTCGCCCGGGCGCAGGGTGCGGCCGATGGCCCGCGCCAGGTTGAAGTTGAGCGTGGTCATGTTGGCACCAAAGGCGATCTCGGCGGGCGTGGCCCCCAGGAAGTCGGCCAGGGCGGCCCGGGCCTCGGCGATGGTTTCGTCGGTGGCCCTGCTGGTCATAAAGGCACCGTGGGTGTTGGCATTCTTCTTGACCAGGTAGGCGGCCATGGCCTCGATCACCGCCTGGGGGACCTGGGTCCCGCCGGGCCCGTCCAGAAAGGCTGCAGGATGGCCGTTGACGGTCAGCTCCAGGGCGGGGAACTCCGCCCGGCACCAGGAGAGGTCGATGGCCCCCGCCGCGGCCGCGGCAGGGGCCGGAATCTGCTTGTCCACGGGCATGACCCTCCAGACGACGCGACCCGAAAGTCGAAGGCGCGCGAAGATTCCTTGAACGGCTGTCCTTTGTGATTGCTTAGGGGCGGGCGGCCCGGTTCCTGCCGAACACGCCGCTGGCCGGGGCTGCGGGCCTGGTGGGGCGCCCGGCCCGCTCCTGTCCGCACCCGCGCTCTCGCGCGGCCACCCGCTACCCCTCGCCGGCCGTGTTGAAGCCCTGCCCCATCTCAAAGTCGGTATAGCCGCTGAACCGGCTGGCGCGGAGGGCTTCGGTGCCTTCCAGCGGGCGGCCGCCCAGCGCCGGTTCTTCCCCCAGGACGAACCGGGCGACCAGCTCCCCCACCGCCGGTGCTCGCATCACGCCGAAGCCGTTGAAGCCCACCGCCAGGTGCAGGCCTTCAACGCCTCCGTAGGGACCCAGCAGCGGCCGCCGGTCCGGGGTGGCATCACACAGGTGAGCCCAGCCGCGAACCAGCTCGGCGCCCCGGGCCGCCGGCAGCCGGTGCTCGAGCCGTGCCCGGCAGGCTGCGATGAACTCGGGGTCGGGCTCGCGGCGGAAGGCGGCAGGGTCCTGTTCCACCAGCTGGGTGCCGTCGCCCACGGCCAGGAAGCCCTCCCGCGGCAGCCAGTAATATTCGCCCGTGACGTCGTGCAGGGGCGGCACGGTGGAGGGGTCAAGATCGCCGGGCAGCGCCCAGAAGGACAGCTGGGTGCGATAGGGCTTGATGGGCGCGTCCAGTCCCGCCGTCTGCAGCAGCCGGCGGGTCCAGACGCCCGTGGCCACCACCACCGCATCGGCCGCCACGGGGCCCTGGGGGGTGCGGACCCCGGCCACCGCCGGGCCGCCGGCACCGTGCCCCAGCCCCAGCTCCAGGGCGGGCGTTTCCTCCAGGATGGCCACCTCCCGCTGGCGCAGCCGCCGGGCCAGGGTGCGGGCCACCTCGCCTGGCAGCAAGGTGCCGTCTCCGGGGACGAACCAGGCCGCCTCCACGTCCGCCCAGTTCCAGGCGGGCACCGCCGTCGCACCTTCGGCGGGGGTCAGGTCGTGGACGGCGATGCCGGCTTCCCGCACCATGGCAGCCCGCGCGGCCAGCTGGCGGGCGACCTGTTCGGCCCTGTGCTCCCGGCCCGCCTCGTCCATGGGCTCCTGGTCCAACTCGCCACCCTGGTTCGCCTGGCCGCCGGTGGCTGCCGCCTGTGCTGGCTCCCCTGCCCGGTGGGGCGGCGCAGGCGCCTCGGCCCGTGGCTCCTGCCGGGTCCGGGCCCGCGCCATCCCTGCTGCCGCCCTTCCATGGCCGCTGGCCCCCGGCTGCGGCACGGCCCGCGACACCACCACGTACGAGCCCGTGACCCGGAAAAAGGAGCCGCCCAGTTCCGCCTGCTGGGCCGCGTAGAGCTCCGCGCTGCGCCGGACCAGGTGGGCGTCCAGCGGGTTCCACGTGAAGTGGGAGAGGAACCCCGCCCCGTGGGCGGTGGCGCCGCCCCCCACAGCCCCCTGCTCGATGACGGCGATCCGCCGGATCCCCGTCTCGCGCAGGTGCCAGGCGGCCTGCAGGCCGGCGATGCCGCCGCCCACGATGACGACCTCGAACTGCAAAGGACATGCCTCCTTTCGCTGGCCGGCCCGGTGCCGGCACCCTTCGCCCTCCGCGCCGGGGCCCAAGAGCACTGCCGGGCCGGTGTCGATCGCTGTCGTAACCCGTCAGCGATTCGCCGCGGGTGCGCCGTTCCCTCTGGAAACCAACGGGCCCCGCAACGAAAAACGACAGAAATTCGCCGCTGTCCACAAGGAGTTGACGAGCCGGCCCCGAATCTTTATTTTCAAACGTGTTGCTTGTATTTTTATGCGTTTCCGGCAGGAAGGGTGGGAGAACGTGTTGGCAATCTTCGGTCGTAGGGGGCGCATGGCCCGGCTGTGGGCCGCCCTGGCCCTGGTGGCCGCCCTGGTGATCGTCGCCGGATGCGGTGGATCCGGCCAGCCGGCCGCGGGGGACTCGGGCAGCAGCTCCGGTACCAGCAGCGGCACGGGCACCGGCGCCGGGAGCGAAAGTGGCGAGAAGTCGCTGCTGGATGAGATCAAGGAGCGCGGGTACATGACCTTCGCCACCGACGGCGCGTACCCGCCCATGGAGTTCCCCGACCCGGAGAACCCCAGCGAGCTGATCGGGTTCGACATCGATCTGGGGAAGGCCATCGCCGAGAAGCTGGGCGTGGAGCACCGGGCGGTGGTGGTGGACTGGGACGGCATCCTGGCAGGTCTGGAGTCCGGCCGCTACGACGTGGTGATGAGCTCCATGAACATCACCGAGGAGCGGCAGAAGAGCGCCGACTTCGTCCAGTACTTCGAGATGGGCCAGATGATCGTCGTGGCGAAGGGGAACCCCAAGGGCATCCACTCGCTGGATGACCTGAAGGGCAAGGTCATCGCCGTCCAGATCGGCACCACCAACGAAGAGATTGCCCGGGGGATCGAGGGCGCGACGGTGAAGACCTTCCAGACCTTCCCCGACGCCTTGAAGGAGGTCCACGTGGGGCGGGCTGACGCCACCATCCTGGACGAGCCGGTGGCCCGTTACTACGCCAACATCGAGGGTGACAAGTACGAGTTCGTGGGCGAACCGTTTGAGCGGGCGCCGGTGGGGATCGCCGTGGCAAAGGGCAACGAGGACCTGGTGCAGGCGATCCAGAAGGCCCTGGACGAGTTGAAGCAGGACGGGACCTACGACCAGATCTACGCCAAGTGGTTCGGTGGGCAGTGAGCGGCCGCCCGGCGGGCCGCAGGTGGGCCGGCCCGCCTGCGCCACCACGATCAGCACACGACGCCGGGTGAGATGAGAGTCCGGAGCACGAGCCACGCCGGCGCGCGGCAACCGCAGCGCCGGCGTGCGGTTTCCGGAGCCGCGTGCGGGGCCGGGCGGGCTCTCGACCCCGGGGGATGGGAGGACGGCGACGGAAGATGCCGCAAGAAGGCCTGGTGGATCTGGGCTTGTGGGGTGCGTTGCACCGGGTGACACCGATTTACCTGGCCGGTGCCTGGTTGACGTTGAAGCTGACGGTGGTCTCGATCGTCCTCGGCTTGGCCATCGGCTTGCTGGTGGCCCTCATGAAACTCTCTCGCTTCGGGGTGTTGCGGACCATCGGCTCCGCCTACACGTGGATCATTCGCGGGACGCCCCTGCTGGTCCAGATCTACCTCATCTACTTTGGCTTGTCGGACTACGGGATCGTTCTGGAAGCCTTCCCCGCGGGAGTGGCCGCGCTGTCCATCAACTCGGGAGCCTACCTGGCGGAGATTATCCGGGCGGGCATCGAGTCCATCCCGAGGGGCCAGATGGAAGCCGCCCGGTCCCTGGGGATGAGTTATGGCCAGGCCATGCGCCGGGTCATCCTGCCGCAGGCGTACCGCCGTATGATCCCGCCCATGGTGAACGAGTTCGTCATCCTGCTCAAGGACTCGTCCCTGGTGTCCGTCATTGGGCTGCAGGAGATCATGCTCAACTCGCGGCAGTTTGCCTCTGCCACGCTGAAGTCGGTATGGTTCTTCGGTTATGCCGCGTTCTACTACCTGGTGATGACGACGCTTTTCACCACCCTGGGGTCGTGGCTGGAAAGGAAGTTGAAGGAGTATGAGTGAGGCGCCCATGATCGAATTCCGTGGCGTCAACAAGTGGTTCGGCGACCTGCACGTGCTCAAGGACATCAACCTGACCATCGGCCGCGGCGAGGTGGTGGTCGTCGCCGGTCCCAGCGGCAGCGGCAAGTCCACCCTCCTGCGCACCATCAACTACCTGGAGCCGGTGCAGGAAGGGGAGATCCTGGTCGACGGCGAGCCTATCGGGCGGCGCCGCCAGGGCAACCGCTGGGTGGAAGACTCCCCGGCCGAGATCAACCGCAAGCGCCAGGAGATCGGCATGGTCTTCCAGCAGTTCAACCTGTTCCCCCACATGACGGCCCTGGAGAACGTGATGGAGGGGCTGGTGACGGTCCGGCGGATGCCGCGCCAGGAGGCGGAGCGGATCGCCCGCGAGATGCTGGCCCGGGTGGGCTTGGCGGACCGCATGGACCACCGGCCATCCAAGCTGTCGGGCGGCCAGCAGCAGCGGGTGGCCATCGCCCGGGCCCTGGCCATGCGGCCCAAGGTCATCCTCTTCGACGAGCCCACCTCCGCCCTTGATCCCGAGCTGACGGGCGAGGTGCTGAACGTGATGCTCGACGTGGCCCGGCAGGGGTATACCATGGTGGTGGTCACCCACGAGATGGGCTTTGCCCGGGAGGTGGCCCACCGCATCGTGTTCATGGACGACGGGCGCGTGCTGCTGGACGTGCCGCCGGAGCAGTTCTTCCGCGATCCCGGCCACCCGCGGGCCCGGGATTTCCTGGGCCGGGTCCTCTGGCACGCCCAGGCTTGATCCGCCCCCGACCGGTGCCGTGCCGGGCCATTGCCATTCAGGAAGGAGTGCCAGCCGTGGCAGGCGAGGGTGAGGTGCGCGACAACGCAGGCGGTGCCGGGCATGGGCCTCAGGCCGGCGAGGATGCTGCCGGCGAGGCCCATTTCGTTGCCGAGCTCGACCGCTGGCTGGGCGAGCACCGCCAGGCCATGATCGAAGCCGTCCAGGCCCTCTGCCGCATCCGCAGCGTGCAGGACGAACCGGCCCCCGGCCAGCCCTTCGGGCCCGGGGTGGCCGAAGCGCTGGAGTGGATCCGCCGGCATGCCGAGGCCATGGGCTTCCGAACCCGGAACATCGACGGCTATGCCGTCGATGCCGAGATCGGCGAGGGGGAGGAGTGGATCGCCGTCCTCGGCCACGTGGACGTGGTGCCCGAAGGCACGGGCTGGACCTACCCGCCGTACGGGGCGGAGATCCACGACGGCCGCATCTACGCCCGTGGCGCCGTCGACGACAAGGGCCCCACGGTGGCGGCTCTCTATGCGCTGAAGGCCGTGGCCGATCTGGCCCTGGCCAGAGGCCGCCGGCCCGCCCGCCGCGCCCGCCTGGTGGTGGGTGGCAACGAAGAGTCGGGTTTCGAGTGCGTCAAGTACTACTTCGCCCGCGAGCCCCAGCCCGCCCTGGGCTTCAGCCCCGACGCCATGTTCCCGCTGGTCAACGCGGAGAAGGGGATCTGGACCTTCCGCCTCAGCCTGGAGCTGCCCGGTGAGGCCCAGGCCGCGGGCGCCGGCTGGCGCGCCCGCCTGCTCCGCCTGGAGGGCGGTACCCGGGTCAACGTGGTACCCGAACATGCCACAGCGGAACTGGTCGTCGAGGGTCCCGGGGCCCCCTCCCTGGACGAACTGGCCCGCCGCCTCCAGGACGGCGGCGGCCCGGGGCGGGCCCGCATCACGGCCCGGGTGGAGGGGGAACGGCTGGTGGTCGAGGCCCGCGGCGCCGCGGCCCATGCGATGCACCCGGAGAAGGGCATCAACGCCGTAGCCGGTCTGCTGAACGCCCTGGTGCGGGCGCTGGGGCCCGCCCTGCCGCGCTCGTCCGACCTGGCGTTCCTGGCCGGGGCGGGGGTGCGGACCGACGGCTCGGGCTTTGGGATCGCCGTGGCGGACCCGGTGTCGGGGCCGCTCACCGTCAACCTGGGCCTGATCCGGCTGGTGGGGGACGATCCGGCGCCAGGGGCGGCGAGCCTGCCCGGTGATCCGCCGGGGGAGGCGGCGCCCCAGGCCTCCCGGGGTGCCGTGCGGGCCGGGACGGCGGCTGCCATCCTCTACGCCGACTGCAACGTGCGCTACCCGGTCACGGCTTTGGCCCAGGAATTGGCCCGGCGCGTCGTGGCCGCCCTGGCGGGAACCGGCTGGCGGTTCGAATCCCGGGAGGACATGCCGCCCCACCACGTGCCCGAGGACAGCGAGATCGTGCGCCAGCTCCTGGCCGTCTACCGGGAGGAGGCGGAGGATCCCGCGGCCCGGCCCCTGGCCATCGGCGGCGGGACCTACGCCCGGGTGCTCAGGAACGGCGTGGCTTTCGGCCCCCTTTTCCCCGGACAGCGGGAACTGGCCCACGAGCCCGACGAGTACTGGAGCATCGATGACCTGGTGCGCTGCGTCCGGATCTACGCCCGGGCCCTGTACCGCCTGATGTTTGCACCCCGCTGACGCCGGCCCCGGGGCCGGGTTCGTCCCGGTCCCGGGCCTTGTGTGTCCAGGTCGCGGGCGGGGTTCGTCCGGAGCGCGAGAGGGCCGCAAGGTCCGGCCGGGGAGCGGCGTGACCGGGAGCAACTGGAGCGAACCGGGTTCGTCCGGAGTGCGAGCAGGCCGCAAGGGGTTGGGGGGTTGAGGCTGTCAGAGCTGGCGACCGGTACCGGCAACTGGTGGCGCCCGCCTCGTTGGATTGCCGGCCGCCTGCGGCGGGTGGCGAGCGTGGCTGCGCCGGGTGGGCCGCCTCGGGCGGCTTACCCGGCGCTTTTGTTCACATTCGCTGATTTGGACAATGCACGACAATTCGCGCCAACATTCGGCAGGAAGTTGACCCATCCCTTGGAATTCTTTCCTGAAGCGTCATATCCCACAGGGGAGTTTTCAGCGTTTTTCGGGGGAGTTCCTGGGGGTGGGGGAACCCGATGCCGATGAACCGTGCCCAGCTCCACCGGCTGGTGCGCATCGTCGACGAGCTGCGGGCGAAACGCTATCCCAATGCCCGTACCCTGGCGGAGAAACTGGAGGTGACCTCCCGGACCATCCACCGCGACCTGGACGTGCTTCGCGACGACTGGCACGCTCCACTGGAGTTCGACCGGCGCCGCAACGGCTATTACCTGGCGGATCCGGGTTGGCAGCCGCCGGTGGGCGCGGGGCTGGCCCGGCTGGGCGCCGGTGAGGCTCTGGCACTGGTTTTGAGCCTGCAGGCCCTGGAGGCGGTACGGGCCCACGGGCTGGAAGACGCCTTCCGGGCGCTTTTGCAACGGCTGCCCGAATTGCTGCCGGACCAGGTGACGGTCGACCTGGCGTCCCTGGCCCACCGGGTGTCCTTCTTCTTCGAGCCGGCCCGCGGCGACCCGGAGGCCGTGGGCGAGCGGCTGGGAGCCCTG
The DNA here is from genome assembly GCF_000183545.2 of Thermaerobacter subterraneus DSM 13965. Classification (NCBI taxonomy): domain Bacteria; kingdom Bacillati; phylum Bacillota; class Clostridia; order Eubacteriales; family Clostridiales Family XVII. Incertae Sedis; genus Thermaerobacter; species Thermaerobacter subterraneus. The sequence goes on from NZ_JH976535.1 coordinate 1,079,267, forward strand.
CGGGCCGCCATCGAGGCGTGCCGGGTGGTCCGGCTGCGGTATTACACCGCCTCCCGGGACCAGGAGACCACGCGCCTGGTCGAACCGTACCACCTGCGGTACTACGACGGTGCCTGGTACGTGGCGGGGTTCTGCCGCTGGCGCCAGGACGTGCGGACCTTTGCCGTCGACCGGATCCGGGAGATCCAGGTGCTGGCGGAAACCTTCCCTCCTCCGACCCCCGACCGCTTTTCCCCCGACGTCTACTTCGGCGAGGCCTGGCGCCTGCAGAGGGGCGCCGAGCGGCAGAAGGTGGTGGTGCGGTTCCATCCGCCCCAGGCACGTTACGTCCGGGGCCGGACCTGGCATCCCAGCCAGGAGTCCCGGGAAGAGCAGGACGGATCGCTGGTGCTATCCTTCCGGGTGCTCGGAACGGAAGAAATCATGCGCTGGCTCTTGCAGTTTGGGGCTGGGGTCGAGGTGCTGGAACCCGCCTCCCTGCGGGAGGCCATGGTTGCGGAAGTCGAGGCCATGGCGCGCCTCTACCGGTGAGGGCGGCCCGGAGCGGCGGGATGGTGGCGGGCTGGCGGAGGGTCCGGAAACGGGTCCCCTCCAGGGCGCGGGTGGGGATGACACGTTTTGTCAGCCCGGATCCCTTACGTTTGAGTACGAAAGCACACGCAAAGCACACGCACTGAAAGCCCTCGCGATGAAAGCACACGGAGGGACCCAGGGTGGAGAGATGACCACCCTAACGGCCGGGTCCGAAAGGAGGTGGCGCAGCCGGCCCGTACGGAGCCCGGTTGGACCAAACGGGGCCGCCGGGCCGGCACCAAGGGTTGAGGCAGTCCACGGGCCCGTGGGGCCGCCGGGTGAGGGGAAGCCGAGCGATGTCCCCAGCGGGGGGGAGCAGGGGGGAGTCATCATCCATGCGGGTCATCATGGAGTTGCGACCGGTTTCGGGCCAGCTGGTTTTGCCGTTGCAGTACAACAGCCTGCTTCAGGGGCTGGTCTACCACCTTCTCGAAGGCACCGATGTGGCGGAGTTCCTCCATGACCAGGGGTTCACCCGCGGCGCTCGCCGGTACAAGATGTTCACCTTCTCCCGGCTGGAGGGGCTGTACACCATCGAGCGGTCGCCCGGAGGGCCCGTTGGGCGCGGGAGCCGGAGCGGGCTGGGCGCGGGCGGCAGCCCGGATGGCAACGGCCCGCTTGGCAAGGGAGAAGCGGGCGGCACCGCCGGCACCAGCGACGCCGCTGGCATCCTCGGTTCGTCCGGAAACGCCGGCAGGTCCGGCACCGGCTCCAACGGCGTTACCATCCCTGTTGGCACCGGCGGCACCATGGGCCCGCACAAGGCCGGCGGCCCCGATCACGGTATCGGCACCGGCCCCAGCAACGGTACCGGCCTTCGCAGCGGCACCGGCTCCAACGGTTCGACCGGCAACAAGATGATCCGGTTTGCGGGGAGCGTCCGCCTTACGGTGAGCTCGCCCTACGCCCCGGTGGTCCATGCCCTGGCCTCCCGGGCCCTGCAGCTGGGTACGCTCCGGCTTGGCAGCCAGCTGGTGGAAATCAAGTCGGTTCGCTTTGAAGAGCTGCCTTCCATCACCCCGCCCGTCACCCTGCGGGCGCGGACGCCCATCACCGTGTACAGCACCGTGAACCGGCCCGACGGCAGCCGCTTTACGTACTTCTTCGAGCCACGCAGCGGGGAGTTCGAGCGGCTGGTGGCCGAGAATGTGGTGCGCAAGTGGGAGGCCTTCACCGGGCGCACCTACGAGGGGCCGGGCATTCAGATCCGCTGGCGGGGCGCCGCCCGCGGCCATGTGGCCCGGTTCCGCCACGGAATCATCAAAGGTTTTACAGGCATCTTCGAGGCCACCGGCGATCCCGCTTTGATCGCCCTGGGGCTGGAGGCCGGTTTTGGTTCGAAGAACGCTCAGGGATTTGGGCTCTGCGACGTACTGCCCCCGCGCGGGTGGCCCTTGCCCCACCGGGACGGGGGCCCCGCCACCACGATCGTCCCTGGCGGCCGGCCCGCCGCCAACGGCGAAGCCACCGTCGAGGCAGCGGCGGCCGGGGAGGCGGAACAGGTTGTTGATTGAACAAGCCAGCCACGCCTCATCAAGGCCGAAGTAATTCGCTGAACCGAGCACCGGATGCCGGCTGAGGGTGACATTTCATGGAGGAAAGCCTGGCGTTTTACGCCCATTCTCCTGGTGCGACGGGTCAATGGCATCAACTTGTGGAACACCTGCGTTCTGTTTCCAAGATGGCTCGTGCGTTTGCCGACGCGTTCGGAATGGGGGATATCGCGTACCTCTTAGGACTGTTGCATGACCTGGGCAAGTTCAACCCCGAGTTCCAGCACTACTTGCGAGCTACGCACGAGGGGAGGGCCACTTCTTCGGTGCCCCATGCTGTATGGGGAGCCGCTCTGCTTTATGGTCTAGCCCGTATCCGCGGCGGCACCGACGTTTGGAAGGAACTCGCTCTTCCCATTCTTGGTCATCACGCCGGTCTGGAGGACGCGGGCGTCGCGGCTACCAAGCTCGATGCTTTCTGGCAGGAGCGCGGACCAGAGGTGGTAGAGGCTCAGAAGCGCCTCGCCGCGGCTGGCCTGCGGTTGCCAGTGCCCCGCGTGCCGGCCTTCACGACCTCCACGCAACGGGAGTTCGCCATCCGGATGGTTTTCTCGGCTCTGGTGGACGCGGACTACCTGGACACCGAGAGGCACTTCGAACCCGAGCAGGCCAGCCTGCGCGGTCGCGGACCCTCGCTCGAGACCCTGTGGCACCGGCTCGAGGCCGCACAGCGTAAGATCCTTGACGATTCGACGGTGGTGAATCGGATCCGCCGGGAGGTGTACGAGGCCTGTGTGCGGGCGGCATCTGGTCCGCCGGGCGTATATCGCCTGACGGTGCCTACGGGTGGTGGCAAGACGCGCAGTGGTCTTGCGTTTGCCCTCCGGCACGCGCTGATTCACGACCTGCGTCGAGTGGTCGTGGCCATCCCGTATACGAGCATCATCGATCAGACGGCCCGGGTGTACCGCGAGATTCTAGGCGACGAAGCGGTACTCGAGCACCACTCGGCCTTGCAGGTGCCGGAGGAGGACGAACGACAAGATGAATCGGTCGTGCGGCACCGGTTGGCGACAGAGAACTGGGACGCGCCCATCGTCGTCACCACTACCGTCCAGATGCTGGAGAGTCTTTTTTCCAACAGACCGTCCAAGGTACGCAAGATTCACCGCTTAAGCGGAGCAGTCATCGTCCTTGACGAGGTGCAGGCGTTGCCCCCCGAGCTTTTGCGCCCCACCCTCGATGTGCTGGGATGGCTGGCGACGCCGGTCGAGGAGGGGGGCTTCGGTTCGACGGTGGTGCTGAGCACCGCCACCCAACCCGCGCTGGAGGCAGTCTGCGGTTCCGAGCACCCGCACCTGGCCCGGGCTATTGAGATCGTCCCCGACTTCCCAAAGCATTTTGCGTTGCTGAAGCGGGTGGAGTACGAGTGGCGTCCTGACGCCATAACGTGGGATACACTCGCCGGTGAGGTCGAGCAGCTGCATCAGGTTCTGGTGGTGCTCAACAGCCGACGGGACGCCTTCGCCCTGCTGTCCGCATTGGAAGACGTCCCGGACGTGTTTCACCTGTCGACTCTGCTTTGCGGGGCGCATCGGAAGAGGGTTCTTGAAGAGGTCAAGCGGCGGCTCCGGCAAGGCGAGCCCGTCAGGCTGGTCAGCACGCAGGTCGTGGAGGCGGGTGTGGATCTCGATTTCCCCGTAGTGTATCGAGCCGTCGGACCGCTCGACCGGATCGTGCAGGCCGCGGGGCGGTGTAATCGCGAGGGCCGCCTGCCTTCGGGACCGGGCCGGGTGATCGTGTTCGAGCCCGCAGGAGGCAGGACTCCTTCGGGACCTTACAAAGTAGGCCTCGAGAAAGCCCGGTTGCTGCTCCGCCATCACCCTGTAAGCCATCTACACGATCCCGATCTATATCGCGAGTACTTCCGGCGCCTGTTCGCGGATGTCGACCTCGACAAGAAGCGGATCCAGGAGTATCGCCAAGCGCTGAACTACCCGGAGGTCGCGCAGCGCTACCGTTTGATCGAGAGCGATACCGTGCCCGTCGTCGTCCCTTACATGGATGCCGCAGCGCAGCTCGAGGAGTTCTTGGCGCGGCCCGGTTACGTCGCTTGGCGTCGTCTGCAACCATATATCGTTAACCTGTTTGCGTATGAGGTGGCGACCAGGGGCGAGTGGCTCGAGAGGGTCGCCGATAGCCTGTACCTCTGGAAGGGCGCCTACGATGAACGTCTCGGCATGGTGGAGGGCTACGCCGATCCTGCGGACCTGATCGTGTAGGAGGGGATGCCGGTTGGGTTTCACCAGCAGCACGGTAAGGGTACGCGTGTGGGGCGAGTACGCCTGCTTCACGCGGCCCGAGTTCAAGGTCGAGCGCGTGAGTTACCCCGTCATGACCCCTAGTGCCGCGCGGGGTCTGCTCGAGGCGATCTTTTGGAAGCCGGAATTCAGGTACGAGATTCGGCGCATCGGCGTGGTGAAACCTGGCAAACAAATGGTGATCTTGCGCAACGAGCTCGGGGAACGTCAGGGACGCAAGCCCTATTATGTTGAAGATCATCGCCAGCAACGTTCCACGTTGCTGCTGAAGGACGTGGATTACATCATCGAGGCGGAGATGAAGTTGCGACCCCATGCTTCAGATCCGGTGATCAAGTACGTGGAGCAGTTCCAAAGGCGGGTCGAACGGGGACAGTACCACCACACGCCTTACCTAGGAACCCGCGAGTTCGCGGCGCACTTTGCCCCCGTCAATGGCGAAGCACCGGCGCCGTTCAACCTGACCATCGGGACGATGCTGTTCGATATCGCCTTTGTCGAAGACCCGAACCGTGCCGAGCTTGAATTCAAGCGGCCCGGCAGGGCGGAACCGGTCAAGGGGTACGCTATGGCGCTGTTTTTCGAGGCGGAGGTGAAGCACGGGTGGCTTGCCATCCCTCGTGAGAGGTATCTCGAACTCTACCGGTTGGAGGAGGGTCAGCGTGTTTGAGGAGCTTGTTGTGTTGGGGCGGCATCTGGAGGAAGATGGCGTCCTCCTGCCGCCGGGGTTTCATGGAGACTACACCCAGCCGATCAAATGGATTGTCCATCTCTGGCCGGACCGCGTGTATCTGGAAGCGGCCGAAATATACGTACCACGGCCGTACGACGCGGGCCGTACGAGAGGAATCCGGGCGTACTTGCTGACAGACGAGGCGGCGTATGCGTTGGCTGTGAGTAAAGAGAAGGACGGCGGTGACGACAAGCGCGCCCGGGAAAAACATGCCGCCTTCCGCAAGTTGGTGGACGCGTTCCGCGCCTGGGACGGCCTGCAGGACCCGGCGTTGCGGGAAGTTTTGGAATGGCTATGCCGGGCGTTGGATGATGGCCTCGTTCACCAGGATCCGCGTTACCCACAGATCCTAGCAAAGGACTGGGTTTCGTTCGTACCCGAGGAGGGTCCGTTAAGAGGGCGTCACCTGTTTGAACATCCCGACGCCAAAGCCTTTTGGCTCGTGGAGCTCGAGCGGCGCACCGATGTGGGAGGGGCGAGCAAAAAGTTCCGCCTATCCGGTCAGTGCGCGGTCTGCGGTGACGTACGGCCTCTAGTGAAGCGGATCCCTCTGGGAGTCAAGCTGCCCGGGCTAAGGCCGATACCCCTGCACTCGCTCAACAGGGACGCCTTTACTTCGTTCTACGGCGGTGGCGGTACATCCAAGCGGTCGCACTTGAGCGTGTGCCTCCGATGTGGCGATACCGCCGCGCGCGCTTTCAACCATCTCAGCACTTCGGACCAGCATCACCGGGAGCTGGTACGTGACGGCCAGAAACGCGAAGGTTTGGGCAACCAGATAGCCGTTTTCTGGTTGAAGGCGCCAGCACCGGTGCCGGTGCAGGTAGGCGACCGGGTAGTGGATGTAGCTGATCTGACAGAGGTCGACTGGGGTTCCATACTGATGGAGACCCACGCCTCGGAGTCGGCGCCGGAGCCGATGCCATCCCAGCTACTGGAATTGCTCAGAGTGCCGTGGAAGCCCTCAGACGCTGCGCTCCGGCTCGATGACTATGCGTTTTACCTCGCTGTTGTGTCGCCTAACGTGGCGCGCGTCGCTCTCCGCGAATGGATCCAGGTTTCGCTGGAGGAGTTCAAGGAACACCTGCGCCGCTATCTGGAGGCTGTTCGCATTGTCTCACCCTTCGGTGATCCACCATGGCCCCTGGCCATCGGCAGCCTGATCGACGGGTTGGGGACGCAGAACCCGCAAATGGTACGCGGTCTGCTGCGCACCGCTTTCACCGGCACCCGGCCTCCCGCGGGCCTGTTGGTTCGAGGCGTTGCGGTCCTGCGCAATCCTCGCGTCCTGCAGGACCTGCGGGAGACCACACGCCTGCACGCGGTGGCGAGCGTCCTTAAACTCAGCCTGTGGTATGGAAAGGAGGGCGTAGAACGGATGAGCGCACTTGATACCACCTTGAACAGCCCGGCCTACTTGTGCGGGCGGCTCCTGGCCATCCTTGAGGAGGCTCAGCTCCGGGCTGCCAATTTCAACTTGAACCGTACGCTGGTGGGCCGGTTCTACGGGGCGGCCTCGACGGCCCCGGCGGCAACATTCGGTGGATTACTTAGGCTGGCGACCACCGCCCATCTGCCGAAGACCGATCAGGAGTTAAACCGGCTTGTGGAAGAGGTGGCGGCCAGCCTCGACAAGGCGGGGGGTTTCCCCCGGACGCTGAGCCTAGTCGAACAGGCGGAGTTCGGTCTGGGGTTCTACCACCAGCGCGCCGCATTTCGGGACCAGCGCCGCAAAATCAAGGATGAAGGAGGCAGGGAGTGGTGATGGTATACACGGACCCTGCGAGGCGGCACGAGTTTGTACTTCTGTTCGACGTCAGGGATGGCAACCCCAATGGTGACCCCGATGCGGGCAACATGCCCCGGATCGACCCTGAAACCATGTATGGGCTGGTGACCGATGTCGCTCTCAAGCGCAAGGTGCGGGATTACGTGTCCGGGGTCCTGAACATTCCTATCTTCATCCAGAGCCGCACAACTCTCAACACCCTTATTCGGGAAGCGTTCGAGAGCGTGGGTTACGTCCCGCCTGGGATAGACCTCGACCCTGAAGAACTGGATGATCAGGACCTAGTGGAGTGGCTCCAAGAGAAAGGAGATGTGGGCTTCTCTGTGGACGGAAAACGCCTCCTTTACTCGGGGGAGTCAAGGAACCGGCGGGACATCCAGCGGGAACTGACCGACGGCCTGCCGGAAGAGCACCAGCAGCTCCGCCAAAAACTGACCAGGATCGCCCGCCGGCTAGGTGACGTGCTCAACAAGGGTGCTGGCCAGGTCAGTGCCAGAGAAAAGCAGGAGGACGCGCGCAAGGAACTATGCCGCAAGTATTACGACATCCGCATATTCGGTGCAGTCCTCTCGACGGGACTCAACGCCGGGCAGGTTCGGGGACCAGTACAATTTACCTTCGCCCGTACTGTGGATCCTATTCAACCCCTGGACCTCACGATCACACGGCAGGCCCGCACAAACACCGTGCGCATGGGCAAGAAGGGCAATGCTGAGATGGGCAGAAAGCCGGTGGTGCCGTATGGCCTCTACCGCGCGCACGGCTACTTTAACCCGTACCTCGCCAAGGAAACGGGGGTCACCACCCAGGACCTCGAGACGTTGTGGGACGCGCTGCAGAACCTGTTCGAGTTCGACCGCTCGGCGGCCCGTGGGGAGATGCATGTCCGCGGCCTGATCGTCTTCACCCATGACAACCCCAAGGGAAATGCTCCGGCACACAAGCTATTTGACCTTGTGACGGTCAGGCGGCGTGACGGGGTGTCGGTGCCCCGAGGGTACCACGATTATGCGGTGGTCATCCACCGCGACGATCTGCCCCCGGGGGTCACCCTGAGCGTGTTGGTGGAGCCGTAGGCATTCCCAGGCTGGGGGCGCAACCTCGGATCACCGGAGTGGCGCCCCCAGCCTCTTCCGCCCAGTGAGAGGGGAGAAGCGGGTGCATTCAGGAACCGTCTCGGATGACGAGCCAGTGCCTATCAGCGCCCTACAGCACTACGTGTACTGCCCCCGGCAGTGTGCCCTGATCCACGTCGAGCGCGCCTGGGGGGAGAATGTCTTCACACTGCGTGGTCGGCGTGTGCACGAGCGTGCCGATACACCCGGGACGATGGTTCGCGAGGGAGTGCGGGTGGAGCGGGCCTTGCCGATCTGGTCGGAGAGGCTTGGCCTGATCGGGCAGGCTGACGTGGTCGAGTTTCTCCCCGACGGTACGCCGTTTCCGGTTGAATACAAATCGGGTCCCCGATTGGCTCGCCGGGCCGACGAGGTGCAACTTTGCGCTCAAGCCATCTGCTTGGAGGCGATGTTTGGACGACCCGTACCCCGTGGCGCCCTCTACTACCATGGCGGCAGGAGACGAAGGGAAATTGCGTTCACCCCTTCCCTGCGGGAGGAGGTCGAGCGGGTGACTCAGGAGGTTCGCCGACTGTTGCAGCAGCAGCAACTGCCGGCACCGGTGGCAGACCGCCGCTGCTGCCACTGCTCACTCTTGGATACGTGCCTTCCATTTGCTATACGTCGCTGTATCGCCGGGGATTCTGGGAGCGAGTCCACGTGACCCACGTGATCCTCAACACGCTCTACGTCCAAACCCAAGGTGCCTACATCCACCTTTATCAGGATACGGTCCGGGTAGAGGTCGAAGAAGAGGTCAGGCTGCAGGTGCCCTTGCACCATCTTGGGGGCGTGGTGGTGTTTGGCAATGTCTTGGTGAGTCCTTATCTCATTCAAAGATTTGCGGAAGATGGCCGGTTTATCGTGTGGTTTTCGGCATCGGGACGCTTCGTCGGTCGCCTTCACGGCCCAACGTCGGGCAACGTGCTATTGCGCCGCGCGCAGCACGAGGTGTTGAGTGATCGTGCTCGTACCTTGCATCTTGCTCGGTATATCGTTTCAGGAAAACTCAGGAATTCACGTCAGGTCCTGCTTCGGGGGCTGCGTGACCTTCCGGGCTCTGTACCAGCGATCGAGGAGGCGGCGGACAATCTGCAAGTCCTTGTTAACGAAGTCCAACAGGCATCGTCACTGGACGGGGTGCGCGGTATCGAGGGGCGTGGCGCGAATCTCTACTTCACCGCACTCGGACACCTGATTCGCGGCGAGTTCGTCTGGACGGGGCGCACCCGGCGTCCACCCCGGGATCCGATCAATGCGTTGCTCTCCTTTGCCTACGCGTTGCTCGTCAGCGACTGCGTCGCGGCCTGCGAGGGTGCGGGATTGGATCCCCAGGTTGGCTATCTGCATGCCCTCCGGCCGGGTCGTCCGTCGCTCGCACTTGATCTTGCGGAAGAGTTCCGAAGTGTGCTCGCCGACCGCCTGGTTGTTTCTCTGATCAACCGTCGCCAGGTTCAGCCGGGGGACTTCGACGTTCGGCCGGGTGGTGCTGTCGTCCTCAAGGATGACGCCAGGCGAGTATTCTTGGATGCGTATCAGCGGCGCAAACAGGAGGAAGTCACCCATCCACTTCTAGAACAGCGCATACCCATCGGGCTCGTCCCCTATGTCCAGGCACGCTTGCTGGCGCGGTTCCTGCGCGGCGACACCCCGAAGTACGTTCCGTACAGCATTCGGTAAGAACCCGAGAGGTGAAGGATGCCGTGGACATACTGGTCCCATATGACGTGAACACGGAAACGAAAGAGGGACAACGGCGGTTGCGACGTGTGGCCCGCGTTTGTACCGGCTTTGGGCAAAGGGTGCAGAAATCCCTCTTTGAATGTCGCGTAACACAGGCCCAGTTGGAAGAACTCGAGGCAAGGCTGGTGAAGATCATCGACGGGAAGAAGGACAGCCTGCGCATTTACATTCTACCGGGGGGTCGGAACCGCCTTGTAAGGGTTCATGGAATCGACCGCTACATCGATTTCGAGGATCCGCTCATTGTATAACCATGTGGGGATCTCCGGGGCATCAGAATCGGTCAGCGTGGCCATGATGGGGTGCGCGAACCCCTAGTGATCACGGAAAACCTGGGAGGTTCGCGGGGCGCGAAAAGCCTTGTGAAACAAGGGTTTGGGACGTGATGGGTGAGGACGGGCGCTTCCGATATAGAGATTCCAGACGGGGTTCGCGCAATTGGGTCGAGAAGTTCAAGCACGATGGGCGTTTTTACCCCGCGCCATCACACCCGGCCGAAAGGCCGGGTGAGGATTGAAACTCACCTGGCTCCGCCAGTTCTACGCTGAGCATCGGTCACACCCGGCCGAAAGGCCGGGTGAGGATTGAAACCCCGGGGCCAGGACGAGCTCGGCAAGGCCACAAAGGTCACACCCGGCCGAAAGGCCGGGTGAGGATTGAAACATTTGAGGCCCAACCTCCGGCGCAGCTCATCGGCCGTCACACCCGGCCGAAAGGCCGGGTGAGGATTGAAACGTGGACCCCGTGGCCCGCGAGCGGAGCGCGAGCGGCGTCACACCCGGCCGAAAGGCCGGGTGAGGATTGAAACGAGGCGAACAGGCTGCAGCACGCCTCGATGCGCTCGGTCACACCCGGCCGAAAGGCCGGGTGAGGATTGAAACGCCGGCGGCCGTGGCGAACGCCTGCAGCGCTCGCAGGTCACACCCGGCCGAAAGGCCGGGTGAGGATTGAAACCAGATCGAGGACCAGCAATGGACGGCGCCGGAGCGTCACACCCGGCCGAAAGGCCGGGTGAGGATTGAAACCCCTGCGCACAAGCGACTTCGCGCGTAAGGCTGCCGTCACACCCGGCCGAAAGGCCGGGTGAGGATTGAAACCCTCGGTGGAGTTGGTTCCTGGACCGAGCTTGGCGTGTCACACCCGGCCGAAAGGCCGGGTGAGGATTGAAACACGGCGACACCCCCTACAGTTCCACGCCGTTGGCTAGGTCACACCCGGCCGAAAGGCCGGGTGAGGATTGAAACCCCCCGCGCCGTGGGGCGAACGGCTCTACGCGGGCAGGTCACACCCGGCCGAAAGGCCGGGTGAGGATTGAAACCGCTACGAGCTGCTGGATTCGGCGAACCGCCACAGTCACACCCGGCCGAAAGGCCGGGTGAGGATTGAAACAACGCCTGGCTGCATGACGTGATTGCGAGGGTGCTGGTCACACCCGGCCGAAAGGCCGGGTGAGGATTGAAACGCACGGTACCTGGCAAGGGCCGTGCTTGAGGCGAGGGTCACACCCGGCCGAAAGGCCGGGTGAGGATTGAAACTTCACGCGGCCCTTCAGGCGGCGGTCGACCAGGGGCGTCACACCCGGCCGAAAGGCCGGGTGAGGATTGAAACCAGACCCGCTCGACGGCCGCCGGGGTCTCTTCGTCGTCACACCCGGCCGAAAGGCCGGGTGAGGATTGAAACCGCCTGGCGCCGGAGGCTGGCCGCAAGAGCGGCGGGTCACACCCGGCCGAAAGGCCGGGTGAGGATTGAAACGACACGCTCGCCAGCTTGCCGTCGGGGGCGTAGTTGAGTCACACCCGGCCGAAAGGCCGGGTGAGGATTGAAACGGGGCCAGCATCTTCTCCTCGGCATAGTCGCCGTGTCACACCCGGCCGAAAGGCCGGGTGAGGATTGAAACGGGGCCAGCATCTTCTCCTCGGCATAGTCGCCGTGTCACACCCGGCCGAAAGGCCGGGTGAGGATTGAAACAACATCGCACTGCTGGCGTCGACGACGCGGTTTGTGGTCACACCCGGCCGAAAGGCCGGGTGAGGATTGAAACTGATCCCGCTCAACCCACACGGGCCCGCTCTGCAGTCACACCCGGCCGAAAGGCCGGGTGAGGATTGAAACAAGCCCCTCAGCATCGATTGGACGCCCCTGAACCGTCACACCCGGCCGAAAGGCCGGGTGAGGATTGAAACAAGCCCCTCAGCATCGATTGGACGCCCCTGAACCGTCACACCCGGCCGAAAGGCCGGGTGAGGATTGAAACGGCGAGGCGTACAACGCCCTGCTGAATCACCTGCACCGTCACACCCGGCCGAAAGGCCGGGTGAGGATTGAAACGCAAGCCACCGTTTCCGTCGTAAACAAAGGCGACATACGTCACACCCGGCCGAAAGGCCGGGTGAGGATTGAAACACGGTACGAGCGCGGGGAGATCCCCGTGCCGGATGTCACACCCGGCCGAAAGGCCGGGTGAGGATTGAAACGCGTTGGCACCGGCGTACCTCCGGCCACCTTGCGGTCACACCCGGCCGAAAGGCCGGGTGAGGATTGAAACCCCGTAGCCCTCCCGCTCCCCGGACTCGGGGATGGTGTCACACCCGGCCGAAAGGCCGGGTGAGGATTGAAACAGGAGCACGACGCGCCCCATCACACGACCCTCCCGGTCACACCCGGCCGAAAGGCCGGGTGAGGATTGAAACCGGTTGCTCAAGCCGAACCGGCGCATCAAGGCGTGGTCACACCCGGCCGAAAGGCCGGGTGAGGATTGAAACATCGCCCGCTGGCAGCGCCAAGCTCGCCTGCTCGCCGTCACACCCGGCCGAAAGGCCGGGTGAGGATTGAAACCCTATGCCGGCGCCCGCTCTCGCATGGCGCCGATCGTCACACACCTGGACTTGCCCCGGTTTAGTGGACACCCCGATACTTGGGGCGTAAGCCCCGGAAAGGGTGATCCCCATGCCGGCTACCAAGCCGCCGTATCCTCCCCAGTTCCGGGCCGAAGCCGTCCGCCTCGTCCGGGAAAGCGGGAAGAAGCTCCAGCAGGTTGCTGCCGATCTCGGCGTTTCGGAAGCCAGCTTGCGGAAGTGGGTCCGCCAAGCCGAGATCGATGCGGGGCAGCGCCCCGGGTTGACCACAGCCGAGCGGGAGGAGCTGAACCGGCTGCGGCGGGAGAACCGGATCCTGCGGGAGGAGCGTGAAATCCTAAAAAAAGTCCTCCATGCCGCCTACGGCGGCACCACGAAGGACGAAAATGGCGTCCAGCCAAAGTTGTATGTGCCACCGGTTGCATGAGATCGAGCTTGCTTGGTGCCGGCAAGCCCGCAAAAAAGTCTGATCCTGGCGATCGCGCGGCACCACGAACTGTTGCCCTCCGCACGGGGGAGCACGCGAGGGAGAATCTTGACCGAGGCGATCGCCACGCCGGTGAGTTCCCTGGGACGGGGGGCGGTGGCGGTGGACGTGGTGCACGAGCGGTGCGCGGGGCTGGACGTGCATAAGCAGACGGTGACCGGTTGTGTGATCACCCCGGAGGTCCGTGAGACGCGGACCTTCGGCACGATGACGGCGCCGTTGTTGGAGTTGGTCGCTTGGCTGCAACACCACGGCGTGACGCACGTGGCCATGGAGAGCACGGGGGTGTACTGGAAGCCGGTCTACAACCTGCTCGAGGGCTCCGGGATCGAGGTCCTGGTGGTCAATGCGCAACACATCAAGCAGGTACCGGGTCGCAAGACGGATGTCAAGGATGCCGCGTGGATCGCGGAGTTGCTCCGGCATGGGCTGCTGCGGGGCAGCTTCATCCCGGATCGCAACCAGCGGGAGCTGCGGGAACTGGTGCGCTACCGCCGGAGCTTGATCCAGGAGCAAGCCCGGGAAGCGAACCGGATCCAAAAGGTGCTGGAAGGTGCCAACATCAAACTCGGGGATGTGACCAGCGTGGTCCTGGGTGTCTCCGGCCGGCAGATGTTAAAGGCCATCATTGCCGGAGAGACGGATCCGGAGAAGCTGGCGGATTTGGCCCGGGGTCGTTTGCGGAGCAAGCGGGAGAGCTTGGTCCAAGCGCTGACGGGTTTGATCGGCCCGCACCAACGGCGGTTGCTGGCTGCACAGCTGGCCAACGTCGAGTTCCTGGATGAGCAGATTGCCGCTTTGGATCGCGAGATCGCTGAGCGCATGCGCCCTTATGAAGCCATCCTGGAGCGGATGGACGAGCTGGATGGCCTGGCCCGGCGCACAAGCGAGGAGATCCTGGCGGAGATCGGCGTCGACATGAGCCGCTTCCCGACGCATCGTCACCTGGCCTCGTGGGCCAAGATCTGTCCGGGCAACAACCAGAGTGCCGGAAAGCGCCGGAGTGGGAACACGGGGCAAGGGAACGCCTATCTACGGGCGGCCCTGGTCCGCGCGGCTCAGGCTGCGGCGCGGACACGCGACACCTACTTGGCGGCCCAATTCCGCCGCCTCGCTGCGCGGCGGGGCAAGAACCGTGCCAAAGTGGCCGTCGCCCATAGCATCTTGGTGATCATCTACCACATGATCAAGCACGGCACACGCTATAACGATCTTGGGGCGGCGCATTTCGAACGGCTCAACGAGCAGGCCACCGTCCGGCGGACCGTGGCACGTCTTGAGGCGCTGGGTTACAAGGTCACACTTGAGAAGCCCATGTCCGCCGCCTAAGCCCACGCCGCATTTTCGAGGGAGCCGCGGCCTTTTTTGCCCAGGAGAGCCGACGGAACCGGTGACGGTGTTTCGGTTCATCGAGCAGGAGAAGGCCCACCACCCGGTCGCCACGCTGTGCCGTGTCCTGGGCGTCTCGACCAGCGGCTACTACGCATGGCGGCAACGTGGTGCCTCCAGACGGTCCCAGGAGGACGCGGATTTGAGTCAGCAGATCCGAGCCATTCATGCCGCCAGCCGGGGCACCTACGGGGCTCCGCGCGTTCACGCCGAACTGCGGATGGTTCATGGCGTCCGTTGCGGGCGGAAGCGCATCGCCCGGCTGATGCGGGCCATGGGGCTGGCTGGCGTGCACCGGCGCCGAGCCCGGGGGATCACACGCCGGGATCCCCGGCGCCCGGTCGACCCCGATCGGCTGCATCGCCAATTTGTGCCCGATGCCCCCAACCGGGTGTGGGTGGCGGACCTCACGCAGCACCGCACCGAAGAGGGATGGTTATACCTCGCCACAGTGGTGGACGGCTTCTCCCGCGCCGTGGTGGGCTGGGCCATGGGCGACCGGCCCGTGGCGGAACTGGTGGTCGACGCCGTCACCATGGCGGTGCGGCGTCGCCGGCCGGGGCCCGGCCTGATCCACCACTCCGACCACGGAGCACAGTACACCTCGCTGGCGTTCACCCGTCGCTTGGAGGCCCTCGGCATCGCCGGATCGATGGGTTCGGTGGGCGATGCACTGGACAACGCCGTGGCGGAGAGTTTCTACGCGACGCTGCAGACAGAACTCCTCGACCGGCAAACCTGGGCGAGCCGGGATCAGCTGCGCATGGCGATCTTCGAGTACGTCGAAGGGTTCTATAACCGGCGGCGCCGTCACTCGGCACTTGGCTACCTCTCGCCCGACGAATACGAGGAGCGTTGGAAGCAGGAGCGAAAGGTTCAGCCCCAGGAAGGGATTGTGGCATAAGCCTCAACCCGTCCACGAAACCGGGTCAACTCCGATGCCGGGGTGGTCAACAATTAAGTTAGCACGGTGGTCAAGTTTTCGATTAGCACGCGCAGCCGGCGGATGGGCCGGAACTGTTCCTGGCGACGAGTAAAGAGTGGAAGCAGCGCCAAGCCTGGAAGGATGCACCCCCTCCGCGGGGCCGGATCCCCAAGGGGCTGAGCCTGCGGGAGCGGATGGAACGCAAGCTGCGGACCCGGCGAGGGCAGGCGATCTACGCCAAGCGCAGCCAGACCGTGGAGCCGGTGTTCGGGCAGATCAAGACCGTGCGAGGCGCCGACCGGTTCCTCCGTCGGGGTCTGGCGGCGTGTGACAGCGAGTGGAAGCTGCTCTGCCTGACCCATAACTTGCTGAAGCTCTGGCGAAGGGTCACGGAGGCGTCCTCATCCTCGCCCTTGGGTTGGATGGCGGGGGGGTTGGCGTAGAAGGGTAACGACCGGGCCGCCGGCCTACCCCGTCCTGACCGTCAGCCCACGGGACATGGCCGAATCGACCCGGTACGTTCCCCCAGTTCTGATCTCGTCAGGGTCAGTGAAACAGGCTCATAGGTACCCTACAAACTGTGACAGCCTACCACGCGACATGGGGGACACACCGGTTTCGATCCCTCATAGGTACCCTACAAACCGCAGGTGCGGGACACGAGCCGCGTTCGGAGGTTCTTGTTTCGATCCCTCATAGGTACCCTACAAACGCCGCGCTCGGCGGCCCGGATCCGGAGCCGCCGGAAGTTTCGATCCCTCATAGGTACCCTACAAACTCCTGCGTCCTGGTGTTGGTGCCGATTCCGGTCCTGCGTTTCGATCCCTCATAGGTACCCTACAAACCTGCTCACTCAGTGAAGCCATCTGAGTCACCCGTGGTTTCGATCCCTCATAGGTACCCTACAAACCTGGGTCTACATCGACGGTAACGGGCTCGTGGTGTAGTTTCGATCCCTCATAGGTACCCTATAAACACGTGGGCAAAAAGCGGCCGGTGAATTCGGTCCCAGTTTCGATCCCTCATAGGTACCCTACAAACGGCCTCGAACACCAACGGATTTCGGCTCGTGGACATGTTTCGATCCCTCATAGGTACCCTACAAACACTTGCATAAGCTGGTCAATGCGCTGAATCTTCTGAGTTTCGATCCCTCATAGGTACCCTACAAACTCCTGAGTGCCATGGCACCGGATTCGTGGCGGAATGCCGTTTCGATCCCTCATAGGTACCCTACAAACTGTTGCTCTTCGTGATCGTCTTTTCCGCCCCGACTTGTTTCGATCCCTCATAGGTACCCTACAAACCCCACTCCACCACGCCCGGCTGCCAGCGGGTGCCGGAGTTTCGATCCCTCATAGGTACCCTACAAACCAAGAATGCGATTGCGATTGAGTGCGATAGGGAATTGTTTCGATCCCTCATAGATACCCTACAAACCTGCGCGCGCCTGGGGGTGCGGTACGAGGTGGACGCACGTTTCGATCCCTCATAGGTACCCTACAAACGAGCCCGCGCAAACTCGTCGCGGCTCGCCATCTCGCCGTTTCGATCCCTCATAGGTACCCTACAAACGTCGACGGTCTCCCTCGGCATTGAGTGCGAAGTGTCGTTTCGATCCCTCATAGGTACCCTACAAACGCGACATGGCAGTTAGCTCTATCCTCCTCTCTTGCGTTTCGATCCCTCATAGGTACCCTACAAACCGGAAGTAGCTGCGGCGGTTGCTACGAAGGAAGTGAGTTTCGATCCCTCATAGGTACCCTACAAACCCGTCATTCGCCCCGCCGAAGCCTTGTCCTTCTTGGCTTCACCGACGGCAGTGCTGTCGATCCAGAAAATGGTCAACTGGGTCCTCATGTATGCAAATAGGCGACAAAGCCTTGCTGGCCAAGGGGTGGAAAAACGTGGGTCCTGCTGTCGACCTCCGGGGGTTTGGGGGAATTCGGAGGTCGACAGAAAACATTAGGGTAGGTGGACACTGACTGCGGCAACGGTTACAGAGACGCCTACGGGCGCGGCTGCGCGAACAACCGGAAACAGCTGCATGAAAAGCCGATCCTACGGACCAGCACCGAAAAGAGCGCCGAAAACATCGCCGAAAACATCGCGGGGGGGATGATCCCTTGGAGGCGCCGGCCAAGACCTTGCGGGACCACGTGATCCACCTGGTGCGTCGCTTGCGGGCCGCGGGAGTTCCCACAAGTCCGGCCGACGCGGTCAACGTCCTCGCTGCGCTCGAGCACGTGGACCTTGAGGATCCGGCGGAAGTGCGAGCGGCCTTGCGGGTGATCCTGGCCCGCCGGCCCGAGCACCTGGCTGTCTTGGAGCGGGCGCTGGATGCCTTCTTCTGGGGTGAACCGGTGAACCGGCGGGTTCCCGAATGGCTGGCCCGCCGGCGCCCGGGCCAGGCAGGCCCGGTGGCGGATTCAGGCCCTTCAGGGTATCCGGGCGATCCCGCTGGTGGTCCCTGGGGGGCGGGTGATGGTGAGCCGCCGACCGGAGCTCCGCCGTCAGTTGCGGACTTGGCCGGCGCCGCCAACGCCAACGCGGCCTCGGCCGGCGCTGCTGCCGCCAGCGTCGATGCCGCCAGCGCAGATGCCGCTGCCGCATCCTCCGCAGGTGCACCCGCCGCCACCGCAGCCTCGCCCAGCGAGGCAATGGCCGCCGCCGGCCCCGGCTCCATCCCCGGCCTGGGTTCCCCGTACGGGCCGGCAGGTTTCCCCGTGCATGACCCCAGCCTGGCCGGGGTGGACCCCGGAGTGCCGGACATCACCGCCCTTCCCGGCCAGCCCGGCGATCGACACGAATCCTACGGCACGAACCTCGTGGTCGATCCGGCCGAGCTGGCGGATTACCTCATCATGGTCCTGCTCTCGCCGGCGGGCACCGTGTCCCTGGGGGGGCCGGACGGTGCCCCGGGTGCCCGCGGTGACGCCACCGGTCCCGGCCCCGATACCCCCGGCGGCGGCTGGGGTTCGGGAGCTCAAGGCGCAGGCAGCCCGAATCCGGATGACCCGCACACCGCAGGTCATGACCCCAGCAAGGGCCCGGGCCAGGGGGGTGCGGGCGGGCACGATTCCACGGCTGCGGGGGCAGGAGGCGAGGCGCCGGGCGGCCAGGGGCCGAGCGGCCAAGGACCGGGTGGCGAGGGACCGGGTGGGCAGGGAGGCAACCCTGGGTCCGAGGATGCGCCAGCCAGCAGCCTCGCCTGGCGGGCACGGGCAGGAGGAAGCCCCGGCGGCTACAGCCCCTTGGCGGTCCTCACTCGCCGCGACGTCCATTTGCTGGACGACGCCAGCCGCCGCCTGGTCATGGCCGCGGCCCGCGAGCTGGGGCGCTGGCTGGCCACGCGCCCGTCTCGCCGGTTCGTCCGGGCACGGAAGGGCCCCATCGATGGCCGCCGTGCCCTCAGGGAGGCGGCCCGCAAGGCGGGCGACCTGTTCCGCTGGCCCCGCCGGCGCCGGCGTCCCGGCCAGCTGCGCCTCGTCGCCGTCCTGGACGTGTCCGGGTCGATGGACGTCTACAGCCAGCTCTTCCTGCACTTCCTTCACGGCCTGCAGCAGCAGGGCGGGCGGGTTGAAACCTTCGCCCTCGGAACGCGGCTGACCCGGCTGACGTCTGTCCTGCGCACCCCGCGGCCGGAGATCGCCATGGCCCGGGCCGCTGTGGTGACCGTGGACTGGTCCGGCGGAACCCGGCTCGGCGAGGGACTCTGGGTCCTGGCGCAGCGGTACGCATATTTGCTCGACGCCGACACCGTGCTGCTGGTCATCAGCGACGGGCTCGACCGGGGCAACCTGGACCTGCTGGACCGGGCCTTGCGCTGGTGCCGCCGCCGGGTGCGGGCTGTGGTCTGGATGAACCCCCTGGCGGGAGATCCTCGCTACGAACCGCTGGCCCGGGGCATGCAGGTGGCCCTTCCCCACATCGATGTCCTGGCGCCGGCCCACAGCCTGCAAAGCCTGGTTGAACTGGCCTTGTGGTTGCGGCGGCATCCTTCGACCTTCCGCCAGCTTCACCGGAGGAACCGGCCCGGCGCCCGCCGGTATCTGTCCCGGACGGGCGCCGGTACCGGCCCCGGCTCCGGCCGGGGGTTCGGCCGGGGTGTCCGTCACCGGTGAGCGGGCTGTTCAGCACCTTGGGACCTGGCTGTCAACGGTGATGAACCTGGATCGCAACATCTGGATTGGACGATTGACAAGGCGGGTCATCGCCACGGGGGATCTCCTGGTCCAGGTCTTCGATGCGAAACACCCGCCAGCTGCCCGGTTCCAGCCGCACGGGGGGCGTTTGCCAGCGCCCCGCCTTGCCATGGCTCGCGCCATGGCTCCAGGGGTGGGGAGCACCTGCGCCCGCCGGAGGGGCCTCCGCGGCCCAGTTGGTGCCGGGAGCCGGCCTGGCACCAGGGTCGGGAACGGCGGCGCGGGGCCAGGGGGCTGGTACGGGCCTTCGGCCGTTCGTATGTATCGCACCACGCTGTGGAGCGGTTTCGGCGCGGGCGTAGAGGGTGGCGCCGGTTTCGGCGTCGACCAGCCGGGCAGGTGCCAGCCCTGACAGGACCACGATCACGGGTTGCGGGTGGTGGCTGACCACCACGAGATAGCGGGCGGGCCCGGTGACGGGCAGGCTTTCGGGAACGGTTCCGGTGGCCCGGCTGCCCGGCTCGAGTCCGCCGGTCAAGGGCTGGCCCGGCGCGCCCTGGACCAGAACCCCCACCTCCACATCCGGGTGGTCGGCCTCCCATTCAGGGACGATGCCGGCCAGGCGGGCGGCCAGCCGGTACACCTGTTCCGGTCGGGTGCGGCCGGCGGTGGCGAGGCCGGAAGAGCTTGCGGGTGCTTCAGCCCGCGCTTCGCCCTCGGGTCCTGCGCCCCCCTCGCTGCCGGGGCCATCCTGGCTTCTCCCGTATCCGCGGTGTGGTTCGGGCCCGTGGTGTTCGCCACCGCTCCCGCTGGCGCCGACTCCGCAGGCGCTGCTCCCGAAGGCGCCGCTCCCGCAGGCGCTGCTCCCGTGGGCCTGGCTCCCATAGGCGCCGGGCGTGCACGCCAGGATCCATTCCAGGGGATCGGTGACCAGCACCGCCCATCCCCGCCCGTACCGGTGGACGAACACGGCCGGTTCCTCCAGGGGCCCTGTGGGGTGACCGCCGTGGGCCACGGCGGCCGGAGGGTGGACCGGACCCGCTGGGCCTGTGCCGGTGGCGGGGGCCGGGCGGATCCAACCGGCTACGCGGGCGCCGGCGGGCGAGGCCACCAGCCTTTTGCGGGGGGCTGGCCGGGGCGCGGGGATCAGCCGGACCACAGGCTGCAGGCCGGAGTGCGCCAGTGTCCCCAGTGCGGCACCGTCCCGGCTGCCCTTGCCGCTGGTCTGCGGCTCCGGACCGCCACGCGGCCCCGGGCCGCACCGCGTCTCCGGGCCGCCCTGCGGCTCGGGCGGCAGGTCCAGATCCAGGACCAGATCCCACGGGCCCGGCCCGTGGACGGCTTCCCGCGGGTAAGCGTCCTCGATGCGGATGCCGAAGACGGCCTCCATCCCGGGCAGGGCGGCCCCGTCGTAGGAGAGGTAGAGGGTGCCGCCCTGCTCCACCCAGCGGCGCAGCCGGTTCCACGTCCGGTTGGACAGGCTGTTGCGCCGGGGCAGGCAGGGGACGATCAGGAGCCTGTAACCGGCCCAGTCGCTGTCGGGGCGCACCAGGTCCACGGGCAGGCCGGCCCGCCGGGCCAGGACGAAGGCGTTGAACAGCACCGCGAAGTTGCGCTCCGGCGTGATGTCGGGGTCCTGGTTCTCGTAATAGCGCTCGGGGAGCAGGATGGCCGCGGGGCGCGGGGCAGGCGCCAGCCCCCCGGGCAGCCGCTCCAGCAGCCGGGCGAAGCGGCCGAAAGCCTCGCCGGCAGGCTTGGGCCGGCCCTGGTCGTCCAGGATCCCGAAGGCCACCTCGTAGGGAGTGCTGTCGTAGGGCAGGTCTTCCTGGCAGCGGAAATCCAGGCCGCACCAGGCGACGGCCCCCATGCTGCCGTGGAGGAGCAGGCTGCCCAGCACGGCGCTGAGGTAACGGCCGTGACGGGCGGGCGACATCATCAGGGTCGTCCCGCCGAACTCCTCGGCCAGGGCCGGCCGTTGCCCCATGGCGGCCACCAGGCGGTCGCCGAAGGGCACCAGCAGGTTGGGCCGGATCGTCCCCACGGGATCGGGGCACCAGGGCGAGTAGATGGGGTAGAGGTGCATGCAGAGGAAGTCCGCCGCTTCGGCCACGTCGGCAGGCCGGAAGCCGCAGTCGTCCACAAGGGAGGCCACGTGGATCCCCAGGGTCACGGGAACCCCCGGGGTCACGGACTTCAGCTCCCGGTAGAGCAGCCGGCACCACAGCCAGCCGGCGTCGGGCGAGGGCGGCCGGGCGAAGATGTCCGGCTCGTTGGCCAGGTCCCAGGCCAGCAGCGCGGGGTGGTGCCCGATGGTCTCGGCCACGGCCCGGATCAGGCGCACCTGGGCCCGCAGCATGGCCGGGTCGGTGTAGGGGCAGCGACCCCGCCGCCACGGCACGTCCCAGTTCTCTCCGCTCATGTGGCCGGTGAAAAAGGTGGGGATGACGGCCAGGCCGACCCCATGGGCCAGGTCGCAAAAGGCCTTGAGCCGGGCCAGGGCGGTGGGGTCCACGCGATCCTCTTCAGGCTGGAAGTGGACCCACCTGAGGAAGAACCGGACCACCCGGCAGCCGGCTGCGGCCAGAGCCCGGAGTTCGGCGGCGATGGCCTCAGGCTGCCAGTCTTGCCACATGGCCACCCCCTGGCCGCTGGCCCAGTAGTTGACGCCCAGCCAGAAGGACGAGGCCGGCCGGGCCGGGGCGCCGGGCCGTATGCCGGCACCCCGCGCGGCCCCCGGCTGGGGGGCCGCGCCCTGGATCGGCGATAGGATCTCGCTGGCCAATGGCGTCACCTCGTGTCAGGATTGGGGCCGGTACGTGGCGACGCCGATGCGGGAATCGGCCATCCCGTAGTACAAAAACCAGGTGCCGCGGTGCTCGACCAGGCCTTCGACGAAGACCACGTGGTCCACCTGGCCGCGGATCTCCTCGGGCGTTTCGGGTTCAAAGAAGGGGATCTCCGACCGCCAGATCAGCTTGCGCGGATCCTTCAGGTCGAACAGCGCCTGCCCCGCGGCGTAACGTACATAGCCCGAGCCCGCGGGTCCCCCGTAGGCGGGGGGCTCGCCCGGGACGGCCGGTTGGCCCGCGGCGGCAGGCTGCTCCGCGCCGGGCGCCCGGCCGGCGGCAGGCTGGCCCACGGCGACCGGGTTCTCTCCCTCGAGCTCCGTCGCCGGGCCGCCGGCCCCGTTCCCGGCCATGGCGGCCTGGACGCGGCGGCGGACCCGCGGGGCGTCCGCCAGGCGGTGGGCGGCGTTGTAGATCAGCAGGATGCCCCGGTCCGTGATCAGGGGCGAGGGGCCGGGTTCGACCAGCAGGGTGTCAAAGGCGTCGCCGGCCGTGCGGACCTGAAGAACTGGCTCGGGTTCCGGCTCCCAGAGCAGGCCGTCTTCCGAGGTGGCGATCCAGATGGAGGTGTCCCCGAAGTACATCACGTAGCGGCCGCCGATCTTCACCGGGCAGATGGCCCCGGACTTGGACCAGATGCGGCCCGTTCCCCCGTCCCATTCGGGGAACAGCACGCCGTGCTTTTCCCAGCGCACCAGGTCGTCCGAGGTGGCCAGGCAAAGCCGCGCGGAGGTGCCGTCGTAGGCCGTGTAGGTCAGGAAGAACCGCCCGTCGATGCAGGCGACCCGCGGGTCCTCGCAGCCGCCGGGCAGCTCGTACGGTTCCGTGGGTTCCAGCACCGGGTCGGGGTAGCGCTCGAAGTGGATGCCGTCGTCGCTGACGGCCAGGCCGATGCGGGACGTCCCGTTCCACTGGCCGGGGCCCGTGTGGTCCTCGGCCCGGTAGAGCATGTACACCCGCCCGTCTTTGACCACCGCGGCAGGGTTGAAGACGTCCTTGGCCTCCCAGGTGGTGCCCTGGGGACCCAGGATGGGGTTCCCGGGGTGTTTCGCAAAGGGCCCCAGAAGATAGGCCCTGGCGTGCTGCGGATCGAGGACGCGAAGCAACCGCTACAACTCCTTTCGGGAATATCAGCCCTCAGCCCTCAGCCCTTGGTCCCGCCCAGCCGGATCCCTTCGATGAAGGCCCGCTGGGCCAGGGCGTAGAGCACCAGGATCGGCAGCGCCACCAGCAGCGAGACGACCATCATCAGGTTCCACATGGGCGCCTCGCTGCCCGGCCCCAGCGACGTCTCCAGGAACTTGAGGCCCAGGGTGACCGGGAACTTGTCCGGCGTGTTCAGGTACAGCAGCGGCGCCATGAAGTTGGTCCAGTTGCCCTGGAAGGCCAGCAGCGCGATCACCAGCAAGGCCGGTCGCACCATGGGCAGCACCACGTGCCGCAGCACCTGCAGGGGCCCGGCCCCGTCCAGCACCGCCGCGTCTTCGAAATCCCGGGGCAGGCTCAGGAGGAACTGGCGCAGCATGAAGACGCTGGCCGGCCCCCAGGCGAACCAGGCGGGTGCCGTCAGGGGGGTGAAGGTGTCGAGCCGCCCCAGCTCGCGCCAGATGAGGAAGGTGGGGATCATCCCGATGACGCTGGGCAGCATCATGGTGCTCAGCATCAACATGAACAGGAAGTGCCGCCCGCGGAAGTTGAAACGTGCAAAGGCGTAGGCGACCACCGCCACGCTGGCCACCTCGGCCACCGTGGCCAGGATGGTGATGAACAGGCTGTTCAGGAAGAACCGGGCAAAGGGTAGGGTGGTCCAGACCTCCACGTAGTTCTCCCACCGCACCGGCGAGGGGAACCACTGCGGCGGGTAGACGTAGAGCTGGTCCCGGCCCTTAAGCGACGTGCTGATCATCCACAGCAGGGGCACCAGCACGAAGGCGCCGCCGAAGGCCAGCACGAAATACGTCAAGGCGTCGGCCAGGCGCCTTTGCACCTCGCGCGGCACGGTCCTCACCTCGCACCTCGCTCTCGTAATACACCCAAAGGGGCGACGAGCGGAACACCAGCAGCGTCAACCCCAGGATCACCAGCAGGAAGACCCAGGCCATGGCCGAGGCGTAGCCCATGTGCCGGAGTCCGAAGGCCTCCTGGTAGATGTAAACCTGCAGGAAGGTGACGGTGGAGCGCGGCGTCTCGATGAAGAACGCCTGGGTGAACATCTGCAAGGCGCCGATCAGCCCGGTGACCAGCACGTAGAACAGGGTCGGGCTGAGCATGGGCAGGGTGACGTGGCGGAACCGGCCCCAGCCCGTGGCGCCGTCCACCGCCGCGGCATCGTAGAGCTCCCGCGGGATGTTCTTCAAGCCCGCCAGCAGGATCACCGTGTTGGCGCCGAAGACGCCCCACAGGCTCATCAGCACGAACCCCGGCAGGATGGTCTCCGGGTCGAGGAACCAGCGGGGCTTCTCCATGCCCAGCAGGGCGTAGACGGGTGCGAGCACCGTGTTGACCAGCCCGTCGGTGGAGAGCAGCCAGCGCCAGAGCACCGCGGTGGCGACGGCGGGAATCACGGCGGGGACGTAATACAGCGTGCGCCAGAACCCCACGCCCTTGATGTTGCGGTTGAGCAGCAGGGCACAGGCCAGCGACCCCACGATCCCCAGGGGCACGCTGAAGAGCGCATAGAGGGCCGTGAACTTCAGGGACGCCGCGAACTTGGGATCGTCCAGCAGGCGGGCGAAGTTGGCCAGGCCGACCCAGCGGGGAGGCGTGAGCACGTCGTAGTCGGTGAAGGCCAGGTAGAGCGAGGCGACGAAGGGAAAGAGCTGGAAGGCCAGGAAACCGGCCAGCCAGGGCAGGACGAAGGTCCAGCCCAGGGCCGTGTCACGGCTACGCCCCAGGGCTCGCAAGCCCGCGTACACCAGGAGCATGAGCGCGCCCAGCAGGACCACCGTGGCCACGTAGTCCCGCAGGGCGTCCGCGTACCAGGACCACACCGCCACCCCCTCCTTTCCGGCAGGGCGGGCGGGGGCCGGTACCCCCGAGCCCCCGCCCCCGCCGGGCTACGCGCTCACGACGACTGCTGCAGGATCTTCTCCAGCTCGGGCCGCACCTTGGGGGCCAGTTCCTCCGGCTTCCCCTGCTTGTGGAACAAAGGATCCAGGTACTGTTCCCAGAGGGCCTGGTCGAAGGCCTTGTACTGCGGCACGATGCGCAGCGGCCGCATGAACTCCAGGGACTGGAGGATCACATCGGCGGCCTTCTCCTTGCGCGGCTCCGAAGCCAGCAGGTGCTCCCGGGTGGCCAGGGACTTCCGCGGGGCCACGATCTTCCAGTGGTGGATGCCTTCGGTCAACTCGATCAGGGCGTCCACGGCCTCTTCCACGTGGGGCGAGCGGGCGTTGACCACCGTGGCCGCCGTCCAGGCGAAGGTCACGCGGCCTGCGGGCCCGCTGGGCACGGGTGCCACGCCCACGTCCAGGCCGGGAACCCGGTCCAGGTCGTCGGAGGCGCCGCCCATGAACATGGCCACCTTGCCGGCCTTGAACATGTCCGCGAAGCCCTGCTCCGCGATGACCTCCTCGGGCACCGCGTACTTGGGGTTGTAGATCAGCTCCTGGTAGAACCGGGCCGCCTCCAGGGCCTCCGGCGAGTCGATGGGGGCCGTGCGGCCGTCCTCGCCGACGATGTCGCCGCCGGCCTGCCAGGCGAACATGGCGAAGGGCGGCCAGCCGTTCATCGTGAACCCGTAGACGTCGGGCTTGCCGTCCCCGTTGGTGTCGCGGGTCAGCTTGGCCGCGGCCTCCTTGAAGGTGTCCCACGTCCAGGTCTCGTCCGGATACGGCACGCCGGCCTCGTCAAAGAGCGCCTTGTT
This sequence comes from Thermaerobacter subterraneus DSM 13965, assembly GCF_000183545.2. NCBI lineage: Bacteria > Bacillati > Bacillota > Clostridia > Eubacteriales > Clostridiales Family XVII. Incertae Sedis > Thermaerobacter > Thermaerobacter subterraneus. The sequence continues at coordinate 1,105,549 of NZ_JH976535.1, forward strand.
GTAGTACAGGACCACGGGCTGGGCGATCCAGGGCAGGCCGTAGACCCCGCCCTCATGGGTGAAGGCGCCCAGGATGGGCTCGAAGTAGTCGCCGAGGTTGGCCGCGGGGCGGGAATCATTCTGCAGGTGCTCGTCCAGCTTCAGCAGCACCCCGGAGGCGGCGAAGGGGATCACGTCCTCCTGGACCAGCCAGAACAGGTCCGGGGCGGTGTTGCCCGCCAGCATGGTCTGGATCTTGGTGGCGTAGTCGCTGGGGATGGGCTCGTGGACGATCTGCCAGCGGTCGCTCTCGGCGTTGATCCGATCCAGGATGGCTTGCAGCTCCTTGGCTTCCTCGGCATGGGCCCAGGTGGCCAGGCGGATGGTCACCTTCTCGCCGCCGGACCCGCCGGCGGCCGGCTCGCTGCTGCCGGTCGAACCGGAGGGCTGGCCGCCACCGGCGGACGGGAGCGAGCAGCCGGTGGCCAGCACGGCCGTGGCGAGCAGCACGGTCAGGGTTCGGGCCCAGCGGCCCAGTGCCCGCTGCTTGAACCAGGCGACGAGGTTCACCGTAGCTCCCCCTTTTCGCGCCCGGCTCCGGCTCCGGGCGGAGTTCGTCTGGACGGGACCCCCCTCCTGGGGATTGCCTGCCGCATCGTCGCAGCAGCCCATCCCGAAAGGGCGGGTCGCCTCTTCGCTTAGCCCCCGGCCCCCTGGGGCACCGGCCCCGAGGGGGGCAGCGCCTCAGCACCCATGGTGAAGGGCGACTGGAAGAGACCCTGCAGCGCCAGCAGCGCGGCCCCGCGGGCCACGCTGGTTCGACCCAGCTGGGTGGTGGCCAGCTTCACCTCCCCCGTGCCGAACCGGCGGCGCCCCAGCTCCCGGCGGGCCGCCTGGAGGAAGGACGGGCTGCGGATGGACCGGCCCCCCAGGACCACCACTTCGGGGCTCACCAGGTTTGCCAGGATGGCCAGACCGGCGCCCAGGGCCCGCCCGCCCCGGGCCAGCACCTGGCGAGCCAGGGGGTCTCCCGCCGCCTCGGCCGCCAGGAGATCATCGAAACCGGCGGGCGCCGGGCCGGCAGGCTGGTGCCGGAGGGCGGCGAAGCGTTCCAGCATGGCATCGGTGGAGGCGATGGCCTCCACACAGCCCCGCCGGCCGCAGGGACAGGGCGGGCCGCCCAGCTGCACCGGGCAGTGGCCCAGCTCGCCGGCGCCGCCGGCCCCGCGGTACAGCTGGCCCTCCAGCACCAGGCCCGCGCCGACGCCCGCGTCGGCCAGGACGAAGGCCAGGTTGCGGCTCTGGGGATAGCCGAGGACGTGTTCGGCCAGGGCACCGGCATTGGCGTCGTTTTCGATCCAGACCGGCACCCGGAACCGCTCCCGGAGCAGGTCCCGCAAGGGCACGTAGGACCAGCCGCGGAAGTTGGGCGGCTGGATCACCGTGCCGGCACTGGCGTCCAGCGGGCCGGGCACACCCACCCCGATGCCCACCAGGCGCCGGGGATCCACCCCGGCCTCCTTCAACAGGCCACCGGCCATGGTGGCCAGCCGGGCCACGTCGTGCTCGGCCGTCTCGCCCCGCGGCTGGCCGGCCTGGGCACGGACGCCGCCCTGCAGGTCGCTGAGCACCACGGAGATCTGGTCCCGGCCCAGCTCGGCACCCAGGACGAAGCCGGCCTCCGCCCGCAGGTGCAGCCGGGTGGCGTGGCGCCCGCCCGTGGCCTGCTTCTGGCCTTCCTCCACCAGCCCGTCGCGGATCAGCTGGTCGACCAGGCGGGATACGGTGGGCAAGGCCAGCCCGGCCCGGCGGGACAGTTCGGCCCGGGAGAGCGGCTGCTGGCGGAGCAGGGAAAGGATCAGGGTGCGGTTGTGGAGCCGCAGCAGCTGGGGCCGGCCGGAAGGTGTGGCCAAGCCCTTGCCCTTGCCCTGCTGTGGGGGCCGGCGCTTCATGGTGCGGTGGCGGACCTCCCAAGATAATTGCTAACGGTAAATAACTTAGTTGGAACCGGCCCCGTTTCCTGCCGGCCCCGGCTCCCCAAGACCCCAGCCAGCGCCCGGAGGGCCGTGGGAGCCGCCGGACTGGGGGGGAATCGGCTGGCCGGCGGCGAATGTCCTTTCCTGACGCAACGCAACGGAGCACGGGGTGCGGAGCCCCGGCTGCGGGAGGGACACGGGGGTGCACGAGGCCGTTCAGGACATCCTGACCCGGCTGGAGGAACGGGGCTACATCGGCGACCGGTCCATCGCCACGGCGATCCACCTGGCGATCCGGCTGGAGAAGCCTCTCCTCATCGAGGGGCATGCCGGGGTGGGCAAGACGGAGATCGCCCGGGTGATGGCCGACGTCCTGGAGACCGATCTGATTCGCCTGCAGTGCTACGAAGGGCTCGACGCTGCCTCCGCCCTGTACGAGTGGAACTACCCGCGCCAGCTGTTGCGGATCCGGATGCAGGAGGGGGACCGGCGGGACGCGGCCGAGCGGGAGGCCGAGATCTTCTCCCCGGAGTTTCTGCTCAAGCGGCCGCTGCTCGACGCCATCACCCGGGAAGACCGGGCGCCGGTGCTCCTCATCGACGAGGTCGACCGGGCCGACGAGGAGTTCGAAGCCTTCCTGCTGGAGGTGCTGGCCGACTTCCAGGTCACCATTCCCGAGCTGGGCACGATCCGGGCGCGGCACCGGCCCTTTGTCGTCCTCACCTCCAACCGGGTGCGGGAGCTGTCGGAGGCCTTGCGGCGACGCTGCCTGTACCTGTGGATCGGCTATCCCGACTTCGCCAAGGAGACGCGGATCGTGGAGGCCCGCCTGCCCGGCATCAACCGGCGGCTGGCCGAGCAGATCGTGCGGTTCATCCAGCGGCTCCGCACCCTCGGGTTGAACAAGCCGCCGGGGGTGGCCGAGACCCTGGACTGGGCCCGGGCGCTGGTGGCCCTGCACCGGGACGAGCTGGACGAGGAGACGGTGGAGGCGACCCTGGGCTGCGTCCTCAAGCACGTGGAAGACGTGGAGCGGCTGGGCCGGGGGGAGCTGCAGAAGATCCTGGCCTCGGTGCGGGGCGAGCCCTAGGCCCGCGTTGAGGGCGCTGTGGGGGCCGGCGCCGGGTGAGCACCGGTTTCCCGGCGCCGGGGGCGATGCCGGGCGGCGCGGTGGGTACGGAGCGTGGTACGCGAGGGCGTTCGGGAGAGTCCGGGAGAGGGGTGGAACCATGGAGGCGGTGACGGCAGCCATCCTGGCGGCCCTGGAGGAGGGCCGGGCGGGTGCGGTGGCGACCATCACCCGGGCGCGGGGGTCCACCTACCGGCGGGAAGGGGCCCGGATGTGGATCCCCGCTGCGGGCGAGCCGGTGGGCAGCCTGAGCGGCGGCTGCCTGGAGGGCGACGTCTTGGCCGTGGCGGCGGAGGTCATCGCCACGGGGCGACCCCGGCGGGTCGGGTACGATATGACGGCCGACGACGATGCCGTCTGGGGCCTGGGTCTGGGCTGCAACGGGGCGGTCGACGTGCTGGTCGAGCCGCTGCACCCCGGGCACGGGCAGGTGCTCCGCTGGCGGGAGCAGGGGCATCGCCTGGCCGTGGTGGTGCCCCTGCCGCCCCTGGAGCCCCGGGACCCGGCGGGGGCCGAGCCGGCAGCGGGCACCGCGGGCCGTTCGGACGCGAGCGGGGTGGTGGCCGGCTGCGCGACGGCGTGGCCGGGCGAGGGGGACGGCGTCTCCCCCGGGGCCGGTGCCGGCGCTGCCCCGGGAGCTCCGCTGCCCGGGACGGCGGCGGAGGGCGGGACGGAGACCGGCGCGGCGGGGGCCCGCGGGACCGGCCGCCCGGCAGGGGGCGGGGCCGGCCGGTTCGTCCCCCGCCGGCAGCTGGTGGTGTGGGCGGGCGGTGGCAGCGAAGGCTCCCTGGGCTCGCCGGAGCGGGACGCCTACTGCGCCGCCGCGGCCCGCCAGTGGCTGGCCGCCGGCCGCACGGGCACCCTGGCCGTGCCCGGGGAGGGCGAGTTCTTCATCGAGGTCGTGCTGCCGCCGCCGGTCCTCCTGGTCTGCGGGGCCGGGCACGACGCGGTGCCCGTGGTGGAGGCGGCGGCGCCCCTGGGCTACGACGTGGTGGTGGCGGACAGCCGGCCGGCCTTCGCCCGGCACGACAGGTTCCCCCGGGCACGGCGGGTGGTGCGCACCCACCCCGAGGACTTGCGGCGCCACGTCACCCTGGACGACCGCACCTTCGTGGTCATCATGACCCATAACTTTTTGCAGGACGCGGGCTTTCTCGAGGCCGTTCTGAACAGCCCGGTGCGGTATATTGGCCTTCTGGGCCCCCGCCACCGGGCGGAGCGGCTTTTTGACGAACTTCGCCGGCGCGGGATCGAGCCGGCGGAAGAACAACTGGCCCGGATCCATGCCCCCGTGGGGCTTGACACCGGGGGCGAGACGCCCGAGGAGATCGCCTGCAGCCTGCTGGCGGAGGTGCAGGCGGTGCGGTACGGCCGGAAGGGCGGGTTCCTCCGCGACCGGCCGGGCCCCATTCACCCCCGGGCCGAGGAGGAGCGAGCACGAGGATGACGTCCCAGACCCGGTCCCAGACCCCGTCCCAGGCCGGGGCGTCCCCGGCAAGAGAGGAGGGTCCCGGCGGCCCGGTGGCCCCGGCCGGACCCGCGGCGCCACCCGCCCCTTTCCGGAGCGGGACTCGCACCGGGCTCCAGGGCGGGTTCCCCCCGGGTTCCCCACCGCCCCGGTTCCACCTGGGGGACGAGGTGCGGGAGGCGCTCAGCCGGGGCCGGCCGGTGGTGGCCCTGGAGTCGACCATCATCGCCCACGGTTTTCCCTATCCTGACAACCTGGAGATGGCCCTGGCGGTGGAAGAGGAGGTCCGGCGGGCGGGTGCGGTCCCGGCCACGGTGGCGATCCTCGACGGCTGCCTGCGGGTGGGGTTGAACCGGGCGGAACTGGAGCGGGTGGCCCGGAGCCCCGACCTGCCCAAGGCGTCCATCCGGGACTTGCCGGTGCTGTGCGCCCTTGGGCGCAGCGCCGCCACCACCGTCGCGTCGACGGCCCAGGTGGCGGCCTGGGCGGGCATCGACGTGTTCGTCACGGGCGGCCTGGGCGGGGTCCACCGCGGCTGGGGACAGACCCTGGACATCTCGGCCGACCTGCCGGCCCTGGCCCGGCTGTCCCTGGTGGTGGTGTCGGCGGGGGCCAAGACGGTGCTGGACGTGGCGGCGACCCTGGAGTACCTGGAAACCCACGGCGTCACGGTGCTGGGCTACGGGACCAGCGAGTTTCCGGGCTTCTACCTGCGCTCGACGGGGTTGCCCGTCGACGCCCGTATCGACTCCCCGGACGATGCGGCGGCGGTGCTACGGGCCCGGCGGGCTCTTGGGCTCCCGGGTGCCGTGGTGGTGGCCAATCCCATTCCCTCCGCCGACGCCGTGGACGAGGCGGAGTTCAACCGGTGGCTGGCCCAGGCCGAGGCCGACCTGGCGGCCGAGGGGGTGAAGGGCAAGGCGGTCACGCCCTTCCTGCTGGCCCGGCTCCACGCCCTGAGCGGGGGGCGGACGGTGGCCGCCAACCGGGCCCTGGTGTTGAACAATGCCCGGCTGGGCGCGGCCATCGCCCGCAGCCTGTGCGGGCTGTCGCCTTCCCCGGCCGCCTCCGGACCGGAAGAACCGGCCGCCCGGGGGCGGGGAGGGCGCCCGGTACTGCGGTGAGCACCATGGACAGAAGGCGTCCAGGGCCGGACATCACGGGGGTGCCGCCCGCCGGCATGGCGGGCGGCCGGCCGTCAGGACGCCCGTTGCCGCCGGCGGGGCGCCCCGTTCTTCCGATCCGGCGGGAGGGGCCCGTGGTGGTGGCCGGTGACCTGGTGCTGGACCTGGTGGTCCAGGTTCCGGAGCGGCTGCACCGCGGCAGTGACACCTGGGGCGCCCTGCACCCCCGCCAGGGCGGCTCGGTGGCCAACACCGCCGCCTGGCTGGCCCGGTTGGGGGTACCCGTGGTGTTTTGCGGCAGGGTGGGCCGGGATCCGCTGGGCCACGCCCTGGTTGTCGCCCTGGAGGCCGAGGGCGTGGAGGTCCGGGCCGTCCCGGACGACCAGGCGCCCACGGGTGTCATCCTGGCGCTGGTGGGACCGGACGGGGAGAAGTCCATGGTGATCGGCCCGGGGGCCAACCACCGCCTGGAGGCGGGCGACCTGCCGCCCGGCCTGGTGGAGGGGGCCGGCCTCTGCTACCTCACCGGCTACTCCTTCTTCTGGGAAGATGCCCGGGATGCCGCCCGGGCGGTGATGGCGCGGGCGCTGGAGGCAGGGGTGCCCGTGGCCGTCGACGCCTCGTCGGCGGCGCTCCTTGCCCGCCAGGGAGCCGAGGGGGTGCTGCAACAGTGGCAGGGCGTCTCCATCCTCTTCGCCAATGAGGAGGAGGCGGCGCTGCTGGCGGGCGGTATTCCCGGGGATGAGGCGGCGGAGCGGCTTGGAGGGCTCCTTCCGGTGGTGGGGATCAAGGCCGGCCCGCGGGGCGCCTGGGGGGTGGCCTGGGGCCGGCGCTGGCGGGTCGAGGCGCTGCCCGTGCCGCGGGTTGTCGATACGACGGGCTGCGGCGATGCCTGGAATGCGGGCATGCTGGCCGGCCTCCGGGCGGGCCTTGATCCTGAGGCGGCCGCCCGGCTGGGGCGATTCGTGGCGGCCTGGGTGGCCCAGCGGCCGGGTGCCGTGCCGCCAGGCTGGACGGCGGCCGACAGGCAGGCGGCCTGGGATCACGCCCGCGAGCCCTCTGCCGGAGGAGGGAGGCCATGATGGAACCGGAAGGCGGGCCCGTCGAGCCGCAAGGCGGCTCCGTGGAACCACCGAGTGGCGCCAGGGCATGGCAAGGCGGGTGGGCTCCGTCGTCCTGTGCACCGGCCGCTGGTGCGCCTGGCGTCGAGTCCCGGCCGGCGGGGCGCCTGCCCGCTTCCCGCGCGGCCGTGGTGGTGGCGGGCAGCCTCAACATGGACCTGGTGGTGGTTTGCCGCCGCGCCCCCGAGCAGGGCGAGACCGTGTCCGGCGAGCGGTTCTTCACCGCCTGCGGCGGCAAGGGGGCGAACCAGGCCGTCGCGGCCGCCCGCCTCGGGGCGCCGGTGGCCATGCTGGGCTGTGTCGGGGACGATGCCTTCGGCGAGCAGCTGGTGGCCGCCCTCCGGGCCGAGGGCATCGACATCGCAGGGGTGCGGAGGGTACCGGGACCCAGCGGTGTGGCAGCCATCACCGTGGAAGCCGGCGGGGCCAACCGGATCGTGGTGGTTCCAGGGGCCAACGCCCGCTTCACGGAGCTGGACGCCGTGGCCCGCCGCTGCATCGCCTCCGCCCGGGTGCTGCTCCTGCAGCTGGAGTCGCCCCTGCCTCTGGTCGAACAGGCCGCCCGGGTGGCCCGGGCGGCGGGGGTGACGGTGATCCTGACGCCCGCTCCCGTTCCCCCCGATCCCCTACCCCCCGGCCTGCTGGAGGCGGTGGACTGGCTGGTGCCCAACGAGCATGAGCTGTGGGCGCTGGTTGGCGGGAAGGGCGGCCCGCCCGGCGCAGATTCCCCGGCGGAGCCTCCGGTCCCAGGGCCGGTGGGCGGTTCTTCCGTTCCCGGGGCCGGGCGGCCGGCGCCGGGCCCGGCGGCGGGGCCCGCGATGGGGGCAGCGGGACCGGCGGCGGGCCCCGGCGGGACCGGGGCGCTGGAAGCTGCGGCCCGCCGCCTGGGCGGGGGCCGGATCCACGTGGTGGTCACCCTGGGCGAGCGGGGCTGTCTCTACGTCCCGCCGGCGGGAGCGGCCCGGGCCATACCGGCGCTACCCGTCGCGGCGGTCGACACCACGGCGGCGGGGGACACTTTCGCCGGTGCTCTGGCGGTGGCCCTGGCGGAAGGACGGCCCGTCGAAGAAGCCCTGCGGTTCGCCACCCGGGCGGCGGGGATTTCCGTCACGCGGCCCGGCGCCCAGCCTTCCATGCCGTCCCGGGCGGAGGTGGAAGCGTGGCCCGGTCCCGGGAGCAGGGAGCCTGCCCCGCCGGTGCCGCCTCGCTGAACGAGGAGGCTCGCCGCATCCACCACCGCCCATGGCGATCGTGGGGCGGCCGAGGGCCGAGCCCGCGGCGGGGCGAGAAGCCCGGCGGGAACCAAACGAGATGACAAGCCTGAACGGAAAAGGGGGCACGCCTGTCGGCGTGGCCCCCTTCGCCTTACCGGTGACCACCGCTTGCTCGAGGCGGGGTCGCCTTCGGGATTGGCCGCGGGCGGGGCGGGTTGGCCGCCCGGATCCAACGTTCCGCCCGGGCGGGTAGCCCCGGTTTCGGCGTGCCCTGGGCGGGTTGCCGCCCGGGTTCGCCGTGGCAGGGTTTGGATACCTGCTTCTGCAGGGCGCTGTTGCTGCCTGCGGGTTGGCCCTTTACCGCTGCGCCGTCCCCGAACCGATGCGGATCTCCAGGTGCCCCCGGCCGGTAAGGCGGGCCGAGGGGGCCGGCTGGGCGCCGCCGCCACCGCCCGGGGCCGGATCCCCGCCACCGGAGCCCGGATCGCCGCCGCCGGGCAGGAGCTCCCGGCTTCCCGCCGGGATGCACCGCACCCCCACCTGGGCGCCGCAGGGCAGTTCGGGGCCCAGCTTGACGCCCGTCAGGGGCACCACAGGCAGCATCAGGCGGGAGGGGTGCTGGGGGCTGAGAACAGCTAGTGCGTTTCTTACCGTTTCTCGCCCAACGTCATCAAATCTTCGCATCCCCTCCCCTCCTCGGCCGGCTCGTTGCCTCAGAACAAATGTTCTGATACGCTGTCCTTGGATGATTTTGGGGGGCTTCCCCATGCGTGTTTTGCAGGCGTACCGCTTCGCCCTCGACCCCACACCCCGCCAGGAACGGGCGCTGGCCTCCCACGTGGGCGCCCGCCGCTTCGCCTTCAACTGGGGCCTGGCCCTGGTGAAGGAGCGCCTGGACGCCTGCGCTCGGGGCGACGACGTGGAAGTGCCATGGACCCTTTCCGCCCTGAGACGGGAGTGGAACCGGCAAAAGCACGTCGTCGCCCCCTGGTGGCGGGAGAACTCGAAGGAGGCCTACTCCTCCGGCCTGGACGGGCTGGTCCGGGCCCTTCAGAACTGGTCAAAAAGCCGCAAGGGTGAACGCAAGGGCCGCCGGGTGGGGTTCCCCCGGTTTCGGAAGAAGGGCCGGGGGCGGGAGTCGGTGCGGTTCACCACCGGCGCGATCCGGGTGGACGACAAGAGCCACGTCGTCCTGCCCCGGATCGGGCGGGTCAAGATCCACGAGCCGACCACGGCCCTGCTCCGGCGCATCGAAGCGGGAACGGCCCGCATCCTCTCGGCCACGGTGTCGCGGGAAGGCGGCCGGTGGTTCGTCAGCTTCACCTGCGAGGTGGAGCGACCGCCGGGACGCCCCCGGTTCCCCTGGAGGGTCGTCGGCGTCGATGCGGGCGTCAAGCACCTGGCGGTGCTCTCCACCGGCGAGGTCTGCCCCAATCCCCGAGCGCTGGAGAAGAACCTGAAACAACTGGCCCGGTGGAACCGCGCCCTGGCCCGCCGGCAGAAGGGCAGCCGGGGGTGGCGAAAGGCCCGCCGCCGGCTGGCCCGGCTCCATGGGCGGGTCCGGAACATCCGCCAGGACGCGCTTCACAAGCTGACGCACCACCTAGCGAGCACCTATGGCGTGGTGGTCGTCGAACAGCTGAACGTGGCGGGCATGCTGAAGAACCGGCGGCTGGCCCGGGCGCTGGCCGATGCGGCCCTGGCGGAGATCCGCCGTCAGCTCAGGTATAAGTGTGCCTGGCACGGGGCGGTCCTAGTCGAATCACCGCCCTTCTATCCCAGCAGCAAACGTTGTTCCCGGTGCGGTGCGATCAAGCCGTCGCTGCCGCTTTCGCAGCGTGTTTTCCGCTGTGAGGAATGCGGGCTCGTGCTCGACCGGGACGAAAACGCGGCCCGAAATCTCGCGACCCTGGTGGCCGCCGTCGCCGGGAGTGGCCCGGAGACGTTAAACGCCCGTGGACGGGACGGAAGACCTGCCCTCCGGCAGGCGGTCCCGGAGGAAACGGGAAGCCGGCGCCGGCTCATCGCTGGGTAAGACCGGCACCGTCGATCCGTGAGGGTCGACTGCCTGAAACAGATGACGATGTTTCAGGTAACGGCCGTGGTCGACAGGTAGAGGGTGGCCGTGATGGGTCCGGTGATGAGCATGGGCCGGTCAAAGGGCTTGCTGCGGTATTCCACCTCATCGGGCAGGTGGGCGGTGGTCAGGGGCGGGCCCGCCGACGGCCCCAGCTGGTAGCTCCAGGACTGGCGGCCGGGGCCGGAGAGGTAGCGGGCCGGTTCTTCCGGCGCGGCGGGGTGGTGGAGAGGCTCCCGTCCCCGTGCAGGTACCAGCTGGTCCAGCGGGTATCCTCCAGAGGGAAGGTGCGGGAGACCTTCCGGCCGTTGGAGGCCAGCACGCCGCCCTGGCGGTGCATCTCCAGCAGGGTGACCACCGAGGTTCGCTTCTGGCTCAGGGTGCCGAATCCGCCGTCGACCCCGCGCAGCCAGTGGTCCATCCATGCCAGCCGGTCCTTCCAGATCTCGGGCGGGTCCATCTGGGTGCCGTGCACGCCGTTGGTCAGGACCAGGCGCTTGGGCACGCCCTGCACCGCCTCCCACAGGTGGGCCGGCCCGCGGGGGCCCGTCTGCTCGTCCTGGCAGGTTCTCCTATCCTCGAGGGGACACTGGCAGAGACCGCGGGTCACCAAGGGGCGGGCCCGGGGGCCTGGGACCCCCGGGCCCGGCTGCAAATGGTGCCTCGCCTTGATTCCGTTTCACCTCGACGCTTTCACCTAGACGCTCTGCCCGAGCCGCTCGACGGCCTCCCGCAGCCGGGTCACCTCCCGCTCCAGCCGCTCCAAACGCCGCAGCAGCTCCGGGTCGGTACTTCCGCCGGTCCCGCCGGCCTGCTGGCGCTCCCGCTGGCGCTGGGCCCGCCAGCGCTGCAGCCGCTCGTAGATCAAGAGTAGCGAGGGGTCGCCCACCACGGCGTCGATGAAGGCGTCGGCGAAGGTCTCCCGGTAACCGGGGATGCCGTGGTCCTTGCCGTAGAGCAGGTGCTTCTCCACCAGCTTGGGAATCTGGGGGTTGTTGGGGCCGCCGCTCTGCCGGAAGAAGGCCTGGATCCGCTCTTCCATCGTCATGCGGCGCCCGTTGCTGGCCGGCATAGGGTCACCTCCCGCCTGGTACCATCTGGGCCGTTACCGGAACCACTTGCGCCAGTCGCCTTCGCCCTCGGCGGCCTCGCCCTGGGGTCCCGTCTCCAGCAGCTCCTGCGGCGTGACCATGCGGGCGGGCGGTTCGGGCGGGAGGTGGGCCGGCCCACCGGCCTGTTCGCCCGCCGCCGCGCCGGCCGGGGTATCGGATTCCCCGGTACCCCCGCCGGCGCCACCGGCCTCACCGTGGCCTCCGCCGGCACGATCGGGGCCTGCTTCCTCATCGTCGCCTCCGGTGGCGGGGGTGCCTGCAGCACCGGCGGCCTGGGCGGGCGCCGCCGGGCTCCCTACGGCCTGCTTCTGGCGCTCCTCTTCCAACAGGGCCCGGCGCAGCACCTTGCCGATCAGCGTCTTGGGCAGTTCGCTGCGGAACTCCACGGCCCGCGGCACCTTGTACTTGGCCAGGCGCTGGCGGCAGAACTCGATGATCTCCTGCTCCGTGGCGGTCTGGCCGGGCTTGAGCACCACGAAGGCCTTGACCATCTCGCCGCGGTAGGGGTCGGGGGCGCCGATGACGGCGGCTTCCAGAACCTTGGGGTGCTCGTAGAGGACCTCTTCCACCTCGCGGGGGTAGACGTTGTAGCCGCCGCTGATGATCATCTCCTTCTTCCGGTCCACGATCCGGAAGAAGCCGTCCTCGTCCATGGTGGCGATGTCACCCGTGTAGAGCCAGCCGTCCCGCAGGGTCCGGGCCGTTTCCTCGGGCCGGTTCCAGTAGCCCTTCATCACCTGGGGGCCGCGGATGACGAGCTCGCCCACCTCGCCCGGCCCCAGCACCCGGGTCCCGGTCTCGATGTCCACGATGCGGGCGTCGGTGTCGGGCACAGGGAGCCCGATGGTCCCGTTGCGCTTGTACTCGTTGGGGGGATTGGCATGGGTGACGGGCGATGCCTCCGTCAGGCCGTACCCCTCTACCAGCTGGCCGCCGGTGCTGGCCTCGAAGCGCTCCTGCACCTCCAGGGGCAAGGGAGCCGCCCCGCTGACACAGGCCTCGATGGACGAGACGTCGATCTTGTGGAACTTGGGGTGGTTCATCAAGGCCACATACATCGTGGGCACTCCCGGCACCATGGTGGGCCGGTACTTGGCGATGGCCTTGATCACCATCTCCGCCTCGAAGCGCGGCAGGGGCACCATGGTGCACTGCAGGGCGATGGCCAGGTTCATCACCGTGGTCATGCCGTAGGAGTGGAAGAAGGGCATGACGCCCAGGATCACCTGCTGGTGCGCCTCATCCCAGCGGCCCCGCAGGGTCCACTCCGCCGTCTGCAGCACGTTGGCCACCAGGTTGCGGTGGGTCAGCATGGCGCCCTTGGCCGTACCGGTGGTGCCGCCGGTGTACTGCAAGAGGGCCAGGTCGTCGGGTTGAACCTCCACCGGCGGCGGCACGGGGGGCGCCTCCCGGAGAAGCCGGCCGAACCAGAGCACGTTTTCATGCCGCCCGATCTCCACCCAAGTGCCGTCCTTCTTGGCCTTGAGGGGGTAGAGCCGCCGCAGCAGGGGCGACATGAACTCGTTGATGCGCGTCACCAGCACCCGCTCGAGGGGCGTGGCGTGGACCACCTGCCGCACCGTGGGATACATCAGGTCCAGGGCGACGATGACGCGGGCGCCGCTGTCGTTGAGCTGAAATTCTAGCTCCCGTGGGCTGTAGAGCGGGTTGCAGTTGACGACCACGGCCCCGGCCTTGAGGGCGCCGTAGTAGGCGATGACGAACTGGGGGCAGTTGGGCATCATCAGGGCCACCCGGTCGCCGGGCCGGATGCCCAGGTTGGCCAGCACCCGGGCAAAGCGGTTGGCCAGCTGGTTCAGCTCGCCGTAGGTCATGGTGCGGCCGAAGAAGTGGACGGCCGCCTGCCGGGGCCGCATCTCCGCAGCCCGCTCCAGCAGCCGCTGAAGGGGGATCTCCGGGTAGTTCAGGTGGGGGCGTACCCCGGCAGGGTAGTACCGGAGCCAGGGCCGCTGGCGGATCTCTTCTTCAGGTACCAGCTCGGTGGCATGGACGGTGGCGCCGGCCGGGACCTGGTGCTGCCCGGTGCCGCTGCGGCCGCGGCCCCGGGTTTTACCGGCGGAACCCGGGCCCGCCGCGTCCTCGCCAGGGGTCGCACCCGCGGCGCCATGGGCCTGCCCGTTCATCATCGCGGGGGTCACGATCACCGGCTGCCAGGCCACCATCAGCGACCCGCCGAGGATCCCAAGGATGGCTCCCACGAACAGGCCGCCCAAGGCGCCGAAGATCGACACGATGGAGAACAGGATGACCAGGATTCCCAGGTACGTCGACGCCGCCGGGAGCAGAAAGCCCGCGATGGCCGTGGCGATGACCAGTCCGGAGAAGAGATATCCCAAGAAGATCAGGGTGTCGGGCAGGAACGCGAAGGGAAACAGGTTGAGCGGCATCCACAGGATGAGGAACCCGGCGATCAGGCTCAAGGTGGCTCCCCAGAAGGGCCGCTGGGCCTTCCAGGCGCGGAAGCCGCCGCCGGGGCGGGCGGGAACCCCCTGGGGTCCCCTCCCTGCGCCTCCGGTGCCGGGACCCCCCGGGTCCCGGGCCAGGGCGGTCCCGGCCCCGCCCGGGCCGGAGGCAGCATGCTGCATGGACATGGTCCTTCACCCCTCCCACTTGACTTTTCAGGCCTTGTTCGACCGCAACACCCGCCAGACGGTGTACACGCCAGCCCCCAGGGATCCCCACAGCGCGGTGGTGGTCACCGCCGCCAGCCCTGGAATCCGGTCCAGGGCGCCGCTGCCCAGGGCCGCCAGCAGGGCGGAACCCAGGAAGAAGCTGCCCGAGACCAGGCCCAGGGTGGCCCGGTTGACCATCCGGTTCAGGTTCCGGGTCGCCTGTTCGCTGAGCCTCCCTTCCACCGGCAGCTTGAAGTCGTTCCAGGCCGCCCGCTCCAGGATCTTGTTCAGCCGCCGCGGCAGCGTGGCCACAAGCTCCGAAGCCTCGGCAATCCAGGCGGCGTTGGCCCGGTAGTTGAACCGGCGCGCCAGCAGCCGGCGCAGGATCTGCACGTCGGCCGATTCGACCACCGTATGGTAGGTGATCTCCGGGCAGAGCCAGCGGGCCGTGCCTTCCGCCGCCGACCACCCCTTGGCCCAGAGGGAGAGACCGGCGGGGATGCGGCAATGATTCTCCATGGCGATGCGAATCTCTTCCACCAGCAGGTGGCCCCAGTTGTGGGACCCGGCCTGTTCGGTGTCGACGTACTGGATGTAGAGGGAGCGAAGCTGGTCCTTCAGGCGGCCCGTGTCGGTATAGGGCGTGGGCTCGAAGACGTCCAGCATCACCTCGGCGGCATCTTCGGCCTGGTTGAGCCGGATGTGCAGCAGGTGGCGGAAGATGGCCTCGGTGTGCAGGGCGTCCATCCGCCCCACCATGCCCCAGTCGATGACGTACACCTTCCTGGTGTGGCGGCAGACCATCAGGTTCGACCCGTGGGGGTCGGCGTGGTAGCGCCCGTCGAGGAACTCCTTGATGTAGAGGTGGGCCAAGTCGATCATGCGCTCGAACCGCTCTTCGAAGGTGAAGAAGTCGACGGGGAAGTCCTTGATGTTCCAGCCGTCGATGTACTCGGTGACCAGCACGCGCCGGGTGGCCAGGTAGACCTCGGGTACGGCCAGCGTGCCGAATTCCTCGACGATCGCGCGGCCCTCCTTGGTGTTGCGGGCCTCGATGCGCATGTCCAGTTCGCTGGCCACGCTGCTGTAGTAGTCGCGGATCACCCCGGGCAGGTCGGAGGAGGCCGCCATGGGCGGCGGCAGTAGCTTCTGCAGCCGCCGGGCCAGCTTGGCGATGTTGGCGATGTCCGTCTGGAACAGCTTGTCGACCAGGGGACGAACCACCTTGACGGCGCAGGGCCGGCCGTCCCGCAGCTGGGCGCGGTAGACCTGGGCCAGCGAGGCCGAGCCGATGGGGTCGGGGTCGATCCAGGCCAAGGTCTGCAGGCCGTCGGGCAACTCGTCGTCCAGCACGACGGCCATGTAGGGGAAGGGCATGGGCGGGACCTGGTCCAGCAGCTGGGCCAGCTCCATGGTGATGGGCTCTGGCAACAGTTCCTGGCGGGTCACCAGCACCTGCCCCAGCTTGATGAAGGTGGGGCCCAGCTCCTGGAAGGCCAGCCGCACCCGGCGGCCAATCTGCCGTAGCCGTTGGTCCTGAGGGCTGCCCGGCCCGGTGCCGGCCAGCTCCTTCACCGCCTTGCGATCTTGGAGCAGGTGAAGCAGGCCGTGGCGGGCCAGGGTGCGGACCACGGCCCGCAGCCGCTTGCGGGGCGTGATGCCGGCCTCCAGGGCGGCCAGCTCCGCTTTGATGCGCTTCTTCTCTTCCGCCCACCGGGGCGACGACCACCAGGCGGCCGACAGGTCGACCCGCCGGCCGGTTGGGGTGGCCGCCTGCCGCGGGGGCAGGGTGGCCATGGCCATGGGAACCCCCCTCGCTTTCTGGGCGGCGGGCGGGCCCGCCGTGACGGCGGCAGGCTGGGTTGGCCATCGCCGCGCCGCGCCGTGCCGGCACCGCCCGCCGGTCGCCCGGCCGACCCGCGAGCAGCCTGCAGGCCCTGGGCCGGTTCCACCGAACGGTCGTTAAGGAAACAGGGTACGATGGGAGGAACGGGCATCCCCCAGAGCCCGCCGGCTGGGGACCGCCCCCGTGCCGGTTGCTCGCCGGCAGGCTCGTTTCGGCAAAGGATATTCGCGGGAGGGGTCCCGGTTTGCGCCACGGGGCGACGGCACCCTGGCGGGAAACGTCGTGGATGTTCCGCAACGGGCCCGGCCCCTGCAGGCCCGGCGGTAGGGGGGCGCGGGGACGGAGCGGGCGGAGCCGGTTCCACCGCCGGTGGGGGCTCCGCCCGCTGGGGGGCCTGGGAAGGAGGAGGCGGGAACCAGGCGGCAGATGGCGGGTCAAGATGAACCCGGTGCCGGCGGCGCTTCGACGGTGACGTTGACCGTCTCCCAGGTGACGCCGCCGTCTTGCGTCCGGGCCAGGCGCCAACCGTCGTCGCCCTGCACGAAGAGAAGGCTCCAGCCCAGTTCCGCCGTGACAAAGTCCAGCTCGATAAAGGCCCGCACGCCGGACGGCCCCTGGCTCACCTTTTGCCAGGACCTCCCGCCGTCCTGCGTATGCCATACTTCGCCATACCGGGTGGTTCCAAACCAGCCCGTCTTCGGGTCAAGGAAGAACAGGTCGCCCACGTAGCCACCCGTGGGAAGGCCGCCCGGCACCTCCTCGCCATCGCGCTGGACCGCCGCGATTCGTTCCCACGTACGGGCAGCGTCCGCCGTTCGCAGCAGTACCTTGGTTTCGCCACCCATTCCTTCATCGCTCCCACAAATGAACCAGCCGTCATGGGAACTGATGAAGGAGGCCGCCCAAGCTGCCGGATTCTCGACCGAAGTGCACGGGTTTGTCTTCGGCTCCCAACGGTTGCCTCCGTCGGTCGTGTGGTACAACCGGAACCGGTCGTCTGTGGCCCAGGCGACTCCCTCGTCAACGAGGTCGACGAATCCCGGCGAGAACGGCGTCTGGACCTTGGTCCACGACGCTCCCGAATCGGTCGTCGACCAGATGCCGTCTCGGGCCGTTGCCCAGCCCACGCTGGCCGAGGCGAAATCGATGCCGGCGATCGGCTCGTCGAATTCGTGGATCACGTGCCAGGACATCCCGCCGTCTTCCGTCCGGGCCAGCCGGCCATCCTCGCCGAGGACATAACCCGTGTCCGGATCTACGAAGTCGACATCCACGGGCGCCAGCGGCACCTGCTCCAGCTGCTGCAGTTGCCCCTGACTGCCTTCACCTGCCGGTGGACGGTCTCCCTCGTGCGGCTGGCTGCCGCGTCCTGGGGTGCAACCCGTCAGCAGCAACAGGATCAGGATGCCGACCCCGATGCTTTGCGGGGGGTGCCGCCGGCTCCTGGGCATCGGCCGCCGCCCTTTCTGTGAAACAGGAGCACATCGTCCCGATTCGGCTAGGGCCAGGATTCGGTGTGCTGGAAATTGATCCTGCTGGTGGCGTCTGGGTCTTTAACGTTGTTGCTAACCGCGCCCACCCTTACGGCGGCGGCGCACCTCTTTGAGGACCCAGCGGGGAGCGTCCAGGGGTACCCCGTGTTCCTCCACAAGCGCCAGCGCCTCCACGGGGTCCTGCGGTGTCACGATCACCGCGCCCCGGTGCAGGTGCAGGCGGACGGCGGGACCCCGGTCGGTGCTCCCCAGCAGCAGCTGGCGGCCCAGGCCGCTGAGGTAGAACCAGCCCACCGCGTACCCCGGCGCATAGGTGGCCAGCAGGCGGATGCCCCCGGCCAGTTCCAGATACTCAGCCCGCTGGATGGCGGCGTACGGGATCACGCGGCGTCCGACCAGGGTTTGGACGATCAGCCGGTCGGGTCCGGCCAGATAGGCCAGCCGGGCCCGGGCCAGGTAGCCCAGGAAGACCAGGGCCGGTCCGAAGGCAAAGAGCCAGGGGACGCGGGTGCCCCAGGCCGCCAGGCCGAAGAGGAGCAGGATGAGGGCGGTCCAAAGGCTCTCGTCCCGAGCCGGGACCAAGGGCAGCGCCCGCCAGGCGGGGGGCTGGGACGGTGCAGACCGGCGGGGTGGCGACATCACGGCTGTTCCTCCTTCTCAAGCAGCCGGCAGGCGGCCAGGTAGTCTTCCCAGGTGTCCACGTCGAGGGTGACCTCCGGTCCCGGTGCCGGCCAGCCGAGCACGCGGTCCCGGTACCGCTGAAGCAGCGGCCGGGCCCCTTCGTCGCCCGCCAGCGTCAAGACCTCGGCGAACAGGGGCCGGCCGAGGACCACGGGGTGCCCCGGCCGGCCCTGCCAGACGGGGCGGGCGGCAACGGGAGCCCTGCTCGGCCAGAAGGTCGCCGGCGAGGTCGAACCGGCGGCCGCCTGCTTCACCGCCCGGTCGAAAGCCCCGGCCAGGCCGGCCAGCGCCCTGGGGGTGATGAAGGGCTGATCGGCCAGGACGATCATGGCGGCCGCCAGGGCGGGTTCGACCTGAAGGAGGCAGCGCAAGCCGAGCCGCAGCGACCGGGCCTGGCCCTGCTCGGGCCAGGGATTCACCACCGGGTGCAGGCAGGGGTGGGGGGGCCGGGGGATGCCGGCCGCGGCCACGGCGGGGTGCAGGACGGCTACCACCGGACCTGCCGTGGCGGCCAGTGCCGCGTCGATCACCCGCTGGGCGAGGGATCGATCGCCTAGGGGCAGGAGCTGCTTGAGCCGGCCCATGCGGGTCGCCTGACCGGCCGCCAGCACGATGATCCCGATCCGGGAGAATGCCGGGGACGTCATGCCGCCGCCCCGAGCCGTGGCCTGGATTTCCAGCACATCCACCCCCCGAATGAGGGCCGGGCTTTTGGCTGGGCCGGTTGCTCGCCCTAGGGGCCGCCCGGCATTCGCCCTGTTGGCCGCCAGGCAGGGACTTCAGCCTGGAGGGACCGGGCTCCGGCTGGGACCCGCCCTTCCCCCTGGGATCGGCGCAGGACGCCGCACCGGCCCGTCGAGATCTGCCGTCGCTATTGTCCACCCTGGGCGGAGCGCTGTCACCGGGTCGCTGGCGGCCGGCGGGGCGCCCTGGGTACGCCGGTACGTCCCCGGAGAAGGAACCGGCGGGGCCGGCCGCCAGCACGGGCCCCCGCCCCCACCGGCGACGGCACGCTGCCCGCTGAAGCCTCCGTTGCCTACCGGCGGGCCCCGGTTGCGGAGCCGGCCAGGGCAGTTCAGGGCAGGATTCCGGCCCGGGATCCGGAAGGAACTGGCGGGGGTACGACGAAAAAACTCAATGTGCCCTTAGCTTTAATAAACGTTCAGTAATTCGGCCCGTCATCCGGCGAGCAATCCGGCCGCCGCCCGGTGCGGTGGACCGGCCGGTGAGGTGAACCGGCGGTTGGGGGGACGGCGTTGGCGCAGGGAAAGATCCTCGCACCACAGCAGGAGACCATCCTCCAGCAGGCGGCCAGCCTGTTTGCCCGTCAGGGCTACCCCGCGACCACAATGCGGGATCTGGCGGCGGCGCTGGGGGTCACCCCGGCCGCCCTCTATTACCACTTCAGCAACAAGGACCAGCTGCTGCTCGAGGTGATGTTGCACGGGATCCAGGTGGTCCACCGCCGGGTGGAGGCGGCGATGGCGGCGGCCCGTCCCGGGGTGGCCGAGCGGGTCTGGGCCGGGCTGCGGACCCACCTGCTGGCATGCCTGGAGCACCAGGACTTCGTCGCCGTGATCCTGCAGGAGAGCCGCTACCTGAGCCCGGAGGCGGCCGGACAGGTGGTGGCCGCCCGGGATGCCTACGAGGCGCTGTGGGCTCGTACATTGGAGGAAGGCGCTGCGGCAGGGCTTTTCCAGGCGGACGTCGACCTGCGGCTTCTCCGCCTCTTCGGCTTCGGGGCCATGAACTGGGTCACGGTGTGGTACCGGCCGGACGGTCCCCAGAGCCCGGAGGCCATCGCCGACGCTTTCCTGCTGTACATCGCAAAGGGGGTGTTACGGCCGGAAGTGGCCGGAGCGCTCGTCGCCCAGGTGGCGGCCACGGCCGGCTGCCCGCCGCGGCCGGGTTCGTCCGGTCGCAAGGCAGGGGCGGCCGGTGCCCGTGACGGGGGCCCCACGGCCGCCAGGGGACGGCCGTAGGGGGATCCGGCCGGCCGGCGGGAGAGCGAGGAAAGAGAGCCGGCAGGCCGGTGGCATGCCGGCACCGGTGCGGCAGGTTCCATTCCCGTGATCCGCTGGCTGATCTGTGCACTTCAATTCCGAACCGCGCGTTTTCGGGAGGGGATGACCGGTGGCGTACCAGGCGTTCTCTGAGGAGTGGGCCAAGGCTTACAAGGAGCAGATCAACGCGAACCCCAACTATCGCGAGGCGGCCCGGACCTGGGAGTGGCCCCTGGCCTTCGTCCTGGAGGCGGACCCGTCCCTGGGCATCGAGGAGGAACGGGCCATCATCCTGGACCTCTACCAGGGCGAGTGCCGGGATGCCCGCATCGGCGGCAAGGATGACCTGGAGAACGTACCCTACGTCATCAGTGCCGACGCCTACACCTGGAAGCAGGTGATGGAAGGCCAGCTGGACCCGCTGGCGGCCATGATGCGGGGCAAGCTCAAGATCCTCAAGGGCGACATGGGGGTGCTGTCGGGCTACGTCATCGCCGCCAAAGAGCTGGTGACCTCCGCCCAGCGGGTGGAGACGGAGTTCCCCGAAGGGGTGGCATGACGGCCCCTCGGCGGCCCCATGGCGACCCCATGGTGGCTCCGAGACGGTCCCGTGACGACCCCGGCGGTGCGGCCGGAGCGAGGGAGGGGTGGCCTGACATGAAGGCCGTCACCTACTGCGGCGTGGGCCAGGTGGCCATCGAAGACGTCCCCGAGCCCAAGATCCAGCAGTCCGGTGACGCCATCGTCCGCGTCACCCGCTGCGCCATCTGCGGCTCGGATCTGCACATCTACCACGGTCACATCCCCGGCATGGTGCCGGGGTCCGTCTGCGGCCACGAGTTCACCGGCGTGGTGGAGGAGGTGGGACCCGGCGTCCAGGCCTTCCGCAAGGGCGACCGCGTGGTGGGCACCTTCCACACCGCCTGCGGTCACTGCCCCATGTGCCGGAAAGGCGCCTACAACCAGTGCCGGGAATACGGGGTGTTCGGTTACGGGGTGGCCTTCGGCAACCTGCCCGGATCCCAGGCCGAGTTCATCCGGGTGCCTTACGCCGACGTCAACCTGCGGGCCATTCCCCGGGAGCTCAGCGACGAGAAGGCCCTCTTCTGCGGGGACATCCTCACCACCGCCTACGGCGCGGTCCGCAACGCGCAGCTGCAGCCGGGAGAGACGGTGGCGGTGATCGGCTGCGGGCCCGTGGGCCTGATGGCGATCCAGAGCGCCCTTGCCCAGGGAGCGGCGCGGGTCCTGGCCATCGACCTGCTGCGCGACCGGGTGGAACTGGCCGAGCGGCTGGGGGCGGTGCCCATCGTCGCCAGCGAGACGAACCCCGTGGCCCAGGTCAACAAGCTGACGGGAGGCCTGGGGGCCGACGTGGTGATCGAGGCGGTGGGCGGGCCGAAGACCGTCGCCCTGGCCTTCGAGCTGGTGCGGGGCGGTGGGCGCATCTCGGCGGTGGGGGTCACCACGGCCGAGAGCTTCCCCTTCCCCCTGGCCACCAGCCTGACCCGGGACATCAGCTTCCGCATCGGCCTGGCCAACATCCACCGGGACATCGACGCCACCCTGGCCCTGGTGGCAGGGGGCCGGATCGACCCTGAAGTGATCATCAGCCACCGCTTGCCTCTGACGGAGGCCGTCGAAGGCTACCGCCTCTTCGACAGCCGGGAGGCGACGAAGGTGGTGCTGATCCCCGGCGAGTGACGGCGGCGGGCTGGCCGGCAGGATGGGTCCCTGGGGGGTGGAGCCATCGCCGGCGATCCCGGGAGGATCGCGGGGCCAGATCGCCAGAAAGGGCGGGGATGCACATGGCCGGTGCAGTGACGCCCGGTGCAGGGGCCGCGCCGGAGCCGGGCCGGGGGCGCCCGGCGGTGGCGGCAGCGCGGCACGACGCCTTCACCACCACCAGCAGCCGCGGGCTGAACCACGACCTGCCGCCGATGCGGCTCTACCACAAGGCCAAGAAGTTCGGCACGTGGGATCCGCGGGCCATCGACCTCAGCCAGGACCGGGAGGACTGGAACCTGCTCAACGACGCCCAGAAGGACGCTCTGCTACGGCTGGTGTCGCTGTTCGCAGCTGGTGAAGAGTCCGTCACCCTGGACCTCCTGCCCCTCATCATGGTGATCGCCCGGGAGGGCCGCCTGGAGGAGGAGATGTTCCTCACCACCTTCCTCTGGGAGGAGGCGAAGCATACCGAGTTCATGCGCCGCTTCCTCGACGAGGTGGCCGGGGTCTCGGGGGCCGACCTGCACCATTACCACACCCCCAGCTACCGCAAGATCTTCTACGAGGAACTGCCCCGGGCGATGAACCGGCTGCTGGAAGACCCCTCGCCGGCCGCCCAGGCGGAGGCCTCGGTGACCTACAACCTGATCGTCGAGGGGGTGCTGGCCGAGACAGGCTACTACGCCTTCTACCGCACCCTCCAGCGGCAGGGGGTCATGCCGGGCTTCATCCAGGGCATCCGCAACTTCCAGCGGGACGAATCCCGGCACCTGGCCTACGGGGTCTTCCTGCTGCAGCGCCTGGTGGCGGCCGACGACGCCATCTGGCAGGTCATCGACCGGCGGCTGAATGACCTGCTCCCCTACGCCCTGGGCGTGACCCACGAGATCTACGCGGCCTACGGTGACCAGCACCCCTTCGAGGTGGACCAGAAGGAGTTCATCGACTACGCCATCAAGCAGTTCAGCCTCCGGGCCCAGCGTATCGAGCAGGCCCGGGGCAAGTCCCTGGCCGAGGTCTACCGGCTGGCCGCCGACCACGTGGAAGAGGCCACCGGCGCCGCGGAAGAACCGGCTGCCGGGGCGGGCCCGGGCGGCCTGGCGGCCGGCGGAGGAGGGTCCGGCGCATGAGTTCGCGGGAGGGGCCGGGTTCGTCCCGGTCGCAGACCCTGGAGCTTCCCTTCGTGGCCCCAGCCCTGCGGCAGTGGCTGAGCTCGCCCAAGCAGCTTTTCATCGGCGGCCGGTGGCAGGAGCCCCGGTCGGGCCGCTACCTGGTGGTGACCGACCCCTCTACGGGCGAGCCGCTGGCCGAGGTGGCCGAGGCGGGGGAGGAGGACGTGGACCTGGCCGTCCAGGCGGCCCGGCGGGCCCTGGAGGGCACCTGGGCGAAGCTGCCCCCGGCGGAGCGCGGGCGGCTGCTCTGGAAGCTGGCCGACCTCCTGGAGGAGAACGCCCAGGAGCTGGCCCAACTGGAGTCCCTCAACACCGGCAAGCCGGTGACGGAGACCAGCATGGCGGACATCCCCCTGGCCGTCGAACACTTCCGCTACTTCGCCGGCTGGGCCACCAAGTGGACGGGGGAGACGCTGCCCGTGTCCTTCCCCGGGGAGTACCTGGCCTACACGCGGCGGGAACCGGTGGGTGTGGTGGGGGCCATCGTGCCCTGGAACTTCCCCCTGATGATCGCCTCCTGGAAGCTGGCACCGGCCCTGGCCACGGGGAACACGGTGGTGCTCAAGCCCAGCGAGCTGACGCCGCTGACGGCTCTGCGGCTGGCGGAGCTGGTGCGCCAGGCCGGCTTCCCCCCGGGGACGGTGAACGTGCTGCCAGGATATGGCGAACCGGCGGGACGGGCCCTGGTCGAGCACCCCGGCGTCGACAAGATCTCCTTCACCGGTTCCCCGGGGGTCGGCCGCAAGATCATGACGGCGGCGGCCCGGGACTTCAAGCGGGTGACCCTGGAGCTGGGCGGCAAGTCGCCCAACATCGTCTTTCCCGACGCGGACCTGGACAGCGCCGTGGCCGGGGCGATGATGGGGATCTTCTTCAACCAGGGTGAGGTCTGCTGCGCCGGCTCCCGCCTGTTCGTCCACAAGGAGCAGTTCGACCGGGTGGTGGACTCCATTGCCGAGCGGGCGGGCCGGCTGCGCCAGGGGCCGGGGATCCACCCCATGACCCAGATGGGACCCCTGATCAGCCAAACCCACATGGAGCGGGTGCTGGGCTACATCGAAAAGGGTCGCGCCGAAGGGGCCGAGCTGCTGGTGGGCGGGGAGCCCAACCCCGAGGCGGGAACGGGCTATTTCGTCAAACCCACGGTGTTCCTGGGCCGGGACGACATGACCATCGCCCGGGAGGAGATCTTCGGGCCGGTCCTGACGGTGCTGCCCTTCGAGATCCTGGACGAGGTGGTGCGGCGGGCCAACGACACCCCCTACGGGCTGGCGGCGGGGATCTGGACGCGGGACGTGGCCAAGGCCATCAAGGTGGCCCACCGCCTCAAGGCGGGGACGGTGTGGATCAACGGCTACAACCTGCTGGATGCCACCAGCCCCTGGGGCGGGTTCAAGCAGAGCGGGATCGGGCGCGAGATGGGGCGCTATGCCCTCGAGCACTACACCGAGGTGAAGAGCGTCTGGATCAATCTGGGTTGAACCGGCAAAGCGCCGGGCGCGGGTGGGGTCCTTGGGGGGAGACGGAGTGGGGGATCCGTTGCGGTCCATCGCCGTGACCTACATGATGGCCGGGGCGGGAGCCATCGTGCTGCCCGCCCTCGTTTTCGCCGCGGGGTATCGCCGGTGGGGGTGGCGGGCCCGGGTGGCACTGGTGGGGGCGGCCACCTTCCTCGTCTTTCAGGGCCTTCTGCGGCTGCCGTGGCAGCCGGCCTTCAGCGCCTGGGCCACCGCCCGCTGGGGCGTGGCGGCCGCGGGGCTTCTGGCGTCGTTGACGGCGGCCCTGTGGGAGGAGACGGGGCGCTATGTGGCGTACCGGGCGGCCGTCCGGCGCCCCCGGCTGGCCGATGCCGCCGCCATGGGGGTCGGGCACGGCGGCTTCGAGTCGGCGGTGCTGGTGGGGCTCTCCTTGCTCGGCACGGGGATCGCCTTGCTGGCCCTGCCGCTGCTGGGGGCGGGCGGGAGCGGTCCCGGCCCCGGGGGTGGGACCGCCCCGGGGCCGGGATGGCCAGCCCTGCCCGCCGAGGCAGGGCCGGCACTGGACCAGTTGCGGCAGGCCGCCCTGGAGGGCGGGGTGCTGGCTCCCGTCCTCGCCCTGGTCGAACGGGCCGCCGCCCTGACCCTGCACGTGGGTCTCAGCATCCTGGTGGCGGCGGCATGGGTCCAGCGGCGTGCCGTGTTGTGGCTGGCGGCGGTGGTGATCCACTTCGCGGCCAATGCGGCGGCCGTGGCCCTGGCCCAGATGGGCTACGCCGTGGCGGCGGAGGGGGTCGTGCTCGTTATGGCGGGCCTGACCCTCTACACCGGCCTGCGCTGGGGGCCGCTGCTGGATGCGGCGGCGGGGTGGGACGGCCCGACGGGGGAGCGGCCGGCGGCACCGTAGAGCAGGGGCTCCAACGCCGTGCCGCCGACCCCGTGACTGCCCCGTGGCGCCGGCTACCGTACGGGGCGCGGGCTCGGTCCCGAGATCCGCACGGCCGCCCGCTGCGTTGAACGGGCGAGAGGGGGCGCGGGCCGGGCAACCATCCCTAAGACGGGTGCGGTTTCCGGCGTCCCTTGCCCATGTCGTGGTGCCCGTCGCGGGCGGCCCCCGGAGCCTGCCAGCTGGCCCGCAGCACCAGGACCAGCGCGATCACCGCGCCCAGGCCGGCCGCGCCGGCCGCGGCCATGACCGGCGTGCCCCAGGGGACGGCCCGTCCCGTCAGGGTCTGGCCAAGGCCGGGCAGAACCCGGAACAGGGCGGCCAGCGCCGCCAGGGCCACGGCCAGGGCGACCCCCCCGCGGCTCCGCAGGCGTCCCCCGCCGAAACCCGGCAGCATGGTGGGGGCAACACCCATGATGAGCAGGGTCATGAAGCCGGCGCCCACGGCATGGAGCGCCGCGTCGGCGGGCGGGATGCTGGCGGCCACCTGCACGCCCAGCGTTCCCAGGCCCCGGAGCCCCAGCAGGAGTGCCGCCACCAGGGCCCAGACGTAGGCCAGCACGGCGGCCACTCCGGCGGGATCGCGCCACCAGCGATAGCCCCCTTTATCGCCGGGGAACACCAGCCGGGGCTCGAAGACGCGCACCCCGATGGTGCCGAGGACCAGGGCTGCACCCCAGGCCAGGTCGGCGGCTGCCGACACCCCGGGCGAGGCGGGCCGGCCGGTGAGGAGGGCGCCCGTTCCCGCTGCCGCATCCAGCAGCAGCGCCACCCCGAAGGCGCCGGCCGCCGCTGCCAGCCACCCGGGTCGTGCCGGGCGAATCCGGAAGAACAGGCTGAACACCCGGGCGGACATGGCCACTGAGATGGCGCCGATGAAGCCGAACAGGAGGAGCCGCAGGGCGGCCGCATCCACCGGCCCCGGTAGGGTGGCCGACACGGCGGCGGGGAGGCTGGCGGGAGCCGCCGCTCCCGAACCAGAGGCCGCGTTGAAGCCCGCGGCCGCCCGCAGCGCCGCGGTGGCTGCGCTGAAGGCGCCTAGGGTCCACAACAGGAGGCCGGCCAGCAGGCTGGCGCCGGCCAGGACGAACAGGGGGGCCACCTGGGCAAAGGCCTTCTTCTGGCCCAGGGGCGGGCCCTGGCGCAACGAACGGGCCAGCAGCCCGGCCAGCAACCCCGCCGCCACCGCCTCAAGGGCGGCACCGGCGGCCAGGATGCAGAGGCCCGCTGCCCGCGCGGCGGGTGCCGCCGCCAGGGCGGCCAGGACCTGGCCGCCCACCCTCAAGGCCAGACCGGCGGCCAGGAGCATGAACCCCAGGGGCACGCGCCGCGGGTCGCTCAACGTGCTGCCTCGCAGCCGGGGCAGGAACTGCAGCGCCACCCCCAGGATCAGCGCACCGCCCCAACCCAGCAGCTGGGCGTGGCCGTGGGCCTGGGCCAGGGCCGGGTAGGCGGAAGCCCAGCTCCATCCCTGCCAGGCAGCAGCCGCCAGCACGCCCCCCAGCAGGAAGCCCGGAACCAGGGCGGCCACCACCGCCAGGTCGAAAAAGGGAAGCCAGGGCCAGTGCCGGTTCGCCCGGTGCCGGGAGGCCGGCGCGCTGGGGCGCCGGCTCCGGGGGGCCGCACCCCTGGGGCCCGCCGCCCGCTCTCCCGGAGCCGCCGCTGTCGGGGCCGCCCGCGGCTCCTCCGGCGCCGCCGCCTGCCGGGGCGGGCCGCCGCCCGCGACGACTGAGGTAAGGGAGCCTGTTCCGGCGGCTCCCCCTGCCGTTTCTCCCCCGGCGGGGCGGGGACCAGGTTCGGATGGGCGGGGGCGGGGTGCGGGTTCGTCCACGGGATGGGCAAGGGGCCGCGCCGGCTCAAGGGTGTGCCCTGCGGTCCCGCCCTGGGGAGCCTGGGGTTCACGGGTCATGCTGGCCACCTCTCTCGGTACCTTGTCCATTCATCCTGCGCCTTCCACGCCGCGTGCCACCGGCCCCGCGTGCCGGTTTCCATATGCTGCTTCGCCCTGATCATACCCCACAGCCTGCCCGCCCCGCAGTGCGCTGGGTCACAGGGGGGCGCCGGCAACGGCATCGGGGCGGCGCAACCCAGCCCTGACGCGGCATCGCCACGCGGCGGCCCCGCGAGGGCGCGGCACCTGGATGGCACGGCCCCCGCCAGGGCGCCGCACGGGACAGCGGAGGCGCCGGCGCGGCAACGCGGCCCCGGCCCCGCCGGCAGGAATGGGCTGTGCGGGAGAAAACCTATGCTGGGGAAGACCCGGGGAGGATCGTCATGGACCCCATGGACCAGCCCGTACCGCCCTCCCGGCGGGGGGCCTTCGACACCCGGGAGGCGGTGGTGGCCGCTCTGCGCCGCATCCACCCCTTCGACCAGGTGCCCGCCGAGCTGGTGGCCCGGGTGGCCGAGCAGGTGCGCTGGCGACCGTGCCACGCCGGCGACGTGCTGTTTCGCGAGGGCGAGCCGGTCAAGGCCGTGTTCCTCCTGCGCCAGGGGCGCGTCAAGATCGTGGCCGTCGACGACGAGGGCCGCGAGTACATCATGCATCTTCTGGGACCGGGTGATCTCTTCCCCGCCGTGGGGCTTTTCACCGGCGGCGGTTACCCCGCCACCGCCGAGGTGATCCAGGACGGCGTGGTGGGGACGGTAACCCGGGAGGCCATCCTCGACCTGGTGCGCCGGCACGGGGATCTGGCCATGGCCTTGCTGATGGCCCAGGAAGAACGCATCCGCTACCTGCAGGATCGCATCCGCAGCCTGGTCTGGCGCGACCTGCGCACCCGGGTCCTTGAGGTCCTGGTCAAGCACATGGGCGACCAGCTCACGCACCAGGAGATCGCGGCCCTGGTGGGGGCCGCCCGGGAGAGCGTCAGCCGGGTGATCAGCGAGTTCAAGCGCCAGGGACTGGTGACCCGGGACCCCAGCGGCCGCTGGCGCGTGCGATCCCGAGGGGGCGAGGGTCGGTAGCGGCCGTTACGCGCGGCAGGCCCTGCCCCACGCCGGCGGCGATCCCGCCGCCGGCCGGCCCATCGGGCCGCAGCGGGGCAGTATGGCCAGAACGGGGGAGCAACGGCCGCCAGGCCGCCACTCCCCCGCAGATCACCCGTGCCCTGCCTGGACCCTTCCGGTCGTTGGCTCCGGCCGTTTGCACCCGCCGGGACTTCCGGAACGGCGATCCCTACTCCTCCACCTGGAGCACCTGGATCAGGCCCATCATGTTGCCCTGGGCGTCTTCCACGTGGGAGATGATGTGGCAGTGCCAGACCCACGTGCCCGGACGGTCGAAGTGGACCAGGACGTCATAGGTGTCGCCCGGCATCATGTCCAGGGTGTTGGCCTTCATGGGTTGGGGCAGGGGCTGGCCGTCCTTGGCGATGATGGTGAAGTCCGCACCGTGCAGGTGCATGGGGTGGACCTGGTCGCCGATGTTGATCAACCGGACGCGGGCCGTCTCGCCCACCTTCATCTTGATGGGCGCGCGCCGTGTGGGGGAAGGACTTGCCGTTGATCACGTAGCCCAGCTGGCCGTCGGAGATCATCAGGCTGTAGTCGGCGTCATACTTCCACGGTTCGGGGTCCTTGGGCTCGACGATGAAGGTGCCGTAGAGCCCCATGCCCTTTTGCTTCATCGTGTTGTGATGGGTGTGGTACATGTGGGTTCCCGCCGGCTGGGCCACGAACTCGTAGACGAACTGGCCTCCGGGCGGGATGGGATCCTGGGTCACCATGGGCACGCCGTCCATCTTGTTGGGTACGGCCAGCCCGTGCCAGTGGACCACGGTGGGCTCGGGCAGCTGGTTCTTCACGATGATGCGGACCCGGTCGCCCTCCTTGACCCGGATCTGGGGGCCGGGCACCGTGCCGTTGAAGGTCCAGGCCTCATATTCCTTGTCGCCCACGGACCACTTGACGGGCAGCGCCGTCAGTTCGAAGACCTTGACGCCATTCTCCACGCGGTACCGGGCCAGCTGCTGCCCCTCGGGCAGCGCCTTCTGGCCCTCCGAGCCCGTGCCCGCGGGGTAGATGGTGTAATCCGCAGCCGCTTCGCCGCCTGGCTGGCCATCGTGGCCCGTCCCGGCAGCGCCGGTGGTGTCCCCGGCGGACGAACCGGCCCCTGCCGGGGTCCCGTCGTTGCCCGAGCCCGAGGCGCCGGCCATGGGGTAGACGGCCCAGAGCACAAGGCCCAGCACCACCACACCCGCCAGCATCCACCAGCGCCGGCGGGCCGTCGCCTTGCCCCGGTGCCCGCCCGTGCCGCCTGCACCACCCTGGCGGTCCATTGCGCCCGTTCCCATCACTGCCGCACCTCCTGCGACGTCGGCTGGATCAGCGTCCGCAAGGCCATGGTGGCAGGCGATCCTGAGGGGTACCTAAGGCAAACCTGAGGAGCACCTGAGGAATGGGTGGCCCGGCCGCAAATGCGAACCGGCGCCAAATGCAAGCCGCCGCTAAATACGGGCCGCCGCCGGGAAAGACCGGCGGCGGTTGCGAGGACGCATGTGCCCGAACCGCGCGGGCGCCGGGGAACGCAGCCGGAAGCGGGCCGCCGGGCCCAGCCGGGCAACCCCGGCCGCTGGGAGGCGGCGGGGCCGCCCGGCCTCAGGCGCCTTCCCCGGCGAACACCAGCTCCGCCACCGCCGCGGTCCCGGTGCCGGGATCGTAGGCACAGGTGGGCTCTTCCGCCAGCGGATCGCCCGTCAAGGCGTAAGCGCGGGCCCGGGACCCGCCGCACAGCTGGCGGAAGGGACAGCGGCCGCACTTCCCCTTCAGCTGGGCGGGGTCGCGGAGGGAGCGGAAGAGCGGGCTGTCCCGGTAGATGCGCGCCAGGGAGCTGGTCCGTATGTTGCCCGCCGCCAGGGGCAAGAAGCCGCTGGGGAAGACGGCACCCGTGTGGGAAACGAAGCAGAACCCCTTGCCGTCGCCGATGGCCGGGCGCGGCGGCCGGCCGCGTTCGACCAGCACGCGGCGGTATGCCGGCGCCTCCGTGGTCTTGATGGCGAAGGGGACCTTGCCTTCCAGGTCCGCCAGCCAGCGGTACACCGCCTCGTGCTCGGCGGCGTCGAGGGGCTCCAAGGTCGCGCCCCGGCCCGTGGGCACCAGGAAGAACACGCTCCACCGGCCGGCGCCCAGCTCGGCCACCAGGCGGGCGATCCGGTCCAGTCGCCGCCAGTTGAGCCGGGTCACCGTGGTGTTGATCTGCAGGCGGAGCCCGGCCTCCCGCACCGCCCGCGCCGCCTCCAGGGTGCGGGCAAAGGATCCCGACCAGCCGCGGAAGGCATCATGAAGGGCGGCCTCGTCCCCGTCCAGGCTGAGAGCGATGGCTTCGGCGCCGGCTTCGGCCATGGCCCGGATGCGCTCGGCGGTCAAAAGGGGCGTGGCGCTGGGGGTCACCGAGGGATGCAGGCCCCGGTGCGCCGCGTGGCGGATCAGGACGTTCAGGTCCGGGCGCTTGAGCGGGTCGCCCCCGGTGAAGACGAAAAGGCGCGTCCCCATCTCCGCCGCCTCGTCGATCAGCCGGCGCG
Organism: Thermaerobacter subterraneus DSM 13965; assembly: GCF_000183545.2. NCBI lineage: Bacteria > Bacillati > Bacillota > Clostridia > Eubacteriales > Clostridiales Family XVII. Incertae Sedis > Thermaerobacter > Thermaerobacter subterraneus. Next base: position 1,136,248 of record NZ_JH976535.1, read on the forward strand.
CCTCGTCCGTGGCCAGTTCGAGAGGGTGGCGGTGAGGCTGGGCCGACGCGCGGCAGTGACGGCAGACCAGATCGCACGCCTGGGTGGTCTCCCAGATGAGGATGACGGGAGCGCGGTCGAAGTCGATGGGTGGGCGGGCGCGGGCGACATCCGGGGGTTTCGGCAGGTGGTTCACGACCAGCACCTCCGTTTGGCGAAGGATCTCCGCGGGCTCCGCGGGTTCCGCCGGCCGGCTCGGTCCGACGGGCTGCCGCCGTCCATCGTGCCCCCGTCCATCGGGCTGCCCGGCGCGGATGGGGCGCGGCACCGGCCCCAGCGAAAGGGCGATCCGGCGGCGGGGCCGCCGGATCGCCGCGGCTGGTTCGCCCGCCCGGTCAGGGCCGGCGGCGGGACCGGGATCAGTGCCCCTCCGCCGTCATCTCGGGCGCGTCGAAGACCTCGGGGTTCGGATCGCCCTCCACCACGATCTGGGCCAGGGCGCCCTTGTCGATGGACCGGCTGATGGAGTGGTCCACCAGGGTGTAGGTGCCCGGGACGTCGACGGTGAACTCGACCCAGGCCGCGCCGCCCGCGGGGATCAGCGTGGTCTGCACGTTGTGCACCGCTTCCGTGGCCCCCTGGTCGTGGACGGCGTCGAAGACCTCTCCGATCACGTGGAAGCTGGAGATCAGGTTCGGGCCGCCGTTGCCGACGAAGATCCGGATCCGGTCGCCCACCTTGGCCTTCAGCGCCCGCTCGCCCGTCCAGTAGGCGCTGGCGCCGTTGAAGACCACGTAGTTGGGCTCCTCGTCCAGCAGGGCCTCATAGTCGTATCCGGCATGGCCCTTCTCGCCGTGCTTCAGGTCGGTGTAGATCTCGCCCTGGACGATATAGAACTCCTTGTCGACGGGCGGCAGGCCGCCTTCCGGCTCCACCAGGATCAGGCCGTACATCCCGTTGGCGATGTGGGTCGGGATGTGGGGCGACGCGCAGTGGTAGATGTACAGGCCCGGGTTGAGCGCCTTCCAGGTGAAGACCTTTTCCTCACCGGGCTTGACCTGGGTCGCCACCGCGCCGCCGCCCGGCCCGTTCACGGCGTGCAGGTCGATGGAGTGGATCTGGCCGCTTTGGGGCGAGTTCTTCAGGTGCAGCTCCACCGTGTCGCCGACCCGCACCCGCAGCATGGGCCCGGGCACCTGGCCGTTGAAGGTCCAGTAGGTGTACGTGGTGCCGTCGGCCAGCTGGCCGTCCAGTTCCACCGCCTCCAGGTCGATGCGTACCGTCTTGGGCGGCCGCTTGCCCACCGGTTCCGGGACGGCCGTCGGATCGGCGGCCACCACCTTGGCGTCGGCACGGGCCGGTTCGACCTGCTGGGCCTGCTCCGTACCCGGACCGGACGAACCCACCTGCCCCTTGTTGCTGTCGCCGGCGGTGCTGCTGCCGCAGGCCGTCACCGCCACCATGCTGAGACCCAGAAGCAGCGCCAGCCATCCGCGAGTACGCCGCCTGTTCTGTGCCGCGCGGCCCTGGGGACCACTCGTTGGACGTGCCATCGGAGACCCTCCCCTTTCGGAAGTTGCGCACCGCTCTGCCCTCGCCGGCATCCCCGCCGCTGGTGCGCTCCGCTCCTTGGTGATCCCGGAGCGCGCTGCGGTGCTCACTTCCGATGCTGGGGGAGGATCCTGAGTCTGCGCTGAGGCGGGTGTGAACGCCGCCTGAGGATTGGTGCTCGCCGTCAGCGAACCAGCTGCACCGCCAGGAACACCACGACGAGCGCCAGCAGCGCCGTCAGGCGCGCCAGGTGCCCCGAACGGCGCCGCAGGGTGGTGGCATCCGCTCCGCTCCGGGCGGCTCGCTCGGCGGCCGGTCCGGCCACGAAGTCGTGGAGGGCCGTCAGCAGCATCATGACGAACACGGCCAGCAGCTTCGCCCCCATCACCCGCCCCCAGCGGCTGTCGAAGAAGGTGCCGTCCAGGACGCTGGCCAGCGTGGCGCCGCGGGCGGCCATCTGGATTGCGCCCGTCACCACGAGGATCCCCAGGGCGGTCCAGCCCACGTTCCGGAACCGGCGCCCCACGTCGGTGAAAAGGCGCGCCCGGACGTCTTCGGGATAACGCCGTGAGGCCGGCACCACCACGAGGCTGAGGAACAGGATGCCGCCCACCCAGACCATGGCGGCAAGGATGTGGATGTAGACGATCAGCTCGTACCCGGTCATCGGCGGCCTCCTCCTTGCCCAGGCTGTCTCCGCCGGCGGCGGCCGTCACCGATGTAACGGTACCATGCCGGTCCGGTGGGGCTGTGACTGCTATCACAGCCTCGGCCGGCGCACCGGCGATACGCTGGCATCGACCCGCAGGCGCAGGGTCGCACTGCGAAGGAGGGGGTCGACGTGACCACGCGCAACGAAACGGTGGCGGCGCGGATCCGCGCCCACCACGACGCCATGGCCCGGGAGCTGGACGGGCGGCTGGACGCCCTGGTGGCGGCCGTCCGCCGGGGTGAGCCGTACCGTCCGGCCCTGGAGAACGTGCTGCAGTACGTCCGCCAGGAGATCCTGCCCCACGCTGCAGCCGAGGAGGAAACCCTCTACGCCGCCGCGTCCCGGCGAGAGGCGGGGCGCGCCCTGGTGAAGGGGCTGACGGCCGAGCACGGGACGATCCAGGAGACCCTGCGGCGGCTGGAGGGGGCCGGGGACGCCCTGGAGGCCGTCGCCCTGGCGTCCGCGCTGACGGCTCTCTTCATCAGCCACGCCGCGGAGGAGAACGACGCCCTGCTTCCCGTCTTGATGGAAGAACCGGCAGCGGACCTGGAGGCCCTGCTGGAAGGCATGCACGAGCGGCTGGCGGGTGCAGCCCCGGAGGCCGGCGGGGAGGCGGGTCCCACCGGAGGCGCGGCTGGCGAGGAGGACGGTACGCCGGAGCTCGACGTTCGCGCCCTTCCACCCTTCCAACGCCACCAGCTGATCTTTGCCACCTACGAGGCCATGCGGCCGGGCCAGGCCTTCATCCTGGTCAACGATCACGATCCCAAGCCGCTGTACTACCAGTTCGCTGCGGAGCATCCGGGTGCGTTCGAGTGGGAATACCTTGAGCAAGGTCCCGAAGCCTGGCGCGTGCGCATCGGCAAGGTGTGACCTGCCCGCGGCAGGTGCCGGCGGGGCGTGACCGGCGTCACGGCGACCGGCGCCGGCCGGTTCTACCGTCAAGGTGGAGGTGAGACCCGTGATCTACGTGATCTGCGAGCCCTGCATCGGGGTGAAGGACAAGTCCTGCCAGGAAGTCTGTCCCGTCGACTGCATCTACGAGGGCGACGACCAGTTGTACATCAACCCTGAAGAGTGCATCGGCTGCAGCGCGTGCGCGGCCGTTTGCCCCGTGGAAGCCATCTACGACGAGGACGAGGTCCCCGAGCAGTGGAAGAGCTACATCGAGAAGAACCGCAAGTTCTTTGAGCAGTGACGGCCACCGTGGGGAGAGCAGGGGCGGGCGGTGTCACGGCTGAGGGCTGCGCCGGGTGCCGGTGGGTGCCCGGCGCTTGATGCTTGAGTCGAACCGGCCCGTGGTGCGCGCCCCGGGCTGAGCGCAGCCCATGGCACGCACCTCCGGCCGGGGCCCGCGAGCCGGCCGCCTGCGGTCAGGCGGCCGGCCCACGGGGGAGGACCGGCGCCGGGGGGATGACCGGCGCCGCCCAGCGCGAGGGCGGCCCGGGAGGAACACCGGCCGCCCCGTGCGGGCGGCGGCCGTCAGCGGACCCCGTCGGCCCCGGCCGGCTGCGGGACGCCCACCCCCAGGCGCTCGGCGACCCGGGTGGCCAGCTCGGCAAAGGCGGCGCCGGCGCCGGATTCCGGGGGAAAGAGGCCGTCCCGGCGCAGTCCGGGCGGCGGGGGTTCCATGGGGATCCGGGCCAGGACCTCCGTACCAAGGGCCGCCGCCACGGCATCCCCGCCGCCGCGTCCCAAGAGGTATTCCCGCTGCCCGCAGCCGCTGCACTGGCGGTAGGCCATGTTCTCCACCACGCCCATCACCCGGTGACCCATCTTCTGGGCCATGGACCCCGCCCGCTCGGCCACCCGGGCGGCGAAGGGGTCCGGGGTGGTCACGATCAGCACGTCCATGGGCGGGAACTGCTGCTGCACGTCCAGCGCCATGTCGCCCGTGCCCGGGGGGAGGTCCAGCACCACCACGTCCGGGTGGTTCCACACGGTGTCGAACAGGAACTGGCGGAGAGCCTTGCCCAGCATGGGCCCGCGCCACACCACCGGGCGGTTGTTCTGGACGAAGAAGTCCATCGACATGACGTCGACGCCGTGGCCGTGACCGGGAATGACCTTGCGGTCGTCGTCCAGGGCCGGCGCCCTTTCCAGGCCGATCAGGGCGGGGACGCTGAACCCGTAGATGTCGCAATCGAGGACGGCCACCTTCAGGCCGCGCCGCGCCAGGGCCACCGCCAGGTTGACGGTGACGCTGGATTTGCCCACGCCGCCCTTGCCGCTGGCCACGGCCACGACGCGAGCGCCCTGGAGGCCCTCGGGCAGTTTCCGGGCCGGGGCGTCGCCACCCCCCGGGGCGGGCGCGGCGCCGGGCACCGTCACCCCCCGGGCGCGGGGGCGCGGCCGCGGGACGATGCGCACCGACGCGACCCCCGGCATCGCCAGCACCGCCTGCCGCAGGCGCTCCTGGGCGTCGGCCGGCGGCGAGCCGCCGTCCCAGTTCTCATCGATCAGGATCGCCACGTGGGCTCGCTCGCCGTGCATCTCCACCAGCACGTCCTGGATGCGGCCGTCGGCCAGCGGATTGCTGCCGTCGGCCAGTCGCACCCGGACCAGCTGCTGCAACACGTCGCGCTTGTTCATGGGCCGGCTTCCTCCTGTTGTCAGGCCGTTGGCTGTGCCGGTTCCAGCGTACCGCGCGAGCCGGGCGCGGTCGGTGATGGGGGTCACAGGGGAAGCCGCTGAAGAGGTGGGGGGTGCCGGAGACGCGGTTCTCCCAGGCAGGGTGCCGGCGCGGCCGCGACAGGCGGCGCTGGCGGTGATCGCTAAGCCCGGCCCTGCCCTTTGGGGCGATTGGGGCCCCGTCCCGGTTGGTGACCGGGTCACCTGGCCGGGAGGGGCCCTGCCGGTCCCTGACCACCCGCTTTCGCCACCAGGGTGATGGTGGCTCCTACCGCCGGAAGGCGCGCCCAGGCTCCCACGGCGTGCCCAGCAGGGGCAGGAGCCAGCGATCCAGCCCGATCCAACCCGCCACCCGCCAGGCGAGCACCAGCGCGGTGGCGACGGCGAACATCACCGGATTGGCGCTGGACGTGCCCGCCAGCATGAAGCTGAAGTTCATGAAGCTTCCGAAGAAGGCCGCGATCCCGGTGAGCATGCCGGCCAGCAGGGCGATGCCCACCAGCAGCTCCCCGTAAGCGACCAGCTTGGCCCACGTGGCGGCGTTGGGGAGCACCACGTCGCGCAGGAAACGGGCGTACCAGCCCGTCACTTCGGGATGTGGCCCCTCCGCGCGCTGCAATGCGCCCTGGATGAAGCCTTGCAGGGCCGCGCCGGCCTGCGGGCCGGTCCACGCCGGGTCCCCCACCTTGCCAAGGGCGGCCTGGAGCCACTGCCACCCGAGCCAGAGGCGCGGCAACAACCATACCCACCCAGCCCGTGGATTGGCCAGGAGCCAGCGTACGGGCGCCGGCTCGTGGATTTCCGGGAAGACGTCGCGGGCCACGGTCCCCCTCCTGTCCCTTCCGCCCCGGCGTTCTACGTTACTGTGCGCCACGGCTGCCCGTGGTACTCCCGCCGCCGGTCACCGGGGGCACGTGGGTTGACATTCCATGGCCCCATGATGCAGGACGAGGGGGAGAAAAGCAACGGAAAAAGGAGTACGCAGGCACCGGACGACGCCTGCCGGCGCAGAAGACCCCATCTTCCCGGCCACCCGTCACCACCGGGCCGGCGGACCGGGCGGGGTCCGGGGAGCGGCGGCGGGGGCCGCGGACGGGAGCCGGCGGCACAGGCCTTCCGCCGGCACCGACCGGTTCGGCGCAGGGCCCTCCACCGGGTGCGCCGGGGATCAACCGCCGCGAGCTTCTGGGGAACCGGCGGCAGCCCGGGGGACGGGCCACCCTTGACGGCAGTGGCGGCACAGGCCTTCGAGGACCAGTTCCTGGCCGGTAATCAAAAAGCCCGTCTGTTCCCGCACCTGGCGGACGATCTCGTCCAGCTCGGGCAGCGCCACGTCCTGCAACCGGTGGCAGCGCACACAGGCCAGGTGCGCGTGGGGTGCCGGATCCCCGTCGTAGCGGTCGGGCTCGCCCGGCATGGCCACCCGCCGGGCAAGCCCCGCCTCGACCAGCACGGCCAACACCCGGCGCGTGGTGGCGGGGCTCAGGGTCGGCAGGGACGGCCGGAGGGTTTCGTACACCTCGTCCGCAGTCGGATGGACCCCCGCCCTGGCCGCGCGCAGCAGGGCTTCGTAGACCGCCACCCGCTGGATCGTCGGGCGCTGGCCGGCCCGGCGCAGGTGGCGGGCCAGCTGCTGCCACGCTCGTTGTCGGGCCATGCAGGTTCCTCCCATCTCAATGGCCGGCGTGACGGGGGTGGGTCGCACCGGTCAGGGCGTGGAGCAGGCCGTTGAGGCGCTGCGCTTCCCGGGGGAAGTCGTGGCGCAGCAGGGACCAGGCCTGGGCTGCCATCATGCAGGCCCGCTCCGGTTCCCCGGCGGCGTCCAGCTCGCGCAAGGCCTGGACGAACAGGCGAACCAGGGGCGGGACCACCGGAGCCTCCCGGGAGGGCAGGGCCGGGCCGGTTGGCGCCCGCCCGCTACCCGCTTCAACCGCTGGAGCAGCCGGCCCCGCTGGCGCCCCGGGGCTGCCGGAGCGGGGGGTGGCGATCGACCGGCCCACGCCGGCCGCCGGGCGTCTGCCTTGTAGGGATGGCTGGATGGGCCGCCCGGCTCCGTCCCCTGGTTCCCGGCGGCTGCGGCCGGCGTCCTTGTGGCCGCCGGCGATGTCCTCTCGGGCCGCCTCGCTTCCCGGCGCCTCTGGGCCGTGTTCGGCCTGGCGGGGTTGCCACAGCACGGTCGTCTCCCCCCGTCCCGTTCCACCACAAGGCCCGGCGTCCTGTGGGGCCGTCCTCGCGCCCCGGTTTCCGCGTGCCCGGCTCGCGCCGGGTTTCCATAGCCTCCTGTGACCAGGGCCACGCTGCTACGGTGGCCACCGCGCCAGGTTGCCACGTTGCCGCTTGGCGGCCTCGCGACCTCGCGACGCCGCGACCTGGCTACCTGGCTGCGTGACGACCCGGCGACGTTCCCGCCCCCCGCTGGATGAGGAACCGGAAATACCGCCAGGGCCAGATGCGCCTTCGCTCGCGGAAGAGCAGCCGGTGCCCGTGGACTTCCAGCCAGGCCGGCAGTTCCCACCAGGAGATGGGATCGGAACTCAAGAGCTCCAGCACCTCGCCCGGCGCCATGCCGGCCAGGGCTTCTTCCACGTGGACGAACCCGGCACAACCGGCGCCGCGCCGGTCGAGACGCCGTACCGGGGCGGCCGCGGCCGCCCCGGGCAGGGAGGCGGCGGCTGGACGGCCCGCTTCACCCCGCCGGCGCAAGGCACGGCCCCGGCTCGTTCCAGCCGTTGGACCGGCCAGTTCCTCCAGATCGCACATCCCCTTGATCGGCGAGCAGGCGCGCCACAGGGGGCAGGTGATGAAGATGACGAAGAGGGCCGCCACCAGCCCCAGCTTGACCAGGGCCAGGCGACCCACCCAGTTCCCGGGCCAGGCCAAGGGGTTCCACCCGGCATAGGCGGCCGCCTGGGCAAGGCCGGTCGCCAGCAGCAGGGGCAGGAAGACCCGGACCCGCTTGCGGAAGCGTTCCAGCTGGGTGGCCGAGGCGGCCACCGTGGCAAAGGCCAGCTCGTCCCGGGCGGCGGGCACGGCGACGAAGATGTTCCACACCGCCCCGCCCAGCCACAGGCCGAAGGCCCCCAGGTGAAGGGGGCGCAGGACCCAGGCCGGCCACCAGGTGCCGAAGGTCAGGGCCGCGTCCAGAAGGCCCATGGCAACCAGGAGGGCGGTGGCGGACCAGAGGACGGCCAGCGCCTGGCGGCGTGCCGCCAGGGCCTCGTCGTCGGGCAGGCGTGACAGCGCCAGCGTGGCAGCGACCAGGCCGCCGTAGAGCGCGACGACGAGCAGCCAGAGCCCGACCCAACCGCGGGCGGCGGCCACCGGGCCGACCCAGGCGGCCCAGAACCCGCCGCCGGCCAGCGCCGCCACCAGTCCTCCCGCCATCAGCGGCCGGTAGTGGCGGGCCTGGGCGGCCGCCAGCCGGGCCACGGCGGCGGGCTGGGTGTCCCGGGGCACGACGAAGCGCGACCACCACATGGTGCCGCCGGCCAGAATGCCAAGCCCGACCAGGCCCGCCCAGCGCGGCACGACCAGCCAGGGCGGCATGCCCTGCATGCGCAGGGTCAGGTAAACACCGACCAGCGAGGCCAGGCTGATGACCGTCAGCGCCACCCGGGGAAGCAGGTAGCGGTTGACGTAGCGTCCCAGCAGGGAGTCGGCCGGTGCCGTCTCTGCGGCCGCGCCGGCCCCGACCGCCCCGTCCCCGGCCTCCCTGTCCGGGACCGCCGGGCGCTGCATGGGCGGGGCCGCCGGGGAAGCGGGTTGGGCGGCGACAGTCAGGGATCGCACCTCATCCTGGCTAGCGGGGGACGGGCGACCTGCCGGGGCGGGTGCGGGCCCCCGGGCAAGCCGCTCAGGGCCGGCGATCTGCGTGGGGACCGGCATCATCCGTCACCTCCGTGTTCCCTTCGCTTCTACCCTGCCCCAAGGCGGACCGGCCGGGCTGTGACGGCCGTCACCGCCGGCGGCAGCCGCGCGGCGGGGCGACGGGGCACGGCGGGGCAACGGGCCTCGGGCCGTGGGGCGTGCCGTCCCGGGGGCCGGCCAGCGCGGTGTGGGCCGTGACCGCTGGGGCCCGCCGCCGTGGGAGCGTCCCGCCGCCACGCCCGGTGGCGGGACCGCCCGGCGGCAGGACCCCGGGCGGGGACCGGCCGCACGGTCACTACCGGACGGCGTCACCTCCTTACGGCGCCCGGTGACGGGCATCACAGCCGGCGGACCCCGCGATCGGGCACCATCGCCCTGAGGAGACGTTCCAAGGAGACGAGGAGGTGGGAGCATGTTCTTCCGCAGGGGCAAGGGTGCCGGCCGGGCCGGACCTGCCGGGGAACGCCCAGGGGCGGCGGGCGGCACGGAGGCTTCGCCGAACGGGCAGGCTGCGCCGGGCGGGATCGCGCGCGAGGGCCTGCGGTTGCCGCCCTCTCCGGCCGAACCGGCGCTTCAGCTGGACAACCGCGGGCTGCAGCCGCCCGAACCCATGGTGCGGATCCTGTCCGCTCTGGACCGCCTGGAGCCCGGCCAGGTGCTGCAGGCCCACAACGACCGCAAGCCCATGTTCCTCCTGCCCCACCTGGACGAGCGCGGTTTCGAATACGCCATGGCAGAACAGGACGACGGATCGGTGATCATCCGCATCTGGCGGGCCGGCGCGGCACCGGGTCCGCAGGATGCGGCCGCCCTGCCGGCGGGGAGCGAGCCGCCCGCCCAGGAGGTGCCGGGTTCGGCCGAACCGGCTGACCCTGCCGGACAGCCCGCAGCGGGCGGCAAGGAGCAGGATCCCGGGACGTCGGCGGCTGGCGCGGGCGTGGAGCCGCTGGTCATGGACGTCCGGCCCTATTTCGCCCGCCGTCAGGAGCCCTTCCGGGACATCATGGCCAACGTGGCACGCCTCAAGCCAGGCCAGCCCTTCGTGCTGATCGTCGGGTTCGAGCCCGTGCCCCTCTACTGGGTGATGAAGCGCAAGGGGTTCGAGCACCGGGCGGAGCGGCAACCGGACGGGGCCTGGCGGGTCACCTTCTGGCGGCCGGAATAGGCGGCGGGAGGCTGGCGGGGTCGCTCCCAGGCGGCGCGAGCACCACGCGGGCCGGGCCCCCGAAGACCCGGCCCGCGTTTTCGAATTGCCGGGGGCGCCGCCGAAGGCGGGTTCGGCCGGCCGGCGGGGCGCGGTCTGAGCACTGTCCGAGCAGCCGAGCAGCCTGCTCTGGCGACCCGGCAGGCCGCCACGGTGCCCGGGTGCCGAATCCGGGATCCCGTCCCGGTCACCGGCCGCCACCGGCAGCGGCTAGCCTTCGATCAAGCCGAAGAACCGCTTGGCCCGGTCGCTCATCAGGTCGGGCGTCCACGGCGGCGACCAGACCACCTGGACGTCAACCTCCTTGACCCCGGGGACCGCCAGCGCCCGTTCCCGCGTGCCTTCCTGCAGGTAGTTGGTGGCCGGGCAGCCCGGGGTGGTCATGGTCATCACGATGTGGACCTTGCCGTCTTCCACGGTAATGCCGTAGATCAGACCCAGGTCGACGATGTTGAACCCCAGTTCGGGGTCGATGACGTCCATCAAGGCTTCGCGGATGTCGTCCTCCGTCACCATGGGCTCCGCCACACCCTTCACCTCCCTTGCACGGCGCCCTCACCGGGACGAACCGGCGACAGGCTGCCGCTTCCCCCTGGTGGAACCCGGCCCGCGGCGCCGGCCCGCCCGCGCTGCCCGAGCCAGGGGGGTGGCACCGGCGCGGCCTGCGGCTTGGGGTCGGCCCGGCGCGCCCGCCAGAGCTCCAGGGCGATGACCAGCGTGCTCACCAGGGTCAGGCCGGTCATGGCCCGCCAGAGACCGGCCCAGCCGGCCAGGGCCGCCGCGGTGGCCGCGGCCACCGCCGCAAAGTAAAGCCAGAACCAGGGCCGGGCGCGGTCCTCGTTGACCAGGTCCTGCACCCGGACGGCCGGGCCGCGCCCGAGGCGGGGCCCGAACCTCTCCAGCCAGGTGAGGAACGGAACGATCTTGTAGAGCTGGGTGAGCCCCAGGCCGGAGAGCCAGCCGAAGAGCAACAGGTACACCAGTGCCGGGGCCAGGCCGGCCAGCCGGCCCAGCACGGCGCCGGCGGCCATCAACACCACACCCGCAGCCAGCGCCCCGAAGGCGATGGGGGCGTACCGGGCGTTGAGTTCCAGCGCCTGCCGCCGGCGCTGCCGGTACAGGCGCCGCATGTCCCACAGGTAGAGCAGCACCCCCGCGCCGGCGGCGACCCAGCCGGTGGTGGCCAGGCCTGCCAGTCCGGTTGCCAGCGCATCCGTCCCTGGGAGACCTGGGGCGCCGGGCGCCGGGATGCCGGCGCCCGCCGGATCCGGCGTCCCGGCCCCCGCCGGGCCGGTGGCGCCGGCTCCGGCCCGCAGCAACGATGCCAGGCCGCCCAGCCAGGCGACGGCCAGGCCCGCGCCGGCCAGGCGCAGGACCCAGCGCCCCACGGGGCCGCGTTCTTCCGGCGCCAGGGTGAACATGCTGAGCAGCTTGTAGGCGACGCCCATGGCCGTCAGGGTGAACCAGCCGCCAAGGCCCGCCGCCATGTGCAGGGGGAGCCCGCGGGCCAGCAGCTGGGCCGCAAGAGCGGGCGACAAGTGGCGGCCGGCGACGTCCGGAAGGGCCAGGACCAGAGCCAGGCTGACCCCCAGCCCGCCCGTCAGGAGGAGAAAGGCGAGGCCCACCGCCACGAAGCGCGCCGGCAGGACCAGGGGCCGGGCCCGCCAGAGGCCGATGGCCAGGTTGACGGCGGCGACGGTGAAGCCGGCCAGCACCAGGGTGCCCCCCGCGGGCAACGCCGCCACCAGGAGCCCGCCGCGCAGGGCCGGCGCAGGCGCCGCCACGGCCAGTGACCCGCCGGCCGGGCCCGGGTCCGAAGCCGGGCTGCCGGCCAGCGGGCCGCCCGGCAACGCCATAAAGCCCAGCACCATGCCCGCCAGGCCGGTCAGGATGAGGCCCAAAGCCCAGGCCGCCGCGGTGTCGCTGGCCAGGGAGCGCTCGGTGATGACGGGCACGAACTGCTGCAGGGCGCCCAGGATCAAAAGGCTCAGCCAGCCGATGGTCAGGAGGTGGACCACGGCCAGGGTGGACGGAGCCCCGAGGCCTGCCTCCGGGTAGGCCCAGCCAAGGGCCAGGACCCCCTGGGCGACGGCGAAGCAGGCCAGGGCGGCGGTGAAATAGGGGAGGGTCCAGCGGGAGACGCGCACGCCCATGGGAATTGCCTCCCTTTCCTGCCTGGTGCGCCGGGTGCGGCCGTGGCGGCCCGGCGGCGCCAGGTCCGTCCCGGTTCGGATGTCGCTTTTAGACTAGGAGATCGCCCGGGGCCGGTGCCGTGATGGCCGTCACACGAGGACATGCTGCCGAAGGGTGCCTCGACCGGGCCATTCCGAGCCCTGCCGGGGCGAGGTCCGGTGGGCCTTGGCTGCGGGGTATGGCGGCGGCGCGGGCGGCGCGCCGGGCGGTCAGCCGCCGTGCGGGTCCTCCTCGTCCGGGGCGTCCTCCAGGGGACCCCAGCGCAGGGCATCGAGCTCTTCCACCACGCCGTTCTCCCAGCGGACGACCACCACGGGCATCAGGCAGGCGGGGTTGGTGCGGACCGCCAGCACCAGACCGCGGAGAGGCAGCTCGGGGTGGCAAACGACCTGACCGGGCCGGATTCGCATGGGCACTCCTTCCCGGGGCGGGGCATGGCCGGTGGCGAGGGCAGACCCGTCCGGTGATGCGGGCATCTTGCCGGTCAAGCCCCGGCCCCTTGCCGTATACGTTTAGTGTATAAGAAACGAACCCGGCTGTGCGGGACCGAGTCCGCAGCCGGTGCCGGCGGCGGGGCTGACGGGGCGCGGCCCGGGGCACGCCGCGGGGAGGGAGCCGCCCGTGAGCTGGATCGGCCGCATGATGGGCCACGCCGGGGAAGCCGACCTGGAGCGGGTTCAACAGGAATACCGCGTCCTCCTGGCGGAAGGGGAGCGGATCGAGGCCGCCTACCAGGTGATCCGTGATCTCTTCATCTTCACGAACAAGCGCCTCATCCTGGTCGACAAGCAGGGGCTCACCGGCAAGAAGGTGGAGTACCTGTCCATCCCGTACCGAAGCATCAACCGGTTTGCCGTGGAGACGGCGGGCCACCTGGATCTGGAGGCCGAGCTCAAGATCTGGCTGGCGGGTAGCCGGGAGCCGCTGGTCAAGACCTTCCACCGCGACCTGGACATCTACTACGTGCAGCGGCTCCTGGCGACCTACGTCCTTCGGTGAAGAGCCTGTTTCACGAACCCAGGTATTTCCACAGGATTGCACCCACGTGGGTTTAAGTGAGGCCATTGGTTCGCATTCGCCATCGCCCGAGGTGTCCCTATGGCCTACAACTTTCGCCCGGTGAACCGTGACCAACTGTACCTGCTCCCACCGAGCCTTCGCGACTGGCTGCCTGAGGATCACCTGGCCTGGTTTCTGATCGACGCCGTCGAGCAGATGGACCTGCGGGCGTTTCGGAGCAAGTACCGCGCCGACGGATGGGGCGGGGAGAGCTACGACCCCGCCATGATGGTGACGCTCCTGCTGTACGCCTACTGCGTCGGCGAGCGGTCCAGCCGGCGGATCGAGCGACTGTGCCTCGAGGACGTGGCCTTCCGGGTGATCACCGCCAACCAGAAGCCGGATCACGTGACCATTGCCCGCTTCCGCCAGCGCCACGAGCGGGAGCTGGCCGCGCTGTTCACCCAGGTGCTGCGGCTGTGCCGGGAGGCGGGGCTCGTGAAGGTCGGCGTGGTGGCACTGGACGGGACGAAAGTCAAGGCCAACGCCTCGCTGGCGGCCAACCGAACCTACGATGCGATTCGCCAGGAAGTGGAGAAGATGCTCCGGGAGGCGGCGGCCACGGACCGGGAAGAAGATGAGCGGTACGGCTCCGGGCGTCGTGGGGACGAGTTGCCGGAGGAGCTGCGCCACCGTGCGAGCCGGCTGGAGCGGCTGAAGGCATGCAAGCGGCGGCTGGAGGACGAGGCGGCCCGGGAAGCCGCCCGGCAGCAGGCCCGCATCGAGGAGCGGAAAGCCCAGGAGCAGGCGACCGGCAAGAAGCGGCGGGGGCGCAAGCCGAAGGCGCCGGATCCCTCGGTGGATCCGGCGGCGAAGGCCAACATCACGGATCCGGACAGCCGGATCATGAAGACCCGGCAGGGCTTTGTGCAAGGGTACAACGCCCAGGCGGTGGTGACCGAAGACCAGCTCATCGTGGCCGCGGCGGTGACGCAGGACGCCAACGACGTGGGCCAACTCCACCCGATGCTCCAGCAGGCGCAAGCCAACCTGCGGGCAGCGGGCGTGGACAAGCCCATCCGGGCCGTCGTCGCCGACGCGGGGTACTGGAGCGAGGCGAACGTGAAGCAGGCACCGGCGGATGGGCCGGAACTGTTCCTGGCGACGAGTAAAGAGTGGAAGCAGCGCCAAGCCTGGAAGGACACACCCCCTCCGCGAGGCCGCATCCCCAAGGGGCTGAGCCTGCGGGAGCGGATGGAACGCAAGCTGCGGACCCGGCGAGGGCAGGCGATCTACGCCAAGCGCAGCCAGACCGTGGAGCCGGTGTTCGGGCAGATCAAGACCGTGCGAGGCGCCGACCGGTTCCTGCGTCGCGGTCTGGCGGCGTGTAACAGCGAGTGGAAGCTGCTCTGCTTGACCCATAACTTGCTGAAGCTCTGGCGGAAGGTAACGAAGGGGTCCGCATCCTCACCCTTTGGTTGGATGGCGGCCGCGTTGGCGTAGAAGGGTAACGACCGGGCCGCCGGCCTACCCCGTCCTGACCGTCAGCCCACGGGACATGGCCGAATCGACCCGGTACGTTCCCCCAGTTCTGATCTCGTCAGGATCAGTGAAACAGGCTCCGGAGGCGGGAGGTGTATGCTGGGATAGGTTCAGGCAGGAAGGGAGGAGGAGCGGCGATGGGTCTTGGACGCGTGCAGACGCGAGGTCAAGTAACGATCCCGGTGGAGGTCCGGGAAGCGTTGGGGATCCGGCCTGGGGACGTGTTGTTGTTTGAGGTGCAGGGCCCGGACGAGGGGCGGTTCCGGGTGATCCGGACGTCGCGCTCGCTGGATGCATTCTTCGACAAGTACCAGGTCGACGGGCCCGTACCAGCAAACCTCTGGGATGCGGTGGCCGAGGACGTGTCGCGGGACGTCATGGAGAGGGGGCTCCTCGGCACAGCCGAGCGGGAGGCGGCAGCTGCCCGTGGACACTGAGCGGGTGCAGCTGGGTTGGCTCGATGCAAACCTCTTCATCCATCCCTTCTTCCGAGACGCCCATGCCGACCGATGCCGGGCGCTGCTTGCGGCACTGCAGGCAGGAAGGGACGGCGGAAGGGTACCTGCACCCGGTGACCATCCACGAGCTAACCTATGCACTCTACCGCCATGTGTTCCGGCAGGACCGGAAGGCCGTGGCGGACTACTTGAGCGCCATCATCGCCCTGGAGACCGTCCACGTGGAAGGCAAACACGTCGTCCTGAAGGCGCTTGAGCTATGGGCCACAGGTGCGTCCGACACCTACGGCGACGCAAGGCTTCGGGCGCTGGCCGAGCAGACCGGCCTGCCGGTGTGCACCGTGAATCAGCGGCATTTCATCGGCGTGCCGAATACGTACCGCGTTGAACCCTGACGGAACGGGGGCAGGGGAGGTGGGATGGTGCGGGGCAAGTGGGTGTCCGGGCTGCTGATTGGTGGGCTGCTCCTGGCTTTAGGTGTGCCGGTACTCGACGGGGACGACACCCCCTCGGAAGCAGCCGGCATTTTCGGTCCCCGCTCACTAGGATGAAGTCTTGCAGGGGGGGCGGTGAAAGAAGTGAGCGGACGGACGTCGGGTGCAGGATTTCGCGCGTATCGCGCTCGTTGTTGCGCTCGCCGGTGCAGTGCGAATGCGAGCTGCGACCTGCCTCCAAATATGAACGCAATGTCGAGGCATGTCGATAAGTTAAAGGACCTTGCCTGCATGCCTTACCATGCACTTGACGGCGCGAATTATGTCGAATTATATCGACAACACGCCGCTACTCCTCGGAAGGACTTTTTCATTGGTCGGCGAATAGGGAATTCGCGCTCGGAAGGGCGCAACACTATGTCACCCGCGGGGAGGTGAGGAAGGTGGCCAACGTTTCTACTAGCCCACAGGAGGAACGCCAGCCTACCGCACCTCAGTCACCCCGGGACCACTTCCTAGACGAGGTGCCTGAGGTTGTGGAGATCCGTATGGATGTTACCAAGGACGCAGTGATGCCACGAGGTGCGGGATGTAGCTGGAAATGACGGTAGTGAGGGGGGCATTTTGAGTGCCCCCCCGCCCTACCTCTCTGAGGATTAATGGACACATTAGAGCCTGTTTCACGAACCCAGAATCCGGAAATTATATACCAGATGTGGTGTCGGTCTCAATGCATATGCCCTAGATATCGTGCGCGAGCGACGTCCGAGTTGTTCCGTGCAACAGGCTCATTACAGGGGCGCAAATCTACCGAGGATGGGGGCCCGCACGGCCATTATTCACGCCAAAAGATATCTGCGTTTACTGGGTCCAAGCAGAAGGCGGTACCACGGCTGCATCCATGGCAATCATTGCCCGTTGATACTGCCTTCGGCCGTTAACAGGTCCACCTGTATGTTTGGGTCCGACATCGTGATTGATCGCTGTTTCGCCAATAAATACGTTGGATTCCTCGCTTCACGTCTTAGCCGCGGCCTTGGACTTGTTTCCGTCCCGCCCCTGGCGACGGTAACCTGGGACCATCACCAGGAGTGGCCGTCCCAGAAGCGACCAAATTACGTCCGCGGGTGCTAGGACTTTGCGGGCGCCACGCCCAGCGACTCAACACCTAGATCCTAATCATTGCGCGGTGGTCTTCGTACGCCCCATGGCGTGAAGGGGTAGGCCTTTCATCGCCATAGAAACGATCATCTCCACCGCGCTTAAGGAGGTGAAAGCGTGATCTTGTCCTTCGGGGACCGCTGGTTGATTCGGCGTGAATACTTTGGAGCGCTGGCCGTAGACAAGACCGGTGAAGATCGTGTGCTCTACCTTAATCGACCTGCTGCCACAATAGTGGAACTTTGCATTAGAGCGCCGAGACAACTCGACGATCTTGTAACCTGGTTCGGCAATGATAGTAGAACAACAATTCAGTCTCTCGTTCACCGGCAGCTTCTCGAAGCGGACTTGGTTGATACGTATCGTATAATAGAATCATCGGAAATACACGACGTCGTTTCTACATTTGATATGTTGAACCCTGATTATCTGACTGCACCGTTCGAAGTCAATCTCTATACAACAACCAGGTGCAACCTAAATTGCAAATTCTGCTATCTCTCGGCCGATACGCGGCAGCAATATGGCCCCAACGTGATGGAACGAACCTTACTCGCCAAAGCGCTTAGCGACTGCGCAGAAGCAGGTGTAATGTGCGTAAACTTCTTGGGCGGGGAACCCTTTCTTGACCAACAGGCGATCCGTTACGCTATAGAACATTACTACAATCGGTTCTTAATCAGCATAACGACTAACGGTACCATCGCCCCGGATGATTATACACTCTCGCTTTTATCACGACCGGGAGTCGATGTAATCGTCTCGATTCATTCTTCTAAGCCAGAGGTACATGATTTTGTAACGCAAGCGACCGGTGCTTGGCATAGGGCAGTGCATACACTTAAGAGGCTAACACGGGCTGGAGTCAGAACAGCAGTGCAAATGGTCCTGACTCGGTTCACGACGAAAGACGATGTAATTGGGCTCGTGCGCATGGCACGCGAGTTGGGAGCCAATGGTTTCTATGTAAATAACATGTTTCCTGGCTCGCATATGTCTCTAGAGGAGTATGTGGCAATCGCTATGCCGCCTGAGGACGTTCGGCCAATTGCCGAGGAATTGAACGAGTTGCGGCGGCACTATAGCGATTCGTTCTATATCTTCCCCAAAGGAACATATCTGTTCGCATACAATGACGAGCCTATACCCAACGAGAGTGGACTTGACAAGTATTTGTGGCCAGTTGTGGACGGTCTAACTAGTTTAGAAGTGATGTCTGATGGGCAGGTATTTCCGGGTCCCGTACTGCTAAACGGTATAAGCGAGCCGGTTGGAAATTTGCGTGAGAAGACGTTGTATGATGTTTGGCACTCTACAGAAATGCAACAGCGTAGGAAGAGGCCAACTATTTCTTACTCTCCATGCCGAGAGTGCGTGCATGTATCAGTCTGTGGCGGTGGCAGCGGCTCTATTTCGCGAGTCATTGCTGGACGAGAGACGGCAGGTGACGTGCGCTGCCCGCGGGTGTGGCGATTGTTGGTCCAGGCAAATTAGAAAAAGGTGGCCGAAGCGCTCCGAGGCTACTTGGAAGAGCTCGAGGCCAATGATCGGGCGGAGGGTGCGGAACTCGGCCTGGACTGGACAGCGGGTGGCGGTTGCCGCCCGAGGTGGCGACGGTGGAAGAGCGGCTGAAGGCGATTCAGGCGGGCAAGGCCCGGCTGGAGCAGCGGGCCCGGGCCGCGGCCGAAGCCAAGGAAGCGGCGCGGGAAGCGGAGGCAGCCAGGAAGGGGCGTCGCTCCCGCCGCAAGCAGGCCGCTACTGAACCACGCCCGGCGGACAAGGACCCGATCAACTTTGCAGACCGCGAGTCGCGAATCATACGCAGCGCCGACAAGGCCTTCATCCAGGGGTGCAACGCTCAACTGACCGTCGAAGCGGAGACGCGCGTGATCGTAACGGCGGACCTGACGAACCAGGGCGGCGACGCACCCCATTTGGTGCGCCAGCTGGAGCAAGTCGAGCCGAACACGGGGCGCTACCCCTGGGAACTTGCCGCCGGCGCCGGTTATTCCAGTGAAGCCAACCTCCAGGCCCTACCGGACAAGTCCGTCTCACACAGGCTGTTGCACGCGGAGGCGGAATTGGCGCTCTGCCGGCCGTAACGACACTTCGTAACAGCTGGAGTTAACACCTGCTTGAACTATAAACCATGAGGGGAGGGACAACCATGATGCGCGTCGGGCAGCACGTAGCGTTCAACTACAAGGAATATACCTTTAACCGGTTCAAGGACGAGGCATACCTCTTTCACCGTCGAGAGCGCAAGTACACCGTTTTTCGAGGCTTGGTAGCAGATTTGATCCATTTAATCTTTGTGGAAAGTGCTACGAGGGATCTGCTTTACAATCGACTAAATGCGGTTACTCATCCAGGTCGCATCAGCAGAGAACAATTTGAGGATGCGCTGACAAGACTGGCGGAGGAAAATATAGTGGTACTTGAAGACGTATACCGCCGTACACCGGCCTTGCCTGGTGATACGGACGCAGTGACGCATGTACGCCATCATCGCGATAGGCCTTATTTCTACGCTCCGTTAGCTGCAAACCTATTTATCAACGGGAGATGTAATCAGCGGTGCTCATTCTGCTTTCTTGATTTCGGATTGATGGCCCAACAAGAAAAGAGGAAATTGTCGTGTGAAGAGTGGCTCGCTATAACGGACGAATTGATACACGCGGGTGTCAACGTGATTAATATCGGGGGTATGGAGCCATTTCTAGATATTGAGTTGACCATTTCTATTTTGGAAAAAGCTTATGAAAACGGATGCATCGTTGGCGTCATCACGAATGGCAGCATCTCATTATCCAGCGAACAAATGGAACGACTCGCTGCGATGCAATGTTACGTAGGGGTCTCGTTGGAAGCGCACGTTCCAACCGTTCACAATGACTTAGTGAATGCGCGCGGAGCGTTTCAGCAATGTGTGGCCAATATCGAAAAGATGATCCAGCACGGCGTGCCGGTTGGTATTCAAACTGTAGCTTTGCGATCCAATATGGCCTACTTGGAACAGTTTGTTGAATGGCTTGAGGAATTGGGGGTAAAGTCGCTGTCGATTCAAAACATCTTTGCGGGTCCATGGTGCAGCCATGTACGGTTTTTCGACCTTGCAATGACCCCGGCGGAATATCGGACTATTGTTGAAAGGGCCAAATTGCTAGAAAGAACGGCGAAAATTCGAATTGAATACGAGGCCTTTCCGCACGAGCGACCAAACGACTATTATACGGGACCGCTGCAAGGCATTCGTTTTAGGCTGTACAGTATGTGTTCCGCAGGTAAAACGGCAATCCAAGTGTCGCCCACGGGTGACTTAAGTCCGTGCCCGTTTACAGTTGGTCACTCGGAGCATGTTGTTGGCAATCTCTTGGCCAATAAACTATTAGTTCTGTGGCATGACTCTGCTGCGTTCGGTCCATTTCGAAAGACTAGAAGGGAGGATTATGCGTCTGTTGCATGCCGGACTTGCGAGATGTTTGACATTTGCAGAGGGGGATGCCTTATTACCGCACGCTGGGCAAACGGTGGCTACCTCAATGGTGATCCGCGGTGTTCGAAGGTGTGGGATGCCGTGGAAACGCTCGAGGCTCAGTCGCGGTAGTCAGGGTGTTTTAGCTGGCTGTAAGGAATGGTCGCTGGCGGGGTCCGGCCCCGCGTACTAGGGCACGGTAAGTCCTACGGTTTCTCCATAGTACGATGAATGCCCCAGGCATCGTGATTGAGCCGCCTCGATTGTACTGGATTTTGTTAGATGATCGGGCCGAGCCGTTGTACATTACGAGTAGCCGTGGTACCCATTGGACCCCATGCTGCGCCTGCGTGTTGCACGCGCGATGGAAGCGATCCGCTGCACGTAGACCTGAGCTATGTCGTCCCGCGTATCATCGGCGTGCCGGCACGCGGCGGGCCAGTTGTGCGTTCCATCATCGCCTTTTTGTGGCGGAGGCCTAGCCGCAGCTGTCGCAGGAAACGGGGCAGCATCATCCTGACGAGCAGCAAGGGCTTTGCGGAGCGGACGACGCGCTGGGTGCCTGAGGGATTAGCACGGCGATCCTCGACCGGCGCTCCACGGCAGCCATGTTATCAACCTCCGGGCGGCTACCGGCTGCGGGAGAAGAAGCGAGGCGGCTTGTTTGGCGGGGCACCACCCCGGACGGAAGTGATGCCGGAGTACCCCGCGACCGTTCGGGAGTGACCCCTACCACTGCCGGAGAATAGCTCTCACCCCGTCGTACGGGAGGGACGGATCCAACGACCTCCGATCGTGACGATACTTTGCAAACGCCGGCAAGGGATCCTTTTTGGACCTTAACCCACACGGGGGCATTTGGGATATGAGGGCTTTATACATCCACCCTGGGATGAATGGGCGATCGTCTATGTACGCCATTATGCCGATGGGGGCTGTCGCTTTAGTCAACCTGCTGCGTGAACGGGGATGGAGTGTATGCGGAGTCAATGCCGCAATGGAACGGTCCTTATCCTCTAGTTTTGATCTGGCACGCTTCTTGGCTTCCCTTCCGAGGCAGGATTTAGTGCTCATTGATTTGCATTGGTATATGCATACCGCTGGCGCGTTTGAGGCCGCATCCCTCGCACGTACTCTTTGGGAAGACAGCATAGTCGTCGTGGGTGGCATGACAGCGAGTATTTTTGCGGAGGACGTGCTTCGGCTATGCCCGTCAATTGACGTTGTTATTCGTGGCGACGCGGAAGACGCAGTGCTCCAGCTTGCAGAACTAGCGTGTCACGGCGACCGAGACTTTGCTAGAATACCAAATGCAGTGTATTGGAACGACAATACTATATGCCGCTCACCTCGTTTGGCAGCAACGTCACCCACACTATTCAACGAATTGGACTTTGTAACCATTGACTGGCTACACAATTGGCAAGCATACTACAAAACTGGGATTAGTGGATACTCCCCAATGCAAAAGTCCAGGTACTGGTTGGAAACAGCGCGAGGGTGCTTCTATAACTGCATTATGTGTGGCGGTGGACAATCTGTGCATGAAAACCTGTGCGGACTTCGTCGCCCGTTGTTTAGGGATGTTGGCCGGATCTTGTCAGACATAGAGCGCCTTTATGAACTGGGCGTAGAACAAGTTGCTTTCTCACACGACATTTTTACACTGCCGTTCCCCGGCCGAGAGGATCTTTTGCGTGGTCTGCTGGCTCGCGGTCTCAAAGTGGGCTTGTACCATGAGTTCTGGCGGTTAACGGCGACGTTCGTCATTAGCCAATTGCACACGGTTTTCGACGCAGAGAGGTCAGATATTGCCATTTCTCCGGAATCGGGATGCGAAGTCGTGCGAAAGCGCAATTTCCCCAGCAAATTCTTTAAGAATGAGGAGCTACTTGAACTATTGCGGACTTTGTCCAAAGCCACATTTGAACTACAAGTCTTCTTTGCCGCGAATCTGCCGTGGGAAACGGAGACCACCTGGCAAGAGACATTGCGATTAACTCGTGACATCGTAAGTGTATATGGGTGCGACCGCCTAACATTGTATGCGGGCTTTATCACAATTGATCCGATGTCGCCTATGTGGCTTAACCCTGATACATACAACATTCATCGGTATTTTAGCGGCCTCAGTGATTATTGGCGCATGACTAACGAAGGAGTAAGGCGACCTGGGTACGAAAGTGAAGAGTTGACTATTGCAGGCGTGCGAAGGAACCTCGAAAGATTTCGCGAAGTAGCAATCAGCATGAGGAAGGCTCAGGTATGATCACTCACACCAACAGGCGTGGTGGGTCTCCTCTAATAGCCGTTGAATGCGGCGAGTGGCGGTATCGTAATTCACTGCAGTTTTTCGTAGTGGCGGTCCCCCGGGATAATTGACCAGAACCAGGCACTGCAATGGGGAGGACTCCGTGGGTGTCCGACAATGTCGTGATCATGGCGCGTGGATTAACCAAGAGATACGGTAACATTGATGCATTACGGGGCGTGGACTTAAGGGTTAGTTCTGGAGAGTGTGTCGGGATACTCGGTCCGAATGGTGCTGGTAAGACAACTCTACTCAACATAATATCCGGGCGGACCGAGCCGACTTCAGGTACGCTTTGGGTGTTGGGGAAAGATATTGCAGACGCACCATCTGTGATTAAGGAAAGGGTAGGCTGTGTTCCGCAAGAAAACAACCTAGACCCTGAGCTGAGCGTGATTGAAAACCTGGAACTATACGCGCGATACTTTGGCATGAGTTCTCATGTAGCCCGGCAACGGGCGCAGGAACTCCTACGATTCGTTGACCTAGACAATAAGGGGGACGCCAAGATCGATGAGTTATCTGGGGGTATGAAGAGGCGCCTAATTATAGCGAGGTCCTTAATTAATGACCCTGAGCTGGTCGTACTGGACGAGCCGACAACAGGGTTGGACCCACAGGCACGTCTGACTGTTTGGGAGAAGATACGAGAATTGAAGTCGGGTGGGCGCACGTTGATATTGACAAGCCATTATATGGAGGAGGCATGGCGGCTTTGTGATCGGGTAGCAATATTACATGAAGGCAGCATCATCGCGGAGGGTGAGCCCAGCTCCCTCGTCACTCAGTACGTGGGTAAGTGGGTTATGGAGATTCATGACACTGTGGAGCCGAACTTGGATATGGCCAGGGTTCAAGCCGATGTCCGCCGTGTCGAACAGCTCGGGAGGAGCGTTTATGTCTACGCAGACAGTCCTGATGTACTGATGGGCATGCTGCCGGCGGAGCTTCGCAATCCAAATCAGTATTTGATTCGTCCCGCAAACTTGGAAGATGTCTTCTTAATCGTCGCAGGGAAGGGACTAAGGGCATGAGACGACTGTTATTGCCAACCGTCAGCAGGAAAGCACTTGCGGTTACACTAAGAAATTGGCTTGCATGGCGGAAGCAATTTCACACTAACATTATACTGTTTCTTGGTGATCCTGTAATGTACTTAGGTGCCATCGGGTGGGGTCTTGGAGGGTTTGTGAACCTCAATGGTACGTCTTTGCTAGAGTATATCGCTCCAGGACTTCTTGTCATGACTGCTGCGACTAGCGTGGTGTATGACATAACGTCGGGAGGGTATATGCGGCTGCGCGAACAGGGCGTCTATCAAGCAATGATGAATACTTCAATAAGAGAAGAGGAGATTATAGCGGGCGAATTGATATGGGAAATTGTGCGCAGCATTATGTATGGAGGTATGTTTTTGTTGGTCACCGTCTTGTTTGGATTAATGCCGGCGTGGTCCGTGATTATGTTGCCAGCCATTCTGGCCATCAATGGTATGTTTTTCGGGTCTATCACGTGGACTGTAGTGGCAAAAATCCGGCATGTAGAGCAGTTGTTCTACTACTTTACGCTGGTGGTGACTCCGTTATTGCTGTTCTCGGGTGTATTTTTCCCTGTTGATAAACTGCCGGGAATCGCGCAGATGATAATTCAAGTTCTACCAATGTACCACATAGTGGAAATGAGTAGGGATGTCTTTTTCGGCGAGCTAGGAGTATCCACGTTACACCATGCTATCTGGGCTATAGGTGGCACTGCTGTGGCGTTGCTGTTTCCGGTCCGGGAGTTAAGACGTGCATTACGGGAATGAGTTGCAATGGAGTTGGCCCGGTTTCGTGGACAGGTTGAGGCTTACGCGACGACCCCTTCCTGTGGCTGAGCCTTTCACTCCTGGATCCAACGCTCCTCGTACTCGTAAGGCGAGAGGTAACCCAGTGCCGAGTGACGCCGCCGCCGGTTGTAGAACCCTTCGACGTACTCGAAGATCGCCATGCGCAGTTGATCCCGAGTGGCCCAGGTTTGCCGGTCGAGGAGTTCCGTCTGCAGCGTCGCGTAGAAACTCTCCGCCACGGCGTTGTCCAGTGCATCGCCCACGGAGCCCATCGATCCGGCGATGCCCAGGGCCTCCAAGCGACGGGTCAACGCCAGCGAGGTGTACTGGGCCCCATGGTCGGAGTGGTGGATCAAGCCGGGCCCCGGTCGGCGCCGCCGCACCGCCATGGTGACGGCGTCCACCCCCAACTCCGCCACGGGCCGGTCGCCCATGGCCCAGCCCACTACGGCGCGGGAAAAGGCATCCACCACCGTGGCCAGGTACAGCCAGCCTTCCTCCGTGCGGTGCTCCGTGAGGTCCGCCACCCACACCCGGTTGGGCGCATCGGGTACAAACTGGCGATGCAGCCGATCCGGATAGACGGGTCGTCGCGGATCCCGGCGGGTCACCCCTCGGTTCCGGCGCCGGTGCACCCCGGTGAGCCCCATGGCCCGCATCAGCCGGGCGATGCGCTTGCGTCCGCAACGGATGCCATGAACCAGCCGAAGTTCGGCGTGCACCCGCGGGGCCCCGTAGGTGCCCCGGCTCGCGGTGTGGATGGCGTGGACGCGCCGGCTCAGTTCTGCGTCTTCGCGGGACCGCTGCGAGATCCCACGCCGCCGCCATGCGTAGTAGCCGCTTGTCGAGACGCCCAGCACACGGCACAAGGTCGCCACAGGGTGATGCGCCTTCTCCTGCTCGACGAACCGGAACACCGTTACCGGCTCCGGTGGTTCTCCTGGGCAAAAAAGGCCGCGGCTCCCTCGAAAATGCGGCGTGGGCTTAGGCGGCGGACATGGGCTTCTCAAGTGTGACCTTGTAACCCAGCGCCTCAAGACGTGCCACGGTCCGCCGGACGGTGGCCTGCTCGTTGAGCCGTTCGAAATGCGCCGCCCCAAGATCGTTATAGCGTGTGCCGTGCTTGATCATGTGGTAGATGATCACCAAGATGCTATGGGCGACGGCCACTTTGGCACGGTTCTTGCCCCGCCGCGCAGCGAGGCGGCGGAATTGGGCCGCCAAGTAGGTGTCGCGTGTCCGCGCCGCAGCCTGAGCCGCGCGGACCAGGGCCGCCCGTAGATAGGCGTTCCCTTGCCCCGTGTTCCCACTCCGGCGCTTTCCGGCACTCTGGTTGTTGCCCGGACAGATCTTGGCCCACGAGGCCAGGTGACGATGCGTCGGGAAGCGGCTCATGTCGACGCCGATCTCCGCCAGGATCTCCTCGCTTGTGCGCCGGGCCAGGCCATCCAGCTCGTCCATCCGCTCCAGGATGGCTTCATAAGGGCGCATGCGCTCGGCGATCTCGCGATCCAAAGCGGCAATCTGCTCATCCAGGAACTCGACGTGGGCCAGCTGTGCAGCCAGCAACCGCCGTTGGTGCGGGCCGATCAAACCCGTCAGCGCTTGGACCAAGCTCTCCCGCTTGCTCCGCAAACGACCCCGGGCCAAATCCGCCAGCTTCTCCGGATCCGTCTCTCCGGCAATGATGGCCTTTAACATCTGCCGGCCGGAGACACCCAGGACCACGCTGGTCACATCCCCGAGTTTGATGTTGGCACCTTCCAGCACCTTTTGGATCCGGTTCGCTTCCCGGGCTTGCTCCTGGATCAAGCTCCGGCGGTAGCGCACCAGTTCCCGCAGCTCCCGCTGGTTGCGATCCGGGATGAAGCTGCCCCGCAGCAGCCCATGCCGGAGCAACTCCGCGATCCACGCGGCATCCTTGACATCCGTCTTGCGACCCGGTACCTGCTTGATGTGTTGCGCATTGACCACCAGGACCTCGATCCCGGAGCCCTCGAGCAGGTTGTAGACCGGCTTCCAGTACACCCCCGTGCTCTCCATGGCCACGTGCGTCACGCCGTGGTGTTGCAGCCAAGCGACCAACTCCAACAACGGCGCCGTCATCGTGCCGAAGGTCCGCGTCTCACGGACCTCCGGGGTGATCACACAACCGGTCACCGTCTGCTTATGCACGTCCAGCCCCGCGCACCGCTCGTGCACCACGTCCACCGCCACCGCCCCCCGTCCCAGGGAACTCACCGGCGTGGCGATCGCCTCGGTCAAGATTCTCCCTCGCGTGCTCCCCCGTGCGGAGGGCAACAGTTCGTGGTGCCGCGCGATCGCCAGGATCAGACTTTTTTGCGGGCTTGCCGGCACCAAGCAAGCTCGATCTCATGCAACCGGTGGCACATACAACTTTGGCTGGACGCCATTTTCGTCCTTCGTGGTGCCGCCGTAGGCGGCATGGAGGACTTTTTTTAGGATTTCACGCTCCTCCCGCAGGATCCGGTTCTCCCGCCGCAGCCGGTTCAGTTCCTCCCGTTCGGCCGTGGTCAACCCGGGGCGCTGCCCCGCATCGATCTCGGCTTGGCGGACCCACTTCCGCAGGCTGGCTTCCGAGACGCCGAGGTCGGCGGCAATCTGCTGGAGCTTCTTCCCGCTCTCCCGGACGAGGCGGACGGCTTCGGCCCGAAACTCGGAAGGGTACGGCGGCTTGGTAGCCGGCATGGGGATCACCCTTTCCGGGGCTTATGCCCCAAGTATCGGGGTGTCCACGAAACCGGGGCAAGTCCATCTGATCTCGTCAGGATCAGTGAAACAGGCTCTGGTGATCGGTGCACTGCGGCACGGTTTCACCTCGGTGGTGGCCGACTATTCTTCCCGGCCCTTCGCCCAAAACGTCGAGCTCACTCGCAAGGTCGTGGAGGCTGCCCACGCGGCCGGCGCGGCCGTGGAGGGGGAGCTCGGCTACGTCCCCCCCACCGGCGAGTAGGCACCGCCAGCCTCGACAGGGGACGGCACAGCCGGGGGGGATACCCGGGACTCCTTCACCCGCCCCGATGAGGGCCGAGGCCGTCGTCGCCCGTACAGGCGTGGACAGCCTTGCGGTATCGATCGGGACGGTACACGGGGCATACCGCGGTGAACCCCAATTGGACCTGGAGCGATTGGAAGCGATCCGGTGCCGGGTTCCGGTACCGCTGGTCCTGCACGGTGGGTCGGGAGTACCGGGGGACTTGCTCCGGGAGGCCATCGCCCGGGGCATTACCAAGATCAACTTCGCAACGGAGTTGAAACACGCTTGGAGTCATACCGTGCGCTCCGCCCTCGCCGGCGCAGCGGCATCGGACCCCAGGCACGTGTCACGGGCGGGGCTTGAGGCCCTCAAGGCCGCCGCGGCGGGAAAGATCCGGCTCTGCGGAGCGAGGGGGCGGGCCTGAGCGATGGACCCGCGTACGGCGCGTGTACGAGCGCCCCGGCGGCAAGGCGGTGAACGTAGCCAGGGTCCTCGGCCAGCTGGGGGTGCGTACGACGGTTGCAGGATTCGTCGGGGGCACGACGGGCCGCCGGATCGATGCCGCGCTGACGGCGTCCGGCTACGAGACGCGCTGGGTATGGATCGACGGCGAGACCCGGCGTTGCGTCGCAAATCCCGTGGGCGCCGGCGATGCCGTGGTGGCCGCCCTCGTGGACGCGAGCCTGCGAGGGTGGTCCTGGCCGGAACGATTGTCTCATGCGGCGGCGGCCACGGGCGCTGTCGTGGCGGCTCCCGTGGCCGGGGAGATCGACGCCGGCGTCTACGGGGAGCTACGCGGGCGCGTACGCCTTAAGAAAATTCGTCGGCCGTGGGCCCAGGAAGGAATTTGTTGTTAAGTCGCGAAGACAACGAAACCGAACCACGGCACCGTGGCTGGGGGAGAAGACACGGGGCGGGGAGCGGCCGACGTTGCTCTCCGTATCGCCGCACAGTCACTGCAGTTCCCAGGTCGTCGCTACATCTCTGGAGGGTCCAACCTTGTCCCGTCCCCAGTGCCCCGTTTGGGCGTGCAAGGCGCCGCTCCCCGCATGCCCGGAAGAATCGCGATAGGGGGAGTGTCATGATTACACCGCCTTTCGACTACGTCGCACCGCGTACGGTGGCCGAGGCGGTGCAACTGTTGCGCAAGCACGGTTACGAGGCCAAGGTGCTGGCGGGCGGCCAGAGCCTCATCCCCATGCTGCGCTTCCGGCTGCTGGAGCCCGCCCTGCTGGTGGACATCAACCGCATCGAGGACCTGGCGTACCTCCGCGAGGAGGACGGGTTCCTCCGCATCGGCGCCCTGACCCGGCACGCCGACGTAGAAAACGCGCCCGGCCTCGAAAAGCGCTACCCG
Organism: Thermaerobacter subterraneus DSM 13965; assembly: GCF_000183545.2. Lineage (NCBI taxonomy): Bacteria > Bacillati > Bacillota > Clostridia > Eubacteriales > Clostridiales Family XVII. Incertae Sedis > Thermaerobacter > Thermaerobacter subterraneus. Next base: position 1,164,948 of record NZ_JH976535.1, read on the forward strand.
CTGCTGGTCGCCACGGCGCGGGTCGTCGCCGATCCCCTGGTGCGAAACCGCGGGACCGTGGCCGGCTCCCTGGTCCACGCGGACCCTGCCGGCGACTGGGGTGCGGCCATGCTGGCCGCCGGGGCGCAGGTGGTGGTGACGGGGCCGGACGGTTCCCGCACCCTGTCCATCGACGAGTTCCTGGTGGACACCTTCACGACGGCGATGGGCGAGGACGAGCTGCTCACCGAGGTGCGGGTGCCCATCCCGCCGGAGCGGTCGGGTGGCGCCTACCTGAAGCTGGAGCGCAAGCTGGGGGACTTCGCCATCGCCGCGGTGGGCGTGCAGGTCACCCTCAACGCGGCGGGCGAATGCACGCGTGCCGGCATCGGCCTGTGCGCGGTGGGGCCCATCTCCCTGCGGGCCAGCAGGGCGGAGGAATACCTGGTGGGCAAGCCCCTGACGGCGGACACCATCGCCGAGGCCGCCCGGCTGGCCGCGGAGCAGGCCGAGCCCACTTCCGACCAGCGCGGGCCGGAGGAATACAAGCGTGACATGGTGCGGGTGCTGACCCAGCGGGCCCTGCAGGAGGCCGCCGAGCGGGCCCGGGCCGCGTGAGGAGGTGTCGCCGTTGGAGACGATCCGGAAGCGCATCAAGGCGACCGTCAACGGGGTGACGTACGAGCGCGAAGTGGAGCCGCGCCGCCTGCTGGCATACTTCCTCCGTGAAGAACTGGGCCTGACGGGGACGCACATCGGTTGTGACACGACCAGTTGCGGCGCGTGTACCGTGATCCTGGACGGGCGGCCCGTCAAGTCGTGCACGGTGTTCGCCGTGCAGGTGGACGGCAGCGAGATCATGACGGTGGAGGGCCTGGCCCAGGACGGCCAGCTCCACCCGCTGCAGAAGGGCTTCTGGGATCAGCACGGGCTCCAGTGCGGCTACTGCACGCCGGGCATGCTGATGACCGCCTACGCCCTGCTGCAGCGCAATCCGAACCCGACGGAGGAAGAGATCCGGTTCGCCATCTCCGGCAACCTGTGCCGGTGCACCGGGTACCAGAACATCGTCAAGGCCGTCCAGCAGGCCGCGGCGGAGCTCCGGGGGGAGACCCCGGCCGCTGCAGCTGGCGAGGACGTGGCTGTCGCCGCGGAGCCGCAGGCGCGAGGGGGGAACTGACCGATGGCGGTTGCCGAGCGCGTTCTTGGCCAGCCCGTAAAGCGGAAGGAGGACCCGCGCTTCATCCAGGGCGCCGGCCGCTATCTGGACGACATCGTGCTCCCGCGCATGCTCTACATGGCGATCGTGCGCAGCCCCTACGCCCACGCGCGGGTCAAGGCGGTCCCCAAGGAAGCGGCGCTGTCCGTTCCCGGGGTCGTCGCCGTGATCACCGGGGAGGACCTGGAGAAGGCCGGCCTGGCCTGGATGCCCACGCTGGCCGGCGACAAGCAGATGGTCCTGGCAGTGGGCAAGGTGCTCTTCCAGGGCCAGGAGGTGGCGGCCGTGGTCGCCGAGACCCGCGAGGCGGCCTTCGACGGCGCCCACGCCCTGGCGCAGGTGGTGGAATACGAGCCGCTGCCGGTGGTGGTCGACCCGTTCAAGGCCCTGGAGCCCGACGCGCCCATCCTGCGGGAGGACCGGGAGCAGAAGACCAACCATATCTGGCACTGGGAGGTCGGCGACCGCGACCGCACGGAACGCGCCTTCGCCGAGGCGGAGGTGGTGGTGCGGCAGGAGGTCTACTACCCGCGTGTGCACCCCGCGCCGCTGGAGCCTTGCGGCTGCATCGCCGACTACAACAAGGCCACGGAGCGGCTGACCTTCTACGTCACCTCCCAGGCGCCCCATGCCCATCGCACGCTGCTGGCGCTGGTCTCCGGGTTGCCCGAGCACAAGATCCGGGTGATCTCGCCGGACGTGGGCGGCGGCTTTGGGAACAAGGTGCCGGTGTACTCCGGATACGTCTGCGCGGTGGTGGCCTCGTTGCAGCTGGGCCGGCCGGTCAAGTGGGTGGAGACGCGGACGGAGAACCTCCAGAGCACCCACTTCGCCCGCGACTTCCACATGACGTGCGAGATCGCCGCCGACCGCGACGGCAGGGTGAAGGCGCTGCGGGTCAAGACCATCGCCGACCACGGCGCCTTCGACGCCGCGGCCAACCCGTCCAAGTTCCCAGCCGGTCTCTTCAGCATCGTGACCGGGTCCTACGACTTCCCGACTGCCTTCGTCGAGGTGGACGCGGTCTACACCAACACGGCGCCCGGCGGTGTCGCCTACCGCTGCTCCTTCCGGGTGACCGAGGCTTCGTACCTGATCGAGCGGACCATGGATGTCCTGGCCGACGAGCTGGGGATGGACCCGGTGGAGCTGCGCCTGAAGAACTTCATCCCGCCGGAGAAGTTCCCATACCCGTCGCCGCTGGGGTGGACCTATGACAGCGGCAACTACGCCGAGACGCTCAAGAAGGCGATGGACATCATCGGGTACTGGGATCTCCGCAAGGAGCAGGAAGAGAAGCGGAAGCGCGGCGAGCTGATGGGCATCGGCGTATCCACCTTTACGGAGATCGTCGGTGCCGGGCCGGCCCATACCTTCGACATCGCCGGCATCAAGATGTTCGACTCCTGTGAGATCCGCGTGCACCCCACGGGCAAGGTGCTGGTGCGGACCGGCGTGCGGCACCAGGGCCAGGGCCACGAGACCACCTTCGCCCAGATCGTCGCGGACGAACTGGGGATCCCCGTGGACGACGTCCTGGTGGAAGAAGGCGACACCGATACGGCACCTTACGGCCTGGGCACCTACGCGAGCCGCAGTACGCCGACGGCCGGCGCTGCCACGGCCATGGCGGCACGCCGCGTGCGGGACAAGGCACGGAAGATCGCCGCCCACCTGCTGGAGGCGTCCGAGGAGGACGTGGTCTGGGAGAACGGCCGCTTCCACGTGGCCGGCGCGCCCGGGCGGTCGGTGAGCTTCCAGGAGGTGGCCTTCGCCGCTTACACCAACCCGCCCGAGGGCGTGGAGCCCGGTCTCGAAGCCGTCTACTACTACAACCCGCCCAACCTGACGTTCCCCAACGGCGCGTACATCTGCGTCGTTGACATCGACAAGGGCACCGGGCAGGTCAAGGTGCGCCGCTTCGTGGCGGTCGATGACTGTGGCACGGTCATCAACCCGATGGTGGTGGAAGGGCAGGTCCACGGGGGGCTGACCGAGGGCTTCGGCATCGCGTTCATGCAGGAGATCGTCTACGACGAGAACGGCAACAACCTGTCCAGCGATTTCTCCACCTACCTGCTGCCCACGGCCATGGAGACCCCCAAGTGGGAGACGGACCGCACGGTGACGCCGTCGCCCCACCATCCCATCGGCGCCAAGGGCGTCGGCGAGTCGCCCAACGTCGGCTCTCCGGCCGCCTTCGTCAACGCGGTGGTAGACGCCCTCTCCCACCTGGGCGTGCGCCACATCGACATGCCCATCACGCCGTGGAAGATCTGGAAGATCCTGCGCGAGCACGGGATCGAGTGAGGCGGGTTCGCGGAGGGCCGCCGGCAGGCCGGCCGGCGGCCCTCCGGGGCGGGCCCGTGTCCCGCCCCGCAGCCACATCATCCGTAGAGGGGGAGGAGACGGCATTGCACCTGCACTACGACGGTGAACTGACCATCGAGGCCCCGCAGGAGAAGGTCTGGGCGTTCATCAACAATCCCGGCCAGGTCGGTCACTGCCTGCCCGATCTGCAGGAACTGAACGTCAAAGATGACCGTCACTTCGATGCCGTGGTGCGCATCGGGGTCGGCCCCGTGCGCGGCCGGTTCAAGATGGAGGTGGAGCTGCAGCCGGAAGAGGCGCCACGCCGCGGCGGCCTGCGGCTCCGGGGGAGCGGTATGGGGAGCGGGCTCCAGTTGACCGCACGCATCGAGCTCGAACCCGCGGGGGAGGGCGCGACCCGCTTTCGCTGGGGAGCGGACGCGGATGTCAGCGGGCCGCTGGCCACGGTGGGCGGCCGGCTGCTGGACAACCAGGCCCGCAAGATCACCGAGCAGCTCTTCGCCACGATTCGGGCCAACCTGGAGGATCAGGCGGGTTCCGCCTTAACCGGCACGGGTGGCGCTGGCGGGGGGGCCTGAATCCGGTGGAAGTGGGAACGGCGGGGCGACCTGACGCAGTTCTGGCCCGGGCGGCGGCGTTGCGGGCCCGGGGCCATTCCTTCGCCCTGGCTACGGTGATCCGGCGACGTCCCCCCGTTTCGTCCAGAGCGGGGGACAAGGCGCTGATCACCGCGGACGGTCGTATCGAGGGCTGGATCGGGGGCAGCTGCTCCGAGTCCATCGTCCGGCGGCAGGCGCTGGCGGCGCTGGCCGACGGGCAGCCGCGCCTCATCCAGATCCGTGTCGACGTACCGGCCGATGCCGCCACCGCCGAGGAGAGCGACGAGGGGCAGGAACCCGGAGCGGCCGGCGGGGAGGGGGACGCCCGGGTCGTCACCGTCGCCATGACCTGCCCCAGCGGCGGCGAGGTGGACGTATACATCGAGCCCTTCGTTCGGCCGCCCCAACTGATCGCGTGCGGCGATACGCCCCTCGCCTACGCTCTGGTGCAGATGGCCGCCATGGTGGGCTTCGAGCCCGTGCTGGTGTACGGCCGGGAGGCGCCGCCGGAAGCTGCCGTGCCCGGCGGGCGGGCCATCTCGGTGGATGCCCTGGAGGACTTCGAGCCGGTGCCGGAAGCGTACGCCGTCGTGGCGACGATGGGGCACTTCGACGAGGAGTGCCTGCAGCGCTGGCTCGCGGCCGGCGTTCCCTACGTGGCGCTGGTGGCCAGCCGCAAGCGGGCGGCGGCCGTCAAGGAGGTGCTGGCCGGGGCGGGCGTGCCGGCCGCCGATCTGGAGCGGGTCCGCAATCCGGCCGGCCTGGACCTGGGGGCCGTCACCCAGGAGGAAATCGCCGTCTCCATCCTGGCCGACATCATCCGGCAGCGGCGGGCCCGCTTGCGGGCCCACGCGGGGATGGTCGTCGGCGATGAGGTCGCTGCCAGACTCGGGGCCGAAGGTGCCGGTACGGCAGCGGGCGCCGCGGAGAGAGCCGCCGAGCAACCCGCGGCTTCCACGACCCACACGGCCTCCCGGCCCGTCTCGACCGGCGCTGCAACGCAGGTGGCTGCTGCAGCATCCGGGTCAAGGGCGGCGTCAGACGGGGCGGCAAGGGAGGCCGAACTTCCCGCCGTCGCTCGCGATCCGGTGTGCGGCATGGAGGTCGTGCCCGGGGAAACCCGCCACGTGGCCGAATACGAGGGGCGGCAGTATTACTTCTGTTGCCCCCATTGCAAGGCCACCTTCCTCAAGGATCCGGAGCGCTACGTCGAAAGCGCCTGATGGCAACCGCACGTGACGGCACAATCCCCAACCGCCACGCCGGGACCTGTCGGCCGCCAAGGCCGACAGGTCCCGGCATTCTTGTTTGACTGGCAGGCCGCTCAGGCGCTGTCCCACCAGTCCCGGATCTCAGGAGGGAGGGCGGCTCGCACGGCCTGCTGGGTGCCCGCATCGAGCCGCTCCTTGAGGGTGGCGAAGACCGCCTGCATCCGGGTGGCGGCGTCGTCGTCCATGTACGCGGCCACCAGATCCAGGCCGCCCACCGTCTGGTCGTAGCCGTACTCGGTGTCCATGTGGTTGACCAGCGGCCCTACGAAGACCTGGCGGTCGATCAGCGGGTCCGGCCGGTCCGGTGCCCGTGCCAGTTCGGCCGCCAGCTCGGCCGGCAGGGCGGCCGCCAGGGCGCCCGCGGCTTGCCGCCCCAGCACTTGGGCCATGCTCTGCAGGGTCATGCGGGTGGCGGCCGCCGCCTCCTCAGACGATCCCATCCGCCCGCGCCGCTGTACCGCCTGGTAGATCTCCCGCGCATCCACGCCAAGGACGCCTCCTCCGAAGGACTCAGAAGAACTCGGCCTTGAGCCGCTCCAGCCCCTCCTCGCCCAGCTCGTCCAGCGGGCGTTCCACGATGGGTGGGTCTACGGGGAGCCCGGGGACCCGCTCCTCGTAGGCCGGGACGGTGTCATTGCGCCACAGGATGCCGATGGGGATCCGCTCCCCCCACTCGTTGCACTTCGCCCAGGCCGCCTCGGGGTCCGTGGGGTCGTGCCCCTCCTCCTCCACGGAATAGGCCCGCTCGGCGTACCAGTCGTAGGTGTTCAGCTTGTTGAAGGTCACGCAGGGCTGGAGCACGTCGATCAGGGCGTAGCCGCGGTGCCGGATGGCGGCGGCGATGATGTCCGCCAGCTGGTTGGGCTGGCCGGCGAACCCCCGGGCGATGAAGCTCGCCCCGGCGGCGAAGGCGACCCGCGTCGGCAGCACGGGGTCCTCGGGCGCGCCGGTGGGCGAGGTGGTGGTCTTGAACCCCCGCTCGCTGGTGGGCGAGTACTGGCCCTTGGTCAGGGCGTAGATCTGGTTGTTCTCCACGATGTCCACCAGGTCCACGTTCCGGCGCATGGTGTGCAGCCAGTGGTTGCCGCCGATGCCGTAGCCGTCGCCGTCGCCGTGGACCACGATGACGTGGAGCTTCGGATTGGCCAGCTTGATGCCCGTGGCCACCGCCAGAGGCCGGCCGTGGATGGTCATGAAGCCGTTGGCGTTGATGTAGTCGGGCAGCTTGCTGCCGCAGCCGATGCCGGAGACGATCATCACCTCGTGGGGCCAGATCTCGAGGTCCACCAGCGCCTTCTTCAGGGCGGTGAGGATGCCGAAGTCGCCGCAGCCCGGGCACCAGGTGGGCCGGTGGTCGCTGGCGTAGGCCTTGACAGTGAGCCGCTCCGCCCGGTCGGCCACGGCCGCGCGGGCGCCCGTGCGGGCTCCCCCCGCGGCAGCCCGCGCCCCGCCCAACCCGGTGCCGGTGCCCCCCGCCTCGCCGCCGCGGAACGCGGCGGGCGGGACCTGGGCCGCGGGCCCGTCGCCCTCCCCTCCCTCACCGGACGAACCGGCCCGCGCGAGGCCGTCGCCCCCGGTCCCGCCTCGGGCCGGCCGGCCGCCGAAGGCCGCGACCGCACCGGATCCCGGGTGGTCGGCGTCCGCCCTCCCTGCGTCGGCCCGGCCCGCGCCGCCGGCCTCTGCACCGTCCGCCCCCATGGGCGGAGCCTCCCCCTCGCGACCGGCACCGCGGTCCGGGTCGACCCGCTGCGCCCTGCCCCAGCCGCCGCCGTGGGGCGAGGCCGGCCGCTTGACCGCCCCGTGGAAATCGTTAGCGGCCCCGGTGGCCGCGTTCGTCCCACCGGGCGTCCCAGGCCGGGCAGCGGGGCTTGTGCCGGCGGCCTTCCCAGCGCCGGGGGCTGCGCCGGTGACGCTCGTCCCCTCGGCGTGGGGGCCCGTGGGCTGGCCACCCTGTCCGGCCGAGACAGCCGGGGGCACGCCGGGGGCCATCCCGTTGCCCGTACCCCGTTCCTGGTCTTCAGGCATGGACCGGCACCTCCCCTTCGATCTGGGTCAGGATCTCCTGGGGCGCGATGGGCCGTCCGTCGAACTTGTTCACCGTGGCGTGGACCTCGAACCCCGTCATCATGCGCAGCAGTCGGGCGAACTGGCTGGTGTAGTTCTGCTCAACGGCCACGGCCCGGCGGATCTTGGGCAGCTCGGCCAGGGTCCGCTCCACCGGGAAGGGCCAGATGTCGGTGAAGTGCAAGAGGTTCAGGCGGGCCCCCTCGCCCTTGTCACGGTTGAACAGGTCGACCGCCTCCCGGCAGGGCCCGTAGGTGGAACCCCAGCAGATCAAGGTCAGGTCCGCGTCTTTCGGCCCGTACCAGGTGGGCCCGCGCATCTCCGCCTGGGCGGTGTCCAGCTTGCGCATGCGCTTTTCCATCTGCTGCCGGCGGTTGCGGATTTCCTCGCTGATGTGGCCTTCCTCGTCGTGCTCGTCGGTGGTGATGGCGTAGACCGCCAGGGGGTGACCGGGGATGGCCCGGGGCGAGATGCCGTCGTCGGTGTCCTTGTAGCGCAGGTAGGGCCCGTCCAGCCGGTCCAGCTGCTCGTGGGTCAGGGTGGTGGCCCGGTCGTGGCGGACGTCCTCCCAGCGGAAGGTGTCCGGGTCCACCGAGCGCAGGTGGTTCGACAGGAACTGGTCCAGCAGGACGATGACGGGCGTCTGGTAGTGCTCGGCGAAGTTGAAGGCCCGCACCGCCGCCTCGAAGCACTGGTCCACGGTGCCCGGGGCCAGGACGATGCGGGGGAACTCGCCCTGGGAGGCGTGGATCGCGAAGAGCAGGTCGCCCTGCTCCGTCCGGGTGGGCAGGCCCGTGGAGGGGCCGCCGCGCTGGGAGACGACCAGCACCACGGGGACCTCGACCATCCCGGCCATGCCCAGGGCCTCGACCATCAAGGAGAAGCCGCCGCCCGAGGTGGTGATCATGCTGCGGGCACCCGCGTGGCCGGCGCCGATGGCCATGCAGATGGCGGCGATCTCATCCTCGGCGTGCTTGGTGACGATGCCGAGCTCGTCCGCGTGGGCCACCATCCACTCGAACAGGCTGGTCCCGGGGGTCATGGGATAGGCGGCGACGAACCGGCAGCCGGCCGCCACGGCGCCCAGGGCGAAGGCGTGGTTGCCGTGCAGCACCATGCGGCGCGTCCGGCCTCCCGGGTCGGGCAAGGTGTAGGGGAAGTCGCCCGCCGCGTCCCGGGCCAGCTTCCACCCTTCCCGCACCACCTTGAGGTTGGCCTCGACCACCCGGTCGCCCTTGCTGGCGAAGTTCTCCTTGATGACCGATTCCAGGTACTCGATGTTGTAGTTCATCAGCCCCGCCGCCGCGCCCAGGGCCGCGGTGTTCATCATCACCTTGCTGCCGTGCTTTTTGGCCACCTCGCCCAGGGGCAGGGGCACGGGCTGGACGTGGTGCCGCCGCAGCGCATCGGCGTCCACGTGGCGGAATTCCTCGTCGTAGATCACGGCGGCGCGGGGTGCCAGGTTGTCCAGGTGGATCTTGATGGTCTCCTCGGTCAGGCCGATGAGCACGTGAACCGGATCCGCGTGGGAGTACAGCGGCCGGTCCGCCACCCGGACCTGGTAGAAGTTGTGGCCGCCGCGGATCCGTGAGCGGTAGTCCGTGACGCTGAAGACGTGCAGGCCGCTGCGGGCCAGGGCCTTGGTGAAGCCGGCGCCGCTGGACTCCACGCCCTGGCCGGCATCGCCCCCGATGGTGATGCTCAGGTCCAGGGTGCCGGCCCCCGGGGTGCCGGCCCGGCGCGCCCCGGGCGCCACGGCCAGGGCCGCGCCGGCTCCGCGGGGTCCGGGCTCTGGTGCCAGGGACCCGACGGCCGCAAGGCGGGGCGTGGATCCGTGACGCTGGGTCCGGCCGTGATCGGCGGACATGGGCAACCCTCCCCAATGCGCTGGCACTGGTCAGGATGCCGAAACGGGGGGCGATTATACCCGCCGGCGGGCGGCGGCCGGGCGCGCGGCACTGCCGTTGCGGGGTGGGGGAACGGGGCGCCGGAACGGGGCGCCGGCCGGCTGGGTGGGCCTTCCTGCCTGGATGGACCTTCCCATTGGTCCGGTGGGGCGGCTGGGCTACCATCAGTCGTAGACTGCCGGCGCGGCCGCCGCCGGCCGGCGGAGAGGAGACGGAGCGAAGGATGACCCCGGCCTTCTGGGCCCTGGCCGCGGGGCGGTTCATCAGCGCCCTGGGCGACGGCTTCTTCTTCCCCTTCATCGCCGTGTTCCTCCAGCGGGTCCACGGCCTTCCCCCGGAGCAGGTGGGGTTGATCATGAGCACGGCCGGGCTGTTTTCCCTGGCCGCCCGCATGCCGGCGGGCTGGCTGGCCGACCGGTTCGGCTTCAAGCCGGTGGTGGTGGCGGGGCTGGCAGGGGCCGGCGTGGCGGTGATGCTGGCCGGCTGGGCGCCCGGGCCCTGGGCCTTCGCCTTCTGCTACGCACTGATGAGGGCCATGGTCTGGGGGTCCTTCCCGGCCCTGCTGCACGGTGCGGGACTGCTGGTCCCGCCGCGGCGCCGGGAGGAGGCCTACAGCATCATGAACCTGCTGTCCAACGCGGGGATCGCCATCGGGCCGGTGCTGGGCGGCTACGTGGTGAACCGGGACATCCGGCTGATCTTTCTGATGGATGGGCTGTCTTTCCTTGCCTTTTCCGTCATCGTGGCCCGCTGGGTCCCGGCGCTGCGCGAGGGGACGGCAGGAGGCGGAGCCCGGCCGCGTCCTGCCGGCGGCGGTCCCGGGGCCGCCTTGCGCCGGGCACTGCAAGGGTTCCTGGCGTTCTTCCCGCCCCTTTCGCACACGGCCTTCTGGCAGCTGGCGGCCGGCGCTTTGATGATGAACCTGATCTACAGCCAGATGGGGTCGAACCTGCCCCTGGACCTGAACCGGCGCTTCGGCCCCGTGGACTGGTACGGCTGGCTGTGGACCCTCAACGGCACCATGATCGCCCTGCTGCAGTACCCTGCCACCCGCTGGCTGCAGCGGTACAGCCCGCGGCCGCGGCGGGTCGTGGCGGCCTTGCTCTATGCGGTGGCGGCCCTGCTGATCCTGGTGGCCAAGCCGGTGGGGCCGTTCCTGGCGGCCTTTGCGGTGTTGACCGTGGGGGAGATCATGTTCACCCCGCTGCTGCAGGCGGGCGTGGCCGCCATGGCGCCACCCGGTCAGGGCGGCCGGTACCAGGCGGCGGCCAGCCTGCTTTTCGGCATGGGCTGGACCCTGGGGCCGCTGGTGGGCGGGGTGCTGCTGGGCTCCGGGGGCCCGGGGCTCCTCTGGCCGGCCATGGCCGCCCTGGGCGTGCTCGCGGCGGCGGTGTTCGGCCTGGGTGCCCTGGGAGCGGGAGGCGGCGCCCGGCGTCCCCGGAGCACCAGCGGCCCGGCGCCGGCAGGCCGGGCGGCGGGCGGAGCCGGAGCCCCCGCCGCCCGGTGACGCGCCCGGCTCGGCCCGCAGCTCCGCGAGGCCTCGCCCGGAGCACCCCGGAACCGGCGCCCCAAGGGGCATTGGCCCGGCCCCGGGCCCGGAGGCTTCGGGCCTTCCCCGGGCCGGTGCCACCCCCGTGCCACGGCCGGAAGGGCCGGTTCGTCCCGTCAACTCCCGGCCGCGTCCGACTCCAGGCTGGCCCGCATGGCCTGCCACGCCTGGCGGGCCTGCTCCACCGCCCCTTCATCCTCGATGGTCGAGATGTCGCCGGGGTCGCGGTCCAGCACCACCGCCTTCAGGACCCGCCGCATGATCTTGCCGCTGCGGGTCTTGGGCAGCAGGGGCACGAAGTGGAGGTCGCCGATGACGGCCACGGGGCCCAGGTGGTGCCGGACGGTGGCGATGAGCTCGTCCCGCAGGGCGGCGGACGGCTCGTAGCCCCTCTTGAGGACGATGAAGGCGACGATCACCTCGCCCCGCACCGGGTCCGGGCGGGCCGTCACCCCCGCTTCGGCCACGGCCGGGTGGCGCAGGAAGGCCGTCTCCACCTCGATGGTGCCGATGCGGTGGCCGGCGATCTTGATGAGCTCGTCGCTGCGCCCGCTGAACCAGACGTAGCCGTCCTCGTCCATGGCGGCCGCATCGCCGGTGAAATACACGCCGGGGATGCTGCCCCAGTAATCGGAGGCGTACCGCTCGGGATCGCCCCACAGCTCGGCCGTCAGGCCGGGGAAGGGCCGGGTGATGACCAGCACGCCCTTCTCGCCAGGGGCGCAGGGTGCCCCTTCCGGCGTCCGCACCTCCACCTGGCGCCCCGGCAGGGCGATGCCGGCCGAGCCCGGCTTGATGGGCAGCAGGCCGATGCCGTAGGGATTGCCGATCACCGGCGCCCCCGTTTCCGTCTGCCACCAGTGGTCGATGACGGGCACCCGCCCGCCGAAGACCTGGTTCTGCAACCAATCCCAGGCCGGCGGGTTGAGCACCTCTCCCGCGCAGAACACCCGCTCCACCGAACGCAGGTCGAACCGGCAGGCCGGTTCGGTGCCGTAGGCCATCAGCATCCGCACGGCGGTGGGCGCGGTGAAGATTCCCGTCACCCGGTTCTCCTCCAGGATCCGGTAGAAGGTCTCGGGTCCGGGGTAGTCCAGGGCGCCCTCGTAGGCGATGGTCGTGCACCCCACCAGCAGCGGCGCGTAGACGATGTACCGCTCCTCAAAACATAGGCGTTTATTGCATCCACCTATGACGCCGGGCGAACGGCGCTCCCGACGATTCGCGCCGGGGGATCGCACCCCGGCCCCCAAGCCAGACCATCCCACCCGGGGCCGTGCGGCGCGGAAGCCGCCGGTGCCCGGGTGGATCGGGGTTCCCCCCGACCTGGGGCGTCCTCGGAGGACCGCTCGTAAAGCCGGTGCGCCCGCTTGCCGCGCACCGACGGGGCGATGCGCCGCCAATCGCTCCAGACGTGCCGCCCTCGATTCCTCGCGGGTAGAGGGCGGGCGGTTCCGGAGCGCAAGCGCTCGCCCAAACCAAGGCCCCGGCGGGCAATCGCCACCGCCGCGGCGGCGTGGGGCGACAGTCCGTACCGGGCCATAAACTTGACCTTGCCAATCACGCTGGTGAAGGCCGGGTTGACCCGGATCACTTCCACGCCTTCCCGGGCGGCCCGGGAGAGCAGCAGGGTCATGAACGCGCCGTAGGCAAAGGCGGACAGCATCCGGGCGTACCGATCGCCCTCTTCTCGAAGACGAGCCTTCTTCTCCCGAAAATCCAGCCGCTCAACGACGATGGGCTTGCCGGCGCCCTTTGCCCATGCCACCAGGTCCGCCACCACCTCGCCCAGGATGGCCTTCACCTGCCTCCCGGCGTTTGCCTTGAATCTGAAACCGGATGTCGCGAGCCGCCACGGGGTTGCCGAAGCGGTCGACCTCCGCCACGGCCAGCCGGTCGGGATTCAGATCCGCGCCAAGGGCGCCAGCCCTCCGCGAGGTGGTGATCGGAGCCGCGGGCCGTTCGGTGGTGGCGAAGACATACCACGCGCCGTTTTGCCGGACGAACCGATAGCTGATGGCTTGCCCGGACGCAAGGGCCGCCAGGATGACATCCTGTCCATGGGGGAAGCGGATGCCGTGTAGCCAAACATGCCGCCCAAAGCGGCCGGCCAGGGCGTTGGGCACCCGAAGGCGCAAGCTGTCGCCAAAGAGCGAGCACGTTTGGTTGCCGCTCATCTCGTCTTTGGAGCCGATGCAGAAGAAGCCTTGGCTTCGGGCATCGCGCCATGCCTTGCGCCATTCGTCGTGGGAAGCCAAGCCGTTCTCTGCAAGGTGGAACTGCCGGTGAAACAAACGCCGTGAGCCAAAGCAAATCGGCGGCAATCCCGTCCGGGCTTTTGCCGTTTCAAGGCGGGCGCGAAGCATCGCCAGCCGTCGCTTCTTCTGGTGCAGCCGAAAGCGGATCCGGCGCCGGCGCTCCGCCCGATCTTCGGGCGAAAGGGCAGCCCAGCGCCCCTTCCCCGCTGCCAAAGCTTTCTCCTGCTTGTGGAGCTTGGCAATCGCTCGTTCCGTGGCTTGAATCTGGCCGCGCAGGTTGGCCTGATGGTGCCGAAGACTTTCCTCCGCCGCCTTCACCTTGGCCTGGAGTTCGGTGGCCAGCGCGTTGAAGTGGCGGGCTGTGATGCCGTAGCGGGCAATGTATTCCCGCTTGCATTCGACAAGGGAACGCTTCCGCACATAGACATCGACAAACAACCGGCGCAGCAGGCGACCGTACAGGGCGGCGATGGCGTCCAGCACGGGATAAACAGACGGGTCTTGAATCTTTGTCTGAAAGGTCGCCTGCATCGGCCCGATCATCCTCCTTTCCCCAGGGTACCAAACATGTGTTCCGTCCGCCAGCCGAAAGTGGGGGGATGTCGGAGGTGGGGGCACAGTGCTGCGAAAGATTCGCCTACGGCTGATAAGAGGTGACGATGGAACGGTAAGCAGCTACGAGCCCGTGGCCCACGATCCAGCCGATGTCCGAGGTCGACCACCAGATGTCTCCCGGCCGGAGCCCGAAGCCCATGGTGGCGGCGTTGTAGACCCCCACCTGGTAGGCTCCCTGGCTGTGGACCACCAGCTTGGGCTGGGCCGTGGTGCCCGACGTGGCGAGGATGAAGGCGGGCTCGTTGGCCTCCATCCACTCCACCTCGGGCGAGCCGTCGGCGGCCAGGGAGAGGAACTGGTCCCAGGTCATGTCGCGGCCCGGGGTCAGGGCGAGGCGGCGGCCGCTGCGGGGCAGGACCACCACCCGCTCCACCGGGCAGCCCGGCGTGGCCAGGGCGTCCAGGACCAGCCCCCAGAGGTCGACTTCCCGGCCCTTGCGCCAGGTGACGTCGGCCGTGACCAGCACCCGGGCCCCGGCCAGCTGCATGCGCTGGGCCAGGGCGGCGCTGCCGAAGCCGGCGAACACCACCATGTGGATGGCGCCGATGCGGGCGCAGGCCAGCATGGTGCAGATGGCTTCAGGGATGGTGGGCATGTAGAGGGCCACCCGGTCGCCGCGCTGCACGCCCAGTCCCCGCAGGGCGGCCGCCACCTGCCGGACCTGGTGCCAGAGCTGGGCATAGGTGTACACCCGCCGCTCGCCCCGCTCGTTCAGGGCGATGAGGGCCGCGTGGCCGCCCCAGTCCCGTTCCAGGTGGACGTCCAGGGCGTTGTGGGCCAGGTTGGTCAGGCCCCCGACGAACCAGCGGAAGGAAGGCGGCTCGGGCTGGAAGACCCGGTCCCACGGGCGGAACCAGGGCAGCTTGCGGGCTTCGCGGGCCCAGAATCCCTCCCAGTCCGCCAGGCCCTCTTCGACCCGCCGCCGCACCAGCGGGTTGAGTCCCGGCAGCGGGACCGGGGCGGCCTCGGAAGGCATGCCGTCCATGACGCTCTCCCCCCGGTGGGGGCGGGCCGGTACCCGCCCCCGCGTCATCCTGGGGCGGCCATTCGGGGTCCGGCCTGCCCGATCCTGCCAGGACCGGGCCGCCCGAAGGGGGTGCCGCCAGAGTTGTCAAGAGTTCACAAGGGTCTGCGGGGTCCCTGGTGGAACCCTTTGGGAAGTCTCGCCGGACACCGGGCGCTGGACGGCCGGCGCCGAGGATGAAAGCGCCGGGAGTGAACATGGATGCGGCGCCGGCCGGACCGGCGCGGCGCTGCGGCGGGACGCCGGGGCCGTGGAAGGGGGCGAGGACTTGGGGTTTTTGCGGGTCGACGAGGACGGTGCCGTGGTGACCATCACCATCGACCGTCCCGAGCAGCACAACGCCATCAGTTTCGCCATGTGGCGCGACCTGGGGGGCATCCTGGACCGGCTGGCGGAGGAAGCCCGCCGGTACAGCGACCTGCGGGTGGTGATCCTGCGGGGTGAGGGCGGGCGGGCCCTTTCCGCCGGGTCGGACTTGAAGGAGTTCTCCACCATGACCATCGACGAGGTGCGCCGCTGCTTCTTGACCATGGAGCAGACCATCAGCAAGGTGGAGCGCCTGCCGTATCCGGTGATCGCGGCCATCGGCGGCTACGCCCTGGGCTCGGCCTTCGAGCTGGCCTGTGCCTGCGACCTCCAGGTGGCCTCGGAGCGGGCCCAGGTAGGGATGCCGGTCGCCCGGCTGGGCATCATGCTCAGCCCCGAATTCACCCGGCGGCTGGTGGCCCTCATGGGGCCCAACCAGGCGAAGGACCTCCTCTTCACCGGCCGCCTGCTGAACGCCGCTGAGGCCCGGGCGGTGGGCCTGGTGACCCACGTGGTGCCCCACGAAGAGGTCGATCCCTTCGCACGCCGGCTGGCGGAGAACATGGCCCGCCTCTCGCCGTCGTCCATCCGGGCCGCCAAGCGCTCGGTGCTGTTGTCCCAGCCCGCTCCGCCGCCCGATCCGGCCGGTGAGCCGGTGCCCTATTACATCGACGAGGACGACTTCCGCGAGGGCGTGCGGGCCTTTCTCGAGAAGAGGGCGCCGCGCTTCGACCGGCCGGCCCGCCCGCTGCGCCCCGCGCTCTCCCCGGATTCGCCCTGCTCCACCGGCCCGGCCGAGGGCAACGGTCACCGGCCCGAAGCGCCGCGGTGACCCAAGGGGCCCGCCGGCTCACGGACCTTCCTGGCCGCTCCGTCCCAGGGAGGGCCGGCCGGGACCCGGGCCGCCGGCTGCGGCGTCGCGCGGTTCCCGGGGGGGCCCTTCCCATGCCGGCCCGCCATCCAGCAGCGGCAGGGCGCGAAGGGCCACCTGCAGGCTCAACAGCTGGTCGGGGTCCTTCAGGTCGAGACCGGTGATCTGCCGGATCCGGCCCAGCCGGTAGGCCACGGTGTTGTAGTGGGTGTAGAGGGCCTGCGCCATCCGCTTCATGTTGCCGCCGTAACGGAAGTAGGCCTCCAGGGTCTCCAGCAGCTTGCCGTCGTGGCGGCGGTCGTAGGCCAGCAGGGCGCCCAGGTAGTCGGCCACGAAGCCGGCCAGTTCCTCCCGGGGCTGGTGGTGCAGCAGGCGCAGGATGCCCAGTTCGGCAAAGAACTGGACGGGCTCGGGGGTTCGCCCGCTGCCGCGCCCGGGGGAGCCGCCCGGGAGGCCGGCTGGGGCGCGGCGGGAGGAGCGTCCTGGGACGCCGGCGGCAGGGCGGCCGGTGATGCCGGCCTGCCCTGTGATGCCGGCCCGGCCGGTGATGCCGGTTCCTTCGGCCCTGGTGTCCCGGTGGGCGGCCGTGGCCCGGACTGCCTGAAGGGCGGTGCGGGCCTCCCGGTAGCTGCGGGCCAGGGCAGCGGGGCCGGGCGCCACCCGCCCTACACCTGCGGCGGCCACCGCCGTCCCGTCCCCCCAACTGGCGGGCGATCCCCCGCCGAGCGCTCCTGCCGGCCCGCCGTCCCGGACCGGCCGCCGCCCGTCGGGTCCGGGCGCTGCGCTGGTGGCAGGAGGGATGCCGGCCGCGGGGCCATGGCCAGAAGGCAGCGGGCCGCGCGACCCCCGGGCTGTACCGGTGCTGGAGGCATAGGAACGCAGCACCGCCTTGGCCACCGTCAGGATGCGGTGACGCCCGGCCGGACCCGCCGGGTCGCCCGGGATCAGGGCCACCACCAGGCCGTCGCGGATGCCGGCCACCGGCTCGCCGCCCTCCATGGAGAGCACCATCTCCGCCGCCCGCAGCAGGGGCTGCAGCTCCCGGTCGGGGCCGGGTTCGTCCCGGGGCGAGGAACCGGCGCTCCCACGGGCCGGCTGCCCGGCGGCCGCGTCCTGCCGACCGGCCGCCGGTCCGGGGCCGGAGGGTGCCAGGGGGCCGAAGACCACCACGGTGTGGGGGCGGTTCAGGTCCCAGCCCAGGGCGCGGCACCGCTCCGCCAGTTCCGCCGGGTGGGGCAGATCACCCGACAGCAGCCGGTCCAGGAACTCCGTCCGGAAGCGGCGCTGGACTTCCACCACCGCCGCCTGCTTGCCCCACTGCAGCGCCAGAATGGCGGCCCCCCTCTCCAGCAGGCCGGCTTCCACGGCCAGGGGAGGGCGGCCGGGTGAGGCCGCGCACAGGGTCCCGAAGAACCGGTCACCGGAGGCGACGGGGACCCGCCAGGCCGGGCCGCGCTGAAGTCCGGCCGCGGGGTCCGGGGTGACGGTCGCTGGGGTACCGCCTTCCTGCAGGGCCGGTGGCGGGCCCGGCAGCCCCGGCACGGCCTGGCTCACCAGGGCTCCTGCGGCGTCCTCGATCCACACCGGGCGGGCCAGGTGGCGGGCCACCACGGCACACAGGTCGTCCAGGCTCGCCCCCCGCAGGACCAGGTCGAGCAGTTCCCGCTGGAGGCCGTCGGCGGCCAGGGTGGCCGCGGCCTGGCGGTGGGCGATGGCCTGCATCACCGGGCCGATGACCTCGGAAAAGGAGAGATGGTAGGGGATCTCCAGCAGGGGAAGACCGCACTCCTCGGCCTGGCGGATGGCTTCACCCGGGACCTCGGCCATGTAGCGGCGGGGCTTGATGCCCAGGCCCGCCGCTCCTTTGGCTGCGAGGCCGGGAACGAGCGCCGCCAGGTGGCCCGGGTCGTCCCGGAAGGTGAAACCGGTGGTCAGAAGAAGCTCGCCTTCCAGCACCCAGTCGACGATGTCGGGCACCTCGATGACGTTCACCAGGCGCACCGGCCGGTGCAGCGATCCGTTCCCGGCCAGCACCCTGATCTCGCGCAGCGGCTCCAGGCGCAGCACCTCGGCCAGGGTCACGGCGTCGGCGGCCCCGCCGGGAGCCGGGCCGCCGCCGGCACACCCCGTCATCCCCATCCCTCCCCCAGGCGTCTTGCCTCGTACGAACCGGCTTGCCCCCCTTGAGCGGGCTTCCCGCACCAAGAGGGTCTTTGGCCCGCCCCCCGGCGGTTTCCTGCCGTAGGTGCCCGTACCCTCGTAAAAAATCGCCAACCCGCCTTGATGGTCTTTAGGAAAACCCACCAAAGGGTCGATCGCCCGGAGGGACGAACCCACCGGTACCCTGAAGGGCCGAGAACGCGCCCGGCCATGGGCGGGAGAAAGAGGGACGTGCCATGAAGCCGCCGCGGTTCGCTTATCACGACCCCCGGTCGCTGGACGAAGCTGTGGAGCTGCTGGGCCGGTACGGGGGGGAGGCCAAGGTCCTGGCGGGGGGGCAGTCGCTGATCCCCCTCCTGAATTTCCGCCTCGCCCGGCCCGCGGCGCTGATCGACATCAACCGCATCCCGGGACTCGACTCCCTGACCCTGGCCGGCGGCCGGCTGGAGGCCGGCGCCCTGGTTCGGCACCGGCAGGTGGAGCGGTCGGAGCTGGTGCGCCGCCACTGTCCCCTCCTGGCCGAGGCCATGGGCTGGGTCGGCCATCCGGCCATCCGCCAGCGGGGCACCCTGTGCGGCAGCCTGGCCCACGCCGACCCGGCCGCCGAGATCCCCGCGGTCTGGGTGGCCCTGGACGGCGTGGTGCGAGCCCGAGGGCCGCAAGGTGAGCGGGAGGTGCCGGCGGCCGAGTTCTTCCTGACCTACTTCACCACCACCCTGGAGCCCACCGAGCTGGTCGTGGGCGCCGGGCTGCCCCTCCTGCCGCCGGGCGCCGGTTGGGCCTTCGTGGAGGTAGCCCGCCGCCACGGCGACTTTGCCCTGGCTGCGGTGGCGGCGGTGGTGGAACTCGACGCCCAGGGACGGATCGCCCGGGCCCGGCTCGGCCTGGCGGGCGTGGGGCCGGTCCCCTGCCGGGCCCGCGGGGCCGAGGCCTACCTGGCCGGCCGGGAACCCGGGGAGGCCACCTGGAAGGAGGCGGCCGCCCTGGTGGAAGACGAGGTCGAACCCGATTCGGACCTGCACGCCAGCTCCGCTTACCGGCGCCAGCTGGCGGGTGTGCTGGCTCGCCGGGCCCTGGACCAGGCGGCCCGGCGGGCCGTGGTGCCGGCGAGCGGCGGAGGTGAGGGCCGGTGACGGCAGAACGGTACGGTTTCGGGACCGGCGGACCGGCGCCGCATCACGAAGCGATGGACGCGGCGGGCTCCGCGCGGCAGCCGGCGGGCCCGGCGGAAGCCCGGCCGGACGCGGGGGGCCGGCCGGGGCAGGCCCGTGATGGGCTCGAACGGGCGGCGGGCGAAGGGGACGTCCGGGAGGTGCAACCCGGCTCGCCGGCGGCCGAGACCGGCATGGCCCGGCCGCCCGGGGCCCTAGAGGCTGCCGAACCCCGCAGGGAGATCACTGTCTGGGTCAACGGGATCCGCTACCGGCGGCAGGTGCCGGTGCGCATGCTCCTGGCCGACTTCCTCCGCCACGAGCTGGAACTGACCGGCACCCACGTGGGCTGCGAGCACGGGGTTTGCGGTGCCTGCACCGTGCTCTGGGACGGGGAACCCGTGCGGTCGTGCCTGCTGCTGGCCGTCCAGGCCGACGGCGCCCACCTGACCACCGTGGAGGGCCTGGCCTCCCCCGACGAAAGGCTGCACCCCGTCCAGGAGGCGTTCCGCGAGGCGCACGGGCTGCAGTGCGGGTTCTGCACGCCGGGATTTTTATTGACGGTGGCCGCGTTCCTCCGCGACCACCCGGACCCCGACCCCGATGAGGCGGCCATCCGCGAGGCCTTGTCGGGCAACCTGTGCCGGTGCACGGGCTACCAGCACATCGTGGCGGCCGTCAAGAGGGCGGCCCGCCTGCTGGCCGAGGCCGGGGTGCCCGCGGTGCCGCGGCACCAGCCCGCGGGAGGGGAGGGCGCCTGAGATGACCACCCGTTCCTTCGGCCTGCCGGTTCCGCGCAACGAGGACCCCCGCCTGCTGACCGGCCGGGGCCTGTTCGTCGATGACGTCCACCTGCCGGGCATGCTGCACGCGGCCGTCCTGCGCAGCCCCCACGCCCACGCCCGGATCCTCCGCATCGACACCTCCCGGGCCTGGGCCCTGCCCGGCGTCCATGCCGTGTGGACGAACCAGGACCTGGGGCCTTTGGCCGGGCCCCTGCCCCTGTTGATCCCTCATCCCACCCTGCGGGCCCGGACCCAGTACGCCCTGGCGCCGGGGGTGGTCCGCCACGTGGGGGAGCCGGTGGCCCTGGTGGTGGCGGAGAGCCGGTACCTGGCCGAGGATGCCCTTGATCTGATCGAAGTCGAATACGAGCCCCTGCCGGCCGTGGTGGACCTGGAGGAGGCCACGCGGCCCGGTGCCCCGCTGATCTACCCGGAACTGGGGGACAACATCGCCGCCCACTACGTGCAGGAACGCGGCGACTTCGCCGCCGCCATCCGCCGGGCGCCCCACGTGATCCGGGCGCGCTTCTCCCTGGAGCGGGGGGCCGCCTCCCCCATGGAAACCCGGGGGGTGGTGGCCCACTTCGATCGCCAGGAAGGCAGCCTGACGGTGTGGGACTCCACCCAGGCCCCCATCCCCATCCGCAACGGGCTGGCGGAGATGCTGGGCCTGCCCCAGCAGCGGGTGCGGGTGGTGGCCCCCGACGTGGGGGGCGGCTTCGGCTGCAAGGTGATGATGTTCTACCCCGAAGAGGTGCTGATCCCCTGGGCGGCCATGCGCCTGGGCCGGCCCGTGAAGTGGATCGAGGACCGGCGGGAGCACTTCGTGGCCACCAACCACGAGCGGCTGCAGATCCACGACGTGGAGGTGGGGTTCGACGACCAGGGCCGCATCCTGGCCCTCCAGACCGTGTTCCTCCACGACTGCGGCGCCTACACCGCCTACGGCCTGATCATCCCCATCGTGGCCGAGTGCACCCTGCCGGGGCCGTACAAGATCCCCCACTACCGGGCCGAGTTCAAGGCGGTGTACACCAACAAGACCCAGACCAGCCCCTACCGCGGGGCGGGGCGGCCCCACGGGGTCTTCGTCATGGAGCGGGTGATCAAGCGCATCGCCGAGCACCTGGGCCTCGATCCCAACGAGGTGCGGCGGCGGAACTTCATCCAGCCCCACGAGTTCCCCTACGATGTGGGCCTGATCTACCAGGACAACGCGCCCCTGGTCTACGACAGCGGCAACTACCCCGCGGTGCTGGAGAAGTGCCTGGAGCTCATCGAGTACGACCAGTGGCCCGCCCGGAAGCGGCAGTTCCAGGCCGAGGGCCGCTACGTGGGCCTGGGCGTGGCCTTCTACGTGGAGGGGACGGGGATCGGCCCCTACGAGGGCGCCCGGGTGACGGTGGAACCCAGCGGCAAGGTCTTCGTGGCCACGGGCGTGGGCACCCAGGGCCAGAGCCACGCCACCACCTTTGCCCAGATCGTGGCCGACCAGTTGGGGGTCGACCCGTCGGACGTCACCGTGGTGACCGGCGATACGGCCCTGTTCGGCTGGGGCACGGGGACCTTCGCCAGCCGTGGGGCGGTGGTGGCGGGGAACGCCTGTTACAATGCGGCGGTCAAGGTTCGGGAGAAGGCCCTCCAGGTGGCGGCTGGGCTTCTGGAATGCCGGCCGGAAGACCTGGAGCTGGCGGAGGGGAAGGTGCGGGTCAAGGGGGCGCCCCAGCGGGCCGTGGCCCTGGGGGACGTGGCCCGGGCCGCCAACCCCCTGCGGGGGACCATCCCGGAGGAGTGGGAGGGGCCCGGTCTGGAAGCCTCCGGCTACTTCGCTCCACCCCGGGGTACTTTTGCCGCCGGTTGCCACGCGGCGCTGGTGGAGGTCGATCCGGAAACGGGCATGGCCCGCTTCCTGCGTTACGTGGTGGTCCACGACTGCGGGAAGGTGATCAACCCCCTTGTCCTGGACGGGCAGATCCACGGGGGCGTCGCCCAGGGCATCGGCGGCTGCTTCTACGAGCGGCTCGTGTACGACGAGCACGGCCAGCTGCTCAACGCCTCCTTCATGGACTATCTCCTGCCCACGGCGGCCGAGATCCCGCCCATCGAGACGGCCCACGTCGAGACGCCCTCGCCCTTGAACCCCCTGGGCATCAAGGGCGCGGGGGAGGCGGGGGTGATCCCCGTGCCGGCCCTGTTCGCCGACGCCATTGAAGATGCTCTGAAGCCCTTCGGCATCCGGGTCGACCACATGCCCATCGACCCCAACTGGCTAGCGGAGCGGATCCGGGAGGCGCGGGTACGGGTGCAGGAGGCCGGTTGAATCTCCGTAGGGCGGCACCTCTGCCCCGAAAGGCAGGTGACGAACGGCGGCGGGCTGTTGCGGGGCGAATCCCCGTAGGGGCCCGCCGCCGTTGGTTCGCCAGGGCACGGTTCTGGGCGGTGACTGGCGGCCTTGTCGGGACCTGGGTTCCTGGATGCCGACGGGGGCCGTTGCCGTGGTGACGCCGGAGTGGCAGGAGCTGCCGGTGGAGCCGCCCTATGCACAGAACACAAATAGCCATGTCGATGTTTGGTCCGATTTTACGTAGGTAGTGCAGACGAATATACGGTAACCGTCCAGACAATCACGCCCTGTGTCGTATTTCGGAATGAGGTTTCAGTGTTGAAGCTGTGTGTTGCGGCGGAACTGGAATGGGAGGCGGGGGAAAGTGGACACCGTCATCAAGCATTGTAAGCTCCGGGACCGTTCCGATCTCGTCGATATTGCCATCCGGGACGGGATCATCGCAGCCATCGAACCTCGGTACGAGGGCCCGGCGGGAAAGGAAATCGATGCTGCGGGCCGCCTGGTGATACCGCCATTGGTCGATCCGCATCTGCATCTTGATGCTGTGCTCACCGTCGGGCAGCCGCGCTTCAACGAGAGCGGAACGTTACTAGAGGGCATCGCCATCTGGGCCGAGCGCAAGGCCATGTTGACCGAAGAGGATATCATTCGCCGGGCCACGGAGGCCGTGCGTTGGGAGGTGGCCCAGGGCGTCGGGTTCATCCGTACCCACGTCGACGTGTGCGACCCGAACCTTACCGCCCTAAAGGCTCTGCTGCAAGTGAAGGAACGGGTGCGTCACCTTTGTGCGATTCAGATCGTGGCGTTCCCCCAAGAGGGTATCCTTGCATATCCGGGCGGTCTCGACCTCATGAGGGAAGCCTTACGCATGGGTGCCGACGTGGTCGGCGGGATTCCTCATTACGAGTATACCCGCGAAGACGGGGTGGCCAGCGTCCATGCCGCCTTTGACCTGGCGCTTGAGTTTGATCGTCTTATCGATATTCATTGTGACGAAACAGATGATCCACACTCGCGCTTTGTTGAGACAATGGTTGCACGGACCATACGGGACGGTTTGGAAGGGCGGGTGACGGCGAGCCATACCACAGCCATGGGATCCTATAACGACGCATACGCCTTTAAATTGATGCGTCTCATGGCGAAGGCCGAACTCCACGTGATCACCAATCCGCTAGACAACATCATCCTCCAGGGCCGATTCGATTCCTATCCGAAGCGACGTGGTTTGACTCGTGTTAAGGAACTTCTCGAGATGGGTGTCAACGTGGCCACAGGTCATGATTCCATCATGGATCCGTGGTACCCCCTTGGCATGGGAAACATGCTACAGGCTGCATGGTTGCTGTTGCATGTAGCGCATATGAGTGGTCGTACGGAGATGAAGAAGGTATTCGACACCATCACGGACAATGCCGCTCGGTGCCTAGGAATTGCGCACGAGTACGGCATTGGGGTTGGTAATCCTGCCAATCTCGTCATCCTTGACGCCGTCGACGAGATCGATGCTTTACGGCGCCAGGCGGTGGCACGCTATGTACTGCGCCGCGGACGCGTTGTGGCCGAGACGGTACCATCGCAGAGCCGCGTATACGAAGCGAGCGGCGACGTACGAGACGTTACCTTTCGGATGTAGCATTCGGATCAATCATCCCTGACTGGGGAGAGGGGTGCGTGGGTATGAACCGTGGAACGGGTGTGATGCAAGACGGGCGAAGCAACAAGGGTCGTGTGGACCCCGATTTCCCGCTCACTCACGTTCCTGCAACGGCACGGCAAGGACTATGGTCGGTAAGCATCATCCTCCTTGGCTTCACCTTCTTTACACCAACCATGCTCGCGGGAGCGCGCTTGGCCACGGCCTTCCCCTTCGCAGAACTCGTGCAAATCATCATCTTTGGCAGCCTTCTTCTCGCAGGGTATGTTGGCGTGCTCAGTGCGATCGGGGCGCGTACCGGCCTCACCACGGTGCTGATGAGTCGCTATACGCTCGGCCACTATGGGGCGAAATGGGCGGATCTGCTTCTAGGAGGCACCCAGGTAGGTTGGTATGGTGTGACGGCGGGCGTCATGGGGTCACTGCTGGCGGTGGCCTTGGGTGTGGGGTCGGTTATCGGCATAAAGATCCTGGTGGTTCTTGCAGGGGTGCTCATGGGCATCACAGCCTATTACGGCTACAAGGGTATGGAGCTTCTTAGTGCCGTATCGGTTCCCCTCTTGCTCATCATGGCAGCATGGGTCACTCTCCGCTCCGTCGCCGAAGTAGGAGGGTGGACCGGACTGCTTGCCATGGAACCTCAGAACTCAATGTCGTTGGCTGCAGCGATTACCGTGATCGTCGGTACCTTCGCCAGTGGGGGTACTCAAGCGCCGAACTGGACGCGGTTTGCCCGTTCGGCTGGTGTTGCGTTCTGGGCTGCGCTGATCGCCTTTCTTTTAGGGAACGGCGCGATGTTGTTCTTTGGTGCCGTGGGAAGCACGGCTTACCCAGCCTCTCAGGGAGACTTCGTCAACATTTTGTATGAAATGGGACTTATCGTGTGGGGTGTGATTTTCCTTATTCTCAATCTGTGGACGACGAATGATAACGCCGCATATGCGTTTGGGGTAGCGGGCGCCGAATTCTTCAATATACCGAATAAGAAGCCTTTCGTTGTGGCCGGGGTGGCCACCGGCACGCTGTTGGCCGTTCTAGGCATCGATCAGGCCCTGATCCCATGGCTAGTTGCACTGGGTGTGCTGATTCCACCGTTGGGTGGGACGATTATAGGAGACTACTTCTTCGTGTGGAGGCAGCAACTTCCGAGGCTTGACTGCGTTCAATTTCGGGCAGTTCGCTGGGACGCCGTTCTGGCCTATCTGCTTGGGACGGCGGCCGCCCTGTGGAGCAGCAGTGCCGGTATTCTAGTGCCTCCCCTGGTGGGCATCGTAGTTGCTGCTCTGGCGGTGCCTGCACTTCGGGCCGTTTTCCTTGGTTTGGGGCGTGCACAGGAGCATCGGATTGCTGAAGAGCCCATCGCGCCGGAACCAGCGTGACACCAAGGCAAGGTCTACGAGAGAAAGGACAGCGGGATGCGCAAGGGGACGACTCCGGCGCATCCCGCTGGTACTGCTCCCGTCCTGCTGGGGCGCGGTGGGGTCGCCTGCGCCTGTAACATGTCAAGTGGTCGTGGTGTCTTGTCCGGCAGGGCTGACTGCTTCGGCGAGTGCCACGATGGCCTCCTCGAAGCACTCCATGGGCGGTTCCACGAGCCCCGCGCCGATCTGGCCCACCCCGGCCTCCTTGTGGGCGATGCCGGTGTTGACGCGGGGCAGGAGGCCCGTTTCCACCACCTTGCGGATGTCGATGCCCGTGGGAGTGCCCCGGAAGTCCAGCACGGGGATGCCGAAAGCCGGGTTTTCCCCAACCGTGATGGCGTACATGTCCAGGGTCGCCTGCAGGGCATCGCGGGGGCTGCCGCCGACGAACTGGACGATGGCCGGCGCGGCGGCCATGGCGAAACCGCCCAGGCCGGCGGTCTCGGTGATGGTGCTGTCCCCGATGTCGGGATTGGCGTCCTCGGCCTTGAAGCCCGGGAAGTACAGGCCCCGGGGCACGCGGGAGGGAGCGGTGAACCACCGGTCCCCCAGGCCGCTTACCCGGATGCCGAAGTCCGTTCCGTTCCGGGCCATGGCGGTCACGAGGGAGCAAGCCGGGATGCCGTGGGCGGGGTCCATGGTGGCCTTGCAGGCGGCCATGACCAAGTTCAGGGCGAACATCTCGTTGGCAGCCAGAAAGTCGAAGACCTCCGCCAGCCGGTCCCCGAGCCCCGGCCGGCCGGCCCCGGCGCTCCGCGCCAGGGCGGGCGCCAGGGCCCGCAGCAGCAGGGCCGACCCCGCCTTGTTGCGGTTGTGGCCCTCGTCCCCCATGTGCAGGGCCTGCGCGATGAGCATCTTGAGGTCCAGCCCGCCGGGCAGGGACTCCAGGGCCGCCGCCAGGGCAGGGCCCAGCACGTCCCGCATCCAGGCCAGGCGCTGCAGCACTTCCTCGCCGTAGGCCCCGTAGCGCAGGACCTTGCCCAGCCCCTCGTTCAGGTTGCAAAAGGCCCGGTTGCCGAAGGTCCGGTTTTCCACCACCCACACCGGCATGGAGGGGGTGGTGACCCCGGCCATGGGCCCCACCGCCTGGTGATGGTGGCAGGGTTCGAAGCGGATCTGGCCGCGTTCGACCAGGGCGGCGGCCTCGGCCTCCGTCCGGGCCCAGCCTTCGAAGAGGATGCCGCCGATCACGGCGCCGCGCAGGGGGCCTGACATCCGGTCCCAGGTGATGGGCGGGCCGGCGTGGAGGATTACGCCTTCCGTCAGGCCGGGCACCACCCGGCCGGCAGGGGCTACGCCCACCAGCACCGGGTGGGCCTCCAGGATGCGGCGCAGGGCCTCGGCATTGGCAGTATCGACCTGCGACACGGCGCTCACCTTCCCGTGGATTGTCCGTGCGGCTGCCCAGGGCGCCCGCGGCGGGGGGGTCCCGGCGGCCGCGGGCTCGCGGCGGAAACGGGGCCGGCAAGAACCGGCCCAAGGCCGGCCGGCTTTTTCAGCTGCGCAGCCGCCGCAGGGCTTCCAGCAGCCGCGGGTTGCCCCCGGCCGGCGGGCGCCAGTCCACGTGGACCACCGGCACCTGCTGCTGGGCCAGGCTCTCGGCGAAGAGGGGCACGCCGATGTTGACGGCCACCACGCCCTGCAGCAGGTTGCCGGGGAGGGCGTCCCCGCGCGCCGTTCTGGTGCCGGCGGTGGTCCCGGTGGGCGGGGTCTGATCGGGTCCGGCGGTGGCCGGCAGGACGGCATCCCCCCGGGGAGCCAGCCAGCGGTGCAAGCCGGCCGCATCGATGGTCCGGCCGGCGGCCAGAGCCGCCACACACCCCGCCAGCAGCGCGGCCTCGGCGTGGAAAGGCAGGACCACGGCCCCGGCCGCCTCCAGGCGCCGGGCCTGTTCCGCCAGGCCCTGGGGATCCGCGCTCGTGCCGCAGAGGGCGACGACCACCACCAGGTGGCGGCCCGAGGCTGCCGCCGTGGCCCGGGCGTCCACGATGGCCGGGGCCAGCTCGCCCGCGGGGTCGGGATGGGCGCCGTAGCCCAGGACCACATCCAGGAGGACCACGGCCACGGCCGGATCCCGGGCAGCCATGGCCAGGTAGCGCAGCCGGGTCTCGGCGTCCAGCATGGGGTGGAGCCGGCCGGTGGTGAACTCGTCGGCTCCCAGGTCCAGCAGCAGGTGGGTAGGGGGGACGGGCTCCCCGGGCCGGTAGGCGGCCCGGCCGGGGAGCGGGGCGTTGGAGGCCACGGGCCCGGCCAGGTGTTCCACCAGCCCTTGTCCCTCATAACAGAGGGTTCCGCCGCCGTACAGGCCCCAGACCCGGCGCTGGTCCGGGTGGAGCCGGGAGGCCAGCCGGCGGGCCCGGGCCAGCAGCTCCCCGGCTTCGATCTCCGCCTGCCGGCCGGCACCGGGCGATCCGGTCGACCCCGCCGGGCCGCCAGCGGCCTGGGGGGCCGCATCCCGCGTCCGGGCGTCGTCAGCCGCCACGGCCGCCGCGGCCCGGGCCGTAGCGGCCAGGGTGGGGCAGGGCTGGTCCGGCTCGCCGAGGAAGTGAACCACCACCGGCTTGCCGCAGGTGGCCAGGACCTCCAGCACCTGCTGCTTGACGGCCGGCGACGGCGGTTTCGACAACGCCACGATCAGCCGCGTGCCGGGGTCGCGGGCCAGGGCCGCCACGGCGGCCCGGAAGGTGGCACCGCCCACCGCCTCGTGCAGGTCGCGGCCGCCGGTGCCGATGGCGTGGCGCACGCCCACGCCCAGGCGATCCAGCTGGCAGGCCACCTCCTGCAGGCCGGTGCCCGAGGCGGCGACGATGCCGGCGGGTC
Organism: Thermaerobacter subterraneus DSM 13965; assembly: GCF_000183545.2. NCBI lineage: Bacteria > Bacillati > Bacillota > Clostridia > Eubacteriales > Clostridiales Family XVII. Incertae Sedis > Thermaerobacter > Thermaerobacter subterraneus. The sequence continues at coordinate 1,193,282 of NZ_JH976535.1, forward strand.
CGGGCCGTACGGCGTTGGCGAACCCCAATCCCGTCCCCGCGACCAGGGCGGTCCCGCAGTCGGGGCCCATGAAGAGCAGTCCCCGGCGGGCGGCCTGCGCCTTGAGGGCCACCTCGTCATCCAGGGGGACGTTGTCCGAGAAGCAAAAGACGTGCAGGCCCAGGTCCAGTGCCTCTTCCGCCACCCACCGGGCGAACCGGCCGGGCACCGAGATCAGGGCCAGGTTGGCGCCGGGCAGCAGGGCCACGGCCTGGCGCAGGGTGCGGGGCGGCGGACCCGTAGATTCCCGGACGCCGGGTCCCGGGACCATAACTTGAGGGGCCTCTCCCTCCGGCCCTGGGGGGACGAACCCGGCCGCCTCCGCCGGGCGGCCGGCGGTGCCCCAGGCACCCGGGCGCTGCCGCAGCAGGATGTCGACCTGGCCCAGCGCCGCCTCAAGCCGGTCCGGGTCGGCGCCGCGGACGGCGACCACCAGATCGCCGGGGCCTGCTGCGGCCCCCGCCTCGTCCAGCAGGCCGGCCATGGCGAGAAGCTGCTTGTTGGCCGCGGTGGCCATGACGGCCCCGGCTTCTTCGATACCCGGCATCTCCCGCAGGCGCCGCTGCAGCTGCATCAGGGTGATGGAGTCGAAATAGGCTCCCGGGCGGACCAGGCTGCGGACGAGCCCGGCCTGCCCGGGCGGTGGCAGGGTTGTCATCGGGCCGCGCCTCCCGTGCCCCCCTGCGTGGGGCGGTGCGCCGCGGCGACCGCCCTCCGCAGGGGCTGGTGGGATCCCCTTTCCCCGGAGGAGCGGTCCGATCTTTGGTGAAAGCCACACAAACTGTCCTGGAGGTGATTGCGGAACGGCAACAAAGGCGGCGAACCGTTCGGGGCGAACGCATGGTCGCCAAGAGGAAGTCTCCTCCCGGTGCCGAATGGCGCCGGAAGTGCGCCCCTGGGCCGCGCCCGCGGCGGGCGCGGCCCAGGGGCGGCGGGTTCTTCCATCATGTAGGGGAGGTGCCGGGCATCTCCCAGGGGGGCGTTGCGTAATGGCGGCAGAGCGGGAACGGGTGGTGGGGTATCTCCCCCAGGACCGGCCGCCCTTCGGCGCACTGGTCAGCCTGGGCTTCCAGCACGTGCTGACCATGTTCCCGGCCACCGTACTGGTGGCCATCCTGACGGGGTTTGACGTGGGGGTCACGCTGTTTGCCTCGGGCCTGGCCACCATCGTGGCCGTGGTGGGTTCCCGGGGCCGGATCCCCCTCTACTACGGCGGCAGTTTCGCCTACATCGCCCCGGTGCAGTCGGTGGCCCAGACCTGGGGGCTCGCCGTGGCCCAGGTGGGCGTGGTGGCCACGGGCGTGCTGAACGCCATCTGCGGGTGGCTCATCCAGCGGGCCGGCAAGGCCCGGCTCGACCGGGTTCTGCCGCCGGCGGTGACGGGGGCGGTGGCCATCGTCATCGGCATCGCCCTGGCCAAGACGGCCATGGACATGGCCTCGAAGAACTGGGGCATCGCCCTGCTGACCCTGGTCCTGACCATCCTGTTCTCCGTGTACCTGCAGGGGCGGGGGCTCCTGGGCATGCTGCCCGTTCTGCTGGGTGCCGCCTGCGGCTACGTGGTGGCGGCTGCCACCGGCCACGTGGACTTCACCCCGGTGCTGGAGGCCCCGTGGTTCGCCCTGCCCAGGTTCCAGCTGCCGGCCTTCACGGCGCCCGGCGCCTGGCAGGCCATCCTGGCCATCGCACCCATCGCCATCGCCACCATTCCCGAGAGCACGGCCCACCTGTACCAGATCAGCCTCTACATCGACCGCCTGGCCGAGGAGAAGCGGCAGCGCCCGCTGCGCATCAAGAACCTGATCGGCCTGAACCTGATCCTTGACGGCCTGGCGGACATCGTGCACGGCATGCTGGGGGCGTCGTCGGGCACCAATTACGGCGAGAACAACAGCCTGATGGCCATCACCAGGAACTATTCCACGGCGGTGCTCATCGCTGCCGGCGCCATCGCCATGATCCTGGGCTTCTTCAGCAAGCTGTCGGCCCTGGTGGGCACGCTGCCCGAGTTCGTCACCGGCGGGCTGGCCATCTATCTCTTCGGCGTCATCGGCATGCAGGGCATCGCCCTGATGATGTCCGAGCGCGTGAACCTCTTTGACCCGCGGCAGCTGGCCATCGGTGCGGTGATCCTGGTGGTGGGCCTGGGCGGCAACGCCTTCGAGGGCGGCAACATTCCCATCTGGGGGATGAAGCTGCCGGCCATCGCCACCGCGGCCGTGGCGGGCATCCTGCTCAACCTGATCTTCGTCGCCTTCGACCGGAACCGCGCTGCGGGACAGGACGCGGGTGTAGCGGAACCCGCGCCCTCGCCCGCAGGGGGCGACGACTGAAGGCGGCGGGGCGGTGCCGGCCTTCGGGCCGGCGGCACGCTGCGGCAATGAGGGCCGGCTGGTAAGGGGGTGCCCGGGCGGTGGACGGCAGGCAAGCCGAAGCCGGCGGCCGGGTGCCCCCTCGGTTCACGGGCAGGGTGGTCGCGGTGCACCGGCAGGGTGTGTACGCCGAGGGCGTCGCCGGATGGGACGAACCCGGCCCCGGCCCCTGGTCCCCGGCTCCCCCGGCCTTCCCGGCCCCCCTTGCCCCGGTGACGGTCATCGCCCTGGGCGACGGCTTCTTGCCACCCGGCCCGTGGCACCTGCGCCTGCCCGCGGGACCCGGCAGCGTGCCCGCGCCACCAGCCAGCAGGACCCCGGCGCCCCATGACGGCGGCTGGCGGCGGTGGCTGGCCGCAGGTGACCCGGTCCGGTGGGGGCCAGCGGGTGGGCAGGCGGGCAGGGGCGGCGGAGCCGTGGCCATTCCACCGCCTGGCCTGTGGCGGCGGTGGTTTCCTCCCGGAGGGGCGCGGGGTGCGGCCAGGGCCCGGCGCCGGGCCGCGGCCGTGCTGGGCCACCTGCTGGCGGTCGCACCGCCGCCGGGCTGGAAGCGCCTGGCCCAAGCGGTGGCACAGCTGGAGAGGGCGGTGGCAGCGGGACGCTGGGATGAGGCGGCCCAACCAGCCCTGGCCCTGCTGGGCGCCGGGCCGGGGCTCACCCCCTCGGGCGACGACTGGCTGGCGGGCTGGAGCGCCTACTGGGCTTGGCGGGCCGGCGCCCGGCCGGGGAGGCCGGCCCCTCCGCCGGGGAGCCCGGCCTGGGAACCGGCCGCCGGCGGCGGGCCGGGCGGTGGTGGCGGGGGCGCCGCCTTTCACCGCTGGGCGGCCTGGCTCCGCAACGAGGCCGCCCGCCGGACGGGTCCCGTCAGCCGTGCCCTGCTGGATGCCGCGCTGGACGGCGAGCTGCCGGAACCGGCCGCCGGCCTGCTGGCCGCCCTCTGGTCCGGCGACGCTCCTGCCGTCCCCCGTGCAGCCCGCCGCCTGTTTCGCACCGGCCACTCTTCGGGGGTCGACCTGGCCTGGGGGCTGTGGATGGCCGCCCGCCGGGATGCCGGCGGGGACCACGCCCGCCAGGAGGGTGCCGGTCCTGCCCATGGCGAGAACGGCAGATGGTGAGCTCGACCCATTCCCGCCGCTTGTCCCTTGTGAACACAGCACAAAGGGTTCGCCCCGCCGTCACCCTAACCCAGCTCCGAACCGGGTAAAGGAGGCGCGCCGATGAACCAGCCCATCGTGCCTGTGGATCTCCGTCACGTCGAGCTCATCGATCTGTCCCATCCCTGGGGCGTGAACACCCCGGCTTTCGCCGGGTACGACGGCCCGGTGGTCAAGTGGATCAAGCGCCCCGCCTTCGACCGGGTGGGTGGGCAGAAGATCGAGACCACCTTGCACGTGGGGACCCACCTGGATGCGCCCATCCACTTCATCACAGGGGGCAAGGACATCGCCAGCCTTCCCCTGGACCGCCTTTTCGGCCCGGGGGTGGTGGTCGACATCAGCGACGAGGTAGGCGACTACGACATTTACACTCCCGAGCACATCACCCGCAAGGTGGAGGTCCGCAAGGGCGACATCCTGATCATCCACACCGGTTACCACCACTACTACAACCACGGCGACCGGCCCGACGAGGAGCGGTACTTCTGCAAGCACCCCGGCCCGACCCGGGAGTTTGCCGAGTGGGCCCTGTCCATGGAGCTGCGCTGGATCGGCATCGACGCCGGTTCCGCCGACCACCCGATGAACACCGTGATCCGCAAGCTGCGCCCCGACCTGGCCCGGGAGGCGGAGCGGAAACTGGGCCGGCCGCTGGACGAGATCTTCCCCGACCACGAGTTCCAGCTGATGCACAACTTCCTGTTCCCCCACGACCTGGTCCACGTGGAGAACGTGGGCGGGGACATCGACCGGGTGCTGAACCAGCGGGTCTGGATCGGCTGTTTCCCCTGGAAGTTCGAGGGCGGGGAGGCGGCCTTCTGCCGGGTGGTGGCCTTCGTCCAGAAGCAAGGGGCGTAGGACCCGGCGGCCTCCGGCCGGCGGGCGGGGCGACGGAGGGGCAGGGCCGATGAAGGGGCTTGGCGGGAGAAGGGGCGTGGCAGGTGTGAAGGGCAGGCAGGCCGCGGAAGCCGGACCCGTCTCCGGTACGGACGAGGGCAGGGAATCGCGGCAGCCGGGGGCTGACGGGGGGACCGGATGCGGGGCCGGTGGGCCCCTCTGGGTGGTGGCCCTGGGCGGCAACGCCATCCTGCGGCATGGACAGCGGGGCACCTACGAAGAACAGGCAGCCAACCTGGCGGCCACCGCCGGGCAGCTGGCCACGCTGATCGCCCGGGGGGACCGCCTGGTCATCACCCATGGCAACGGCCCCCAGGTAGGCAACCTGCTGATCCAGCAGGAAGAGGCCGCGTCCCGCGTCCCGCCCCTGCCCCTGCATGCCTGTGGCGCCATGACCCAGGGACTGCTGGGGTTCATGCTCCAGCAAGCGCTGGAGCGGGCCCTGGCGCGGCGGGGCATCCGGCGGCCCACGGCGGTGCTGGTGACCCGGGCCCTGGTGCATCGGGACGACCCGGCCTTTGCCCGTCCGGACAAGCCCATCGGTCCCTTCTACCCCGAGGACGTGGCGCGGGCCCTGGCCCGCGAGCGGGGCTGGGTGGTGGCGGAAGACGCCGGCCGGGGCTGGCGGCGCCGCGTGCCGTCGCCTGATCCCGTGGCCGTGGCCGAGGTGGCGGTGGTGGCCCAGCTGGTGGCGGCCGGTGTCACCGTGGTGGCCGCCGGCGGTGGCGGGGTGCCCGTGGCGGGCGACGAGCCGGTGGACGCCGTGGTCGACAAGGACCTGGCCGCGGCGCGGCTGGCGGTGGCGCTGGATGCGACGGGCCTGTTCGTCCTGACGGACGTGGAGCACGTCGCCCTTGATTGGGGCACCCCCCGGGCCCGGCCGCTCCAGCGGGTCACCGCTTCCGAGCTGGCTGCCTTCCGCGACGCAGGCCACTTTGCGGCGGGTAGCATGGGGCCCAAGGTGGAGGCGGTGCTCCGCTTCGTCGAGGCCACGGGCCGCCGGGCGGCCATCGGCCCGTTGGAGCGGGCGATGGACGTGGTGGACGGGCGGGCCGGCACCCAGGTGGTGCCGGCCACGGCGGCCACCGTGGCCTGAGGCGCGGGGCCGGTGGCGCGACGGCCGCCCGTCCCTGCAGGCGAAAGCTCACGGCGGTGGCAGGGCGGTGCTTTGGGGTAGGGCGGGGGCTTACCCGGCCGTCCGGCCGAGAGCCTCCTCGGCAAAGTGGCAGGCCACCCAGTGGCCGGGCCGGACGGCCCGCCAGGCCGGTTCTTCCAGCCGGCAACGCTCCCGGGCCAGCGGGCAGCGCGTGTGGAAGCGGCAGCCGCTGGGGGGCCTGGCCGGGCTGGGGACGTCGCCCTGCAGGACGATCCGCTCCCGCCGCCGCTCGGGATCGGGCTCGGGGATGGCCGACAGCAGGGCCTGGGTGTAGGGATGGGCCGGCCAGGCATACAGCTCGTCGGCGCCGGCCAGTTCCACCAGGCGCCCCAGGTACATCACGCCCACCCGGTCGCTGACGTGGCGCACCACGTTGAGGTCGTGGGCGATGAACAGATAGGTCAGCCCCAGCTCCCGCTGCAGTTCCATGAGCAGGTTGAGGATCTGGGACTGGATCGACACGTCCAGGGCGCTGACGGGCTCGTCGCACACGACCAGGCGCGGGTTGAGGGCCAGGGCCCGGGCGATGCCCAGCCGCTGGCGCTGGCCGCCCGAGAACTCGTGGGGCAGCCTGCGGGCGTCCTGCGGCGACAGGCCTACCCGTTCCAGGAGCTCGGCCACCCGCCGCTGGCGCTCGGCCCGGGGCACCCCGTGGACCACCAGGGGCTCGGCCACGATCTGCCCCGCCGTCATCCGCGGGTCCAGGGAGCCGAAGGGGTCCTGGAAGATGATCTGCATCTCCCGGCGCAAGCGGCGCAGGGACGCCGGTGGCACGCGGGTCAGGTCCTGGCCGCGGTAGACGATCTGCCCGGCCGTCGGTTCCTGCAGCCGCAGGATGGTCCGGCCCAGAGTGGTCTTGCCGCAACCGCTCTCGCCGACCAGTCCCAGGGTCTCCCCCTGGCGGAGGGTGAAGGAGACGCCGTCCACCGCCCGGATGAAGCCCTCGACCCGTCCGAAGAGCCCCCGCCGGATCGGATAGTACTTTTTCAGGTCGCGCACCTCGAGGAGCGGTTCGCCGCCGGCTAAGCCTTGCAAGCGTTGTTCCTGGGGCGCGCTGGCCAGCGCTGCGTTCACCGGGCCGTCACCTCCCGAGCCTCTTCGACATGAACCCAGCACCGCGCGCCGTGGCCGTCCCCCAGCTCCACCCAGGGCGCCGGTTGCTCCCGGCACACGCCGCGGGCTTCAGGGCAGCGCGGTGCGAAGGGGCAGCCCGGAGGCCTCCGGGACGGGTGGGGCACCACCCCTTCGATGGCCGGCAGGGGGGCCTTCCGCGGCGTATCCCGGCGGGGGATGGAGCGGAAAAGACCGGCGGTGTAGGGGTGCCCCGGGCGGCGGAAGATGGCCTGCACGGGACCTTGCTCGACCACCTCGCCGGCGTACATCACCACCACCCGATCGGCCATCTCGGCCACCACGCCCAGGTCGTGGGTGATGAACAGGATGCTGGTCCCCAGCCGGGCCTGCAGGTCCCGGAGCAGGTCCAGGATCTGGGCCTGGATGGTCACATCCAGGGCCGTGGTGGGTTCGTCGGCGATGATGAGCTGCGGCCGGCACGCGATGGCCATGGCGATCATCACCCGCTGCCGCAGCCCGCCCGAGAGCTCGTGGGGGAACTGGTCCAGGCGCCGCTCGGGATCGGTGATCCCCACCTGGCGAAACGCTTCCAGCGCCAGCTCCCGGGCTTCCTTCCGGCTGCAGCGCCGGTGGGTGCGGATGGCCTCCGCCACCTGCTCCCCGCAGGTGTACACGGGGTTGAGGCTGGTCATGGGTTCCTGGAAGATCATGGCGATGCGATTGCCCCGGATCTGGCGCATGGCCCGCTCGGAAGCCCGGGCCAGGTCCTGGCCCTCGAAGAGGATCCGGCCGCGCCGGATCTGCGCCTGCGGCTCGGGCAGGAGCCGCATGATGGACAGGGCCATCACGCTCTTGCCGCACCCGCTCTCACCCACCAGGGCCACCGTTTCCCCGGGGTTGACATCGAAGGTCACGCCACGCACCGCATCAAAGGGCCCGTCCTCGGTCCGGAAGCGGACCCAGAGATCGTCCACCGCCAGCACCGGGGCGGTGGAACCGGCCCGCCGTTCCGCCGCCATCTCCCGGCCGGCCTCCCCCCGGCGCCCGGCCTCGCCTCCGGAGGCCGGTGTGTCCCGGCCCGGCCGGTCCGGTGGCGCCCCGCCCGGCGGCGGGGTGTGAGCCGCCTGCATCCTCATGCCGCCGCACCTCCTCCCGGTGCAGGTTCGTTCCGTCAGAAGCCCAGCGCCACGCCGCCGTCCCGCGGGTCCGCCGCGCCCTCGTAGACGCCGCCCTCCAGCACCCGGATCAGCATGGCCGAGCCGCCGGCCGCCCAGGGGCCGATCCCGCGCAGGACGTGGCCGCGCTGCAGCAGCTCCGCCGCCGTCTCGGCCGGGAAGCGGGACTCCAGGCGCAGCTCAAGGGGCGCCTTGAGGTTGATGGGATCGGTCCCGGGGAAGCTGGTCCAGCGGGGTGCCGCCACCGCCTGGTAGGCGTTGAGCCCGAAGTCCAGCACGTTGACCAGCACCTGGAGGTTCCACTGGGGCTGGCCGTCCCCGCCGGGGGTGTTGCCCACCAGGACCAGCTCGCCGTCGCCCGAAGGCCGCCCTGCATCGTGCCGGGAGCTGCCGGCACCCTGCTCCGGGGCGGCGGGCTGCGGGTGACCGCCCTCCGGGCCTTCCGGATCGTGGGATTGCGGCCGGGTCACCAGGTAGGTGTTCAGGGTGTGCATGGTCCGCTTGCCGGGTGCGAGGCCGTTGGGGTGCTCCTCGCTGAGGACGAAGCCGCGCCCGGCCCGGTTGTTCATCAGAAAGCCGGTGCCCGGCACCATCACGCCCGCACCCCAGAGGGCGGAGATGCTGTGGATGAAGGAAACGGCGTTCCCCTCCCCGTCGACGGCGACGAAGGACGTGGTGTCCCCGTCCAGGTCGCCCCCCGAGGGGGCGTTGTTGGCCCGCCGGAGGTCGAGATCCTGGCGGCGCCGGGCTGCGTAGGCCTTGCTGATCAGCTTCTCCACCGGCGCCTTCACGAAGCGGGGGTCGCCCAGGTAGGCGTTGCGGTCCGCAAAGGCCAGCTTCTTGATCTCGACCAGCAGGTGCACCACGTCGGGATCGGTGGGCGACCCGCCGGACAGGTCGAAGCCTTCCGCCAGGTTCAGCATTTCCAGGAGGATCAGGCCCTGGGACGGCGGTGCCGTTTCGAAGACCCGGTATCCCCGGTAGGTGGTGACCAGGGGCCGGTAGACCTCCACCTCGAAGGCCGCCATGTCCTCCGCGGTCAGCAGGCCGCCGGCGGCGCGGGACGCTTCGCCGATGCGGCGGGCCAGGGTTCCCTTGTAGAAGCCCTCGGCCCCTTCGGCCAGCACCTGCTCGAAGCTGCGGGCCAGGTCGGGGTTCTTCAGGATGGTACCCGGCCGGGGGCGGGAACCGGCGGCGAGGAACACGGCGGCTGCGGCGGGATCCTGCGCCAGCTTGTCCGCCCCGGCGGCGATGTTGGCTGCCAGCCGGGCGTCGATGGGGAATCCTTCCCGGGCGTAGCGGATGGCGGGCGCCCAGACCTCTTCCAGGGGCAGCGAGCCGTACCGGGCGTGCATCTCCAGGTAGACGCCCACCGCACCGGGAACGGCCACCGACCACCAGCCTTCGAAGGGCATCTCGGTGTAGCCGGCGGCCCGGTACCGTTCCACGCTGGCGGCCAATGGAGCGGGGCCGCTCCCGTTGAAGGCCGTCACGGTGCGGGTGCGCGCGTCGTACACCAGGGCGAAGGCGTCACCGCCCAGCCCGCACATCTCGGGCATGGTCACGCTGGTGACGGCGGCCATGGCCAGGGCGGCGTCCACGGCATTGCCGCCCCGCAGCAGCATCTCCAGCCCGGCGGCGGTGGCCAGGGGCTGGCCGGACGCCACCATGCCGCGGGTCGCCCACACGGGCCGGCCGGGATCCGATGTGAGGGCGGGATCGATCACGGGAGCTCACCTCACCGAGCCTGTTTTTTTGTGGAAGGCTTTTGCGGCGCAGGCGCCGCTAGATCCGGAACACGGCCCCGGCGACCAGGGCCAGGGCCACCACCAGGGCCGGGTTGACGCCGGCGAAGAGCAGCACGGTGCTGGCGACGCCGACCACCCATGTGGCCACACCCGGGAAGGAGCGGGTGCCCAGGTCCCATGCCACCTGCAACATCAGGGCCACCGCCACCGGCTTGACCGCATTGAGGGCTCCCGCCACGGCGGGAGAGTGGCGGTAGGCCTGGAAGACGCCGACCAGGGCGATCATGGCGATGGCCGTAGGGGCCACTGCCGCCGTGACGGCCACGAGAAGCCCCAGCAGCCCGGCGACCTTGAAACCGATGAAGGCGGCCAGCTTGGTGGCGATGGGGCCCGGCAGGGCGTTGCCCAGGGCCAGGGTCTCGGCGAAGCCCGCTTCATCCAGCCAGTGGTAGCGATCGACCACCTGCTCCTTGATGAACGGCACCACGCCCGGCCCGCCGCCGAATCCCAGAAGGCCGCTCTGCCCGAAGGCGACGGCCAGTTGCCATAATCGCTCCCACGACACCGGGGTCCCTCCTCCTGCCATCCGTTGCGTGCGATCTTCCCGGCGCGGCCGGGCGGGCGTACCGCCCGGCGTGCCTCAAGGGCGCCGGCGCCTCAGGGGCGGGCCGCCCACAAGGTACGGGCACACCGTCTCAGGACCGAAGGCGCGGATCCAGCAGGTCGCGCAGCCCGTCGCCCAGCAGGTTGAACGCCAGCACCGTGACGAAGATGGCCAGGCCGGGCCAGTACGCCATCCACGGCGCCACGTGCAGGTATCCCTGGGCGGTCCTCAGGTCGTAGCCCCAGCTGGGATCGGGCGGCTGCGTACCCAGGCCGAGGTAGCTCAGGCTGGCCTCGCTGATCACGGCGGCGGCCAGGCTCAAGGTGGCCTGGACCAGCACCGGGCTCAGGATGTTCGGCAGGATGTGGCGCCCGATCTGCCACAGGTGGCCGGCGCCCACCGCCCTCCCCGCTTCCACGTATTCCAGTTCCCGCACGGCCAGCACCTGCCCGCGGACCAGCCGGATGAAGGTGGGCGAGAGGCTGATGCCGATGGCGATCATGGCGTTGCCGAAGCTCGGACCCAGCACGGCGGCGATGGCCAGCGCCAGGACCAGGGACGGGAACGCCATCAAGGCATCCGTCAGGCGCATGATGCACCACTCGTCCCAGAAGCCGCGGAAGTAGCCCGCCACCACGCCGATGGGCAGGCCGATGGCCAGGGCCAGCCCGACGGAGATGAGCCCGGCCATTAGCGACACCCGGGCGCCGTAGATCAGCCTGGACAGAATGTCGCGGCCGAGCTCGTCGGTGCCCAGCGGGTGCCGGGCCGACGGCGGCTGGAGGATGGCCCCGTAGTCGGGTTCAGCCGGGTCGTAAGGAGCCAGCAGCGGGGCCAGGACGGCCACCACCACCAGCAGGGCGACGACCACGGCCCCCAGGGCGGCCAGGCGATGGCGGACGAACCGGCGCAGCAGCCGCCGCCATCCGGCGGCCGGGCGGCCGGCGGGGGCCGCCGCTGCCGCCGGGGGGGCACCGCCGGGTTCCGGTACCGGCAGGGGCTCGGGGTGCAGGCTCATCACCGGCTCCCTCCCGTGACCTTGATGCGCGGATCGAGCCATGCGTAGAGGATGTCGACCACCAGGTTGACCAGGACCACCAGCGTGGCGGCCACCAGGACGGCTCCCTTGAGGGTGATCAGGTCGCGGCTGTAGATGCTGTCGACGATCAGGCGGCCGAAGCCGGGGATCACGAAGATCTGCTCGGTGATCACCAGCCCGCCCAGCAGCCCGGCCAGCTGCAGTCCGCTGACGGTGAGCACGGGGACCAGCGCGTTGCGGGCGGCATGGCGGACGATCACGCCCCAACCGCCCAATCCCTTGGCCCGGGCGGTGCGGACGAAATCGAGCCGCAGCACCTCCAGCAGGCTTGAGCGCATCATGCGCATGAGGACCGCCGACTCCCGCAGGCCGGTGACCACGATGGGAAGGATCATGGTCTTCAGGTTCTGCACCGGATCCACGGTGATGGGCACGTAACCGGACGCCGGCAGCCAGTTCATCCGCACGGCGAAGAAGATGATCAGCAGCAGCCCGAGCCAGAACTGGGGCATGGACAGGCCGGCCAGCGCCAGCACCGTGCCCGTGTGGTCCACCGCCGTACCCTGGCGGGTGGCGGCCAGGATCCCTGCCGGTATGGCGACCAGGGTGGCCACCAGCATGGCCCCCACGGCCAGCTCGACCGTGGCGGGAAGGCGCTGGGCGATCAGGGTGGTGACGGGCGTCCCGTCGACCAGGGACCGGCCCAGATCCCCGCGCAGGACCCCGGCCAGCCAGGTGAGGTACTGGACGTGCAGGGGCCGGTCGAGGCCGTGGGCACGGTTGAAGGCTGCCACGGCTTCGGGCGAGGCTTCCGGACCCAGGATGGCCCGCCCCGGGTTGCCCGGCACCACATGGATCAGGACGAAGACCAGCAAGGTGACCAGGATGAGTACGGGAAGGCTCAGCAGCAGCCGGCGAGCCACAAACTGAAGCAAAGGTTCACCTCCCCTCGCCGGGGCGGGGCGAAGGTCGCCCCGCCCCGGCGACTCCGGGTGCTGGGAGTACCGCCAGGGCCCGGGCAGCCGGGGCAGCCCAGCGGGACCCGGGCCCTGGCGGTTGGGACGGCGTCGGCGCCGGCCGGGGTCACCGCACCTTGGTCAGGTTCTCCGTGCGGATGATCCCGTCGGGATAGTTGACGAAGCCCTGGATCTGGGCCGAGTACGCCTTGACGTTCTTCGGGTAGTACAGGTAGATGTACGGCGCGTCCTGATGAACCTGCTCCATGACCTGCCGGTACAGCTCCACCCGCTGGTTCATGTCCAGGACCTGCCGCGCCTCGTCGAGCAACCGGTCGACGCCGGGGTTGCTGTAGCGGGAGTCGTTCTGGCTGCCGCCGGTGTACAGCCACGGGTAGATGTTCCCGTCAGGGTCCGGGCGGCCGCTCCAGCCGAGGGCGGCAGCCTGGAAGTTGCCGTTATCGGTGTCGTCCAGCAGGCTGCCGAACTCGACCTGCTGGATCTCCATCTGGATCCCCGCGTCGGCCAGCATGTCCTTGATGACCTGGGCCACCTGCTGGGTCACGGGGCCGGTGGCCGTCTTGAGGGTGAACTGGAAGCCCTCGGGGTGGCCGCCCTGGGCCAGGAGGGCCTTGACCTGGTCCAGATCGCGCTGGGGCGGTTCCCCGGAAGCGGCCGCGGCGGGACTGGACGGCGGGAAGGGACCGTACCCGGGTTCCGCCGTCTCCTGGAAGACCACCTGCACCAGGGTGGACCGGTCGATGGCCAGGTCCACGGCGCGGCGCAGGTAGGGGTTGTTGAAGGGCTCCTTCTCGGTGTTGAGGTAGATGCCCTGGAAGCCCAGGCCGGGCCCGATCTCCACCTTGAGGTTGGGGACCGACCGGAGGTCGGCGATGGACTGGGCCGGGACGGTGTCGATGATGTCCAGCTGGCCGGCCTTCAGGTTGACCACCTTGATGTTGTCGTCGGTGACCACCTTCCACACGATCCGGTCGGCCTTGGGGAGGCCCTCCCGCCAGTAGTCCGGGTTCTTGACCAGGACGATCTGGTCGCCCTTGATCCGGTTTTCAAACTTGAAAGGGCCCGTCCCCACGGGGTTCTGGCCGAACTGGTCGCCCGCCTCCTGGATGGCCGTGGGCGAGCCCATCATGCCGGCCCGGTCTGTCAGGGTGTAGAGCAGCGGGCTGTACGGCTGCTTCAGGACGATGCGGACGGTGTAGTCGTCCACCTTTTCCACCCGGTCGACGGCCGACAGCTCGCTGTAGCGGGCCGAATCCGGGTTCAGGTACCGCTGCAGATTGAACACCACGGCGTCGGCGTTGAAGGGCGTGCCGTCATGGAAGGTGATGCCCTGGCGCAGCTTGATGGTATAGACCGTGCCGTCCTCCGACACCTCGGGCAGGGACTCGGCCAGTTCGGGCACCACCTGCAGGTTTTCGTCCAGATCGTACAGCTTGTCGAAGATGCTGTTCTGCACGTAGCGATCGACCAGGGCGCTGGACATGGCGGGGTCCAGGTTGGGCGGGTCGGCGTTGATGCCGATGGTGATGGTCACCGGCCCGCCGGCGCCGCCCTGCGCCGGCGGCGCGGAAGTACCTTCGCCGCCACCGCCGGTGGCGCCGCCGCCGCATCCCGCCAGGATCAGTACGACGGCCGCTGCGAGGGCCAGCACCCGCTGCCGGGCGCGGGGATGCGCGCCGGCCTGTGCCGCCGGGCGCCGGGTCCGGATCCGACGGCCCACCAGCCATGTCACCATCTGGGCGATCCGGGGCATGATAGGGCCTCCTTTCCTCCAAGGGGAAGACATTGGGTTCGCCGGGTTCGCCGCACAGAGACCGCACAGAGACATAGGGGTTCACGCCGGCCGGCTTCAACGGGCCGCCGCCCGCCCGGGCGCAAGACGTCAGGGCAGGGATGGGTTCGACGCTCGTCTCCGCTGCCCGGGCCGGGCCGGTGGCCAGGGGGCCGGCCAGGTCCCCTGCCACCCCAGGAGGCGGCTCAGCTCCCGGGCGGCATCCTGAACGGCGGCCACCATGGCGGACGCGGGGCGGTGCGCCAGCCGCTGCCGGGGCCCGGCGATGCTGATGGCTCCGGTCACCCACCCGTACGCATCGAAGACGGCGGCTCCGAAAGCCTGGATGTCGACTTCCACCTCGGAATCGCTCTCGGAATAGCCGCGCCGGCGAATCTCGGCCAGGTTGGCCAGCAACTGCTCCCGGTCGGTGATGGTGCGGGGCCCCCGCCGCACGAAGTAGGGCGAGCGCAGGTAGGCGTCGATCGCCTCCTCGGGCAGATAGGCCAGGATGGGCTTGTTGGACGCCCCGGAGTGCAGGGACGCAAACCGGCCGACCTCCGCCGCCATTCGCACGGGATGAGGGCTGTCCACCTTCGCCAGGCAGATGCTGCGCCATCCGGCCTGGACCATCAGGATCGACGTTTCGCCGCTGGCTTCGGTGACCCGCCGCAGCAAGGGCAGGGCCAGCCGGGCGATGTCGAGCCCGTTCTCCGCCATCCGCCCGGCCACCAGCAGGGCGGGGCCCAGCCGGTACCGGCGGGTGACCGGGTCCTGGATCAGGTAGCCATGCTCCTGAAAGGTGGCCAGGATCTTCGACACCGTGCCCTTGGGGAGCCCGGCGGCCGCCGCCAGCTCCCCGACGCTCCACTCGGGGTGCGAGGGGGAGAACTGCTGCAGCAGGCGCAGGGCACGCCCCAAGGACTGTATGGTCGAGCGTGGCGCGGCCCTCACCTCCCCGCCACCGCCCGGTGGCGATTTTCGTTTCCTAATACGAAACGGTGTTTCTCTCCCGGGAGATTGGATTCGCCTATTCGCGCCTTTCGCTGCGATTCCTGCTCGGCCACCCGGTTTCTCGACAAAAAAAAGACGGTTCCCAGCGCGGGAACCGCTGGAACGCGGGGCCGCGGCCCGGGCCGGGACGGCCGCGGCGGAAAGGGGTGCGGGGGACCCTGCCTGGGGACGGGCCGCCCGCCGGCGGTGCCTTCACTCGACCCGCAGCACGATCTTGCCCGTGTTGCGGTTGCGCTCCATGTAGCGGTGGGCTTCGCGGACCTGATCCCAGGGGAAGATGCGGTCGATCACCGGCCGGATCGCTCCGGAAGCCAGCTTGGGCAGGTACCGCACGGCGAACTCCCGGGTCAGCTGCACCTTGTATTCTGCGCTGCGGGAGCGCAGCGTGGTGCCGGTGATCTGCAGGCGCTTGCCCATCAACCGGCGCAGGTCGAAGCGGTCGACGACCCCGCCGCCCATGGTGGCGATGAGCACCAGCCGCCCGTCCATGCCCAGGCAGTCCAGGTTCTGTTCCCAGTAGGGCGCGCCGACGAAGTCCAGGATGAGCTGGACCCCGGCCTGGCCCGTGGCTTCGCGTATGACGGGGGCGAAGGGCCCGAGCTTGTAGTTCACCGCCACCTCGGCGCCCAGCTGCCGGCAGGCCTCCAGCTTCGGCTCGGTGCCGGCCGTCACCGCCACCCGGGCGCCCGCATCGCGAGCCAGCTGGATGGCGGCCGTGCCCACGCCGCTGGCCCCCGCATGAATGAGGACCCATTCACCCGCCTGCAAGCCGCCGATCCAGAACAGGCACTGGTAGGCGGTGAGGAAGGCCTCCGGAATGGCCGCCGCCTCTTCAAAGCTGAGGTTGGGCGGGATGGGCAGGGCCATGGCCGCCGGAACGGTGACGTACTGGGCGTAGCCGCCCCCGGGGAGCAGGGCGAACACCCGGTCCCCGGGGTGCCACCCCTCGCAACCCGTGCCCAGCGCCACCACCTCCCCGGCGGCCTCCAGGCCCAAAAGGGGGCTGGCCCCGGGGGGTGGCGGGTACATGCCCCGCCGCTGCAGGATGTCGGCCCGGTTCAGGGCCGTCGCCCGCACTCGCACCAGCAGCTCGCCGGGTCCGGGCTCGGGGTCGGGAACTTCTCCCATCACCAGGTTTTCTACCCCGCCCGGTTGTCGCACCAGGATGGCTTTCATCACCGAACCTCCCCACGCGGACGGTCCTCTTGCGGGCGGGCCCCGTCGCCTTCCTCCCCTTGCCGGAAGACGCGGCCCTGTCCGGCCGTCACCAGTCGCCCGTCCGCCGCCCGGCGAACCTCCAGCCGGTAAAGGGCCGTCCGCCGGCCGCAGTGCTCCTCCCAGGCCTCGGTCACCAGGCGGTCTCGGCCGGGCCGGACTTCACCCGCTCACCTGGCGGCGGTCGACCACCCGGACGGCCTTCCCTTCACTGCGGGGAACCGACCCCGGCGCCACCAGCCGGACCGCCACCTGCAGGCCCAGGGCTCCGCCCAGCACGTCTTCCACCTGCTCCTGCAACCGCCGGGCCGCCTCGGCCTCGGGGTCGAACCCGCCCCAGGCCGCCGTGACGGCGGGCGCCGGTTCGACCCACACCTCGATCCGGTCCAGGACGCGGCCCCGGTCGACGACCAGCTGGTAGTGGGGCGCCAGCTCGGGAATCCGCAGGAGCTGGTACTCCACCTCCGAGGGGAAGACGTTCACTCCCCGCACGACCAGCATGTCGTCAACCCGGCCCTTGACGCGGCTCATCCGCACCAGGGTGCGGCTGCAGCGGCAGGGTTCCGGGTAGAGGGCGGCGATGTCGCCCGTGCGGTAGCGGATCACCGGGAAGGCCTCCTTGGTCAGCGAGGTGAAGACCAGCTCCCCGTACTCGCCGGGGGGAAGGGGCTCGCCGGTGCTCGGGTCGACCACCTCGGGGAGGAAGTGGTCCTCGTTGATGTGCAGGCCGTCCTTCGCCTCCCGGCACTCGCAGGCGACCCCCGGCCCGATCACCTCGCTCAGGCCGTAGATGTCCACGGCGTCGATGCCCAGGCGCTCTTCCAGGGCCTGGCGCAGCGACTCGGACCAGGGCTCGGCGCCCAGGATGCCGTACCGCAGGCTGGTGGACCGGGCGTCCAGGCCGTGTTCGTCCATGTAGTCGGCCAGGTTGAGCAGGTAGGAGGGGGTGCAGGCGATGCCGTGGGGTTGCAGGTCCTGGATCAGAAGAACCTGCCGGGCGGTGTTGCCGCCCGAGGCGGGAACCACCGTGGCGCCCGCCCGCTCGGCACCGGCGTGCAGGCCCAGGCCCCCGGTGAAGAGGCCGTAGCCGTAGGCATTGTGCAGGATGTGGCCCGGCTCGCCGCCGGCCATGCAGAAGCAGCGGGCGACGCACTCGGCCCAGACCTCCAGGTCGTGGCGGGTGTAGCCCACCACCGTGGGCTTGCCCCGGGTTCCCGAGGAGGCGTGGATCCGGGTGACCCGGTTCAGGGGCTCGGCGAAGAGGCCGAAGGGGTAGTGGTCCCGCAGGTCCTGCTTGGTCATGAAGGGCAGGCGGGCCAGGTCTTCCAGGTGGCGGATGCTGGCCGGCGTGAGGCCCCGCTCCTCCATGCGCCGGCGCACCAGCTCCACCCGCTGGTATGCCCGCTCCACCGTGGCCTGAAGCCGCTCCAGCTGCAGGCGCCGCAACGCCTCCCGGGACGCGGTCTCCCCATCCCGGTCCCAGATCATGACGATCCCTCCCGTGACGCTGCCGCCCGCCGCCCCCAGGCCGGAGGGCGGCGATCCCCAGCGGGGACTTCACCGCCCGGGGCGGGAGCCCCTGCCCAGGGTGGTAGTCCCTACGCGTGGCGGGAGCCCCTGCCGGGGCGGGGCAGGGGGGGGAGGGGGGCGTTGCGGGGCGAGGGCCGGTGGGGAGGCGGTGGGGTGGACCGGCCGAGGGCTGGTGCGACCTCGGTCGGGGGTGCTCCCGTTACACACGGTGCAGGCCGCCGGGCGTTGTGAGGTGCTCCAGGTCCCGCTTCTCCGCTTGGTGGTCGCTGGTGGCGTGATGGCACTGCCGGTATCCGCTCCGGGATGCGTGAAAGGCCGTCACCACCCCAGGTCTGGCCCGCGGCGCCCCAGCTGCACCAGGCCGTTAGGGGGTGGGCGGGCCGGCGGGAGGGGACATCCGGCGGATCCAGGTGTCCCAGTCGTCTGGGGTGTTCAGGTTCGTCAGGGAGGAGAGGGCTGGGTCGATCTGGCGCAGACGGTCTTCGGTCACCCAGAGCACCCGCAGGTCGGGTTCGTCCAGCAGGGACCGGAGGGGCCCGCCCCCTTGCTCCAAACGGCGCCGGGCCCGGGGCGCCAGGCACCGGGAGTAGACGGCCAGGAGGGGTTCGGGGCGCCCATCCCGCAGGGGGACCACCGCGTCGGGCGGGTCGCCGGCGGCAGCGGCCGCCAGCGCCTCACCGAGTAGAAAACGGCCCACCGCAGGGGTCAGGCCGGGCATGTCGCAGGCGACGAACAGGCCGTAGGGGTAGGCCATGGCCTCCAGGCCCGCGTGGAGACCGGCCAGGGGCCCCCGGCCCGGGTAACGGTCCAGGACCAGGGGCAGGCCCAGGCCACCATAGCGGCCGGGGGGCCGGTCGACCACCAGGACCTGGGCGCAAAAGGAGGCCAGGATGCTTGCCAGGTGGACGATCAAGGGGCCGTCCGGCGTAGGGAGCAGGGCCTTGTCCCGGCCCATGCGCCGGCTGAGGCCGCCGGCCAGGATGACCCCGGCGGCGGGCAGCGGCCCCGCCTTCTTGACGCCGGTAGTAGGCAGAGGCCTCACCTCTTGGTTTCCGGGATGCGGCGGGTGAAGCCGGTTCATCCAGTTCCCTCCCCCTGGTCCGGGTTCCGCTCCCCTTCGACCCAGTTGCCCTGGGGATCCCAGGCCCCGGAACCGCTCTTCCCCTGCCCCCGGATGGGCGAATCCCCTTGCGCCCTCTGACCCTCTGGCAATTCTTTGCCGGCCGGAAGCCCGTCCCTCCGGCCGGGTTTGGACATCCGGCACCCTCGGGGGACAGGACCTTGCGCGCCTGGATCCTTCTGGTAAAATGAAGATTAACGTATGCACCGTAGCGGGGCAGGCCCTCAAACCACAGGCCAGCAGCTCCCACCGCGGGGCGGCGCTTGCCGAGCGGAGGCGGCCCAGGGACCCCGGCCCGGCTTGGGGTGCCGGGGCCGGGTTGCATGAGGCCTGGCAACACCGCGTACACCTCTGGGGGAGGGGAACGGCGGTGGAGGCGGTGCGGACCAGCACGGTCCGCCGGCGGGTGCAGCGGTGGCAGCAGGGCCGCTGCCGGTGGGCGGACGACGTGCTGGTGACGGAAGAGCCACTGGAGATCCGCCTGCGCCCGGCCGGCCAGGCCGACCCGGTGCGGGTGGCCGTGACCATGCGGACGCCGGGGCACGATTTCGAGCTGGCGGGCGGGTTCCTCTTCACCGAAGGACTGCTGGACGATCCCCACCAGATCCAAGCCATCACCTATTGCACCGACCCCGACGTGGACGGCGACCAGCAGTACAATATCGTCAACGTCTGGCTGCGGCCGGGCGTGACCGTCGAACCACGGGCGCTGCAACGGAACTTCTACACCACCTCCAGCTGCGGCGTCTGCGGCAAGGCCTCGCTGGAGGCCATCCACAGCCGGGGGGCCTGCGTCCTGCCGCAGTCCCAGGAGGCCATGGTCCGGCCCGAGGTCCTGGCGACCCTGGGGGAGACCCTGCGCCGGCAGCAGGCGCTGTTCGACCGCACGGGCGGGCTGCATGCCGCAGCCCTCTTCGACCTGGACGGGCGGCTCCTGGCCCTGCGGGAAGACGTCGGCCGCCACAACGCCACCGACAAGCTCATCGGCCACTTCTTCCTGCAGGGGCGGACGCCCCTGGCCGGCACCATCCTCATGGTCAGCGGCCGGGCCAGCTTCGAGATCGTGCAGAAGGCGGTGGTGGCCGGCATCCCCGTGGTGGTGGCCGTCTCCGCCCCGTCCAGCCTGGCCTGCGACGCGGCCCGCGAGTTCGGCCTGACCCTGATCGGCTTTGCCCGGGGCGACCGGTTTAACGTCTATACAGGGGCTGCCCGGGTGGGCCAGCCCGCCTCGACCCCGGGCGAGGCCGGCGGTCGAACCGGCTGAGCCAGCCGGGCTTGTGCGGTCTGCCGGCCGGGCATGCCGGCCGGGCAAGGTCTTCCGGGCGAAGCGGGAGGACCTCAGGGGCTACCGGCCCGGCCGGGTCTGCCGGGGGAGACTGGACAACCGGCTGCCGGAAGGTGCCCGCGGACCTGTAGGAGGCGCGACCGTGATCCCCCTGGACCAGGCCTTCGCCATCCTGCTGAAGGCCGCCGTGCCCGTGCCCGCCGAGCAGGTGCCGGTGGTGCGGGCGGCGGGCCGCATCGCCGCCGGGCCCGTCAAGGCGCCCTGGCCGGTGCCGGTGGCGCCGCGGGTGATGATGGACGGCTTTGCCTGCCGGGCCACCGACCTGGCGGGTGCGGCACCCGGGCGGCCCACCCGGCTGCGGCTGGCCGGGCGCCGCTGGGCGGGGGTGGAGGCGGGGCGGGGACCCGGGACCGCCGGGCCTGGCGAAGGCGCTGGGGAGAAGCCCGGAGGGCCGGTGGCCGGGCAGGAGGTGGGGGCGGGCCAAGCCTGGCAGGTGTCCACCGGCGCCCTGCTGCCGCGGGGGGCGGACGTGGTGGTGCCCATCGAGCAGGCCCGCCGGGCGGGCGAATTCGTCGAAGTGGCGGCCCCCCTCCCGGCTGGACGCCACGTGGCCCCGCCAGGGGAAGACGTCCTGCCCGGCCAGCAGCTGGTCGCAGAGGGCGAGCGGATCACCCCGCGGAGGGCCGGCCTGCTGGCTGCCGCCGGTGTGGGCTGGGTGAAGGTCCGACGCCGGCTGCGGGTGGTGCTCTTCGCCACCGGGGACGAGCTAGTGCCGGCGGGCCGCTGGTCACCTCCGGCCCAGCCCGCCGCCGTACCTGACAGCAACCTCCTCACCCTGGCCGCCGCTCTGGAGGCCCTGGGCTTCCTGGTCGAGGCGGCCGGCATCCTTCCCGACGTACCGGCCGCCCTGCGGGCGGCCTTCCAACGGGCGGCCGCCGCGGGCGCCGACGTGGTGATCACCACCGGCGGCGTGTCGGTGGGCCCCCGGGACCGGGTGGCCCGCGCCTGGCTGGATCTGGGCTGCCGCCGGGTGCTGGGCCGGATCGACTTCAAGCCCGGCGGACCCTTCTTCGCCGGGCGCCTGGAGCCGGTGTGGGCGGTGGGATTACCGGGGAGCCCGCCGGCCTGCCTGGCCGTCTTCGAGGTGCTGGTGCGGCCCTTCTTGCTCCGCCTGGCCGGGCAGCGGGCCGTTGCCCGGCCGGTGGTGCGGGTGCCCCTGGCCGGTTCCTGGCCCCGGGGAAGCGACCGGACCCGGGTCCTGTGGGCCCGTCTGGACCGGTCGGCAGGGACCGTGGAGCCGCTGGTGCCCGCCAGGGGGCGGCTGGTGGGTGTGGGCCAGGCCAATGCCCTGCTGTTCCAATGGGCCGGGCAGCCGGTGCCGCAGC